>NZ_JBSFVT010000032.1:0-49555 GCF_053592455.1 Streptomyces sp. NPDC002676 | reverse complement strand
GGCGGGTCATCAGCGTGATGGCGGCCCACGTGATCAGCGACTCGCTCATCTCGGGCAGGCGTCCGTGGTCGCGGCAGTGCCGGCGGGCCCTCATGATCCATGACCAGCCCCGTCCAAGGCCCACCTGCGCGGGAGCACGACGAAGCCCTTGGCCTCCGGCGGGCGGCGCACCGTCTTGATGTGATGTCGAGGTACTTCTTCGCCCACTCCACCAGCCCGTCTTGGCGTAGGCGGAGTCGGCCCAGACGATGGCGATCTCCGGGTGCAGCAGGGCCAGGCGGAACAGCAACTCCCGTGCCACCAGGGAGTCCTGGGCATCGGCGGGAGTGACCATGACCAGCAGGACGAGACTGCGATGGTCACAGATCATGTGCCGCTTCCTGCCATTGATCAGCTTCCCGCCGTCCCACCCCCGAGTCGCCTGCTGACGGTCTCGGACGCCTTGACGGACTGCGAGTCCACGATCACCGAGGCGGTCTGGGGCGTCTTGCCCGCGGCGAGGCGGATGCGGCGGCGCAGCTGGTCACGGATGACACCGAGGACCCCGGCGGCGGCCTATCTGCGGGCGAACCCGTAGACCGTGCGCCAGGGCGGGTAGTCGGCGGGCATGCTGCGCCACTTGATCCCGTTGTCGACGAGGTAGCGGATGCCGTCGACGATCTCCCGACGGGGCCACTTCTCCGGGCGGCCGCCCGACGAGGTCCGACATGCGGGAACCGGGAGAAGAGGCTCGATGAGAGCCCATTCGGCATCCGTCATGTCCGAGGGATAGCGGCGTTCACGCATGGCGGGGGAGGGGCCGGCCCCGGGGAGTGTGTGCGGACAGGCGGGACCGGCCCCGGTCTCCTTCGCTGAGGTGCAAGTCACCGCTTCGGGTCACTGCTTCTGCGGGTGGGCGATCATGTCGAGCGAACTCTGGATGGCGTTCATCTGGGCCTCGACGTAGCTGATCCAGCGGCTCTTGAGGAAGAGCCGTGCGTGCGGTGCCAGGATCCCCTCGATCACGCCGCCGATCTCCGTGGCCTTCACCTCGGCCCAGTGCCGCTCCCATTCCTCCAGCTCGTCGGCGTCCTCGCAGAGGTGGTAGCCGGTCTGGAACGACCACAGCAGCGGCGGCCACTTCTTCTCGCCGGCGAGTTCGCGGTAGCCGGCGAGCCCGCGCTGCCGTGACCGTTCGACTCCTGGGCGGCCGGCTCGCTGCGGGCCGCCGGCTCACGGCGGCTGAGCGGGAGCTCCGCGCTGGCGGCACCCCGTGAGCTCGGTATCGACTACACCGAGGAAGTCCGGTGCCCCGACGCACGTCGTCAGGCTTTCCGCCCCGCCGGCGCTGCGGTTCATCGCCCCACCCCGTTCAGTGGATGAAACGTTTCATCCGTTGGGATGTCGGCCACAAGTCCGGGCGGCAGAGCGGTGGTTGGGGCGGATCGGCTCGGTTCGCTTCGAGGGCATGGGAGGGGCGTGCGTCCAGGTCACTGCCGGTGACTGGCCGGTAACTTGGGGCATGAGTCTCGGCTGCGCGTGATGGGCTGATCACATTGTGTCAGAAATTGATCGGGCTGGTCCTGCGCGTTTGGGTGCCCTGGTCCGTAATGCTGCGTCCGAGGGCTCACCGATGCGCCCTCCAGCGATATCCGCCTTTCAGGACAGGCGAGTTGATGCTGTGTTAGCAGGAAGGACAGAGGTCCCGTGACGAACGATCTGCTTGCGCTGCTGGCGGTGATCACCGCACTGCGCGGCTTCCTCCCCGATCTGCGGACGGGGATGCGTCAACTGCTGCGGGCCGGCGCCAGGGTCGGCGTTGCCGAGCTGCTCCCAGTCCGCACAGGAGGAGACCGCAGGACTCTCGAATCCGCCCGGTGCTTGCCCAGAGTCTCACCACGACGGCGACGACGGCAAGCGCGAGCGTCGCGCCTCCCGAAGCAGCGAGCACCTGCCGGGGCCCCATGGCTGCGACGAGGGGGCCGCCGAGCGCGGTGCCCACTGGTGAGGCGGTGAGAAGAGCGGCACCTCGAGCGGCCAGGACCGTGGTCAGCCAGGTCGTCGGCGTGCGGTCCTGGAAGAGCGTGAAAGACAGTGCTGTGAAGGGTCCGTAGATCACGCCGCCCACAGCGAAGCAGGCGAGGGATACGGTGACAGGCCCGCCCAGTCCGAAGGGTAGGAGCATCAGGCCCCAGCCTGCCACGATGCCCAGAGTCACCGGCCAGAGCGGGAGCTTGCGCAAGGCGCCTGCAGCCAGGCCGCCGACAACGGCACCCACCCCGAACAGGGTCCAGTACAGACCGAGAAGACCCGCACCCGAGTGAAGATCATCGGTGACATGCAGGGGCAACGCGACCTCGACGGGTCCGTAGAGGAAATTGAAGAACCACGTGAGTGCGAGAACGCCGAGAAGTTCGGGCTGTCGGCGCAACAGGTGCCGGCCGGCGGCCGATCGGCCGGTGTCGATCGGCCCAGCCGTTGTCACGGCTTTGGCCGTGCTGCCCAGTCGCCCGGCCTGGAGGGCAAGGACGCCGAACGACACGGCGTCGAGGCCGATGATCCAGGCCGGGCTGATGGCTGTCGCCAGGAATCCGGCAAGTGCGGGACCGATGACGACAGACGCCGATGCGCTGGCACTCACCAGAGCGTTCGCGGCCAGCCGTTGGTCGGGCGGCAGCATCTGGGCGAGCAAGGAGTATTTTCCCGCGCTTCCCCATGCATGCAGGACCGATGAACCCGCCAGCAGGACGACGTACAGAACCGGGTGCAACACTCCCGCGGCCCAGGCCAAGGAAACACAACCGAGCAGTGAAGCGCGCAGCCACCCGTCGGCGGCCAGCAGGCGCTGGGCAGGCAGGCGACGCAGCCAACGGCCGAAGACCAGCGCGCCGACAGCTCCGGGAAGGGCATACGCGGCAACGGCAGCTCCGACGACCAGGCCGGACTGACCGGGCGGGGCAATCAGAACGGCCAGCCAAGCAACGGCGACCATGCTCATTCCGTCACCGATGTCTGAGGCCACCAGTGCCGGCAGGAGCCGCCGGAACTCGAGGTGGGAGAACAGCGGTTGATAGGTCCGCGGCAGCAGACGAGTTGTGGTTGGAAGAGTCACGTGGTCAGACTGATGGTTCAAGCTCGCTTGAAGTCAAGGGGGTTCAGTGCGGGAGCTGGGCATCGGGGACCTCGCGCGGCAGGTAGGGATACGACCCTCGGCCTTGCGTTACTACGAGAGCATCGGCTTGCTCCCGTCCGCCCGGCGAGTCGGAGGCCGGCGCGTCTATCCAGCAAGTACGGTGCGGCGGATCGCGCTGATCAAAATGGCGCAGCGAGCCAAGTTCACGCTGGCCGAAATCGGCCAGTTGCTGGACACCGCTCCAGACCGGGGCGCCACCCGGCAATGGCGAGCGCTCGCCGAGCGGAAGATCCCGGAGCTGGATCAGTTCATCCAGGAGACGCAGGCTCTGCGGAATGCCGTGGCCGACTGCCTCGCCTGCGGGTGCATGAACTTCGACAGCTGCCAGCTTCTCTCCTCCAGCACGGCCGGAGACGACGTCTGAGGAAGAGTGCGCGGCAGACCCACCGTGGAGGGCGACGCCGTCCGGCATCGCCCTCCATGTCTGCCGCATCAACTCGAAGACGTGAGTGGTCCGTTGAGTCGAGCCGTGTACTCACGGTTGACGGATCGGGTCGCGCCGAGGTCTCCCTTGCACTCCTCGAGCCGTCGTCGCAGTTCGGCCGCCTCTTGCTCCAACTCGGTGATGTGAGACTGCAGTTGGTCGGTGTTCGCCGTCGCATCGCCCAGTCCGGCCTCGCGCCAGATTTCCTCGCCGAGGACTACGGACAGCCGTTCACGCAGCAGACGGTTCTCCTCCGCCAAGCGGGTGTTTCGATCCTGCGCGTTGGCGAGGTCGGCCATCAGCGAGGGGCGGCTCAACGTCTCCGGGCCGGGAGGATGCGGCTCCGCCGCTTGGGTCTGGATCATGCTGAGGAGGTCGGGATGGCGATAGAGGAAGGTGCGGTCGACACCTGCTCGCCGGGCGTTGCCGGACACGCTGATGTCGTCCTGCGCCTGGACCGCGGCGTCCAGCGCCTTGAGTACGCGTTCTCGGCGGCGGGCGGTGTCCGTGTGCCGGGCCTGCACGATTCCCGCGGTCTACGCGGTCATGGTCGCTCCAGTCGAAGGTTGGGGGAGGGTTGCCGGACGTGAGGCATCCCCAGTTCCGGCAGATAGGACGCGTCCGTGCGGAAGTGATCACATCCTCCGCACTGCCACCGGAAAGGACAAGCGCCGCCGCCCGCCTGGACGTTGCTCGGCTCTTCGCAGCTGCCGAAGGGAACGGTGGCCTGGCTGATCGCGGCGGCTTCGGAGCTGATGCTGGGGGAGTTGCCCTGTGGACAGGGCTCGCCGCCGACCAGGGGAGAAATCTCTCCCCTGCCGGTTGATCACGATGCGGTCACGACGGAGGGGTTTTCCAAGATCGGCGTCACACGAGAGCCGAAAACCGAACCTGTAGAAGGTGCACGGCGGGATAGGCCCGCCCAGCACTCAGGAGCACCCTGTGGCGAGCACCAACGGCGAGCCTGAGCAGCCCCTTGTCCAGGCCCGGAAGGCCCCCTCCGTAGCCCCCTCCATCACCCCCTCCGCGCCCCGTCACCAAGGACCGGGCGTTTTCCCGGGTCAAACCCGGCGGACAGGGGGTCGCCGCAGGTCCGACAACCCTCATGTCCAAAGGAGTCCCAAGCACAGGAGGACTTCGACCGAACCTCGACGCAGGGAACTGCTGCAAGCGCTGGGGATCTTTCAGAGGGCTACGCCCGATCAGTTGTGGAAGCTGACCGACCGGACAACCAGCACGACAAGCTCACACGGGACAACCTCCTGGATCTGGAGGACCACCACCTGGTGAGGATCGAATCGGTCCAGGGCGACCAGCGACAGGTATGGGTTCTCACCGCCCGAGGACACCGCGAGGCGAAGCAGCTACTGGAGCCGAAGGGCATACGGGTCTCGGTGCTGCGCAAGCAGGAGTACGACCCGGACACCGGGGAGTTGTTCGGCAACGGCTACGACGACCACGCCGCGGCGGTCACCTCGACGGCCGCCGAACTCCACCGCGCTGGGATCGGCCATCGACTCGGCTCCACCACGGAGGTCGCGGCAACGGATACGTCCAGCGGGCCGACCTGGTGGTGCGGGCGCCGGAGGCCGGAGTGCCGGTCCTGCTGCTGGAGATCGATCGCCGCACCGAGCACGCCCACGAGCTCGTGCACAAGCTGCGCCGGTACTGGGAGTGGGGCCGGCTGCTGCCGCCGGAGGCGGACAAGCACCGGTGTACCTGGCCCGCTCCCGGCCGGACGCGATTGAGCACATCAGCCACGAGAAGAGGCTGTGGCGCCGGATCTACCCGCCGACCGGCCGGGAGGGCCTTCCGTTCCGCCGGTGGCGTTCGTGTTCGCGGACACCACAGCCGCGAAGGTCGCCAACACGGTCGCCGTGCTGGAGAGAGCCGACCGCCGCTACTGGGCGCCGCGCCGGTACGACACCTTCCGCCGGGGCATTACTGCCCTCGACTACGGCCAGGCCGTGCCCGTCCTCGTCACCACCCTGGAGCAGCTCCAGGAGCACGGCGCGGACGCGACGGTGTGGCGACGGTTGGGACGGACGGGCGAGCAGACGCTGACGGCCGCACTCGACAACCCCGACGGCGACACCCTGTTCCGCCGCCAGGCCGCGCAGGCCGACGCGGAAGAGGAGCGGCGCCAGGTCGCGGAGCGGGAAGCGCGGCGGCCGGTGTGCGCACGGTGTGGGGCGAAGTTCACCGACGAACGATGGGAGGAGACCACGGTGCGCGGCGGCGCATGGAAGGCTGGCGACCTGTCCGCGTGCGGGAGCTGCCACGCCGACGACGTCGCCGCCGCCCGGCAGGAGGCCGCCGCCGAAGCTGCCCGCCAGCCCGCCGCCGCACCGCCGGAACCAGAGGACGACCGCGACCAGGAGCCGGGCAAGCTCCGCGGCCTGTTCCGCCGACGGACCTGACCCGCCCGCGCCCCAGACGCGGCCGGACTCGCAGGGCCCGCCCGGCGGGACGGCTCCCGAAGTCGCCGCGCCACCCGGCGGGATGACGAGGGCCAGGGCGCGCACTGATGAGAACTCGTGAAATTGGTTCTGACCGCAGTTGCGTGAACGATCTTATGGACGACGCGGCGGATCGTTCGACTGTGCACCGATCAGTCGGTTTGCGGTTGTCGTAACCGCCTGGTCCTGGCGTTGAGCGCCGCTGCCACCGCGGTCCAGGCTTGGGTGTACCCAACGCCGGGATGTCGTGAAGTCGAGGACCGCGCAGCCCATGGGCGCTGAGTGTCGAGGGCGTTGGTGCTCGCCGGGTCTGGGGATGCCGCTGGCGAGCGACGCGGTGTGGGCAACCGCCATGTCGCTGGTTCTCGTGCAATGCCCCGCTGTTAGTGAACTGTTGGTCCCACCTTTTAAGTTGACCACCGCGCAGACCACCTGCGCGAGACCGGAGGAGATCACATGAGCATCAAGCGGCGCATCGCGTCCGCAGCCGCCACCCTTGGCATAGCTGCAGGTATGGGGTTGGCTGTCACTGCGCCGGCCCACGCCGCCAGCACCACCTGCCGCTGGAGCAGCGACTCTGCGGTGAAGGTCTGCGCCCAGGGTGGAAGCGGCGGCTACAACGGTCAGGCGTACTTCCCCGGCGGCAGCTCGCTGGTCGGTCACCCCATGGACTTCACGCTGGTCTGTGACAACGGCTGGGTGGATCCCGACTCCGGTACCTTCTACCCGTCGACGGGCTGGTACTCGTACTTCTGGCACATGGACGCGCAGGGCACCTGCCACGTCACGCTGACCGACCACGCAACCGGCGCTGTCTACAGCAGCCCGAACACCTACTACTGACAGGCGCGCCACTGTCGAGGTCTGCCCGCCGGGATTTCTGACCGGCGGGCTTGAAACCGCGCGTTACAGCGAATCCCGCGGCGGCGGCGGAAGGGCTGTCCGCGCTGCTGCCCGCCGGGGCACCGGCGGCTCGCGGATGTCGGGGGTGTGTACGAACGCCTCCGGCGGCTGATGGCGCTGGTGCGGGGCCCGCTCACCGCTCAGGTAGGCGCGGATCGTCTTCCGGTCACGGCCCAGATGCCGGGCGATCGCCGAAATCGACCAACCCTGGCGACGCAGCGCATGCGCGTCCAGGACTTCCTCCACCGTGAGCACCCAGCCCCTCCGACGACTCCAGACAGAGCCCTGAATTTGGCTCTGTCCGCAGTTCCGTGATGCTCATGGCTGGGTGAGGATCCGGGCCCGGAGGAGTTCGAACGAGGCTCGGCCATACATAGCCCTCTTGAGCGTTTTCACCCTGTTTACGTGCCCTTCGACGACCCCGGAGGCCCAGGGCAGGGTGAGTCCGGCGGTGACGGCGCCGAGGTCCTGGCGGAGGAAGCCGGCGAAGCCCTTCATGGGCTTCGGCGCGTCCTGTTCGGCCTGCCGGATCCACTCCAGCAGGAGGTAGCCACGCTGGTGACGGACCATGCCGGCGAAGGCGAAGGCGCGGGCGAGGTCGCAGGCCCGGGTGATGTCCGGGCAGGCGAGCCGGACTTGAAGGAGTCGCTCGTCCTGGCTCTCGGTGAGCGTCTCACGGGGCCGCATGATCCACGAGGTGATTCTTCGAGGGCTCGGAATGTCAGCCCGGATGGGTTCGGCGGTGCCCGCGCGGAGGGCGGCGAGGTGTTTGCGGACGACCTGGCGGCTGCCACGATAGCCGCGAGCCTGGATCTCCAGGAACAGCCGGGTGCCGCTGACCTGGCCTTGCGCCTCGGTGAAGCGGGCGTTGAGGTATGCCTTGAAGGGCTCCAGGACGCCGTTGGGGCGGCGGTCGCGGGCGGAGGCCAGCAGCTCGTCGAGGTCGGTGTCACGAAAGCGGCGGACGGTCTTGCGGTCGAGGTTCAGCCGGCGGGCGATGGCGCTGATCGTCCAGCGTTTCTCCAGCAGGCGGTGGATGTCCTCGTAGCGGTGGCGGGTGCGTTCGATGATCTGGGTGCGGGGCAGTTCCGCGGGCGGTAACAGCATCGGGGCCGCCTCCGGCACCTCGGTCACCGTCTCCTCCTCGGCATGTTTGCGCAGGCAGTTGCGGTGCTGGTGGCAGGTCTTCTCCACTGCGGCGGACAGGTTCTGCAGCAGGTGGCAGCGATCCGCGACTTCGAGGGCATTGGGGGCGGCTTCCTTGACCGCCTTGGTGTAGGCAGTGGCTCGGTCCCGGCAGATGATCTCTGCTCCGGGGTGGTCGGTGAGCCAGGCCGCGAACGTCTCGGAGGTGCGGTCGGGCAGTACGTCCACGACCCGGGCGGCCTCGACGTCGACCAGCACGGTGCCATAGGTGCAGCCCTTGCGGAAGGCGAACTCGTCCACCCCCAGCACCCGCGGGGCACGGTCCGGCACCGCCGGCGCCGTCAGCAGCCTGAGCAGCCGGGTTCGGCCCGCGGTCAGCCGCAATCGGCGGCACAGCCGTGCGGCGGGACGGCCCCCGAGCTCGATCGCGATCGACCGCAGCCAGCCCGCAAGCCCGGTACTGGAACGGCGGTAGCGCGTGGACAGACCCGGCACCTGCTCGACGAACGTCGTACGGGAACAACTCTTCCGGTCGCAGAAGTACCGGCGCACCCGCAGCCGGACGATGACCCGGCGTGAGCCCAACGGCCGCTCATCCAGGGTGCGTTGATACGTGCTGTGTACGCGGCGGGCCTGCTTGCGGCAGTTCGGGCACCGGCCTGGACGGGCCGTCGACACCGCCTCCACCACCAGGGTGCCGGAGGAGTCGTACACCCCCTCCACCCGCACATCGATCCCGGGAAAGAGCACATCCTCAACCGCCTTGCTCGCCACGGCAGGAAGTACGCTGCCGAAACGATCCCGCGTTCCTGCTGCTGACCTGGGGATTCACGGAACTGAGGATAGAGCCGTGAAATTCCCCGCGCATGCTGACGTTCCCCACTTGGTTGACGGAGCAACGGACGTACGGTCGGTCGACCCAGGTAGGTGCGTGTGGACGCGCCACCGGAGGCATACCGGCCGACGACCGCGGAGGACCACGGCCGGGCCGGTCGCCATACTTCAGGCGGACGCGTACGAACACCCGTAAGCCCTGAGAGGGTCGGCGGGCTCCACCTGGAGACAGAGGAGAATTACGTCCGCAGAGCGATCCGCCTGCGGTGGGCAAGCTGCGATCTTCGATGCCGAACGGGCCGTCGGGCCCGTCGGATCGAGGAGGCACATATGTCCCGCAGCGTCATGGGTGCGCCGATGGGTGTCGGACGGCTCCGCACTGCGTGGCAGGCCGCGCACGAGCCGGTGCCCGGGGTCTCGGTGTGGACGCGGCGGCTCGCGTACGCGGTTCCGCTGGTCGTGCTGCCGTCCAGCATCTGGCGGTTGCCGGCGGCGTTCGACAGCGGGTTGAGCGTGGGCGAGCGGTTGTACGTCCCGATGCTGTCGGTGGTGTCCGAACTGCTGGCGTTCACGGCGATCGGGCTGGTCGCGCGGTGGGGCGAGGTGTTCCCGGGGTGGCTGCCCGGGCTGCGTGGCCGCCGTGTGCCGGTGCGGCTCGCGGTCGCGCCCGCAGCGGTGGGTGCGACGGTGCTGACCCTGCTGTTCTCGCTGTTGACCCCCATCACGACGGTCATGGGGAAGACCATCCGCGGCGACGAACTCCCGCCCGACGCGCCCGGGCAGGGCACCGGGCTCGCGAGCGTGTGGTTCTACTCCTGCTACACGCCGCTGGTGCTGTGGGGGCCGCTGCTGGTGGTGCTGACAGCGGCGTACTGGCGGCGCCGACGCAGGGGTGGCATGTCGGCAGCGGCTCGCTAGTGTCCGGGGTTGACGATGACCTCCTTGAGGGCCCTGCTCGTGCGCGGCGTACCCGCCCGGTCAGCACCAGGAGGGTGGGGAATTTCAGCGAGCAACTCCGACCCATCACCGAGCAGGGGGTGGGGCGATTCAAGGTTCAGGCAAGATTCTTGTGGAGCGTGACGCAGCGTCATCTACCTGGCATCGTCACCTAAGCGTGACGAACTCTTGGACATCGTGTTTCCGCACCTGAAGGCGGTGCTGGTGGAGCGTGTGTTCGTGGAGAGCGGCACGGTGCACATCACCGCGCGGACTCCGGACCGCAGCCCGTCCCGGCGCTGGACGCGAGCGTCCAGGCTGCCGAGCGGGCGCACGAGTCGTCACGTCCTCGGCCGTGACCCTTGTTCGGCCGGCTGTCCCTGGCTGAAGGTCGCAGGCGCTGCTTGGCTCCGGCGGTGCACAACGAAGCTGGCCGGCCTGCTGCTCGACATCACCGGCTGGACCCAGGACGAGATCGACACCAGCGTCGCCCTCCAGACCGAGCTGAAGCAGTTCGGCGCCGGCGGCCGGGTGATGCACGACCCGCGCCCCGGCGCCCCGGCCCGCTTCGACTGGACCGGCGGCACTCCCTGACTGCCCCGGCTGACTCGCGCCCACGATCCTTCCGGGGGCAGGCTGGGGGCGTGACCGATGCGCCGATCGTCGTCCACCGGCCTTCTTGCAGGGGCGGTCGGAGAGTCACCGTGCATATCCACGGCCGGGACGAGATCCTCGGCACCGCCTACAACGACCACGACCTGGTCGTGTTCCTCGAAGGCGCCGGCATCGCCGACCCCGAGAGCATCCTGGACGACCCCCAGTGGGTGGAATGGCGCGGAGGCCACCCCCACGAGTTCACCGCCGCCTGACGGAACTGGACTGCCCGGCGGGCGACACGGAACACTGCGGCACCAGCGCCTCCTGATGTTACTCGGTGATTCGACACCAACGAGCTGTTCAGGAGGCCCTGCTCGCATGCGCCGAGCACACCGCGACCACCCAATCGGGACTCCCGTTCGATCGACAAGCCCCTTAGCCGGCGCGACAAAGGCTTCTTACCCTGGTCAGGCACCCCACCGTGATCCTTCCGGACTAACGCTCACGATCCGGCATACCCCGAGAGGGGGATGCCGGATGATCCCGGGGATTGATGTGATCGGCGCGGGTGACGGTGAACCTTGGAGCCTCGGCAATCGGGAGATTACGGAGGTCACGGTGGCTGTTCCTGCGGACTCGGCGATAGGCGGTGCTCCCCGGCAACCGGCCGCGAGCGAGGCGCGGTTGTTGTGGCGGCGGCGGTGGCCCGTGTGGGTGCCCATGGCTGCTGCATTGTGGGGTTTGTTGTATGCCGCCGTCGAGGTCACGTGGGCGGCAGTGGGCATCACCGTGCCATGGAAGGAGCACGCCTCGTACGCGCCAGCGGTCCAGCTTCTCCTGGCGACTCTCGCCGTCCTGGCAGGCGGGGCTTGCCTGGCCAGCACCCGAACACTTGCCTGGCCTGGCCGGGCTGGGGTGGCGACGGCGCTGATCGTGACAATCCCGGTGTTCGTCGTGGGGACGAATGGCCTGCCGCTCTACTTCGTGACGCTGGTGACGCTCTCGGGGATCCAGAGCGCCACCGGTTTGGCTCAGGTGCTGTTGAACACGGTCGGCGCCGCGCTTTTGCTCCTCGTCGGCTTGTCGTACCGCCGACGGCTGCGCGGCGACTGCCCGCGATGCGGGAGGCCGCACGCTGGAGCCAGCGACGGCCCGCTTGCCCACCCAGCCGCCTCCCGAGCCCCGAGGCGGACCCGCGTCGCGGTGTACCTGCTCATGTGCGGACTTCTGCCGTGGGCGGGAGCCAAGACCATCTGGACGCTGGGCGGCAACGCGCTCGGCGTCGCGGGCGATGACTGGCAGAGAACGACGAGCGTCGGCGCGTCGGGGCCGTCGAAGGCAGCCGCTTCGGTGGGGATTGACGTGACTGTGCTGGCCGCGATGGTCGGGGTCTTCCTGTTGCTGGGGCTGCTGTACGCGTGGGGGCAGGTGTTCCCCCGCTGGACGCTGTTCCTGTCCGGACGACGGGTCCCGCGCCTGCTGCCACTGATCCCGGCCTGGCTGACTGGCATCCCCCTGACAATGTACGGAGCCGTCCTCATCGTCATGGCCCCGCTCATGGCCATCGGCGTGCTGCCCGAGATCAAGCCGTCCCCGCCGTTCACCACCAGCTGGGGAATCACCTGGATGGTCGAGTTCGGCGGCCTGGCATTCGGTGGTCTGGGCCTCGGCCTCGTCGTGGCCGCTCGCTCCTATGCCGCCCGCACCCACCCCGTCTGTGCCAGCGCCACGGCAACGAACCGGCCCGAGTAGTCGGGCACCGGGAGCACCTAAGCGATGTGACGGCGTGGTCGAGACGGCTGTTCGGGGACCTCAACCACGCCCGGCACCGACCGCGATCACCCGAACGAGACTTCCGTTCGATCGACAAGCTCCTTGATCGGTACGACAACGACTTCTTACACGATCCTTCAAACACACCCCTCTGCCATGCCCGTTTAGGCTCGTACGGGCTCCAGCCACGCAGATACGGGCAGAGGTCCTCTGGCGTGATCGTCGGAGGGTCCGGTAGCCCTGGTTTCTGAGGTTGAACCGCTCGGGCGAGTGCCAGGCCACGTCGTCCTCCAGAGCCTCAGCGACCAGTTGCCACCGCGATCGCAGTCATCACCGCATCGGTGAGCAGCCTGATAGTCGCGGTGGCTGCGCTCACACTGCCGAGGCAGCCGCAGTGAGAGGACGCGGGCCCGCTCCAGCAGACCGGCCGGGGCGCGCAGCCGCAGCGGTCGGCCAGCCCTGGGCGTGCGTCGTCCAAGAGGCAGCGGCGAGTAGCGCAGCACCGTCGAGATGTGGCTCAGCCGGTCCTCCAGCTCACGGTCTTCCTGAGCGCGGACGTACTCGGTCAACAGCCTGCGGACAGCTTCGTCCCGGGAGGCCCTCCAGCGGGCCGTGACTGCGGCCAAGGCCGGCAGGGCAGAAGACGGACCTTGGTCTCCTGGTAACCGGCCACCGGTCCAGTACCAGGCCACCGCGGTACCCCTCGCCGGCGATCTGCGAATCGCGTGCGGATCTGGCACCCCCACTCATGCGCCCGCCGCATGCTGCACTTCCTGGCGAAGGTCCTCGTGTGGATCGAGTGGTCGGTTCTCAGCGTGAGAGCGCCGAGAGCGGACGGAACCGGCGAAGGTAGACGAGGCGCATCCGATGTCGCAGGAGGCATCCCGGCGCAGGGACGAACGGCACGCGCCCCGGCGCAGGGACGAACCGTCAAAGTTGTTTGCGCAGCGCCTTGACCCATCGGGTATGGGTCGGACCCAGTCCTCGCAAGCTCTTCCAACTGCGCCTGAGATCATAGGAGTCCGGCTTGACGAGCGGCCTGGCCCGGACTCCCACCGTGCCCGGTGCCAGAAGATAGTTCGTCGTCACCACGGTCACCTGGTGGGCCAGGAGGAATTCCAGCACGCGCAACTGCTTGGCACTGTTGCGCGACAGCCGGCTGAGCGCGGACAACGGCACAACCTCGGCGGCTCCCTCCCTCACCTGCTGCATCATCCTGAGAAGGTCTTGATCGAAGCGCGGGTCGACGCCCGAGGCGACGACGGGCCGGACACCACGCACTGCCTTGATGCTGGTGCTGTGCTCGGCCTGGATCCTTTCGTCAGGCCCCGGCAGCTGCGGCAGCGGCGCAGTCGGCACAGAGTAGGAGGCTTCTCCGGCTTTGTCCGACTCCATCAAGTCCGACAGAGCGGTCAGACACGCCCATGCTCGGGGGAAGGCCGTGTCGAATCCGGTCAGGGCGTTGTCGTGGACCGGTGGCCCGGACTCCTCAAGGAGCACCGCGAGTGGAGGGGTTGCTGCTTCGGTGATGGCGGCGATGTCGGCTGCACGCAGCAGCCCGTTCAGGGCGTGGAAATCCTCCAAGCGGCTGTTGCGTACCGCGACCACGACGGCCGCGCGAAGCCAGGCCGGCGCGGACACCGGCCGATGTTGAGAGACTTCCTCGATGAACGGCGTGATCAGGACATCGAAATACGCCACCGGTAGCGCGGCCAGCATCCGCGCGCGACGCAGCACATCGGTGGTGATGCCCTGCGCGTCTGAAGCGCTCACTCCTGCGCTGGTGAGCAGCTTCGGCAGCTGCAGGCGGCAGAAGTCGTGTGCGAACGCGCCTTCGTCAGTGCTGCTGCCGCTTGGTGCTGTGGTGGTCATGTCGACCCACCCCCCTTGTTGATCATGTTGCGTAGCCCCCTGAAGAGCTCACCCTACGAGAAGTGTTCGCCGACCGCGGTGGCAATGGTCCAGGACTGGGGCCTCTCGCCCCGGCTGGCAAGGCCGAGGGTCAGCTGCGTGCCGGCGACAGTCGGGCCATGGGCCTGCAGGAGCCTTTGTCGAGACCGTAGCGCGGCGCATCTGGACGGTGGAACTGCGACCACAGACGGGCGGACCGACTATCCTCTGCCCGCAGTGCACCGTCCAGGCCCCTGCCTTACACGCCCGCGCGCTCCGCCGCCTATGGAGCTGGAAAGCCCGGCGCGGTGGCGCCGAGCTGGTCAACGCCACCCCTGAGCCGGTGTTGATCGGTCACCAGCGCAAGTTCTCGTGCGGTACGTGTGCTGCTCGAAAAGTCGTCGCCGCAGGTCACGCGGCGTATCTGTACTCGCTGATGAGGCCACCGCGGATCCGGGTGCGCAGCAGCTTGGGGCCTTCGCTGTCTATCGAGGTGGGCTGTTTCTGGGCATCGGGTGGTAGTTGGTTGCGCGCCTGGTGGGGCCGATACTCGTTGTAGTGCCTCTGGTAGGCCGCAAGTACCTGCCGGGCATGCGCCTCTCCCATGACGAGGATGTGGTCGAGTACCTCGCGGCGGAGGCTGCCGATGACGCGCTCGCAATGGGCGTTCATCCGAGGCACCCGCGGTGCACTCTTGATCACGTCCAGTTCCTCTGCCTCGAAGACCGCGTCGAACGCCTCGCCGTACGTGCCGTCTCGATCGCGCAGCAGAAACCACAGGGACTGCATGCGTATCCCGAGGTCGGCGGCGAAATTCCTCGCCTGCTGCACCGTCCACTCCCGCGTCGGACGGGCGGTGACGCCGGTGATGTGCAGGCGCCTGGTGCCGTGCTCGAGGAAGGCCAGCGCATAGAGCCGCCTGCCGAGCGCGGTGTCGATGTGGAAGAAGTCCGCCGCGATGATGCCTTCGGCCTGGGCGGTGAGGAACTCACGCCAGGTCGGACCGGAGCGACGCGGCGCGGGGTCGATGCCCGCTGCATGGAGAATCTCCCACACCGTCGAGGCTGCGATCCGGCGCCCGAGCCGCGCCAACTCTCCTTGGATCCGCCGGTGGCCCCATCGCGGATTCTCGCCGGCGAGTCGCACCTCCGTCCCCCGCAACCGGACTCCGCCCTGTCCGCGACCGTGTCCTCCCTCCATCCCCGGGAGTGGGTGGTCAAGCCAAAGCCCCGGCCGGGGCCGGGACGTCACACACCCACCCCGGCTGGGCCCACGTACCACTCGGAACGTCGAGAGGAGCACGACATGAGCAGCACGATGACCCCGGAACGGCTCGAGCTGGCCTGGTTCTTCAAGGTGACCGACCGTCGGTTCGAGGAGGGCCAGGCGGCGCCGGAGATGTTCTCCGGCGCCGTGGATGCCGAATGGCACCGGATGCTGAACTCCCCGAGTACCCGGCGTTCTGCGCCGAACAGGCTGGGGCCCTGATCGGTCACGGCGAGAGCAAGGGCGTGGGCCGGATCGCGTGGGTGTCCGCGTACGAGGAGATGTTCGGGCCGCTGCCGAAGGTGTGGTTCACCGACGCCGTGGGCATCCTCGACACCGCTGCGCTCGCCCGCTACCGGGAGACCGGCGTCGTGGTCGCCGAGTGGGACTGCTCGCCGACCGGCGGCGACGGTGACGGCGACGTGGCGCCTCGGCAGCGTGAGGCCGTGACCCGGTGACCTTCACGCGT
The DNA here is from genome assembly GCF_053592455.1 of Streptomyces sp. NPDC002676. Classification (NCBI taxonomy): domain Bacteria; kingdom Bacillati; phylum Actinomycetota; class Actinomycetes; order Kitasatosporales; family Streptomycetaceae; genus Streptomyces; species Streptomyces sp. NPDC002676. Next base: position 33,686 of record NZ_JBSFVT010000032.1, on the reverse strand, counting down.
ACTGGCGGAGCGCTCCGGTCTACGGCCGGGGCGCTCCGCCTCGTTGAATCCCGCACCACCGACCCTGTGAGTGTGGACGTCACTGGCTACGTCCAGGCCGTCACGGCGAACTGCCCCTACCTCGCACCCATCACGCCTAGGGTGCGGCGCTTCTCGACCAGCCGCGTGCCTCGCCCTCGTCGATGAGGCGTCGCCCGGCCTTCCATAGGGAGGAGGACGCCTTCCCGATTACTGCCTTGCGGGCTCGGACATCGTCGGCGGTGACGCCTGGGGTGCGCCACGTACCACCGCGTGCCATCCAGTTGAGAAGAAGTGGCTGCAGCCGGTCCATGGCCTTGGCGAATTTTGCTTCGGGAGTGTGACGTTCCTCGAATTCGTCCCACAGGGCCCTCATGCGCTGGGCTTGGTCCGCCGGAAGCAGGTTGAAGAGTTCGTCGGCCGCGGCGACTTCCCGCTCATGCTGGTCGAGCCCTGCCGCACTGTCATAGAGGGGAGTGTCGCCAGCGTAGATCTCCACGAGATCGTGCAGCAGGACGAGCTGAATCGTGTGCCCTACGTCGATGGGCTGGTCGGAGTGTTCGGCGAGGATCGCGACCATCATCGCCAGGTGCCATGAGTGCTCTGCATCGTTCTCGCGGCGGTCCGTCGCGGCGAGGGGCGACTGACGGAGGATGGTCTTGAGCTGATCCACCTCTACAAGGAACGTGAGTTGGGCGCGAAGTCTTTGGTCGACATCGTCGGGGAAGGGCGTCTTCTCTGCGAGTAGGCTCCGGCGTTCATCGCTCATGCGCCCATGGTGGCACGCACGGTCCCTGCTTCTCCGTCAGTTGCAGGAGGGGCCGGCGTTCCAGACCGTGAGCCGGCTACAGGACCAAGATCTGCTGGGTAGCAGGAAGCTCTTGGCTGACGTTCACAAGAGCATGGCCCTGAACGCCTTTGCGGGGTATGCCGCAGGCCTGCGCTCGTTGGACCAGCTGGCGGGCAGGGGAGACCTCAAGTATTTGACGGCGACGGCCGCGCTCAGCGAGTCGGCCGTCGGGCCGGGCGCCGTATCGGCTTGGCGGACATCTCTTCAGATTGAGAGCATCGTAGGCAAGATCACCAAAGGTTCTGCCTTCAACGTATCGAAATCCCCGGTATGGGCCACGGAGGCGTTCCGCAAGAACTTGGGGCTCACGGTCCACCGCCAGGTGTACATGACGGACTGGCTGGCCCGGATTGATACCGGACGTGGCCTGCTATCGGAGATCAGCAGCCGGCCACACCACGCGGAAACCATGCACGATCACCGCTCGCCGGCCGGGACACATGGTGCACATCGACGTGAAGAAGGTCGGACGGATACCTGACGGCGGCGGATGGCGAGCCCACGGCCGAGACAGCGACCACTCCCGGGCAGTCAGCCGCAACAAGAAGAAGACCGGCCGTGGAGGGTACGTGTACCTGCACTCCGCGATCGACGGGCACACCCGCCTCGCCTACACCGAGCTCTTGCCGGATGAGAAAGCCTCGACGGCGATCGCGTTCCTACACCGAGCCAGGGCGTGGTTTGCCGTACACGGCATCACCCGCATCGAACGGCTCGTCACCGACAATGGTGCCTGCTACCGAGCCGACGCCTTCACCCGCGCCCTACTCGGCTCACGGCACCAACGGATCCGACCGTATACGCCCCGGCACAACGGGAAAGTGGAACGGTACAACCGGATTCTGGCAGAAGAGTTCCTGTATGCGCGCACCTGGGCCTCCGAAACACAGCGAGCCCAGGCGCTGGCGGTTTGGAACATCCACTACAACTACCACCAGCCCCACACCGCTCTCGGCGGTCGACCGCCCGCAGCAACACTCGGGCAGACCGTCACCAACGTCCTGGCCTCATACACCTAGTACTCCAGCTGTAGATCGCGATCTTGCTGGGTCGGGCCGTCGTCCGAGGTCAGGTGCTGCTTCGAACGATCGTGACGTCGATGGCGCGGGCGTTTGCGCCTGGGGAGTCCACTGCGACCCGGACTCGGTACTCGCCACGGTCTCCCACTCGGTGTACGAAGCGGGTCAGTTGCTCGACGTCGCCGATGGCGAGGCGGCCGTCCGGCAGCAGCAGCGAGCCGTCGAAGACGGCGTCGAAGGTCGGGTCGGCTCCGCCGGGGACCTCAGGTTGTGGCTGCACGAAGAGACGCACCTTGATGAGTCCCGTCTGCGGCCGGACTCGCACCGCTACGTGGGTGTCGCAGCTGGCTGCCGGTGCCTCCGCCAGAGCAAGAGAGAGCGGAACCCAGTCGGTCGCCCCCAGGTGCAGCACAGGGTGGTTCACGTAGATGTCGACCCCAGCGACCTGCACTGCACTCCCCATCCTCAACACCCAGATCATCGGTCTCCGGCTGCCCTTCGGTGCCTGAACCGCTGAGCCGGTCCCGAAGAGGAAGCGGCCGCCGTTGATCATCGTGAGGTGTGTGGACTAACGAGGAGACGGTGGCCGCGGGCCACAGCATAGATCCTGTCCGTTGGCGCCAGTCGTTCGAGACGCTCTTGGGGCGGATATCGGGCCGGTTCGCCCGGGTCGAACCTCGCCGACGTGCCCGAAGGCTGATCCTGGGCCTGCTGTCGGACCTGCCCCGCAAGAACTGCTGGACGATCGCCGAGTGGGTAGGCGAGGCCACTCCGCACGGGATGCAGCACCTGTTGTGCCGGGCGTCCTGGGACGCCGACGCAGTACGTGACGACGTCCGGGAGACGTGGTCGGGCACCTCCATGACCCCGACGCCGTGCTGGTCGTCGATGAGATCGGGGACCTGAAGAAGGGGACCCGCACGGTAGGCGTCCAGCGCCAGTACACCGGCACAGCCGGACGCATCGAGAATGCCCAAGTCGCCGTCTACATGGTCTACGCAGGACTGCACGGCCATGCCGCGGTGGACCGGGAACTCTACGTGCCGCGTTCCTGGACCTCTGACCCCGACCGCTGCCGCGTAGCGGGACTGGACGAGGAAGCGAGCTTCGCCACCAAGCCGGAGTTGGCCGCCCGGATGATCTCCCGGTTCCTGGACGACGGCCACCAGGCCGCGTAGGTGGCCGACGATGAGGTCTACGGCGGCAATCCGACACTGCGCACAACGCTGGAAGAGCGCGGCGTCGGCTACGTCCTGGCGGTGGCTTGCTCGCACGAGGCCGCCACCAGAGCTGGAAGGCTGCGCGCGGACGTTTTGGCCAAGGAGGTACCCAAGCGCGCCTGGCAGAGGTTCTCCGCTGGCGCAGGGGCGAAGGATCACCGCTTCTACGACTGGGCGGTCGTCGACCTTGCCAGCCCCGGCAGCAGTCAGTTGCTGATCCGCCGCAACCCGGGCTCGGGCGAACTCGCCTTCTACCGCTGCTACTCGCCGCTACCAGTGCCGCTGACGACACTGGTCCGGGTCGCTGGTTCAAGATGGCGGGTGGAGGAGTTCTTCCAGTCCGGAAAGGGCCTGACCGGCCTCGACGAGCACCAGGTTCGGCACTATACCTCCTGGGCGCGCTGGGTCACCCTGGCGATGCTCGCGCATGCCTTCCTCGCCGTCGTACGCGCGGACGAACACGCTCGCCAGCCCGCGTTCGGCGATCTCGTACGGCTCACCTGCAGCGAGATCCAGCACTTGTTCATGGCCCTTGTGGTCCGCCAAGCTCACGACGTCGCGCACCGGCTCGACTGGTCACAGTGGCGACGCCGTCACCAGGCCAGATCCCAAGCCAGCCACTACCGGAGGCAAGCCGCCCTGGCTTGAAGATCACCATCTACAGCTGGAGTACTAGGCAGTCTCGTTTGGGTCATCGGCCGGGGCGTCTACAACCGGCTGAGGGGGCTGGACTGGAGGCGCTGGTGGAACAGCGAGCACCACCCGAAGGGACTGGGCAGGGCAGTCCTCCACCAACCAGCCCCTTGTCGCAGGCCGCAGCCTGCCTTCACGCTCAGGCGTCTCCCAGGTACGGTCACGCTGGTCTCACCATCGGGGCCGATCAACAACCAAGGGGGGTGGTTGAGTTGACGACTCCGCTCACGCCGGAGGACCCGGAGCGACTCGGCGACTACTGGATCGCCGCACGGCTCGGGTCCGGTGGACAGGGCGTGGTGTACGAGGCGTACGACCGGGCCGGCAGGCGGGTTGCTGTCAAGGTCCTGCACCGGGACGCCGAGCCGTTCGTGCGTGAGCGGTTCGCCAAGGAGGTCGAGGCGGCACGGAAGGTCGCCCCCTTCTGCACAGCCCGCATCCTCGACGTGTGCGTCACTCCGGCGAACGGCGCGGGCCCCGAGAGTGTCGTACATCGTCACCGAGTACATACCGGGGCCCACACTCGCCGCGCACGTCCGCCGGCACGGGCCGCTCGGCCCCGATGCCGTGCTACGGCTGGCGATCGGCGCGGCGACGGCCCTCGCCGCGATCCACAGTGCCGGTGTGGTCCACCGCGATCTGAAGCCCGGCAACGTCCTCTTGGGCCCCGACGGGCCGCGCATCATCGACTTCGGCATCGCCCGCGCCCCCGACATGTCCCTCACGGCCACTGGTGCCTTCATGGGCACCCTCGGTTACATGGCGCCCGAGGTCCTGTCCGGCAAGCGCGCCACCACCGCGTCCGACATCTTCGCGTGGGGCGCGCTCGTGCTGTTCGCGGCAAGCGGCAACGAACCGTTCCGTGGTGCCCACATCGGCGAGGTCGCTCACCGAACCGCGACAGTCCACCCCGACCTCGGTGCGGTCCCTGCCCGGATCCGCGCGCTGATCGCCGCAGCCCTCGCCAAGGATCCCGGCATTCGGCCCACTGCACGGGAGCTGCTGACCAGCCTGGTCGGCGGGCCGAGCGAAGCCGCTGATCCGCGCCGCGCCCTGCTCGCGGCCGGCGCCCGCCGCGCCACCGCACCCGACCACGAGCCCGCCCCGGTTGAGACCGTCGCCTCCCTGGGCGATCGCGCGGAGACCGCTTTCAGCTCGCTTCCTCCGGCCTCCCAACTCGCCGCCCACGAACTGTTGTTACGCCTCACCCTGCCTGGCGATGCAGTCGACGGCTCCCAGGACTCCGTGCGCACCGCGAGCCACGACGAGCTGTACGCGGGGCGCCCCGACAGCGAGAGGCGGGCGATCGAGGCAGCCGTGGTGACGCTCGCCCGGGCTGCCATCCTGGAGGTCGCGCCGGAGGACGGTTCCGTGCGACCCGTCAGTGCCGCGCTCGTCCCCGCCTGGCGCAGACTACGCGACGCCGTCGACGCCGACCGCGCTCGCCTTCTGGTCCACCGCTCCCTGGGCCGCGCCACCCTCCAGTGGCAGGCTCACGGCGAACGATTAGACGACCTGCCACAAGGCACCGCTCTGCGTACCTACCTGGACTGGCTGGCCGCGGTCCCCTTCCACCTCCGTCCCAGTCCGCTGGAGATCCGCTTCCTGGACGCTGCTCGCGCCGCGTCCGCCCGCGCTACCCGACGCAGGCGCCAACTCCTTACGGCAACCACGGTGTTGACCGTTCTTGCGCTGCTCGCCGGAACGTTGGCCTGGTTCCAGAGCCGCGAGAGCGCGCGGCGCGGAGCCGAGGCGAAACTCCGACGCGACCAGGCCACATCCCGCTCCGTCGCCCAGGCCGCCGACAGTCTGCGCGGCACCAGCCCGGACACCGCCCTGCTGCTCAGCCTCGCCGCGTGGCGCATCGCGCGGACACCGGAGGCGCGGGCCTCGATGAGCGCGGCAGCGACTCAGCAAGAAACGAGCACGATCGCAGTCCACCCGCCCATCTCGTCCCCGGACAACGGCGAGGCGCTCCTCGACGACGGGCACACATTCATGACCTACACCGAGAACAAGATCACGTTCTGGGACCTAACCAGGGGCCAGCAGGGCGCCGCGAAGCCACGACTCACTGTGGCAGGCACCCCGGTGAATCTGCCCACACCGCCCCTGGTCAGCAGTGACGGCCGGCTGCTGCTGAAAGAGGGCAAGCCGGGCACGTACCAGCTCGTGTCCACCCGCGACGGCAAACCGTTCGGAAAGCCCGTCCCCCACCAAGCCGGCTTCCGCCCGGAACAGTTGTCGAACCAGGGACACGTCCTGTTCGACGAGAACAACCCGCCGACCGACGCACCGATCGCCCACCGCTTCTTCTCACCCGACACCGGAACCGTTTCCTGGTCCACCGAGAAGGGAAGCTCGCTCGTCCTCTCACCGGACGGCACACACTTCGCATCCTGCGTGTACGACACCGCTGGTCACGGCGACGGATCCCTCAAGGTGTGGGCGATCCGCCCAGGCAACGCAACGCCCCGGTTCGTGTTCTCCAGCGCCGCCACCCGCGCCAGTCGCTACGATGACGCAGGCGTCAGATGCGGTGGTGGCATCAGCTTCAGCGGGGACGGCAGTCGGCTGGGCATGGAGGACGGCGAGAGCTTCTTCGTCTGGTCCACGGCCGACGGCCGCCTGCAGGGCAGCGCCCAGATCGACACGCTCAGCGAGACGAATCCCAGCGTGTACCTCAGCGACGGCGGCCACTACGCCCTGGCCTCCTCCCAAGAACACCCCATCACCGTGTGGAGCCTCGACGGCTCCTCTGTCCCCCTCTTCCGCCTGGCCGACCGCTCAGGCACCAACCACGTAGGCAACAACGGCATCGTGCAGTCATCCTTGGACGAACAAACCAAGACGGTCACCTACCTGACCAACAGTGCCCAGCTGGTCCACCGCCTGGACCTCACGGCTGCGCTGTCCGATGGTGGCCAGGGTCCATCCGTCCAAGGCGCAGGGCTGTCCGCCGACGGCCGGACCGGCGTCTACCGCAAGGGCACCGACGCTCCCGTCCAGCACATTTTCGACGTACGCACGGGCAGGGAGACCGGTACGTCACTGCCGCAGCGCCCTGGCCCCGGCCAGGCCGTCGGCACCCGGGTCAGCGCCCTGTCCCCCGACGGCAGCATCATTGCCTTCACCGACTTCCGGCCGACGGGCAGCGACCTCAATCTGTCCGTGAGCGTGTGGGACCTGCGTGTCCACAAGGAAATACTGCGCGCTCCCGTCCGGGAGGGACGCACTGTCTTCAACATCACGATCTCCCGCGACGGTCGATATCTCGCCTTCGACAACGACTATGCGGGTGTCCCTTCCGGCGAGGGCGGCGCCATCGACATATGGGACATACACACCCGCAAGCGGGTGCACCGCTATGCACAAGGGCAGAGCGGCTTCGGGCAGTTCAGCCAGGACAGCCGCCGCTGGGTCACCACCGAAGGCGACGTTCTGGACCTGACGACCCAGACGAGCCGCCGCGCCGACTTCGGCGAGGACGCCGAGGACATGGCCTTCTCGCCCGACGGCAAACTCCTCGCGGTGGTGCATGCCAGCGGCTGGGTCGACCTGTGGGACAGCGGCGTCCGACACAGCCTCGCCCGCATGCCCAGCAGCACCGTGCGCGGCGGCACCCGCTCCGGCGCCTCCGTGTCGGACGCTGTCTTCTCCTCCGACGGCAGCCTGCTGGCCGCCGCCGTCGACACGGACACGGTGCAGCTGTGGGACGTCGATGCCCACCTCTCCCTGGGCCAGCCCCTCGACATGGGCGGCCGGGAGATCGATGCCATGGCCTTCGACGGCAACGTGCTGCGCGCCCTCAGCGGCAGCCGCGTCCAGTCCGTCGACTTCACGCCCGACCACCTCGCCACCACTGTCTGCAAGAAAGCCAGCCGCGACATCACCCGTCAGGAGTGGCGCACATACATCCCGGACCTGCCCTACCGCCCTCTGTGCTGAAGGGACCATGAATTCGTCGACGCCCGCCTACACAACGAGAACGAGCGGCCGATGTCCACCGGCGGAGCCCCTCACGACTAGGTGTTGCGGGGCCGAACGTTGTTGACGCAGGGCAGCAGGCGGGGCTCCGGTGCGTGGAGTGGCGTTATCGCCGGTTGAGGTGCTGATCGAGGGTCGCCAGGATGTCGTTGACCGGGCCGAAGGTGATCATGGCGGTTGTCCCGCCCGCGATCTCGCCGCGCAGGGGGGAAAGGGCGTGGTGCGCTTGTGCGGCGAGTGATTCGTCTTGGAGCAGGATCGCTGTATGTGCGTTGACGGCCCAGAGTGAGTTGTACAGGTGGTCAGCAGGGGGTGTGGGGAGGGTGGCTGCGGCGTGGCGGGCCGCTGTGAGGTTGCCGCGGGCTAGGTCGAGGAGGGGCTGGACCCAGGGACGGTAGGGGCCCCAGTCGAGGTCGGGCTCCGTTGGCGCGGGGCGTTGGTGGCGCACGCGGAGTGAGAGGAGCGCGAGCGGGAAGATGCCGGCTTCTACCCCGGGCATGCCGGTACCGGCGAGGTCGGTGGCTAGGGTGCGGTAGGCGTGAGCGACCTCGGCGGGGTCGTTTGATCGTTCTGCCAGGCACATGGTCCGGAAAGCGGCGGTGAGAACGTGAACGAGCGGGGTCTCGTGGCTGGTGGCGAGCCGCTCGGCCGCCACGACGTAGCGTCGCGCGGCCTCGATGTCGCCGCGGGCCGCGTAGACCTGGATCTTGATCAGATGGCCGAGGATCTCGAACATCGGGAGATCATGTCGCGTGGAGAGATCGATGAGCTCGCCGGCAATGGCGTCGCGTTCGTCGGTGTGCCCGGGGTGCTGGAAGGACTGCACGAATCGGGCGTTGAGCGCGAGGACCAGCAGGTTGGGGTCGTGTAGGTCCCGGGCAAGCTGTTCGGCTTCGGTCGCCGCCTCGGCGGCCCAGCGGTCGCGGGTTCCGCGATGCTCGAGCCCGATGGTGGCGAGGAGACGTGCTCGAAGCGCGGGTGGAGCCCCTGGCCCGAGTCGGTGCAGAGTGCGTCGAGTGGTTGCGACCAGGGCCTCGGACCGTTCGGGATCGTCGGCGCGCGTCCAGACGGTGGGGACGTCGTACGCCGCGATCACGCGGGCGGTCAGGCCGGGGTCTCCAGTCCGTTCGGCTTCCGCGGCTGCCGCGGCGCGTTGCTCTTGGGCCAGTACCAGGTTGGTGCCGCCTGTGACCGCGGCGGCCCTGGCCACGGTGCTCATCGAGCGCAGCCGGGTGTAGGTCCCCGTCGCTTCTGTGCGCGTGAGCAGGCGCAGCCGGTCCTCGTCCCGGGGCGTGGGAGTGAGGTGCGCAGCGTGCTGGAGGATGTCACGTTCGAGATGGTCGAGGCTGTCCACCGATTCCAGTGCGAACTGATCCAGCAGCCTGGCCCGCGCGTCACGCAGCGAGGCCAGCGCGTCGACCTGGCGGCCGGCTTGGTAGAGAGCGTGGGACAGCAGGACCCAGGCATGCTCCCGCCAGGGGTGTGTGGTTGCGAACGTCTCCAGCTCCGGGATGAGGGGCGCGCCGCGTCCGAGGTCGAGTACCGCCCGGGCGCGCAGCTCGACGGCTTGGTGGTGAAGTTCTGTCAGGCGGGTGCGTTCTGGTGTCAGCCAGGGAGAGGTGTCGAGGTCTGCGTACGGCTCGCCCTGCCACCACGAGAGCGCCTCGCTCAGCGCACTGGCGACCTGGCCGCTGGGTGCGTCGCGCATGGCCGCAAGGGCGTCCTCGAAACGGTGGGCGTCGACGTGTGCCCGTGGGATCCGTAGGGCGTATCCGGTACCGACGGTCTCGATGACGTGCGAGCGGGTTCGCGGGAGACGATCCGGTTCAAGGGCGCGGCGCAGTTCGGCGACGAAGGTGCGGACGGTCCCGGCCGCTGTGGGCGGGGGGTCCTCCCAGAGATCATCGACCAGCACCGATAGCGGGACGGCCCGGCGGCCAGCCGCGACCAGCCGTCCCAGAAGCTCGCGGCGGCGTCGGCTGCCCACCGCTACAGGGCGGCCCTCGCTATCCCTGACCTCGATCGGTCCGAGCACCTTGACGACGATCTCCATGTCCTCATTGTCGTTCTCATCGTCGTCGGCTTCGGGCTGCCGCTGCTGATCCACTGCTAACCCGGCTCTCCGATCCTCCCTGTCGTACACGCATCCACGCGTGAGCGGCAGTAGCTCACACGTTTGAGAGAAGGAGACCGGCAACGATGGACATCATCATTCCGGGGTTCGAGACCAGGTCGATCGGTGTGGCTGACGGCGTTGAGCTGAACGCGGCGGTCGGCGGACATGGACCGGCCCTCGTGCTGCTCCACGGATTTCCCCAGACCCACCTGATGTGGCGGCATGTCGCTCCCATCCTGGCCGAGCACCACACCGTGGTCTGCCCCGACCTTCGCGGCTACGGCGCCAGCAGCAAGCCGGAAGCGGTCGCCGAGGACACCTACTCGAAGCGGACGATGGCCGCGGACATCATCGGCCTGGCCGACGCACTCGGATTTGACCGGTTCGCGCTGGTCGGGCACGACCGCGGCGCACACGTTGCTTTCCGGGCCGGCCTGGACCACCCGAATCGGATCAGCCACCTGGGAATCCTGGACATCGTTCCCACTCTGGACACCTGGAACGTCCTCCACGGGGCTGGTGCGGCGGTCGCCTTCCACCTGTATCTGATGGCCCAGCCGCCCGGTCTGCCCGAGCAGATGATCGCCAACAGCGCCGAGACATTCTTCGGCCACTTCCTCGACACCTGGTCCACGAGCTCCGACGCGATACCGGCCGAAGTGCGCGCCGAGTACCTTCGCGCATGCCGGGACGCCGTTCCGTCGATCGTCGCCGACTATCGCGCCACCGCGACCGTCGACGTTGGACATGACCAAGCCGATCTGGACGCCGGCACCCGGCTCACCATGCCGGTGACGGTCGTCCAGCAGGACTGGGGCCAACAGCTGGGATTCGACGCCACCGCGATCTGGCAGCCGTGGGTCGCCGACCTTCAGCACTTCACCACCCAGGCGGGCCACTTCATGGCCGAGGAGGCTCCGGAGGACATTGCCACGCTGATCCTGCACCTGGTGAGGCGGTGATCGCCGCGGACGGGCTAGTACCGGCCGAACTCACCGGAGGCTCTGACGCACTCCGTGCGAGGGGGCCCCAGTGATCCACTCCAACGCCCCACTGAGCATAGAAGGACGACGCAGACTCGTCGAACGGTGCCGGACCCGCCCGATTGCCCATGTCGCCGCCGAGATGGGCATCCCCCGAGCCTGCGCCAGCAAGTGGGCCAACCGGTGGCGCAGATTCGGCGAAGCCGGCCTGCAGGATCGTTCCTCGGTCCCACATCACAGCCCGACTGCCACGCCCGACTGGGTCGTCGAACAGATCGAGACCTGGCGACGGAACCACAAGTGGTCCGCCCAACGGATCACCGACGAACTGGCCGCCCTCGGCTACGTGATCAACCGCCGCACCGTCAGCCGACACCTCACGCGGTCGTGTCTCGTTTGGTGACCCTCGATCATGGGCTTCAGCCCTTCGCTGTCGTGGGTGTTGCCAGCCAAGACGCCAACAAGGAGGGGCAGTCCGTTCGCGTCGTACAGGATGTGCATCTTGGAACCTGGCTTGCCCCGGTCCACGGGGCTCGGACCTGTGTGTTCGCCCCTTTTTTAGCGCGCACGTGGGCGGTGTCGAGGACGACGCGGCTGACGTCGATGAGGCCGGCATCGTCGAGCCGATGCAGCACGGCTTCGTGCAGGCGGCCCCAGACACCGGCCCGCGACCAGATCAAGAACCGACGGTGCGCAGTGGATTTCGAGATGCCGAAGCACGGCGGCAGGGCACGACAGGCACAACCACTGACCGGAACGTAGATGATGGCCGCGAACAGCGTCTCATCAGACGTGTCCTGGGTGCCGCCGCCCTGAGGCCGCACCTTCGACGGCGGGATCAGTGGCTTCGCGATCTCCCACAGCCCGTCCGGAACGATCCAACTCCACTCACCCCGCCCCATGAACGAATCAACGAACCAGCACCACATGGGACACGGTGTTATTCGCTGGCGGTACGCCACCGAGCACGGTCACGAACCACACAGGCACCACGGTGCGTGCGCGGATCGCATCGGTCAGACGACCGTGCAGCAGCGAGCCGAGCTTCTTCTCCGCCTTGTTGCCTTGCTCGATCAGGGACGCCTTCGCGTCCCGCAGCGCGTCGTCCTGGGCGAGGGCGGCCTTGGCTGGCCCGACCAGGCGCTGGGCCCGCTGCTCGTTGCTCTCCGCCAGATTGCGGGAGGTACCGAAGTCCGCGACGGCCTGCTTGAACTCGCGCGAGGCGCCCGGCGTGCTGGCCAGGATCGCGGCGGCCTCCACCACCTTTGCATCGGCGAGGAGGTCGCCAGCGGCCGGGCCGCAGTCGCGGTGGATCCGGCGTCGGCTATTCGACGGTCGGGTCCTCCTGGTGTGTCGCACGGCCCTTTTTCACGGCCTGGTCCACCTTCTACCGGCTGTCCTGGTGGCTTCGGCTACCGCGCAACGCAAAGAGCCCCGCCGGACGCTATCAGCGAGGCCGAAATCCTGCAGTGAGGTCAGCCGCCGCCGAATTCCGGGTCGGGCTTCATCATCCGGTCTTCGATTTTCACGACTGCCGTCGTGCGGTGCAGGCCGCCGGTCCAATCCGGATCCGGCTGCATGATGTGGATGAACCCGAAGCCAGCGACCGCGATCCCGGCCAGCGCGCACCCGGCGACCGCGCGCCGGAGCATCCTGGAACGCTTCATAGTCCTCCTTCGATGTGGCGAGGGCCCCAGTGTGCACAGCCTGCGGGGCGGACGAAATGCCTCCGGCGAACGCGTTGCGGACGGGAGGCCTCTCGTATCGACTAATGCTGAATTCCCGTTTGGTTGGGTATAGCTGCTGGTAGCGGGGCGGTTGCGGGTACTCGGGGGCGGGTGCTGGGTGATGGTGCTGCGGGCACGGCCGGGCCGTGACGAGGGCGAGCAGGCGGTGGTCCCCCGTCTGGCGTCGGCCAGAAAAGCGCCGAGGGTTGTGGTGGAGCGGTGCCGGATGGTGGAACTGAGCGGGGACGGGTGGCTGGTCCCGCAGATCGCCGACGAGTTGAGGTGCAGTCAGAAGACAGTGCGGCGCTGACTGCACCGCTTCAACCGCTCTGGACTGGAGGGCCTGGAGGATCTGGGCGGGCAGGGCCGTAAACGAAGGATCACCGAGGCCGAACGCTCCCGGATCATTGGCCTGGTCAAGCAGACTCCGCCCGGCCGGCTCGAGGTCCAGCCGTCGAATGACATGTGGGCGCCGGACGAGGCCGGATCGGCGGGGTGGACACTGGACGCACTGGCCGCCGCTGCTCAGGACCTGGGCATCCGGGTGGGCCGTTCCCAGGTGCGCAGGATCTTGCTGGCCGAGGGGGTGCGCTGGCGCCACACCCGGTCCTGGACCCGGTCGAAGGACCCCGGCTTCGAGGGAAAAGGACGCGGATCATCGACCTCTACACCAGCCTGCCGGACGGTGCGACCGTGGTCTGCGCCGACGAACTCGGACCGGTGATCCCCCGCACCTTCCCGCCGGCACCGGGCTGGTCGCCGGACGGACACCGCATCAAGAACGAGATCGATTACTCCCGCGGACCGGAGAAGACCTGGGTCTACGGCGCCCTGCGACCCCGGGACGGGCAAGCGATCACGATGACCGCCACCTCCCGCAACAGCGCCTTCTACCAGCGGTTCCTTCAACTGGTCGAGGAAGCCAACCCCGCCGGGGACATCTACGTGATCACGGACAACCTGTCCTCGCACAACAGCCTGTCCACACGCACCTGGCTGGATGACCACCCCTGCATCAAGCACGTCTTCATCCCGGTCGGCGCCTGCTGGCTCAACCTCCAAGAAGGTTGGTGGCGCATCTTCCGCAAGACACCTCTGGCCGGCCGCTCCTTCGGCGATCGCGACCACATCAGCCACGCGACCCGCGTCGCCGCCGACCAGCTCAACGCCCGTGCCAGGCCCTGGATCTGGGGCAGACCCGCACCACCCACCAGGCGCTTACGCCGCCGCTATGTGTACATCCTTTGAGGAATTCAGCAGTAAGCATCGGGGCCCGGAGTACGGCGGCTGGAGCCATATGTCCTGACTGTGGGAGCCGGTCGAGCCGGATGCACAGCTCCTGCCCGCGGCTTCCCGCCGCCGTCCCCAGTGCGGGACGGCGGGTGGTCCTCCGCCTGCGGGTCCGCAGGTTCTTCTGTCCAGACGATTCATGCGGACGGCGGACGTTCGTCGAGCAGATGTCAGGGCTGACCCGGCGGCACAGCAGGTGGACCGAGCGGTTGCGCGTTCGACGCTTGCCGCGGTCGGTCTCGCCCTCGCCGGCCGGGCTGGCGCCCGGATGGCACGGGTCTTCGGGGTGTCCGTCAGCATCTCCCGCGTTGTCCTCGACTCCGCCCATGTCCGGGCCAAAAGTGCCCCTATGGTGTTCGTCCAGCTGTAGCGATCTTGGGCGGTTCGTGGAAAGTGCCGCCTCGGAGCATGGCGAAGAGGACGTCGATGCGACGTCGGGCAAGGCAGACGATCGCGGCAACGTGGTGCTTTCCCTCGCGTCTCTTCTTGTCGTAGTAGGCACGTGAGTCTGGCTGAGCAAGTGAGGCGAACGCAGCGAGGTAGAAGGCTCGCGTCAGCTGTTTGTTGCCTCGCCTCGCCGAGGGCTCGCCACGGATCGAGGAGCCGGACCAGCGGGTGGCGGGCGCGAGTCCGGCGTAAGCGGCCAGATGGCCTGCGCTGGCGAAACTGCTGCCGTCACCGACGTCGATGAGGATGCGGGCTGCGGTCCTGACCCCGATGCCGGGCATCGAGATCAGGACCTGCGAAAGAGGATGTGCCTCCAGCAGTTTCTCGATCCGTGCGGCGAGGAGTTGACGCTGGTCGAGCACGGCGGCATACGAGAAGAAGCAGGACTGGGTGATCCAGACGAGGACCCAGGACGCGTTCGAGCAGGAAGGCATATCCGCCAGAGCGGTGGGCCACCTCGGGGGTACGCGCGGGCGGGAGGCACCCCCGTGTCCTCCCGTCCGCTCCGGCTCCGTGGCCCGCAGCCGGAACGGCGCTTGGGAAGAACGGGTCTAGCGGGGCACCGACAGGCCGCGCTCGGCTGAGTTCATGAAGTCCAGCATCAGTTGGTTGGTCTTCTCCGCGTGGTCGATCTGCGGCCCGTGCCCGGTACGGGAGATGATCTCGGCTCTGGCGCCGGGGATCAGCCGAGGGACTCGTTCGACCTGCCGGTCTGGGTGCACGAGCAGGCTGCGCCTGCCGAGCACCAGGTACAACGGGGTGCGGACGGTGTCGAGTTCGGCCTCAGTGAGGGGCAGCGGCGCCGGCCGGCGGATGCGGTAGGAACGGACCCCGGCGTGGATCATGGCCCGGAGTTCGGGCACGACGAGGACCGGCTGTTCCAGCCAGGACGCGAGGCGGGGCCGCAGCGGCTTCGGGGCGAAGCTGGCGAAGAGGCTGACGAAGATCCATACGAAGAAGCGCAGCCCCACCTTCTCCAGGCCGCCGGGGTCGAGCAGTGTGACCGAGGCGAGCCGCCGCGGGGCCCGGTGCGCCTGGTTGAGGGCGAGCCAGCCTCCGTACGAGGAGCCCACGAGGTGCACCCGGTCGAGTCCGAGTCCGGCGAGCGTCTCGTCCAGCCACCGTGCGGCGTCGGCGGGCTCATGCAGCGGTGCGCGGTGCACGCTGCGGCCCGGGTCGCCCGGCGTGTCGATGGCGTAGACGGGGCGTTCGGCACTGAGGGCGGGGGTGTTCGGGTACCACATGGCGGAGCAGGAGCCCGCGCCGTGGACAAGGACGACGGGGTGCGGTCGCGGGCGGCCGGGTCCTCGGGGTCGTAGCGGTAGACGTGCGTGGTTCCAAACGACGTCTCCACGTCGTGCTCCCAGGACGCTGGCGCGCCCAGTGCGTAGAGCGCGTCACAGGCCGCGAAGTAGCGCTCTCGCCAGGCGTCGCTGACATAGCGGCCGACGTCGGGGCGGGGTCGGGCTGCGGGTTCGGACACGGCCACCTCCGGGGGCAGTCGATTTTCGTGATACGAACGTACCATGAAAATGGTACGGCTGTATCATCAAGGCGTCGGAAACGATCAGCACGGATCGGGACGCGCGAGCCGAGGAGCGGAGAGCCGGACGATGCCCAGGCGCGTGGATCACGCAGAGCGGCGGACCGAGATCGCGGAGGCGCTCGTCCAGGCCGCTGGACGGCTCGGGCTGCACGCGGTGGGGATGCGGGATGTGGCGGCCGACGCGGGTGTCTCGCTCCGGTTGGTGCAGTACTACTTCGAGTCCAAGGAGAAGCTGCTCCTCTTCGGACTGCGCCACCTGGCCGGGAAGTTCGGGGAGCGGGTGACCGCCCGGGTCCGTGCCGCCGGAGCCGACCCGGGGCCGCGCGCAGTGATCGAGGCCCTGCTGACGGCCGCCCTGCCGGTCGACGCGGAGAGCCGCCTCTTCCACCACCTCTACACCTCGTACGCCATGCTGTCCGTGACCGACGAGGCCCTTGCGGCACAGCCGTTCATCAAGGATCCCGACGCGGCCGAGGAGACCCTGACCGGGCTGCTGCGGCAGGCCGCGGACGCCGGGCTGCTGCGGCCCGGGGTGGACGCGCACGCGGAGGCGGTCGGGCTGCTGGCCATGTCCGCGGGGCTCGGCACCAGCGTTCTGGTGGGCCAGCGCGGCGCGGAGTCCGCCACTGCTGTGCTCGCCTACCACGTGGACCGGATCTTCGGGGACGGGCCCGGGGGCAGCGCCTAGTGCTGTGACCGGGTCGGTTTGCCGGGGCCGGTCAGGCGAAACTCCGTGTGGACGCCTCTGCTGGTGGATAGCGTCATGTGCACGGTGAAGAGGGGGGTGATCATGGCAGAGCGTAGGGTTCCGCCTCGCGTGGTGGCCGCGGAGCGTGTCGCCGCTGAGGCGGGTTTCGAGAAGAGTTGCATCCCTGAGGTGGGCAGGTTGCTCAGGCTGGCCGCTGCTGCGAAACCCCACGGAGTCATTGCGGAGAGCGGCACCGGCGCGGGCGTGGGTACCGCCTGGCTGTACAGCGGGCTCGGCGCGGGTGCCCGCCTGGTTACCGTAGAGCGTGACGAGGAGCTGGCCCGTCGAGCGGCCAGTGTTTTCGCGGACGACGACCGCGTCAGCGTCCTTACTGGGGACTGGCGGCTGCTTGAGCAGCACGCCCCCTTCGATGTCTTCTTCTGCGATGGCGGGGGCAAGCGTGACGACCCTCAGGGGGTCGTCGAGCTGCTTGCTCCTGGTGGCCTTCTCATCCTGGACGACTTCACCCCCTCGCCCCATTGGCCGCCTTGTTTCGGCGGCGAAGTGGATGAACTCCGCCTGTTCTACCTCGCTCATCCAGCCCTGGACGCTACTGAAATACTCTCAACGCCAGCCAGTTCAGCGGTTGTTGCGGCGCGCCGCCTCTAGACTAAACGATGTCCCGTATGCGGGTGTTGGGGCAGGGAATGGATTGGTCCATGGCTGGGGTGGGGCTATCCCGCGAGGGCCAGATTGTGGAGCCGGGCCACGCCGAGGATGGCCTGGTGGACGCCGTCGCCGCGTAACCGGCAGTCGCGCAGGATCTTGTAGGTCTTCATCCGGGAGAAGGCGTGCTCGACGCGGGCTCTGGCCCGGCGGTGGACTGCGTTGTCTGCTTGCTGCTCAGGTGTGAGGGGTCGGTCCTTGCGGGGCCAGTGCGGGATGAGGGCCGGTGTGCCGCGGTAGCCGCCGTCACCGAGGAGGGGTGCATTCTTCACGGCGCGGTCCACGCCCGATTCCCGGTAGGCGCGGGCGCCGTGGCGGTTTCCGGGCAGGGGCCGTCCGGCGGCCACGATGAGCCGGGTGTTGGCGTCGATGACCACCTGGTGATTGGTGGAGTAGCGGTAGTTCTTGCTGGAGGCCGACACGCTCCTGTCGCGGGTCGGGACCAGGGTGCCGTCCACGATCAGGACCGTGCCGGCCGGGTGTCGGCGCCGGACGGGGGCCAGGGCAAGGAGTGGAGCGATATGGTCGATCACACGGTCGGCAGCCGACTTCTAGATACCGAACAGAGGACCGAGCTGCCGCATGGTGAGGTTGGTGCGCCAGTACGCTGCCACTAGCAGTATGCGGTCCTCCAGAGACAGAGCCCACGGCCGACCACCGGTCGGTTTGCCTCCGCCCCGGCGCCGCACGAGGCCGACGAGCTTACAGAACTGCCGCTCGTTGAGTCCCGCGAACAGACCCACCCACTCCGGCTCAGCCGCCGTCACCACAACACCCACACCAAGATCATCACATGCCTGAGCAGGGCTTACGGGACGCCATTTAGTGTTTAACCTCGGCCGTTCACCTGACCCGCTGATCTTGGTTCGTTCCCGGGACAGCAGGGCAGCCGTTCTTCACGCTTCGAGGTGTCGAGCAACGTCGCGTGAAGGAACGGCCGCTGGTGAAGAGTCTCGCCGCTGAACAGTCCGCTGACGCCGCATTGAGCGTCCTGTCCCACTTTCGTGTCCAGTTCTACGACTGCCTCTACACCCGGGCGGACGTGCTCTTCGAGCTGACCGACGCGGTGCTGTGCTCGGACGGCCCGGTCACCTCGCTGGTCGAGTTGACGCTCGCGGCTGAGCACCGGCGTGGGCACGGTGCGATGTACGACGCGGTCAACCACGGCGGGCTGGAGCCGCGCCGCCTGCGCAGACTGTTGGCCTCCACGCCGCTGCCGCGTGCCGCCGACGGGCGGATCGTGCTCGCGGTGGACGTGAGCAACTGGCTGCGTCCTGACGCCCCGACTAGCCCGGAGTTGCTGTTCTGCCATGTCTACGGGCGGGGCCGCAGCGCGGATCAGTTCATCCCCGGCTGGCCCTACTCCTTCGTCGCCGCGCTGGAGACGGGACGCACGTCCTGGAGGAACAGCAGCTCGGCGCCTCTACGATCAAGCTCCATATATCCTCATTCGTCAATACAGAGGAGATCGATGCGTCCGTAGCGGGCGGGCGATCGCCGCCGCGGCGAGAGCTGCGGCGGCGATCAGGGTGAGGCTCGGGTGTTGCGGCGGTGGTTTACGCCACAGAATGGGTCACCGTCCCGGTGTAGGTGCCGGCGACGGCGGCTGCGGGTACGGCGACGTCCAGGGTGGGGTTCCAGCTGACGGAGTTGTTTCCGGAACCGCTCGGATGGCTGAACGCGGTTCGGGTGGAGGCGAGCGTTCCTGCCGTGCCCGCAGTGAACGGTCCGTTGACGGGGGAGATCGAGGCTCCGGGTGTGTAGGTCGTGGCGCTGCCGGTGATGGGGCTGCCGCCGGTGGTGGTGAAGGCATCGGTCAGTGAGGCGGTGGCCACCCAGCTGGCATCGGCCAGCGAACGCTGGTCGCTCACCGTGACCTGGCCGAGCTGGCCGGTGGCGGTATTGCCCGGGGTGACCGCGCTCAGGGTGGCCGAGTTGGGAACGGCGATGGTCAGGCCGTCCGTGGGGGTGACCTGGAATGTGGTCACCTCGCCCCCCTGGTCCGGGGAGGCTGCCTCTCCCAGCGGTCCGCCGCCGACTGCGAGGAGGGTGGCGCTGGCCGTGTCGTTGGAGGTGTCGATCACTGACACGTTGTTGGAGCCGGTGTTCGTGACGTACGCCTTGTCACCCTTCCCGGTGAACGCCACTCCGCTCGGGCCGGTGCCGATGTTGGTGGTGATGGTGGAGGTGACGGCATCAGTGGTGGTGTTGATCACCGACACGCTGTTCGCGCCGTTGTTCACGACGTAGGCCTTGGCGCCGTTGGGAGCCACGGCCACCCCTCGGGGTTGGGTGCCGACGGCGATGGTGCCGGTGACAGTGTCGGTCGCGGTGTTGATCACCGATACGTCGTTCGAACCGTTGTTCGTGACGTAGGCCTTGGCGCCGTTGGGGGTCACGGCCACCGTGGAGGGAGCAGTGCCGACGGGGACGGTGGCAGTGACGGTGTCGGTCGCGGTGTCGATCACCGACACGCTGTTGCCGTTGAGGTTGGCGACGTAGGCTTTGGCGCCGTCGCGGGTCACGGCCACCCCGACGGGAGTATTGCCGACGGTGATGGGGCTGCCGGTGACACTGTCGGTTGCGGTGTTGACCACCGAGACGGTGCCATCGGTGGAATTGACCACATAGGCTTTCGCACCGTTGGGAGTGACGGCCACCCCTCGGGGGCCGTTGCCTACGGCGAAGGTGCTGCTGACAGTGTTGTTGGCAGTATTGATCACCGACACATTGTTCGAGCCGTTGTTCGTGACGTAGGCCTTGGTGCCGTTCGGGACGAGCGCCACCCATGTCGGATTCGTGCCGACGGTGATGGGTGTCGCGCCGACGGTGTCGTTCGTGGTGTTGATCACCGAAACGGTTCCGTCGGTGGAATTGACCACGTAGAGAAAGTTCGATGGGGCGGCGACTGCAGAAGGTGCAGCGACCACGGACAGCGCCATCGAGACCATCAAGCCCACCATGGACCGTCGCCTGGCCGATGTGGGCTCCCTCCTTCGACGTCTCAACCACCTGTCAGGCCGCCCTTCGGAGCGACCGCCCAATTTGGACCGACAAGCCCAGTATCCGAGCACGGAGACCTCCGCATCCACGATGAAGACGCCCGGCACACGCCAAGGCGTCGAGATCATCTGCGATGACTCGAAGATCAATTTAGGGAGGTTGCTACCACTTTGTCGCGATATCCAAAATTGAAATCACCCGTGTCGCATTCCTGCTATATGGGCGATTAGTTTCCCGGTATTCCCGGCAGGCCTGGAGTGAATTTCTTATTTCCTGAAAATCCAGATTTTCTGGAAATGTAGAAAGGGGCGGCCCGTCGCCGGGCATGGTCTTGTCGGCACCGGGCTCGCCAAGGACCACCAGACGGCCACGGCGGCGGGGACCACGCAGGCGGCCATGACGTCGGTGAAGACAGGCGCGTCACCGGCCTGCCCCGCGGTAAGGACGAAGGCCAGGAGTCGGCACCGTGACTGCGCTGTCCCGCATGGGGGAGAGCACGCGTTCGGGCTGTGCCGTCAGTGCGCTGGGCTACTTGTCATGGGGGCGTGCCGGGCGACGCCGCTCTCGCCTGGCCTCGTGCAGCGGCCAGGCGAGAACGGCAGCGCGCCCCCCAGGAAATTCTCGGCACGGGGGCGGGCTCTTCCGCCTCCTGCGCTGCCCAGCGCAGTCCGAGGCCGGTGAGCCGCTTCCGCGAGTCGGCACCCCATTACCTGGGCGGTAATCGCGTGCCCGGGCGGGGCGCGGCAAAGTGAAGGCATCGGGTTTCGGGCCGGCCCACTCCGGCTTCGGGACCGGCGCCAACTGAGCTGACTGTCAAGCCACTTCACCAAAAAAGGGGAGTCCCGCCATGTCGATCTACACCGCCGCCGTCGCCCGCTACTTCGAGGCATGGAACGCCACCGACGCCGAGGCGCTCGCCAAGACCGTTGCCGCAGCGTGGACCGAGAACGGCACCTACACCGACCCGCTGGCCGACGTGCGAGGCCACGAGCAGATCGCCGCGGTGATCCGGGCGGCGCACGAACAGTTCCCCGGGTTCGAGTTCAGGCCGGCCGGTGACGTGGACGGCAACCATCACATAGCCCGCTTCAGCTGGGAGTTGGTGTCCACCGCCGACGGCTCGGCGCCGGTCGCCGGCTCGGACGTGGTGATCCTTGCCGAGGATGGCCGGATCACCTCCGTCCTCGGCTTCCTCGACCGGCTCCCAGAAGCCTGAGTTTTTGCCCGGGAGGCGATCGGCGAGGACCTGCGCTCCATCCCCTGCGGTGTGCCGGTCCGCTGCACTGCGGGCACGAGGCCGCCGCCTGATCGCCCGTGGCGGTCCCGAGCCCGCGAAGAGCGAACGGATCCTTGGGTGCCGGCCCCGGATGCGGCAGGCACGACCGGGAGTTCCCCGCCATGTCTGCCACATCTGAGAAGGCGCCTACCTGAGCTGCTGCCCATTCGAGCCCGAGGTCGGGCACGGAGCCCCTCTCGCGTGGCATGGCGAAGGCCCGGACCCCCAGTCCGGGCCTCATGCCTACATCGGGTTATGGGGAAACGGCCCCGATAGTGGGCGGCCTCGGTGCGCCTTCTACGCCCAGCGCATGCCGATGGCGGATAACTGTTTCACCTGCTCCGGGGACAGCATGGTGGCTCTGCTGCATTGGTTGCCGATCCAGGCTCCGAGCGCGATGCCCACGCTCTGTGTGCCCCTGGAGGCCGCCGCTGCGCATCGCGGTGGAACAGGCCCGTGTTCCGCTACCTGACGCTGGGATGGAGCGTTATGGATGTCATGAGTATTCATCTACCGGTCGGCTTGGCCGCCACTGGGCCGTCATGACGTTGCGGCATCCCGCAGAGCGCGGCGGAGCGCAGCGAGGCTGGTTCGCACGGTTTGCGGAGGTGGGCTCCAACCTGACCGCTTCGCCTCTGTTCTTCTTCGCCTGTCTCCTGCTGGTCGCTGCCTTTGTCTTGGTCCACGTCGCCGGCCTCTCCGTGGACTGGCAGCACGTGGCAGGAGATGCGATGGGCGCGCTCACGCTGCTGCTGCTCGCTTTGCTGAAGAATGCCGAGCGCCGTGCCGAGCATGCCATCCAACGCAAGCTGGATGCCCTGGCCACGGCATTGCTGCACCAGTTGGCCGGCGAGCAGGACCAGGCCCGGCAGTGCTTGGAAGAGGCGATCGGCATGGAGGAACAGCTCTAGGCCCTGTTTTGGAACGTGCTGGCCCCTCTCGTTTGGCCGTCCCGGGCGTCTCGGCCGAGCCCGCGTTCTGAGTCTCGCCGGGACTATGCCCACCGCATCCCGATGGCGGAGAGGTGCTCCACCCGCTCAGGCGACAGCGTCGCAGCCCGCGAGCGATGGTTTCCGATCCATGCCCCCAGCTTGAGTTCCCGCTCCTCATGGTCCTCGCCGTCGACGCCGACCAGAATCGTCTCCACATGCTTGCGCGGTACCCGGAGGCGTCCCTCGCGCTGGTAGAACTGGGTGGCGGCCTCGTAGTCATCGCCCACCTCTCGGCCTGCGCACGACGCTGCGGCTTCGCGCCCTCGGCTGCGGGCTCAATCCCGAGGACCTGCTCACACATCCACTGCTGCACGGCCGTCAGCTTGTCCCAGCCGAACCGCACCAACTTCACCCACCGGCCGAGGTCATCGCCTTGGTGCACGACGACGCCCGGCTCCACCGGCAGCTCGCCGCCGGCCTCCAGGTGCAACCGGACCAGGTGGAAGGCACGCTGCCACTCCACCGGCCAAGCCGGGCACCACGAAGGGCCGATCTCCTCCAGCTGCTCCCGCCGCCCCTCCGACAGCGCCCCGGCCGACGATCCCACCGGCAGGCCCTCGGCACGCCGCTGCTCGATCTCGGCAGCCTTCCGGGCGGCGGCCCGCGCGTTCTTCAGCCAGACGCCCACCCGGTACCCCTGGTGCGTGGCGTCCAACGGCGCCAGGAGGTGCCCGTTCTGCTCGGCCCACCCGCGCGCCGCCGCGATCCCTTCCTCCCACGCGACGTCGAAGTGCGACGTCCTGTGTGTGCCGGCTGCGGCACCCGGTTCACCGATGACCGGTGGGAGGCCATCGAGGCCGCCGGGTGGGACATCCCACGGGAGAGCCACCCGCACCTGTGCGACGACTGCACACAGCGGGCCGTCACCGCCGAACGCCAGCCCGAGCAACCCCCCCCGCGAGCACCAGGAGCGGAACCAGCGCCCGGTCGTGCCCGAGCAGAAGGCGGGCGGCGGCTGGCTCTCGCGTTTCCGCAGCTGACGCAGGCGGGCCCGTGCTGTCAGTGACGCGCTGTCAGTGAAGATTGGTGACCGCCAGGTCTTCTCAGCGAAGATTGATCGGCATGTCCGCCCTGCCCCTGGCCCGTGCCCTGGTGGTGAAGGTGGCGTGGGGGAGTTGTCGGGGCTGGTCGACGCGCGTAGCGGAGGGTGCCGAGGCTGCGCTTTTCTCGTGTGTGCATCTCCAACCCCCCACACTTCATGGAGACTTCATGCGCCGCGCTGCTTTCGGCCTGCCCGCAACCGCACTGTTCCTGATCGGTATGGCTGCTGCTCCTGCGCTGGCTGAGCCGTCCGCGCCCCGTCGACGGCGACCGCCCGCAGCGAGCTGGCCGCTCTGACCGTGGCTGTGCCGCATTCGATGGACGGCTACGCACGCGACAAGTTCGACATCTGGTCCACCCAGCCCGACGGCTGCACCACCCGCCAGGACGTCCTCGCCCGCGACGGCAAAGACGTGCAGGACAAACCCGACCACTGCCAGCCCACGTCCGGCTCCTGGTACTCCGTCTACGACGACACCACCGTCACCAATGTCGCCCAGGCCACCATCGACCACATGGCCCCCCTCGCCGAAGCATGGCGCTCCGGCGCCGATACCTGGACCGCGGATCACCGCAAGGCCATCGGGAACGACCTCAAAGACCCCCAGCTGCTGATCGCCTCGCAGTCCTCCAACTCCTCCAAGTCCGACAGCGGGCCGGCCGACTGGAAACCCACCAACCACGCCTTCTGGTGCACCCACGCCAGGGACTGCACCCACATCAAATCGGTCTGGAAGCTGACCACCACCGACAAGGAGAAGACCGCCCTGTCCTCCATGCTCGACACCTGCACGAACTGACCCGCACCGCTGCGCCCAGCCGGCCGCCCCTGCGGGAGCGCGCTGCACGAGGCGAGCCGGCGGCGGAGGGGCGGCCGGACAGGACGGGGTCCGGCCGGAGGCGTGACCTGCACGCGCAGGATGCGTTGTCTCGGGGGTGCGTGCGAGTTCCGGTGCCCCACAGCGTGGACAGCGCCACGCGAGTGGGGTTGCAGCGCCCTTTGGGTTGAATGATTCACTCGTCTGGGCGAGTGTCCCGCACCTGCCACGCTGTCTGTAGAAGGCTCTGCGGTGGCGGTTGACGGCACGACAGCCGCCAACAATTCCCCCACTCCCGATAGGGATGCTCCATGCGCTTCTCAATCCAACGAATGCGGCGCGCTTTCTTCTCCTCCGCCCTGTGCATCCTGCTGGCTCTGCTCGCCGTGACCGCCGCCCCCGGCCGGCGGGCCGATGCCTTCAACGGAAGCACCTCGCAGTGTGCGCTGCAGGGGCGAGGAACTGAGGTGAACGAAGGCCAGAACACCGACTACACCCAGTTCCAGAACCCCCTCGGCACCAAGAACGTCGGCGTGGTGTACGTGGACTTCCCCGACGCGGCCGGCGCCGGTGCTGTCGCCGACTACTACAACCTTCTGTCCCCGGCAGCCGAGTGGATGCGGAACGCCTCGTACGGCAAGACCTCGCTGACCATGCGATCGGTGTTGAACCGGTGGATCCGGATGCCGTCCAGCTCCGGCTCCTACGGATTCGGCAATCTCACCTACCAGCAGCACACCCGGTACGTGACCGACGCGCTCCGGGCCGCCGCCAGCGCCGGCGCCGGCCTGGCCGGGTACGACCTGTTCTACATCGTCCCGACCGACCACTCCCGGATCGGCCACTCCACCGCATGGTTCTGGACCCCTTCCAACCCGATCGTCATCAACGGCACCAGGATCCGTTTGGCGGCGACGTTCGGTACGGACATGTGGAACTGGGGTTTCAAGGTGGCCGACCACGAGACCGTGCACCTCTTCGGAGCCCCCGATCTGTACGCCTTCAGCGGTGATCAGTTCCAGTACACCGGCGGCTGGGACCTCATGGGCCACATCACCGGCCGGGGCCCTCAGTACTTCGGCTGGGAATCGTGGAAGTTCGGGTGGATCGGTGACAACCAGGTCGTCTGTGTGTTCCAGCCCAGGACCCAGAACACCATCGCGTTGAACGGCATCGAGTACACCGGCGGCCACAAGCTCCTGGTGGTCAAGACCGGCCCCACGACGGCCTACGTCGCCGAGGCCCGCCGCAAGGCACACAACGACGACAACGCCTGCTCCACCGGCGTCCTCATCTACAAGGTCGACACCTCCATCGCGACCGGCCGGGGACCGGTCCGGGTGGTGCGCAATCCGAACGCCCCGGCGCCGCCGGCAGGCTGCAGCGCGCTGGACATGGCCACCTGGCAGCCGGGCCAGACCTTCTACGACCCCACCACCAACGTCCAGTTCACCGTCCGGTCCGCCGACGATCACAACAGCACGGTGAACGCCATCAAGTGGTGACCTGAAGCACCGATCGTTCTGATCGTCGGATGGTCTGATCCGCGGGTTGGCCTCGATCTTGCCTGAGGGTCCGTCTGCTTGCTGACGGGCCCTCATCTCCTGGTCGGGTGGAGCACCTGCGGCACAGGCACATCAACTGTTGTACGGCATCTGGTGAGTTCTGTCGCGAACGCCACCTTCGCCGCCCGCAGCATCGAGCTGTGGGGCCAGGGCTCGAGGCCGCCGCGATGGTCGATGGCGCGATGCGGCACGGCACCACCATGGACGTCGAGGCCAACTACACCGACAGCCATGGCCAGTCGGAGATCGGGTTCGGCATCACCCGGCTGCTGAACTTCGACCTGCTGCCGCGTATCAAGCGGATCAACGAGGTGAAGCTGTACCGGCCGACGGCCGGCGATCCGGACGCCTGCCCGCGGCTCACCCCGGCGCTGACCCGCCCGATCCGCTGGGAACCGATCACCCAGCAGTACGACCAAATGATCAAGTACGCGACCGCGGTCCGTACGCGGACCGCCTCCACCGAGGCGATCCTGCGCCGTTTCACCCGCAACGCCTTTCACCCCGCCTACGCGGCCATGCTGGAGGTCGGTCGTGCCCCAAAGACCTTCTTCGTCGCTCGCTGCCTGCGGCTTCGGGACCTCCAGCGGGAGATCGAGGAGGGCCTGAACGTGATGGAGTCCTCCAACGGCGCCAACAGTGTGATCGCCTACGGCAAGGGCGGAGAGATCGCTTCGAACCGGCGCGACGAGCAGGAGATGTTCGTCCTGTGCCTGGATCCTCCAGTCCGCCCTGGTGTACGTGAACACCCTGATGCTTCAGGACATCCTCGGCGAACAGGAGTGGGCCGACGTCCTCACGCCCGCCGACCGGCGCGGTCTGACCCCGCTGTTCTGGTCTCACGTCCGCCCGTACGGGGAAGTGAACCTCGACATGGAAGCCCGCCTGAACCTCGCCACGGTCACCGTGCCGAGCCCACGAGCACCGGCGGACGCCGACAACCAGCAGCCTCCGACTCCCGTGCTGCGTCCGCTGCAGCAGATTCACCAAGGGGCCAAGATCAGTCCGTCTCTCCGAGGCTCCGTTGCGCTGCCAGTCTGCCACCAGCACGCTCACACGAACCCTGACCGTCGCCGCCGGGGTCTTCGCCCCAGGCCATCTGGGCGAGTTGACCAAGTACCTCCCGTTCGAACTGGTCGACGCCGTCCTGGCGGAGACCGGGACCGTCCAGCGCCGCTTACGAGCCCTGCCCTCGCGGGTGGGCGTGTACTTCGTGCTCGCCCTCGGGCTGTTCCCGCACCTGGGCTACGCCAAGATCTGGGACAAGCTCGTCGTCGGCCTGACCGGACTACCGGTGCCCACGCCGTCGGAGAAGGCACTCGGCGATTTGGCTCGACGCCTCGGGGCAGCACCGATGAAGGCCCTGTTCGAGATCGTGGCCGGGCCGCCGGCTCAGCCACGGACGCCAGGAGTGCGCTACCGGCGCTGGCGCACCGTGGCCTTCGACGGGTGCAGCTCGATCACGGTGCCCGACGCCGAACGCAACCGTGGCCGGTTCGGCCGGCCCCGCAACCGGTACGGCTGGACCGGCTACCCGCTGCTGCGACTGATGGCGCTGGTGGAGACCGGAAGCCGCGGCCTGACCGGCGCCGAATCCTCGACGTGCTCGACGTCCTCCACCGCGATCGTCTCGCCCTGCGCGTTTGCGACGGTGCGTTCTCCGCGATGGACCTCACCGCCCGCCACCTGCGCACCGGTTAACTGCTGTCCACCGTGAAGTTCATGGTGCAGACCCTCGTCGCCGTCGGCGGACTTTCAGCGCGAGCTGAACCGCCCCAGGCCGGCCCTGCCCACCTTCTCGGTACCGGCATGCGCCCACTCTCAACCACCGAGGACCAACCCCACGCCGAGCACGCTCTATTGGGGCTGTGCAGAACCTCGCCCTGCCCTTCAGCCGCAGAATCCGCCTGGTGGACCGGGGCGGAACGGCGCACACCCGGGGAGGCTGGAGCGCCTACAAGCTCTCCGTAGAGTCCCTGCCGTATCTCCGGGACCGAAGAAGAGAACCGTCTCAACCTGCCACGCAATCACAGGAGGTGGCCCGTACCACTCGGCTACGGGGCAACTCCCGCGTGGTGACGGTGTCAGCACCGGTCGTTCCCGTCGCATACCCCAACCTCCTCGCACAGCGCGGCCTCACGAGAGCCGTCGCCCCAACGCAGCAGGCACTGTCAAGGACTTCTCGCTGGAGTACTAGGCCGTCCGGCTTGTCTGGGGCTACCCCAATAGCGTGATGGTCCTCAGGTCTCGTCCAGGCGTTGCCGACTCTTCGGATACACATGGGCGCGTCAGATGACCAGGTGTCGTAGGAGCGGGAATGAAGATTCGCAGCGGTGTGATGATCTCGGTCGCGACGATCGGTGCCGTGATGGCCACATCCATCCCTTCGACGGCCGCCGATACCGTGACCACTTTCACGGTGACCGCAACAACAGGTCTCACCATCAGTGCGCCCGGAAGTTCAACTCTTTCTTCCGCTGCTCCGGGTGGATCGGCCACCGGCACGATCGGTCCGGTGACGGTGAATGACCAGCGCTCCCAGCTGGGTACCACGTGGACCGCCACGGTGTCGCTGAGTTCCGATTTCAAAGCGGGTGGGGGAACGGCCGCCGAAACGATCACCGGTAGCAGTGTGACGTACGACCCCGGCACGGCAACCAGTGAGACGAACGCGGCGCACACCCCCGGTAGTGCGGGGACCCTGGCCGGCTCCCGCACCGCGTTCTCCCGGGCCAGTGGCGACGGCGCCAACTCTGTCACCTGGAATCCCGCACTGACTGTGGCCGTGCCGGCATCAAAGGTCTCAGGTAACTACTCAGGGACCGTCACTCATTCTGTGGCCTGAGCCGAAGCTGTGCACAAGACAAAGGCATCGTCCTGTCGCGCTGTGGCTGCGGCCGTGGCCGTCCTCGCGGGTTCCATCACCCATACGCCGACTGCCACTGCGGACTCATCGACCGATTCCGGGTACGTCGGCTTCCGGCTGCTCGAAGCCCCCGTCGAGCGGCAAGACGACCCGCGGGCGTTGCAGTACATCGTTGACCATCTGAAGCCGGGCACCGTCATCGAGCGCCGGTTCGAGGTGGACAATCAGACCGATACCGCGCGGCAGGTGCAGTTGTACCCGGGCGCGGCGTGGATCAAGCACAACAGGTTCGTGTTCGCCGATGGCGGCAGGCCCAATGAACTTACCCGGTGGATCCATGTCAGGCCCGCGCTCGTCAGGCTCAAGCCGCGGGAGAAGACCGAGGCGAGGGTCACGATCAGGGTGCCGGGTACAGCGGGGCCGGGAGAGCGCTACGCCGTGGTGTGGGCGCAAAGCGAAGTGCCACCAGATGCCACGCACAACGTTGGCTCCATCATGCGCGTGGGCACACGGGTGTATCTGGACATCAGCAACAGCGGGGAGTACGCCGACTTCCGGATCAGCAAGATCGTCGCCCTTCGCGACAAGAAGGGGGTGCCGAGTGTTGTCGCCCACGTGCACAACACGGGAAAGCGCGCGCTGGATCTGAGGGGGAAGCTCAGTCTCTCGGACGGCCCAAACAGGCTGAGCGCCGGCTCGCTTCCGGTCACCGAGGGCACCACGCTGCCTCCCGGCGGTCGGGGAACCGTCAGGGTGGACGGTCTGGACAAAAGTCTGCCCGCCGGGCCGTGGACGGCACACATGGAATTGGAAAGCGGGATGGTGAGCCACAGCTTTTCCGTTCGCCTGACGTTCCCGGAGCCGGGCGGCTCATCCGACGTCAAGATCGTCGCCTCGTCCCATCGCAAGATCTGGGCTGCTGGCAGTGGAATTATGCTGACCGTCAGCACTGCCACCACCATGTCGTTCGTTCGATACCGGCGCCGGCGCGCCGCTGGAAACCGGAAATGAGTTCTTCTCGCGTCACCTTGGGAGTGAACCTGGTGGAGCCAATGGCCGATGGCCACGGACGCCGCCTTCCGCTCGCCGAGAATGCAGAAGAACAACTCGTCGGGTGAGTAAAGGAGAATGAGTGGGTTCGCGATCCCTCTCATGGCCCCGCATCTCTTTGCGAATCGGCATCGGAGGAGTGCTGGGTGCAGCCTCTCTGATTCTGCCTCCGGGGAAGTCGCCACGGGCAGAGGCCATGACGGCCACGGCGGTGTTCACGATTCCCCAAGCGCTCCTGGCCCCCTCGGTCACGGCTCCGACGTCGGCCAACATCGGATCAGTACAGCCGGGAAACACCACGACCGTGCAGCTGGGGCAGGTGAAAGTCACCACCAGCGGCGTGATGCACTGGACTGCGACGGTATCGGCCACCAACTTCACCACCGGAGGCGGCTCTGCCGCAGAGACAGTTGCGCGAGGAAACCTGTCGTACTGGTCCGGTCCCGTCGTGACGAAGATGGGGCCCGGGACCTACGTTCCTGGTCAGCCGACCAGCGCCGACAAGGTGACGTTGGACACGGCCCGCACGGCGTTCTTGTACAACACGGTCAACACGAACAACAGCTCGGTGATCTGGCAGCCGACGCTGGTCATGTCGGTGCCCGCCAGTGCAGTGGCGGGCACCTATACCGGTACGGTGGTCCATTCCGTCGCCTAGCTGCCCAACGGCGGACGCCAGGCGACGCCGGCGTTACGGGGTCGTGGTGTTGAGCAGGACGGACACTGTGTCGTCGGTGTAGTTGGCAGTCGTCACATCAGGGCGCGAGTCCTCGTCGAAGTCTCCCACGGCAATGCCGAACGGCGTGTCTCCGACGGCGAAGTCGGCCTTGGTGGCGAAGGTGCCGTCGCCATTGCCCGGCAACACGGAGACCGTGTTGTCGCCGGGGTTGGCCGACACGAGGTCGAGGTTGGTGTCGCCGTCGAAGTCCGCCACCTCCAGCGAGACCGGCGCATTGCCCACCGTGTAGTCGGTCTTGGTGTTGAAGGTGCCGTCGCCGTTGCCCAGCAGCACCGACACCGCCGCGTCGTCCAGATCGGGGACCGCGATGTCGAGGTTGGTGTCGCCGTCGAAGTCCGCCACCTGGACCCGGGTGGGTTCGCCCCCGGTCCCGTAGTCGGTCTTGGTGTTGAAGGTGCCGTCGCCGTTGCCCAGCAGCACCGACACCGTGTTGTCACTGTCGTTGGAGACAACCAGGTCGAGGTTCGTGTCCTTGTCCACGTCCTTCGACACGATCGAGAACGGAAAGGCGCCTGTGCCGTAGTCGGTCTTGGTGTTGAAGGTGCCGTCGCCGTTGCCCAGCAGCACCGACACCGTGTTGTCGGACGTGTTGGAGGCGACGAGATCGACGTGACCGTCCTTGTCGAAGTCACCGACCTCCACCTTGTAGGGGGCCGCTCCCGTGCCGTAGTCGGTCTTGGTGTTGAAGGTGCCGTCGCCGTTGCCCAGCAGCACCGACACCGTGTCACCGGCCAGGTCGGCGACCGCCAAGTCGGGATCGCTGTCCTCGTTGAAGTCACCGACTGCGACACCAGCCGGATATGAACCCGTGCCGTAGTCGGTCTTGGTGTTGAAGGTGCCGTCGCCGTTGCCCAGCAGCACCGACACCGTGCCGTCCGCCGAGTTGGCCACGGCCTGGTCGGCGTGGCCGTCCTTGTTGAAGTCGGCCACCCTCACCGACTGAGGTGTGTCCCCTGTCGCGTAATCGGCATGGGTGGCAAAGGTCGGGGCACCGGCCCACGCGGTGCCCTGAGCCGTGAACAGCACTGTCACCGCCGCGAGAACAGCGAACACGTACCTGGGGCTTCTCCGGGCCTTCTTGACGGGCCTCTCCTGCGGCATTTCTTCCTCCTCCGCCTGTTACCAGTCTGGGAGCGATGACCCGAGGAATTCGTACGGCAGTGCTGACGACCCACCAGGTTCTCAGTTCCCGGCCTCCAGGATGGCATCCTGCACCCCCACCCGGCAGCAGAAACACAATCGAGAAGGGGAAGCAGCCGGGGCAGGGAATTTCGGCAGTTGCCGGTCTTCGCTGACGGGCCCCTCGAAGGAGCAAGCCGCCACACTGAAAGCTTTCATACGGTCCCGCACCTCTGACATACCGTCAATGGAAAATGAGCCGCCCAAAGACACGAGTTGGCGCACAAAGACATTTCGCGAGGGTAGTGAGAATTCTTCGGCGTGCGCCGGAGCAGACAATGCGACCCGGGCATGAGTGTGCCCTTTCCAACCTCGCGCGCCAGCTGGGCAGTTGGCCTGACAGACGTCATGCGGACCTGGCCGTGGTCAGCTCGTCCGCGTGTTCGCCCGTGACCAGGAAGACCACACGCTGGGCCACGGACGCGGCGTGGTCGGCAAACCTCTCGTAGTAGCCGTCGACCAGGGTGTCGTCCACGGCGGTCTCGACGCCGTGGTGCCGGCGGTCGTCCATGAGGTGCTGGAAGATCGTCCGGTGCAGTTCGTCCATGCGATCGTCGTCGTGCTCGAGCTGGAGTGCGGCGTCGACGTCCCTGGTGACCAGTACCTCGGCACCCTGGGCCATCAGGCGCCGGGCGTGTGCGTCACCTCTCGATTCAACGAGCTTCGCTACTCGGAGAGTTGCGCGATGACTACCTCCTGACCAGGGGCTATGCGGAGATCGCTGCTACGCCACTCGGCAAAACACCATCCACTGGCCGCCCTCGGGTTCGAGTTGCCCGCTCGCTGACCGCCCGATCACACCTGTACGGTCCGCCCTCGCAGCCATTGAGGGCGGACCCTACGGCTTTGAGTGCTCCGAGAGGCGCGCCGTACGAGAGGCCCCGGTCTCCTCGCGCCGTTGGACCGGTGGGGTCTGCCAAACGAGCGGTGTAACTGGGGTCGTTGGTTACTGACGGGCTGCTGAGAGGCGGCCGTCGAAGGTGATGTCGAAGGCGTTCAACGCGGTCTTCCATCGCATGGTCCAGCGGGCCTGGCCCTTGCCGGTGGGATCGAGCGACATGATCGCCATGTAGACGCACTTCAGGGCGGCCTGCTCCCTGGGGAAGTGTCCGCGGGCTTTGACCGCTCGCCGGATCCGCGCGTTGACAGACTCGATCGCATTCGTCGTGCAGACGATGCGCCGGATCTCGGTGTCGAACCGCAGGAACGGAGTGAACTCCTCCCAGGCGTTCTCCCACAGTTTCACGATCGCCGGGTATTCCGGCCCCAGGCATCGGCGAACGCGGCGAACCGCTCCAGGGCGGCCTCCTCGGTCGGTGCCGTGCAGACAGGCTTGAGGAGTTCGGCGATCTTGTCCCAGTCCTGGCGGGCGGCATGGCGGAAGGAGTTCCGCAGCAGGTGCACCACCCACGTCTGCACGATCGTCCTGGGCCAGACCGTCTCCACCGCCTCGGGCAGGCCCTTGAGCCCGTCGCAGACCAGCATCAGCACGTCGGGCACGCCGCGGTTCTTGATCTCGGTGAGGATGTGCAGCCAGTGCTTGGCACCCTCACCGCCGTCGCCGGCCCACAGCCTCAGGATCTCCCGCCGGCCCTCGTTGGTGACCGCCAGGACCACATGGATGGGCCGGTTGGCGACCGCGCCGTCGCGGATCTTGGTTCTGTCGACGATCTTGTGATCCGGACGGTTGAGCGGGCTGTGCCGACTGTTCGCGATCATGCATCGGGTGCTCTCGTGATGTGCTCCTGGAGTTGTTTCCGTACCTGTCCGCGCTGCTGATCGAGGAGGTCGAGCGACGGCCGGACAAGGTAGTACTGCGGACACGAGTGCGGTCGACGACGGGGACC
>NZ_JBSFVT010000031.1:53910-56767 GCF_053592455.1 Streptomyces sp. NPDC002676 | reverse complement strand
TCAGGTCGGATGGTTACGGCTTGGTAGTAGAGGGCGGCGCTGAGATAAGGCCATTCCCAGTACTGGTTGGGGGTGTACTGGGTGAGGTTCTGGTACTCGGTCAGACCGGCGAGTTCCTCGTCGACGGTGACCGCTTGCTGAGCGAGCGCCGTGGTCGCCTGTAGGTCGAGCGCCGACTGGAACGCATTGCCGAAGATGTCGTAGAGGGCGAGGGCAAGAGCCGGGCGCCACGCGGCCGGGTCCGCCTGGGCGAGGCGTTCGAAGAGTCTGACGCGGTTGGCCATGGCTTGTGCAGCTTGTTGGGGTTGATCAGGTCGGATGGTTACGGCTTGGTAGTAGAGGGCGGCGCTGAGATAAGGCCATTCCCAGTACTGGTTGGGGGTGTACTGGGTGAGGTTCTGGTAGTCGGTCAGACCGGCGAGTCCCTCATTGACGGTGACGGCTTGCTGAGCGAGCGCCGTGGTCGCCTGTAGGTCGAGCGCCGACTGGAACGCATTGCCGAAGATGTCGTAGAGGGCGAGGGCAAGAGCCGGGCGCCACGCGGCCGGGTCCGCCTGGGCGAGGCGTTCGGAAATCCTGACCCTGTCGACCATCGCTTGTGCGGCCAGCTCAGGCTTGGTCGGCCGGAGTGTTTGGGCGTATTCATACAGTGCTTGCGACCGATCCAGCCAGGGTTGCGGAAGAGAACCGATGTTGTCCCGATAGACAGGGTTTTCCTTATTGCGGAAGTCGAGGATCAGGGGTCTGTCCTCGCCGCCGGGCTGCCGGATCTCCAGCAGGCCGTCATGGCCGCCAGGAGACCTCAGGTACGGTCCGTCGACCAGCGGAAGCGCGTCGATATCGGCTGGCGTCTCGTCCAGATCGGCAACCCGTACCCAGCCCTGCTCGGGCAAATTCGTCGGTTGGAGCCAGAATCCCAGACGATGGCCGTCGGGCGTGTGGAAGACAGCCGACTCACCATACTTGAACTTGGCTGGGAGGCTGCTGTTGCCTTCCCGCGTGCGCTGTTCGAACGCCGCGAAGTCCATGGTGTCGGCCTCCGCCGCATAGAGCAGGCCCAGATTGTCCGGCACCTCGTCGAGCACCTCGGGGTTCGCTACGGGTGTCCGGTAGACCGCCACGTATAGGCCCAGCGGACCGTAGTGCTTCAGGTCCGCGTTGAGATCGAGGAACAACCACCCGTCCTCCCACGCGGCACCGGTCAACTGCAACCACATGTCGGGCACCTGAAGGTGAGCGCCGCAGGCGAATCCTCGATGTACTGCCGTGGTGGACGCCCTCCCCTTGATCAGGTTGTCCTCGCTCGGGCGGCTCCATGAGTCCGGCCATGGGTCGAAACGTATGAGATCGGCGAACATCACATCGCGACAGGGCTCGCCCGGCACATCAAGTGCGCGCGTGGGGATGAGGGTCGTCGCCTGGGCCCTGGCGATGTCCTTCCATCTCGGATGATTGGCCCCCAGAGGCCACTCGTCGTGCCCCATGCCGCTGTTCAGGAACATGCCTCCGGCGGTGAGAAGGAAGGACGGGGATCGGTAATAGATCTCCACGCCGCCGTCGGCTGTGTCGGGGGAGCCGCGAGCGCGTGGGCGCACTCCGTGAGAGAAGCGATGCTGAACGGCCGGGTATTGGGTCATGGACAGAACGTATGCAGCAGGGGGCGGACGGTAGGACGACAGGCCGGATATGAGCGCGCACTGGGCCAAGCCTTCGGGAAACTCATGACCGGGTCCTCCGGCTCGATCGACTGGTCCTGTGTACACGGAGAAGAGGCCGATCGCCGGGTCGCTGCCGACAGCTTCCCGTAGAAGCTCGTTCTCGCTCGACGGGTGGTTGATTTGCTGCTGAAGTCGCCGGAACGGACTGACACGGCGCTGTCTGTTGCTCGAGAGCGCAAATTTCACCATCACATAGTCGAGCAGGATCTGAGCGGCGGTCCGCACCTCCCTGTCCTGGGCGAAGTCGTAAAGGTTCAACAAGGCGTGTATCGACAGCCGGGAATAGGGTCGCGCATTGAATTCGCGAAAATCATGCTGGGCGATGACCTGCATATACTCGAGCAGCCACTCGGCGAGGCCATTCCCGCCTTCTCCGCTGTTCTTGTATGCGAGGTTCCCCTTCTGTTCCCCGCCGGCGATGCCGTCGAAAAGGAGCTGATTGATCAGGTACCTGGAGCTTTCGATCATCAAGAGGTGATTCTCTGTCTCCGGATAATATATGGCATCTGCCACCCAGAATCCTGCCTTCACTAGGACATCGAGCGTCAATGTCGACCCAAGCCCGAAAGGAAGGAAAGTCGACAGCAGTTCTGCAAGCGTCGAATCGTCACCGACGAGAGCCTCGAACTCGGCTATGTCTTTGGCGACCCTGTGAATCTCGACGTCCTTGGGGTGGGCTCCTCGTATGTCCGGCGGAATCAGCTTGTCGAAGATGCGGTCGATGTCGGCCTCGGTCAGGAGTTTCCGGTACCGATACAGGATGGTCACGAGCCCTTTGAGGGCCATGTCGTAGTCACCGTTGGTGCCCACGTCCCCGTAGCGCCGCTCGCCGAGGCGAGTGCGGAACAACAGAAGGTCAGGGTCGGTCATGGGGTTGCGAGCGGGGTCTTGCGATATGTCCTGGAGGTGGGCTATCCACTGGAAGGACACGTCTTCGGTGGCATGCGGATCGTCGGAATTCGGCTGCTCGGCCCACGGGTCCAAGGGGTGTGATCTCGCATAGTGCGCCGCGATGTCATGGGCCCGTGCCTCGTGACTTGCGTAAGCGCCCCATGGGTCACCGGTGATCGCCGGCACGCTGAGTCTGATGGTCGCCCATCCGGTGACCGGAATCGGAAACCAGTCCCGCCAGGGGTTCC
>NZ_JBSFVT010000031.1:0-53813 GCF_053592455.1 Streptomyces sp. NPDC002676 | reverse complement strand
TCCCGTTCCATGACGCGGTGTAGACGAGGCCGTCGGCGCCGACAGCGAAAAGGTCCATGAAGTCGTCGTTGCGTGACAGCGCCGCGATGGGGGTCGTCGTGGGGAAGGTCCTGGTGCCGATGGGGGCCCAGCCCCGCCAGGGATTCCCGTTCCATGACGCGGTGTAGACGAGGCCGTCGGCGCCGACAGCGAAAAGGTCCATGAAGTCGTCGTTGCGTGACAGCGCCGCGATGGGGGTCCTTTCCGGAAACGTCCTCGTGCCGATACGGCCCCCGCTCCGCCAGGGATCACCGTTCCACCACGTACTCCAGACCGCACCATCGAAACCAACTGCGAACAAATCCATGAAGTCGGAGTTGCGAGAAAGGAGAGTAGCGGGATTCCCGCCGCCGGAGATACTGGTGCTCGCCCGATACCAGCCGCGCCATGGATTACCGTTCCACCAGTTGCCCCAGATTTTGTCGTCATTGGCCACCGCGAACAGATCCATGTGATCGTCGTCGCGGGACACGGCTGATATGGCAGCGCCGGTGGGAAATTGAATACCGTTCATGGCCTGTGTGGTGCGAGAAAACCGGAATCGACCAGTTATTTTCAGCATAGACTCTTACGTCTTCCTCGCAACCCGCGGGGCTGCTCACTCCCGCTCCGAGGCCACCTGAGCTTGACTCTGTCGGGGATCTTGGAATTTCCCGGTGCGTCAGCATGATCAGCGGGCATGCTCGGGGCTGCTTCGAAGACCGATGCAGTTGTCGAGGTGTCCGTTGTCACTCCGTCCCCGTTCCGGTGAGCAAGTCCCGTCTCTGACCGCGCAGATCGCGCGGGCGAGCAACCCGGGTGGTACAACGGCGATGTGGGTGAGAGACCGCCTCGACGGGCTGTGGTGCGACGAGGACTCCGCGGGCTGGTACCCGCGCGACGGACGCCCCCGCATCTCGCCCGCCCAACTGGCGACCGTGTGTGTTGCAGTTCCTGCTCTGCCTGTCGGACCGCCAGGCAGCGGAAGCGGTCCGCTGCCGCATCGATTTCAAGTACGCCCTGGCCATGGAGCTGGACGATCCGGGCTTTCACCACGGCGTGCTGGCCGACTTCCGCGAGCGCCTCGCCCAGGACGGCCGCGCCGACCGTCTTCTCGATCTGGCGCTCGCGCGCCTGAAGGAGTCCGGGCTCGTGCGTGAGCGCACCACGCAGCGCACCGACTCCACCCACGTCCTGGCCTCAGTGCGCGACCTGACCCGGCTGGAACTGGTCACCGAGGCCGTCCGTGCCGTGCTGGAAGAAGTGGCCAGCACCGCTTCGCACCTGCTGACCGGCCTGGTCGACGAGAACTGGGGGGGCGCCGATACGGCCGTCCGGTCCGCCTCGGCAAGAACCCCACCCGGCCCAAGACCAGGATCCTCGCCGCCGGTGACGACGCCTGTCGTCTGCTGGAGCAGCCCCACCGGCACGGATCCGGCTACCGGCCCGGCCCACAGGCCGAGGCTCTGCGGCAGATCCTCGTGCAGAACTACTACCGTGATACGGCAGGCCGCCTGCGCTGGCGCACCGCTGACGACGGCGGGCTGCCGCCCTCCTCCTCGGCGATCGTCTCTCCCTACGACACCACGGCGCGTTACGTCCGTCACGGGCACATCATCAGCTGGAAGGGGTTCGCCACGCACGTCACCGAGACATACGCCTCCGACAGCGTCAGCGTGATCACGGACGTGGCCACCACCTCGGCCCCCACGAACGACGCCCAGGCACTGCCCGGCATCCACACCCGCCTGGAGCGTCGTGGACTCCTGCCTGCCGAGCACCTGGTCGACGGCGGCTACACCTCTCTGGTCCATCTGGAACGAGCCGCCCGCGAACACCAGGTCACCGTCAGCGGGCCGCTGCCGGGCAACCCCACCCGCCAGCACCGCAGGAACGAAGGCTTCGACCGGGACGACTTCCACATCGACTTCGACCGCCGGCAGGTCACCTGCCCCCGGGGCCAGGTCAGCCAGGGCTGGCACGGCCCCTACCCGACCTCCTCGCCCACCGCGGCGCCCCTGATCGTGGCGTGGTTCACCAAGAGCCAGTGTCAGCCGTGTCCGGACCGTCCTCGGTGCACCAGCTCCCGCGAGGGCGCCCGGAACGTGGGCTTCCCCCCGCGAGAGCTGCGCGACCTGCAAGTCCGTGTCCGCGCTGAGCAGCAGACGCCCGACTGGAAGGCCCGCTACCCGGTCCGCTCCGGAGTGGAAGGCACCATCAACGAGTTCGCCCACGGACACGGCATGCGCCACTGCCGCTACCGAGGACAGCCGAAAGCCCACCTACAACACGTACTCACGGCCGTCGCCGTGAACATCGAGCGACTCAGTGGCCGGTCAGTGACCGAGGAAACCTCTTCCCCGAGACCGCCGACCGCCTTCCAGACCTTCCTGGACCAGCAGGGGATCCCCCGGTCGAAGTCCTGGCGAACCCTCGGCAGCTGACCTCGTCTGTCAAGATCCCCGACAGAGTCAAGCTGAGGTACGCGGCCTTTCTCGAATGATCTGTCAGATCACCCTTCCGGCCGAGTCGGACCAACTGACCGGCCCTCCTGTGCCGTCCCGCGCTGCCGACTTCGACCGGGGCGGAGGAGGGGCTGTTAGAGGTCTATTTGAGCAGGTGGTGATGATTGCGGCGGGTGCGGGTGCCGGGCCTGGGAAGGAAACCATGAGCATCTCGAAGCGGATTGCCGCGCTGGTGGCGACGGCTGTGGCCGCGCTCGGCCTGACCGTCGGCGCTGTCGCCCTCCAGGGCGGCGACACCTCCGCCCAGGCGGGCGTAATCGTCTCCCGTCCGTAGCGGGCGCTGCACGCGGCGCGGTCCTGGCCCTCATCGGCCGCGACCGCGCCGAGTTGCGGGCTCCCGGGAGCCCGGTCACTGCGGTTGCGGGCAGGCCGAAGGCAACGCGGCGCATGAAGTCTCCATGAAGCGTGGGGGGTTGGAAAGACACACATGAGAAAACCGCAGCCTCGGCACCCTCCGCTACGCGCGTCGACCAGCCCCGACAACTCCCCCACGCCACCTTCATCACCACCAGGGCACGGGCCGGAGGCAGGGGCAGGCACGCCGAACCATGGTGACCAGCCCCGCCGCCCACAGGCCCTACCCGGCTGGCAGAGCAGTCCCCCACAACTACGCGATGCCGGTCCGGCAGGCCGGCAGAGGCGTCCAGCTCCGCATGGTTCTTCCAGCTGACCGACGGCGTCGTGGCGAACTGTCCCCGGGCGCCGCGGACATAGGTGACCTGGCGAGCACGGCCTGTTGGTTGCGTTCGCCCACGGCGCCGAGAAGTTCGTCATGCTCTACGAGAGCCCGACCACCGAAGGAGCGAAGTCGCTCAGCGCAAACCGTGGATCGACTTCCCGGGCGACGCCCCCCACCTGCCGGACGAAGCAACCGCGGCGCTCCGGTGCAGCCTCAGACGGGCTCCGTCCTGAGACCATTGAACGGGCGCTCAGACCGTGCAACGGCCATAGGGACACTGGTCACGTGTAGGCGGCGATGGCGGTGAAGTAGACGCCCAGGGCGCTAGCTGCGGCGCCCGCACCGGTGAGGATCGCCTGAGGGATGCCCGCGCCGGAGCAGCGGGCCAGCAAGCTCGCGGTGATGGCGACGTTGAGGGCGGTGGACAGGGCGAGCAGCAGGGACAGGATCTGCAGCGGGCTCATCGTTGTAACTCCCCGTGATGGTGACGGCCCGGGGTGGGCCGTGCGGGATGTGTCCCAAACTGTCTGTCCAGGGGGCCGTCCTACAGGAGTCCGATGGCAGATGGGACACAACGGGCCCATGCGGGCTGATCGGCGCTAAGGTTCACACCGCGGCAGGGCGGGTGTCCGTCCCGGGTGTCCAGGGGCGGTGTGGACACCCGAGCAGGGCAGGGGCCGGTGGCGGGGGGGGTTGTGATGGGGGCATCGGCGGGCCAGGAGCCGACTTTCGACGCGTTGATCGCCGAGCTGGTCGCTTTCCGTCTGGACTGCCTGCAGGGCCGGCCGTCGGACCGCGTGCTGGCCGAGGCTGCCGATGTCAGTCCCACGACGATCGGGAACTGGCTGCGCAAAGGCCAGTTCCCGCAGGTGATCGACCCGCTGCTGGCGCTGGTGCGGGCCGTGCAGGTCCAGGCCGAGAGCGCCGGGCTGGCCAGCGAGCCGACGGCGGTCACACTGCTCGACGTGCAGCGGTGGCGGCGCGCCCATCAGGCCGAGGCGCGTCGGCGTGCGGACACCACGCGCAGTGCGGTCGAGGCCGGGCAGGGCCGGGCGGTGCTGGAACGGATGCGGCCGGGCCGGCCGCTGGCGGAGGTGACCGACCCATTCCAGCTGGAAGTGCACCACGCGATCGACTCCCCCGTCGTGGGTCTGCCGGTGCTTCCGGCGTACGTGCCGCGCGAACACGACCGGGCCCTGGCCGAGGTGGTGGCAGGGACTGTCGCCGGGGACAGCCGGATCGCGGTGCTGGTGGGCGGATCGTCCACCGGCAAGACCCGTGCCTGCTGGGAGGCGCTGAAGCCGCTGCGCGAGCGGGACGAGCCCTGGCGGCTGTGGCATCCGATCGACCCCTCCCGCCCCGGTGCCGCCCTGGCCGGACTGGCCGACCTCGCCCCGTACACGGTGATCTGGCTGAACGAGGCCCAGTTCTACCTGGCATCCGACCAGTTCGGTGAGCAGGTCGCCGCGGGCCTGCGGACCCTGCTGCACGATACGGCCCGTGCCCCGGTGCTGGTCCTCGCCACGTTATGGCCGGAGTACTGGAACACCCTGACCACCCGCACCAGCCCCGACGGGCACGCCCAGGCCCGGGAACTGCTCGACGGGCACAAGATCAAAGTGCCTGATGCCTTCACCGGCGACGACCTGGCCGCACTGGCCGGCAACGCCGGCCGTGATCCCCGGCTCGGCGAGGCCGCCGAACACGCCGCGGACGGGCACATCACCCAGTACCTCGCAGGCGGCCCCGTCCTGCTCGACCGTTACCAGGACGCCCCACCGGCCACCCGGGCACTGATCGATGCCGCCATGGACGCCCGCCGCCTCGGCGCCGGAGCACGCATCCCCCTGGCATGGCTGGCCGATGCCGCCCCCGGCTACCTCACCGACACCGAGTGGGACCACACCGGCGAAGACTGGCTCAAGCAGGCCCTCGACTACGTCACCACCCCCTGCAACGGCATCCCCGGCATCCTCACCCCCGTCAAAACCGGAGCCCCCCGCAACCAGCGCAACCGCCGCACCACCGCTGGCCGCGCCGGCGGCCATCCCACCCCGAGCGGGCCGGGGCCGCTGTACCGGCTGGCCGACTACCTCGACCAACACGGCCGCCACCACCGCGCCGACCACATCCCACCCATCGACTTCTGGACCGCAGCCGCCACGCACGCCCACCCAGGCGACCTGCACACACTCGGCGACGCCGCCTGGGACCGCGGCCTCTACCGCGACGCCGCCCAACTCCTCAAACACGCCACCATCCACGGCAACCTCTACGCCGCGGAAGCCCTCGTCGCCCGCCTGCACAGCCTGCACCCCACCGACCACCGCCCCGCCCAGCACGTCACCGCCCATAGCCCCTTCAACGACCCACACGGCGTGAACCGGCTCATGAACGGGCTGCTGGAGGCCGAGACGCAGAAGCAATCCGCAGCGCTGCTGGCCCGCAGCCTGGCCACCGAC
The DNA here is from genome assembly GCF_053592455.1 of Streptomyces sp. NPDC002676. NCBI lineage: Bacteria > Bacillati > Actinomycetota > Actinomycetes > Kitasatosporales > Streptomycetaceae > Streptomyces > Streptomyces sp. NPDC002676. The sequence continues at coordinate 48,129 of NZ_JBSFVT010000031.1, read as the reverse complement.
ATCCCCCTCGACAACCCGGACGCCGTGTACTGGCCGCTAAGCGCACTTCGGAAGACCGGGGCACGCGAACAGTTCATGGCCCTGGCCGAACGGGCCGCCACCCACGCACCCCTCGACGACCCGGATGGCGTGGCCCACGTGCTCAACGGGCTGCGAGCAGCGGGGGCGCAGGAACATGTGGCCGCGCTGCTGGCACGCAACCCCGCCACCCACAGCCCCCTCGACGAACCGGACGCCGTGATCTGGCTGCTGGACAGTCTGTGGGAGGCCGGGGCACACGAGCAGTTCATCTCCCTCGCCGAACGGGCCGCCACCCACATCCCCCTCGACGAGCCGCGCAGCGTGTTCGGGCTGCTGATGGCGCTGCTAAAGGCCGAAGCACACGAGCAAGTAGCCACGCTGCTGGCCCGCAATCCCGCCACCCACGTCCAACTCCACGACCCGCCCAACGTGTGCGGGCTGCTGATCGGGCTGGGGAAGGCTGGGTCGCAGGAGCAGGTCAGGGCTCTGGCCCAGCGATTCACCGCTGACACCTCCTTCGACAAACCGAACTACGGGAGCTGGCTGCTGCACTGGCTGCGGAAGGCCGGGGCGCACGAGGAGGTCACGGCCCTGGCCCAGCGATTCACCGCCCGCATCTCCCTCGACGATCCGGCTGGCGTGATCAGGCTGCTGGACGAACTGGTGGCAGCCGGGGTGCACGAGGAGGCCACGGCCCTGGCCGAACGGGCCGCCGCCCACATGCCCCTCGACGAACCGGCCAGGGTGGGCTTGCTGCTGGACAGGCTGCGGGCAGCTGGGGCGCACGAACAAGTGGCCACGCTGCTGGCCCGCAACCCCGCCGCCCACGTTGCCCTCGGCGATCCATACCACGTCGGCTGGCTGCTGCACAGACTGCGGAAAGCCGGGGCACACGAACAAGTGGCCACGCTCCTGGCCCGCAACCCCGCCACCCACTTCCCCCTCGACGATCCACGCGCCGTGGGCTCGCTGCTGAACAGACTGCGAGATTCCGGGGCACACGAACAAGTGGCCACGCTGCTGGCCCGCAACCCCGCCGCCCACGTTCCCCTCGGCGATCTACGCGCCGTGGGCTGGTCGCTGAACAGTCTGTGGGAAGCCGGGGCACACGAGCAGGCCACGGCCCTGGCCGAACGGGCCGCCGCCCACGTTCCCCTCGGCGACCCGGACGGCGTGGGCTTGCTGCTGAACAGTCTGCGGGAAGTCGGGGCGCACGAGCAGGCCACGGCCCTGGCCCAGCGAGCCGTCGCCCACATCCCCCTCGACAAACCGAACGCCGTGGCCCATCTACTCACCGGGCTACGCGAGGCCGGGACGCACGAGCACGTGGCCGCCTTGCTGGCCCGCAACCCCGCCATCTACGCCGCACTCGACGTCCCGGACGCTGTGGCCAAGCTGCTGAACGGGCTGTGGGAGGCCGGGGCGCGCGACCAGGTCAGGGTCCTGGCCCAGCGAGCCGCCGCCCACGCCCCCCTCGACGGCCGCTTGGACAACCTACTGGAGGCGATGCGGCGGGCCGGGGCAGACGAACAGGTCACAGTCCTGGCCAAACGGCTTCCTGCCGCAAGGCGCTTCCACATGTTCATGGGGATCGATGACCACCAGAACCGATTCAGGTTCGGGCGCGAGCCCGACGGGAGCGCCGCTGCCCCCTGGACGTGGGAAGACCTGGAGTGATCCAGCAACCAGCATTCGAGGGGCGCGCAAGACGGTGACGTCCCCGAAAGCCAGAGAGAGGTCGCCGGCGAGCGAGGTGCTTACCTGGGGTGCCCAGGTCGGCTCGGCACGGTTCCCAAGGGCCTCCAGGGCGCGCCGGTCAGGGCATCGACCAGGGCCAGGACGCGAAGCGTCCAGCCGGTACGGCTCCACAACGCCACGCGGGGCGGCCCCGCAGGGTCAGCCGATTCCGGTGACCTGCAGGGCCGTGGTCCAGCTGGTCTTGATGGCGCTGCGGGCGGCGGACGGGGTGATGGTGCCGGCGCAGACGGCGTTCTTCAGCTTCGTCTCCACTCCGTCTTTGGAGTGCGCGGTCGGGGAGCCGGTGTAGGGCTCGGGCCACAGGTTGCCGGGGTCGCGGGGCGCGCCGCCGAGTTCGAGGGGGACGAGGTGGTCTTCCTCGTAGTCGGCCATGTTGGTGTCTGTGCAGACGTAGTCGATGATGCCCTGGGCCTTGAGGGGGTTGGTGTAGGTGGTCGAGGGGTGGACGGTGGCGGTCCAGCCGGACACGCAGATGGTGCTGTGGATGTTCGACTGGGTGACGTCCGGGTTGTAGGAGCCCGGCGTGCAGGAGGAGTCGGGCAGCGGCAGATAGGCGCGGGAACAGGCCGAGGCCTGGGCGGTGCCGGCCGAGGCGGCGATCAGACCCGCCGCGCCGAGGACAGGGCGCTGAGGGTGGCAGTGACACGACGCATGGGGTTCTCCCGCAGAGTCGGACGGACAGTGGGGTGCCGGGCGGCTGACGGCATGACACCACCACCCGCTTCTATGCGGGTAGATCCGTTGAGTGAACAAGAAACGACCTGCGCGATATTGCCTCTGCCCGGTCAGGACTTTCCGAACTTCCGTGTTTCGCCGCAGAGTTGGACGTCTGCCCGACGGCGCGGCGGCCGAGCCACGGAGCGTGGTGGACGCGGCGGGACCGACGCGTGTGACACCGAAGGGTGACCGGGGGTGTTGTGGCCCGATGAGTAGAAGTACTCATGACGCCCACCGAGCTGCGGGGAAGGATCGGGGGATGACGACGCCAAGGAAGACGAGAACCCGGCTCGGGATGCTGCCGTTGGCGGTGACGGTCCTGCTGGCGGCGGGGTGCGGAACGCAGCGGGCAGGGGATACCGCCGGCGCGTACCGGCGTTCGCATCCCACGCCGACCGGCATATCGACGCCGAGTACACCCGCGGACTTCCCCTGCCCCGGCGAGAGCCCCAAGCCGACGGCGCCCACGGCCGCCACCACCCCGAGCTCAACCGTGCCGCCGAGTGACCACTACGCCGAAAACCACGGCTTCCGAGTTCCTATCCCGCTCCACGGCCAGAACCGCTGCGCCGGCCTCACCGCCGTCACACGCGTCAAGAATGCGCTCGAACCGCTGCGCCGGCGCGGTGACTTCTCTCCGGACAGCGTCCGCACCGCGCTCACCGGCCTCGGCTACTTGGCCGGGAAGGTGCAGGCGTACCAGGACGGGACCGCCAGGGTCGGCTTCCTCATCGACATCGGCGCCTCTCCCTGGTGCGTGGAAGGCACCATGAGCAGTGACTCCACCAAGGCAGATGCCTTCGGCGGCTACCCCGACGGCACCGGCTGCGAGCCCCCCAGCGGCGGCCACTGACCACAGCCCCCGCCAGAGACAAACCACCAACATCCGCCGTCACGAACGGGCAGGACAGCCCGACGTCGTAGTGGACGTCGCCCGTGACAGCGCCAGACGATGACGGCACCCAGCCCGGCCACACCGCATCCGTACGGACGTCAGCGTCCATGATGTGCCGCAGTTCGGCGAAGAGGACCGTGGTACCTCGTCATGAGCCTTTCCGGGCCATGGCCGCCTCAGCGGCTCGGCGAAACCATGTCAGTGAGTTCCTGCCGCAGATCCAGGCAGCAGCGCACAAGCCCCCGACCAGCTAGGCCATTCCACTCGCACGCGCGTGTGAGAGAGTCACGCACATGATCGAGCCCTGGACCCTCAGCGACGGCACCGCGCCAGCGTCGCCCGCTGCGGCTCTGGTGCTGCTTCGAGAGCGAATCGCCACAGGGCATCTGGAGACATGGCTGACCAGTTCACGTGGTCGTTCGCTCGCGGTGATCACCAACAGCGAGCGCGTGATGTTGATGCTGCTTGACGACCACGACGACCCTGGCGAGCACGCCGTCACGCCGCTTGCCGGTCCGCAGCATGGCAACGAGCAGGCCGCGGGACGTCTCGATCGCCACCGAGATCGGGTTCTCCTCGGTGTCACCGTGCTCGGCGAGCAGCTCCATCAGGACCTTGTAGCCGGCCGCGTCGTCGGTGATATGCCGCTTGGCCACCAGAACGCCGGTGTCGTCGACCAGGGCGACATCGTGGGCGCGTTCCGCCCAGTCGATTCCACAGTAGATCAAGCTGTCCCTTCCCCTTCATGCAGGCGTTTGCGCTGGTCACGAGCGCATGCGGGCCACGCGAGCGACCTAATCCAAGGCCTCAACCGCAGATGAGTTGGGCCGACACCTCACTAGCCGTTCGTGGCACAAGCGCACCCCACGGGTCTCGGTCTGCACAGGAGCTCGGAGGGCTCTGGCATTGCGGGAGGTCGCCGTGCGGCGGGCTCGCACCACGGAGTCAACGAGCGAGCACAACTGTTGGTGGTGGCGGCCACGTGGACGCCGGACGCCGCACGGCCTGTCAGGAGGCTTCAGAGAGCCAGGACGAACGCAGGCATCCGCCGACACCCCGTGACCGCCACCACCCTGAGCATCAGACCGCGCTCCGATCTACGCCGAGACGTTCACCGCCCGGATGGTCATAGATGTCACGGTCTGCCAATCGAACATCCCGAGAACCACCTGCTCCCTCGGGACGCCTTTAGTAAGGGATTAGGCTCCCGGCGTGTGCCCCGGCTGGGGTGGGCTTCTCAACGCCCTTCTCGGCAGGACATCCATGCCGAGGTCGTGCATGGCTCGGGAGAGCTGCCGGTGCCCGAAGCGCTCCCAGTCGGCCGCCTCCTGCAGCAGGAGCAAGTCCGGCTGACCCATGCTCAGGATCCGCTCCGCCAGCGAAGGCCACCGGTCCTGCGGATCTCCGCTGCCGGTACGCAGCCCGCCATGGCTCAGGTTCTGCACCACGATCGTCAGCTCCACGCCGCTCCCCTCCCCCGGTGTCCCTCTCTGTAGGACCGCATTTCGCGTGTCCTTTTCTCATTGACGATGGCCTCTGCCCGGCCCAAGGGACAGCACGGTGAGACGAAGCCCTGGCGTCGTTTGGGATGCCGATTATTCCGCTGGGGTGTCGCTGCCAGCTTGTCGAAGCGGGTGAGAGTGACGTCGTTCGCACAACTAGAGCGTGTCTGCCACGGGTACGCCGGGGAGATCGGCGGCGCCGTCTGGGACGCCGATCCACGCGGCAAGGGCGACTGGGTCCGGCGGTGTACCTGTGACAGCGGCTACACGGGCATAGACGGCCCGGACGACCTCCGGACGGTGGGTCAGTGACTGCGCTGCCATAGCAGTGCTGGGATTCCGGAAGGATCCCGCGGCACCGGGCCTGCGCAAGGCGAGTCCGAGCCGAATCCAGGGCTCGTGTCGCTGTGGCCACCGTGCCACCTGGTCGGCAGACAGATGGCGTGCCCACTCGACCTCGCCCAGGAGGCGGGCCACGTCGGCGGAATCGAAAACCTTTTGGGGTGCCCCCGAGACACCGAAAGCAGTGGATAACCGATTCAAGTCGGAGAGGTCGGTAGCTGCTCGGCACAGCAGTTCCGTGTAGTCGTGGAGGGAGGGCACCGTGCGGTCGGGGCGCAGGGCGCTGACGACGTCCCGTATGGGCGGATGGGGCACGCTGGATGACCATGCCTCGGCGAGTTCCGCCACGCTGGCGGATTGAGGGCACAGGTGATGCAGCCGCCATCGCGTGCGGTGGGCCACCACGGCTTCTGTGGCGAGTGTCGTCACGTCGTCGGGCGGGGCAGGATGGTAAGTCCAGGTCGTGGCACTGTCGCCCATCATGCCTGTGAATTCCCGGCCTGCCGCGGTGAGACGGGGAGAGGAGCGCAGCACGGTGTAGGCGTCCCAGGTCTGCATGCGCCAGTGGATCAGCTGGAACTGGGCACGCCGCAGTGCGTCGCCCGTCGCCTCGTAAGTGAGTCGCCGCCAGAAGTCGACCACGCCGAAGAAGGCGAAGACTCCGTGGAAGAAGCCGGATAGGGGGCGTGGGTCGTCACGCCACGGGGCGTAGTACGACTCAGCCTCTGATTCTTCGTCCTCGTTGCCGTACAGGTCCGTGACGTCCAGTACGGCGTTCAACTTCATGTGCCGGAATTCGTGGACCAGGGTGACGGCGAGTTCCACAGCATCCGAGGGAGTGGTAAGGACAACTCCTCCGAACGCGTCAGTGGACGATACGGAGTTCATCACGCCGCTGGGCGTCGCGGGTCGGGGCGTGAGGGTGGTGAGGGCCGCCGCCATTGCTTCGGCCTGCCGAGGGTCGGTACGTGCCAGCAGGTTTCCCGCTTCACGAGTTAGCTGTCGCCAGCGGGTGACCTCTGCCAGGTCCAGCCGGGACGGCGCTACAGGGCCGTCCGTCTCTCGGTAGGGATCCTGGTCGTCCAGGACGAGGTTGAAATGGCTGGGCCCTATGGGCTTTGGCATGCGGTGTATGGGGATCCAGCCATGGGGTGTTCGCTCGGCCGGGCTGGGCAGCCGCACCTCGGTGTTAGCGCTCCTGACCACGGCTGAGCCGTTTGTTGCCACGACCTGCGCCGTGGTGGATCCGGCGGCGCGCAGGTCGGCGGTGCCGAGGGTGGGCAGGAACGCAAAGCCGTCGCGCAGCGGGACTGGGAGGGTGAACGAGAGTCCGGCCCTGATAGCCGTCGCCGCTGCGACAGCGTGTAGGTGCGGAATGTCGGCGGACGGTGGGCCGGATCGCGCGGAAGGCCCGCTGGGGAGGGACTCAAAGGCTCGTAGCGTTTGGCTCATCCACCTGCCTACGGTCGGATGGAGCAGAACCGTGGTGACTGCCTCAGGATCAGCGGAGTCGGCCCGCAGAAGGAGGTCCCGCACCTGCGAAACCACGGGTGTCATGTCCGTGCAGCCGACTGTGACCGCGTCTGCCTGGCGCAGGAGTTCACCCAAAGCCAGCACACGCACGCCGCGGTGGTGAGCCCGCAGTCCTTCGATCAGGGCGAGGTCCTCGTTACCGGTCGCGAGGTCCCTTATGGCGTCGGGGCTGGGGAAGGAGGATTCGGACCTGCGCCTCCGGCCGGTCCGCTCGAAGCGGGGAACGGATGAGGGGCGGTAGGTCTGAGAGGACGGCCTGCCATGGTGTGGAGGCGAATAGCGCCTCTCCGGCACGCTGGTTCCTGAGGAATAGTCTCCGCCCGGGTCTTCGCCGGTACTGGTCTGATGGGGCCGGATGAACCGGGCCAGGATTTTTGCCGTGGCAGGGGAAGATTCGTCGTCGTGGCGCTCGGGTGATAGGGCCTGTTTCAGTGAAAGCTCTGTCAGGTCGGGGGCGGCGGACGCTGGTTGATTCTGGACCTGCCACGGGTTACCCATGGGGGTGGCTCCTCGACCTGGGGCGGCGTCGTCAAGGTTGTCGCGAGTGTCCTCCGTAGCGGGCGGAGAAGCGGCTCGCTGGGCGAGTTCATTGAGCACCATGGTGAGGTTTTGCGCGCAGATGGCGACATTGGGATGGTGGTCGCCCAGCCGTCGCTTACCGGCCTCCAGTACGGCCTGGAAATGCTCGGCGGCCAGGTCGGGGCGGCCGAGGAGGTGCCAGACGGTCGCGAGTTCGTGCCGGGTGGCGATCGTGCCCGGATGGTCCGGCCCGAACTGGCGCTCGTTGGTCCGCCAGATATCGGTGAACTCGTCTCTCGCCCGTTTGAGGAACTCCGGCTCCGACTCGTGGTCCCGGATGATGCGGGCACGCTCGTGGCGGGCGACGAGCACATAAGGATGGTCGGGCGCCAGCACCTTGAGATGTTCGCGTACGACATCCTCTGCAACGCGCTCGGCTTCTGCGGCATGACCTGCGTCGCGCAGGGCTCGCGCGAGGCTGATCCCCATGGCCAGCGCGGCGAGGTCGCTTTCCCCGGCCAGTGCCAAGGTCAGCCTGCGGACGTCGCGCAGCTCGCTGACTGCTTCTTCGAGGTGACCACGTTTGTGTGCGAGCCTGGCCAGGTCGTGCCGAATGCGCAGGATGCCCAGTGGGCCGGCCTGCGGGTTGCGGCGACGCATCGTGAGGGCCGCGCGCAGCTCTGCCTCGGCAGCCTCGTACTGCCCCATCTCCCGAAGTGTGCGCGCCCGACCCGTCCGGGCCGACTGGAGGTAGGGATGCGCGTCCGGCAGACTGCGCTCGCCCACGTCCGCCAGGTAGCCGTACAGGACGTCCGCTTCCGTGAGGTCGCCGTTTTCGCGCAGTGCCCGGGCCAGCTGCAGCCGGGCGGCGATCGTGGCGGGATGCTCGTCACCAAGCAGACGCGCCCGGGCCTCACATGCGGGTGCGAGTTCAGCGACGGCCTCGCCGTACATGCCCACGTAGATGTGGTACTCGGCAGCGCCTACGGCAGGTTCGGTGGCAGCGGCAACCAGAACCGCATCCGTGTCCTCGCCGACGCTGTTCTCGTACGCGGACAGCAGAAGGCGAGCGGCGGCACCGTGGGGTGCGATCGCCCGCCACACCGACCAATACGCAGGATTGCCCGCCTTCAAGGGGCTGGTGACCCGGTGCAGAAGAGCTGCGACGAGACGGAGCATGGCCGGAGCCTGCGCGACGAAATCGGCATGTGCACGGCTGGCGGCCCGGACCATCGGGTGAATGGTGATCCATCTCAGCGGGTCCCCGTCGGAGGCGTCGTGCGTCACTTCGATGGTGATCAGCTTGAGCCCCGCCAGACCCTTCAGAGCCTCCCGGATCTGGGGCTCTGTCGGGTCGCTGAATAACTCGCTCTCGGCGAGCAAGTCCGGAGCGAGCAGTTCCGGGGATGGAATGGGGGCCGGGCCGAAGGCGGACAGCAAGCGCAGGAGAGGGCGGGCCAGGCCGGCGCCCTGCCGGTGAAGCAGATCGAGGGAGAGCTCCCAGGTGCTCATGATCGCCCGACGGCTCCGCTCGGCCGGCCCCAGGTCCGTGTCCGGATCGGACGCCATGTCGGCGAGGCGTACGTTGAGGCTGCGGCGATATGCGGCGAAGGTCACGGGCGTCGACGGCGACGGCAGAGGGTCGTCGACCGCCCGCGCGAGATAGGAGCCTGCGAGGTCGAGCGCCAGCGGGAGGCCCCCAAGGTGCTCGGCGAGTTCCCGGGCCTGAGGTACGGTTCCCGACTGCGGCGCCAGGTCACACAGCACCTGCGCGCCGTCCTCACGGGAGAGCAGGTCGACGCCGACGATGTGTACCCATTGCTGCCCCCAGCGTTCTGCGCGGGACTCACGGCTGGTGATCAGCACCGTCCCCCAGGGGCGCGCAGGCTTCCGAAGCCATCCGACGCCCTCGGCGGTTCGGGCTGGTGCGGCTGCCAGCACTGCGGGATCGTCGACGTTGTCGAGGACTAGAAGCCATGGTGTGGTGAGGGCATCGAGCTGTTTCCACAGCACGTCCGCGGGGTGAGCCCCGCCGAAGTCAGCCGTTCTGGCACCCGCGGCGAACGCCACCGCGCGCAGCGCCCCGGACAGGCCCTCGCCGTCTGCTCCCGATACCCACCACACCTGAGCAGAGGAGCCCGCCAGCCTATGAGCCGTTTCCAGCGCGACCGTCGTCTTGCCGCACCCGCCCATTCCCGACAGCAACCACACGCCCGGCACTCCCGAGTCACCGTCGGCACGCCGCGTCACCGCATCGGTCAGCTGGGCCACCAGTTCCTCGCGCCCCCGCAGTCGGTCCGGTGCGACCCTGCGCTGCGGCACGGCCAAGGGCATGCTCACGGCAGGGACCGTAGGCGCCGCTTGCGGGAGCCAGGGCAGCGTGCCGACCTGGTCCAGAGAGGAGGACCACTGCGATGGCTCGATGTGGTTGTAGGTGACCTGGGCGCCTGGGGCCATCGCGCCAATGGAGAAGCTGCCTTGATCTGCCCGCGCTGTGACGTGCGTCAACTCGGTCTTGGCGGAATGCGTTCTAGTGGGTGGTGGGCCTGGGGTGGCCGGTCCGTTCAGCCCTGGGACGGATCCGGCTCCGTAGGGGTGCCGATCCGGGCACCTCCGTTGATCACGGCCGCGGCGATCGAGTGGTCGCCGGCGTGGATGCCGCCGCCGACAACCAGGCTGCCAGGCCCGGCAGTTGCGCTGCCCTGGTACGTGTACCTCGCGAGCACATCACGCAACCGCGCGGCGGCCTGGTCGCGCTCCGTGCCGTCCAGAGCTTCGAACGCCGCCTCGAAGAGAGCCTGCCAGGAAGCCTCCTGACGAATCCGAGCCCGTTCCAACTCACCGGGCTCAGCGGTCTGCAACGCCGTTGCAGTCCGGTCCAGCCGCTCCAATTCCGCCCGCTCGCGCTCCGCGTCGCCCCGGCCGAACCAGCGTGCCACCGCCTGGCGCAGCTCGCTCCATGCGTCCGTACCGGCCGCCGTGACCACGGCTGTACCGCCGGACGCGGCTAGCGCCAGCAGCACCTCGTCGACCATCATGTCCTCCCCCGAATCACGGATGTCCACCACGGCGGCAGCGCCGAACCTCAACTCGTTGCAGAGCCCTACTTCAACGCCCACCATAGAATTTGTGGCATTGTTTCGATGCTCATCATCACGCCACTCTGTCGTGTGGCTCTAGAAGCCATTCGCGCGTCCAGCACAGCCCGCCTGATCGCCAGGCCGCGCACGCGGTGCGGGCTTGCGTCGGCTGCAAAGAATCATCGGCTGTCGCAGCCCCGTCGTCTACGAAGCCGCCTTGGCGGCCTGATCACCACATCGACGGTGTCCGTCGAAGCGGATCAAGCCCACCTGTAGGCCCAGGGGACAAGATCGTGAGACAGAATGGCGTAGCCCTTGAATGAGACGGACGCGGTAAGTCCAGGTCGCCGCAACGGAATGGGCCATTCCGAATGCGAACCTACAGCTCTCACCGTAGCCATGGCACCACGCCGCGGTGGCCGAAGGGCTGGCAGCGTCGGATGCCGTTGCCGGCAGTGCGGGCAACCAGGGCGGGGCTCGAAAGGTGACGACGTCCGGCCATGGGCGCCTGTGCGCGGCGTTAGGAGACCGGCGTGCGCTCGGGTGCACGTTGAGAGGGCCAGCTGCGATCACTTGACGGCGCGTTAGCACAGGTCAGCGAGGTTCCAGGGCGAGAGAGATACCAAGATCGTCGTTGCTGCGGGGTGGGTCTTCGGAAAGAGATCCGAAAATCAAGCCAATCGCCCGTACGAAGTCTACGAAAGTGTCCGATCAATTCCACGTTGTGCTGTAGATGGGGGCATTTGACCGAATGGCAGCGAGCAGAGGGTGTCACTACAGTCACGGAGCGCGAACCCGCGCTTTTCCACGACCCGGGCTCGCGCTCCACAGCATCTCGACCTACGAGAGCCCTTGCCTGCTTCCCCCTTCGAGCGTGGCACCAAACGCCTTCGGCGTCGGTCCGCGCATGACCATAACAGGGCTGCTGTCCAGGCCGACACGCCCGGCAACAGTGAGGCAACACCCGGCAACACCCGCGCGGTGTCCCCCGCCGGGGCCCTGATCACTCCGGTGCTCATCGTCTTCCCCGGCTCCCCGGACTGGGTAGAGCTGGCAACGTCCCTGGTCGCAATGGCTGCATGGGCGGTCATGGCCCGCCGCAGCCGCCGCGGCGACCCTCTGGTGTCCTGACGATCCGAGGACCGAAGCCCCCTCGGCCCTCGCACTCTTCCCTCGGCATCCGTGCGACGAAACGGGTGCACCCACACCGCTCTTCGTATCAAATCCCGGGCGCCGATCCCCATTTCGTCGCCCGGGCATGGCACCGGAAAAGGAAAAAAGCCACAATGGGGAACACTTTCGCTCAGCCCACCTGCAAACAGTGCGGCAAAGAGCGTCGCCTTCAAGCCACCGGGCGTCCCGGCGAGTACTGCAGCACCCGCTGCCGCCAGAAGGCACGCCGGCAACGGCAGGCAGCGACGCCGCCGGACACCGAGATGTTCGACCAGGCTCTGGGCAGGGGCTGATGACAGGTGGTGCAGATGCCGGTCCAACGCCCGCCTCGTCGACCACAAGTCCGGGAGCAGGGACACCATCCGCTTCGACATGCTGCACGTCGTGCCGCCCCAGTCGGCACCCGACTGGCTCAAGGCGAGTCCGCTGGCCGTGCGCGGACCCCGGCGGCTACGTGGAGATCGACAAGCACACCATGCGTCATGTGCGTTACCCCGACATCTTCGCCCTCGGCGACGCCGGCTCGTCACCCAACTCCAAGACCGGAGCCGCGATCCGCAAACAGGCACCGGTCGTCGCCCGCAACGTGAGCGCCGGCCTCGCCGGTGCCGAGCCGCTGCCCGCCTCGTACGACGGATACTCCTCCTGCCCGATCACCACTTCTCGGCACACCATGCTGCTCGCCGAGTTCGACTACACCCTGCGACACCGTCCCACCTTCCCCCTCATCGACGCGACCCACGAACGCCGCGACATGTGGTACCTCAAGCGCTACGGCCTGCCGTTCCTCTACTGGAACCTCATGCTCCGCGGACGCGCCTGAAACCCGGCGCAGGCCCTGGCATCACCCGCTTGCGGCCACCGGGCTCGCGGCCTCCGCAGCGGCGATGAACCGCGCCACCTGCCCGGGCAGTTCCGCGTTCCGGTACCAGGCAAGGCAGACCGGGGCGGGCGGCAGATCATGGACGGGTACGACCCGGACGGCCGGCGGCGCCATGTCCGCCAACGACGCCACGAAAAGGTGCACCGCGTCCGACTCCACCACCAGGGCCATCATCTCCGGAATGCCGTTCACCCGGTGACGCCTGTGGATCGGCCGGCCCTGTGGGGTACGGCGCGGCACGATTTCATCCCACAGGTACTCGGGGAAGTCACCGGGGCGTTCGAAGACGTCGTATGCGGCGATCTCCTCGACGGCGCGTGACTCGAAGTGCAGCACCTTGCTCGTGACCGGGTGGGATCAGGCATCGCGGATTTCCTCGGTGAGGGCGGCGTAGGCGCGGAGGCGGTCCGGGCGATCGTGTGTGCCGTCGATCCGCAGGGCCGCGAAGGGACCGGCCGAGGCCGGCAGCCATGGCGCCTGGCGGACGACCAACTCGTCCCCGGGGCCGACGATTTCGTCCAGTACCGCTTCGACCAGCAGGTGGTTGAGGTGGACCAGACAGTCGGCGATGGTCACCCCGGCGGTGGCCACATGCAGCTCCCGTCGGACCGGAGCGCGCCCTCGCGGATCCTGGCCGGTCAGTACCGGCACCACCGCGGAGGGCCGGGTCGGCAGTCCGGCCGACCCGTCGAAGAGTTTCAGCAGCCGGCGCAGGGCGGTGCTCTCGTCGGCGGGTGCCGGGCCCTGCCAGGCGGCCGACCCGTCGTCGGCCACATGACCGAAGGCGAACCGGTCCTCGAGGTTCTCCGGGTTCCCGGCGAGAAAGACGGTCCTGGTGAAGTCGCGGCGCCAGTCCGCGGCTGCGGACCGGTCGATGCGGGCGGCGAACGCGCACGTGGCACGCACCCAGGCCGGCAGGTCGAAGTCGCGCAGCACACAGACCGCCAGCACCTTGGCATCCTGCGAGGCCCGGGTGATCTCCCGCTTCGCGCCGAGCAGCCCGTCGGTGGTCAGCAGGTCGAAGCGCGCCGCCAGCTCGGGCCGGGCGCTCACGATGCGCCGAGCCACTTCTTCACGGAGCAGTTCCTGGGAGGTGGTCACAGGTAGACCTCCGAAAGCAGGTCGGAACTCGGCGCCGGCCGGTGTCTGGCCAGCAGACTGGACGTCAGCCGGTACGGATTGACGTACAGGTGGTCACGGCGGTGCCGGGAGAGGACCTCCGGCAGCGGTGCCGGGTCGGTGGCCCTTCCCCGGGACAGCAGCCGGGCGGCACGCGCCAGACTCTGACGCAGCGCCTCGGCGCGGAAGGACTGCTGCTGGCCCTGGCCCAGCACGGCGATGAAGTACAGTCGCATGCCCAGCCGGAGCACCGGATCGTCGTACTCGGCCGCGGCCCTGCTCAGCAGGGCGCCGGTGGTGTGGTCGTGCCAGCCGCCATGACGCGCGGAGCGGATCACCCCGTCGATGGGCACCCGGCCGAGAGTGACCCTGCGGACGGTTGCTCCGAACGCGGACAGCGTGCGCTCCAGCAGCAGGTAGTCGGGTTCCAGCTCACGGTCGTACAGCAGCACCGTCTCGTCGAACCGTGGTGCCAGCGGTACGAGTTCCCGCAGGGCGCACGCCAGGTAGTTGGGCCGGCCCTGGGCGTCGACGATCTGGCGCAGCGGCAACCCGTACCGGGTGGCGTCGAGGAAGACCGGGTTGCCGTACGCGCGCTGGTCGAGACACATGCCGATGGCGCCGAGGCGGTCGATCACCTCCTCCAGCCCCAGGCCGGGCGGCTGGTGTGCGAGCAGCCCGGGGTCGTGCATGCCGAGGCGCGCGTAGTGCGCCGCCCACAGCTGAAGGACCCGGGCGCTCGCCGGGTGAACCCAGCCGTGCAGTTCGACGGCCTCCGCGTACGGACGCAGGGCGGCGAGGCCGGCCCGTTGTCCCTCGGACCGGTAGCCGACGTACAGTTTGCCGATGCCGTCCTCCGTGAGACCGGAGTAGTCGGTGTCCCCGACCGTGCGGTCGAGGTATTCCCAGAAACCGAGGGTCTGCTCCGTGAGGTGGTAGGTGGTGGGGCTGTACCGATAGGTCACCTCGGCCAGCTGCGCGGTGGCCCGGTACATCACGTCGGTCCACAGCAGCCCCTTGAGATGGCTCGGTGTCAGGGGCTTGGACGGGGTCACGGTGATCGGGGCCAGTAGCACCCGGCGCCGCACCGCACCGGGGGGCACGGCTTCGGCATGCGGGAGCCGTGCCCGGTCGCGCACCGAGGGGGCCTGCAGGATGGTCTCCACTACGCTCCTTCCGCTGCCGCGATCAGGTGGAGGAACTCGTCCCGGCTCGGCACCGCGGGCAGCAGCGCCGGATCGATCGGGAGCGCCTGCTCCACCCGGGCCCGGAACTTCTCGTCGCCGAAGGCCGCGGCCGGAGTGCTCAGCCCCATGATCACGCGGGTGACGGAACGCCAGACCAGCCCGTCGGTGAGTGTCACGGCCCGCACCTGCGCTGGACCAGGGGAAACGGTGGGCCGGTGCCAGCCCCCTACGCCGACTACTGTCGCGCTCGCCATCTCAGCTCCGTCGCCCGTGGACGAAGAACACCCGGCGCACGTCGGCCTCGGAACGGTCCGGTACCGGGTCGGGCCACCGTCCGTAGTCGGCCGCCGGGTCGCCCGGCTGGGTGGCCTCCACGGTGAAGCCGTGCGCGGCGAACAGTGCTTCCGGCTCGTCCGTGCCGAACAGCCACGGGCAGCCCCAGTCGGCGAACACGTCGAGCAGGTCACGCATGTCCGGCAGGGTCAGCGACGCCGCGTTGACGATGTCGGCGGCTATCCGGCTGCCGGGTTTCATGATCGCCGCCACCCGGTCGAGGATGCGGCGCGTGTCGTCGCGGGGGATGTAGTAGAGCAGCCCCTCCAGCAGCCAGGTGGACGGCTGCTCCGGGTCGTAGCCGGCAGCCGTCAACCCGCTCTCCCAGTCGGGCGAGGTGAGGTCGAGGGCGATCGAGCGATGGTCGACCCGGGGGCGTACGTCCTTAAGCCGCTCCTCCTTGTAGGCCAGCACCGCGGGCCGGTCGGCCTCGAAGTAGCGGATACGGGAGGGCCAGTCGAGCCGATAGGCGCGGGAGTCCATCCCGGCGGGCGCCAGCACGATCTGGTTCATCGCCGGGTCCTGGGCCGCTTCCTGGAGGAAGTCGTCGAAGAACCGGGTGCGGATGGCGTTGTAGTCCGGGGTGCTCGGGACCGTGCGGTCCGCGTCCTTGGGGAAGGTGGCCTGGCGGATCTCGCGGAGCAGTCGCAGACCTCCCTCGCCGGCCAGCCGGGCCGCGTAGGGGTCGTTGTAGAGCCGGTCCTCCCGCCCGGTCTCCGCCGCGCGCAGCGCTGCCGTCAGGAGTGCGGTCCGCTCGACGGCATCCAGTTCCTCGGTCATGCCCTGCCTCCCCCGCTGACCGGATCAGTGCCGGTCAGCCGCTCCCAGAGTGTGTGGTCCTGTCGGAACAGCCGGTCCTTGACCTGGGTCGGCCGGATGCCGGTGGCGACACTGGCGTGCCAGTCACGCAGGAAGGCGTCGCCGTCCAGGCGCCGCACGGCCAGGGGGTCCAGCCGGCCGGCCGAACGTGCCGTCCGATAGGCCGCGGCCTGCCTGCCGATGGCTGTGTCCAGCTCGGCGGCGAAACGACCGGTCTCCTGCTCGCTCCACCCGCCGCGGGCCGCGACGGCGAACTCGTAGTGCGGGGCGGCGCCCTCGGGCCCGTCCGCCACCCGACAGGCGGCGTTGCGGACGTCGAGGCCGGTGGCCTGCGCGGCCTCGGCGAGCGCGCGGATGACTTGGGCGTCGCGCAGCCGCTCGCCGACGGCGTCCGACCGGGTACTCCGGCCCGCGTACTCCACCCGAGGCACGCCGCCGACCCGGTCGACGACCCGGACCACGTCGCCGACCGCGTAGCGGTACAGGCCGCCGATGTGGCTGAAGATCACGTGGTAGTCGCGGCCCGGTTCCAGCTCGTTCATGGTCAGGGTCGAGGAGTCGGGCCTGATGTCGGACTCGGCGTCCAGGAACTCGTAGGCCGACGCGGTCACCACGAGGGAGCCGGCGGAGCCGTGCCGGTCGAGGGCGACACCGACGGGCCCCTCGGACGCGGCGACCGGCGCCGGCAGCGCGGTCACGCCGGGACCGAACTCCTCACGCAGCCGCTCCAGGTAGAGCGACGCCATACCCGTCGTCCAGAAGAACAGTGCCCGCATGTGAGGCCAGACATGGGCCGGGCGCACCGTCCCGAAGTGGTCGGCCAGCCGCTCCAGCGTGGCCGCTCGCTCCGGGTTGGGACTGCCGTACGGCACCCCGCCGAGCGTGCCGTCGCGGATCTCCTTGACCAGCCGGGGCCACCAGAGGTTCAGCTGGTAGGGCAGGGCTGCGACCATCGCCGGGTTGATCCCGATGACGCAGCGGACATCTCTCTCGGCCGCGAGGCGCAGCCGCAGGTAGGTCTTCTCCAGGTGGTCGTTCTCCTCGACGGGCACCGGGAGCGTGCCCCACGACGCGAACGTGCCGGGCTCGGCGGACAGCGGCTCGCCGAACCTGGTGCCGAGGTCGACCTGGCTGGCGCCGACATGGGGCCGGCCCGAGGCGGTGGTCGGGGGCGCGGGACGTGGGTCGTGTTTCAGGTTCAGGACGGCGTCCGGCCGGTCGAGCACATCGGGGAAGTGCTCGATCAGCGGGGCCCAGGCAGCGTAGTAGAAGGGGAAGAAGGTCCGGCGCATGAAGCCCGCGGTGACCGGGATCTTCTTGTGGGCGCCCGTGGTGCCGCTGCTGGTGAAGTACACCGCCGGGTCGTCCGCGCTCAGCAGGTTGCTCTCGCCCGCCGCCATCCGCTCGATCCAGGGTGCCAGCGCCGTGTAGTCGTTGATCGGCACCGCTTTGCGGAAGTCGTCCAGGGAGCGGATCGCGCCGAAGGAGTGGGCGCGGCCGTACTCGGTGTCGGCGTTGTACTCCAGCAGCTCGGTCAGGACGCGGCGTTGGTGGCCGTCCGCGTCCGCCAGCGCGGCTCCGATGCTTTTCCGTTCACCGAGGACACGCTCCCGGTAGCTGCGTATCCGGGCCGGATCAGTCCACACATCAGCCGATTTCACGGCCCATCACCTCTCCTAGTATCTGCACGGTCCGCGATATGTGTGCCTGCTCCCCGACGACGGTGACCGGAAGGTGCCGGACCTCTTCCCACATGGCCTCGCGCAGGTCGGACTGGAACTTCTCGAACGACGGCTGGTCGGGCTGCTCGCCGTAGTACTCCAGGGAGTTGGTGCCGGCTCCTTCACCGCAGCGCTTCCAGGCCTGGGCCGTCGACACCTCGAGGAAGATCACCCGGCGCGGCTGAGGGAAGGTGCGCCACCAGTCGAACACGGGATGGCTGTCGACTCCGGCCAGCCGGCACTTGGCGAGGATCTTGTAGTAGTAGGAGTCGACCAGAACCGGTGCTCCGCCGGGGCTGCGCTCGATGCTGTCGCGCAGATGGACCGTCGCTGTCTGCAGCAGGCTGACCATGAAGTCGAGGGAGTAGCCGTGGTGCAGGTCCGGCAGGACGTCGGCGATCAGGTTGCGGCGCAGTCTTCCGATCAAGGAGTGGCCGGGCTCCAGGAACTCGTCGTCGAGGGAGACGACGCGCCAGGAGGGCGCGCGGTCGGCGAGTTCCGTCAGCGCGGACGACTTGCCGGCGTAGTCGGTGCCGAGAAGCACGACGAACGGGGGTGTGGTGCGCAGCGCACCGGCCCCGGAGCCACGGGGGGTCGTAAGGCTCGTGGTGCCCCGCGTCATCGGCCGCGCCGTACGTGGTATTCAGATGCGGGAACCGGCCGGTTTCTGGAATAACTCAATAGGTCAGGGACAGTGGGTCGTAAAATGAAATCTGCGGAATTCGACACGCTTTTCCCCCTGATCGTGGCATACGGTTCCATCGACTCATGCAGTTCACCCCGCCCCGCCGAGCCCGCGGCTTTGCCGACCCGACCGACATTAGTTCGCCTTTCGTTGTCGATCAAGCCTTGACATTGCCGATTGGATGGACCACCCTGCCCTCGATGCGGCGACCGGACCAGCGGATTGATTTATTCCGCAACATGGGAATGTTGTCGCGCGGCCAAGTAATTAGCCTGCCGGGCGGCCCGCCCATTTCACCGCAGTGCGTCATTCCCTTGGCGCACCTCGAACGTTTCGGCGGATGTGCCGCACGGCCGGAGGAACCCGCCGTGCGGCACATCGCGGTGACCGAGCGGTTACGCGGCCGCGGGCCGCCGTGCCGTCACGATCAGGTAGCCCAGCTCGGGCGTCTCCAGGTTCTCCCCCTCGGCCGGCTTCAGCTTCGCGAAGACCTCGGGGTCGACCTTGGCGGCGAGCTGCTCCATGTTCTTGGCGAGCGCCTCGCCGAGCCGCTTGACCGACTGCCGGGTGGTGTTGTCGCTGACGTCGATGATCTCGGCGCAGCGCAGACCCGCCTCGCGCAGCATGGACGGGTAGGCCTCGAAGGACGCCGGCGACTGCGTGAGGTACCGCTTGAGGATGCCCTCGATCACCGGGCGCCGCTCGTCCGAGATGGTCTCCCGCTCGTAGTTGTCGGTCACCGCTCTGGAGGAGGCTGCCACGAGGCGGAGAAGGCCAGGTCAAAAGGGGCGACTGCGACGAACGAACCGGGCAGGAGGCCGAAGGCGATCCCGAGCGGGAAGAGCGAAGGCGCATCCGGCGCCGACGCAAACTCCGGCTGAAGGCCGCCCTGCTCGGACGTTCCAGGGGCGGGCAGACCAGCAAGATCCATGTCGCCGGCGACCGGAAGTGCCGCCCGCTGGCATTCATCCTGACCACGGGCCAGGCCGCCGACAGCCCGCAGTTCATCCCCGTACTCAAGAAGGTACGGGTCCGCGGGCCCATCGGCCGTCCCCGCACCCGGCCCGACGCAATCGCCGGAGACAAGGCGTACTCGTCCCGCGGCAACCGCGCCCACCTGCGCAAACGCCGCATCAAGACGGTCATCCCGGAGAAGAAGGACCAGGCCGCCAACCGGAAGAAGTAGGGCTCCAGAGGAGGCCAGCCCGTCAGTCACGACGCCGGTCTTTACAAGGAGCGGAACACCGTCGAACGCCTGATCAACAAGCTCAAAGCATGGCGAGGCATCGCCACCCGATACGACAAGACTCCCGACAGCTACCTCGCCGGTCTCCACCTGCGCGCCTCGATGATCTGGATCAAGGACCTCACCAAGACCACCCGATGATCACGACTCGATATGCCCCTAGGTGACGCGCTGAGGTGCCGGACGCCAAGGGCGGGCAGGAGTTGAGTCAACGGTCAACCAGCCGTGGACGCGGGGCCTCACCCGTGGATTCCGCGTCGGTGTCGTCGGTGCCGACCGGGCCGCGGGGAAGCATCCAGTCTAGCCACTTCGGCAGCCACCAGTTGGTCCGGCCGAGGAGTGTCATGGTCGCCGGTACCAGCACCATGCGTACGACCGTGGCGTCGATGAAGATCGCGGTGGCCAGGCCGAGCCCGAACATTTTGGTGGAGGGGTCCTCGGCGACGGCGAAGGACAGGAAGACCGCCACCATGATGAGGGCGGCCGAGGTGATGATCCGAGCGGTGCGCGAGACGCCCTCCACGATCGCCGTGCCGTTGTCGCCGGTGCGCAGGTACTCCTCGCGCACGCGCGAGAGGAGGAACACCTCGTAGTCCATCGACAGGCCGAACAGGATGGCGAAGAGGAACATCGGGATGAACGACACGATCGGAACCGTCGCTTCCAGCCCGATGAGTGCGCCTCCCCAGCCCCACTGGAACACCGCGACCATGATGCCGTAGGCCGCTCCTATGCTCAGCAGATTCAGCAGCACCGCCTTGAGCGGGACGAGTATCGAGCGGAAGACCAGCATCAGCAGCAGGAACGACATCGCCAGCACGGCGGCGACGAACACCGGCAGGCGTTGGCTGGTCCGTTGGCCCACATCGGACAGGCTCGCGGCGGCGCCGCCGACGTGAGCCCTGGCCGGGCCGTGCCCGATCGCCGTGGGCAGCACGTCGGTGCGCAGCCGGGCGATGGTGTCGGCCGTGGCCTTGTCCTGAGGGCTGGTGGTCGGGAACACCACGAGGGTCGCGATGCCGGTGGCTCGATCGATGTGCGTCGGCGCGACGGATGCGATGCCCGGATCCGCCGCGACCGTTGCGACGAGTCGGTCCAGCACTCCCGGATCACCGGCGGGGTCCGCGGCGATGACGAGGGGACCGTTGGTGCCCGGGCCGAACCCCTCGGCGACGAGGTCGTAGGCGCGGCGCTCGGTACGGCTGTGGGGCAGTGAGCCGTCGTCGGGCAGGCCGACGCGCAGGCCGAGCACGGGCAGCGTCGCGGTCAGCAGCAGCCCCGCCGCGCCGACCGCGTACGGCACCGGGTGCCGACTGACGTGCCCGATCCAGCGACGCCACCCGGCGGCGTGGGCGGCGCCTGCCGCCGGGTCCCGCCGCCGTGCGAGTCGGCCCAGGTTCCTGGTCTGCAGAGCCCGGCCGATCCGGCCGGCCCGGGCCAGGCGTGGGCCGGCGGCGCCGAGGAAGGCCGGCAGCAGCGTCACCGACGCGACCACCATGGTCAGAACAACGATCGAGACGGCGAGCCCGCCCACCGTCATGAACGGCACGTTCGCGACCGCCAGGCCGAGGATCGATACGACGACGGTGCCGCCGGCGAAGACCACGGGCCTCCCCGCCGTGGCCACCGCTCGCCCCGCCGCCTCGCGGGGATCGAGCCCGCGCGCGAGGTACTCCCGGTGCCTGGCGAGCACGAACAGCGCGTAGTCGATGCCGACTCCGAGCCCGACCATGCTGCCCAGGACCGGTGCGAAGGTGGGGACGTCCGTCACCCCCGCCAGGACCGTCATCGTGGCGACCCCGACGGTCAGCCCGAAGACCGCCATGCCGATCGGCAGCGCGGCGGCGACGAGCGAACCGAACGCCAGGAACAGGATCGCGGCCGCGGCGAGGAGGCCGATCAGCTCGCTTGCGCCGCCGTCGGGGTCGGAGAAGGCGTAGAAGAGGTTGCCGCCCATCTCGATGCGCAGGGGCAGCTCGGCGCGCAGCCGGTCGCCGAGATCGACGAGGGCGTCGAGGTCTTTGGCCGACAGCCGGCTCTGGTCGGGGTACTGCACCCGGACGACCGCGATCCGCCCGTCGGCCGAGACAAGGCCGCCGCGCACGGTGGTGTCCCCGCCTGCGTCGAGTGCCCCCGCCGGGTCGCTCGTGCCGAGCACGTGCGGCAGCCGCTTCACCTCGGTCTGCAGCCGCGTGAGAGCGGTGCGCGCGCTGCCGTCGAAGAACGTCGCACCGTCGTCGAGGGGGGTGACGACCACTTGGGCGGTCATCCCCTCCTGGCCGGTGCCTGCCCGCTCGATCAGTTCCGCGGCCCGTTGGGAGTCCAGTCCCGGAGCGGTCATCGAGTCCGCGGTCCGCCCGCCGATGGCGATCGCGGCGAGGACGGCGAGCGTGGCGGCGATCAGCCATGCCGCGATCACCCGCCAGGGATGGCGGGCGGCGCTTGCGCCCAGGCGCAACAGGGCTTTCGAGAGCATCGGGTCCTCCAACCACCTCGGCGGCCGTCCTTGTACGGCCGCCGATGCCGAGGCTCCTCGCCACGGCGCTCCGCGGCATCGGCCCGCGGGCCGCGGATCCGTCGGCCCCAGGGCGGAGTGACGACCCGTCCTTTCGGCCGATGCGCGGCACGGCGCGGTCCCTAGGCTGAGAACCGTGCTCCGAGACGACCTGCGAACCCTGTGGACCGAACCCCGGCCGCCCGACGCGCCCGCCCGGGTGTGGCGGGACTGGGCGCTGCTCGCCGCGGGCCTTGCCGGTGTGGTGCTGGAGGCCACCCTGCGCGAGAACGTCGTGTGGCGGCCGGTGGCGGTGGTGTTCGCCGTATGGCTGTGCGTGCTGCCCCTGTGGCGCCGGACCCGCCCGCTGACAACGGTCACGCTGGCGTTCGGCGCGATGATCGTGCTCCAGGTGGCCTCGCTCCTCGCCGCACCGCGCGAGCCCGTCGGCCTGAACACCGGCGCGGTCGTCCTCCTGCTGGTGTACGCGCTGCCCCGGTGGGGATCGGGACGCGAGATCGTGCTGGGCGGCGCGGTGATCCTCGCGGCCGGCGCGCTGTGTTCCGTCACGGACGATACCCCGGTCGTCGAGAACGTCGTGGGCTTCGTCTTCCTGCTTCTGCCCGGCGTGGTCGGGGCTGCCGTGCGGTTCCGGGTGACCGCTCGCGAGCGGCAGTTGGAGCAGGTGCGCTCCCGCGAGCGCGAGCAGCTCGCCCGGGAACTGCACGACACGGTGGCCCACCACGTGTCGGCCATGGTGATCATCGCCCAGGCGGGCCGGGTGCTCGCGGGCACCGACCCGTCCGCCGCCGTCGAGGCGCTGGAGGGGGTCGAGGAGGAAGGGGCGCGCACGCTGGAGGAAATGCGCGCCATGGTCGCCGCGCTGCGCGACCGCGGGGTCGGCGCCCAGCTGGCGCCCCCTGCCGGAGTCGCGGATCTGGAGCGCCTGGTGCGCACCCCGGGTGGTCGCCTCAGGGTCGACTTGGGGCTCGACGGTGAACTGGACGCGCTGCCCCCGGCCGTGGACGCGGCCGTCTACCGGATCGTGCAGGAGTCGGTGACCAACGCGCTGCGCCATGCGGTCGACGCGACCGAGCTCGTCGTTCGGGTCGCCGCGGAACGGCACTCGGTACGGGTGAGCGTGCGCGACAACGGCCGGCGCACCGGCCGGGGTCGCGACGGATACGGACTTACCGGACTGCGCGAGCGCGCGACTCTGCTCGGGGGCACACTACGAGCCGGCCCGGGTATCGACCGGGGCTGGCATGTCGAAGCCGAACTGCCGAGAGCGAGGAGCGAGAGCGGTGTCCATTCGCGTCCTCGTCGCTGACGACCAGACGATCATCCGCACCGGGTTGCGGATCATGCTGAACGCCCAGCTCGGCATCGAGGTGGTCGGCGAGGCCGCCGACGGGCGGGAAGCGGTACGTCTGGCCCGCGAACTACGCCCAGACGTCTGCCTGTTCGACATCCGCATGCCCGTACTCGACGGGCTCGAGGCCACCCGGCTGGTCGCCGGCCCGGGCGTCGCCGACCCGCTGGCCGTGGTCGTCATCACCACGTTCGACCTCGACGAGTACGTCTACGGCGCGCTGCGTGCCGGCGCCCGCGGATTCCTCCTCAAGGACACGGGACCGGACCTTCTGGCGCAGGCCGTACGGTCGGCGTCCGACGGTGAGGCGCTCATTGCGCCCAGCGTCACCGTCCGCCTGCTCCAGGCATTCGCGGACCTGCCCGCCGGCCGGCCCGTGGCCCAGCCGGTCTCCCCCGTCACCGCCCGCGAGGAGCAGGTGCTCCTCGCCGTCGCTCGCGGGCTGACCAACACCGAGATCGCCGATGCACTGCACATCAGCCTCAGCACGGTGAAGACGCATCTGGCCAGCCTGATGGCCAAACTCGGCGCCCGCAACCGGGTCGAGATCGCGATGTGGGCCTACGAAACGCGCCGTATCCTCCCCGGAACCTGAGCCGGGTGCCGGGCCATGTCCCATGAGTCCCCGCCCGGACATCAGTGCACCGGTCGGCTCACGTCGGCTCCACGTGCCTCACCCGCCCCAGAGCGTGACGTACCAGGAGGCCGGAACCGGGACGGTGAGACACCCGATACGACAAGACTCCCGACAGCTACCTCGCCAGTCTCCACCTGCACGCCTCGATGATCTGGATCAAAGACCTCGCCAGGACCACCCGATGATCACGACTCGATACCCGCCCTAATCGTTCGCTTGATTCGATGCCTTTGCGGGCGGGGCAAGCCGGGTTCCAAGATGCACGTCCTGTCCGACGCGAACGGAGTGCCCCTACGCGTCGGCCTCTCCGCGGCCAACACCCATGACAGCCTCGGGCTGAAGCCGATGGTCGCCCATTTCCACATAGGACACGAATCCCACAGCGACCATTCCAAGCCCCAGCGACTGCATGCCGACAAAGCCTACGATGTTCCTGACCTGCGACAATGGCTGCACAGCCAGCACATCGGCGTCCGCATCGCCCGCAAAGAAATCGACTCAAGCCAACGACTGGGCCGCCGACGGTGGGTCATCGAGCGCACCATCTCCTGGCTGACCGGCTACCGCCGCCTGTCACCCCGCTACGAGCGGCATCCCCGCAACTACCTGGCCTTTCTCGGCCTCGCCGCCGCCCTCTGCTGCTACAAACGCCTCTGCAAACTGACCATGTAGGACACGGTGTTAGACGTCGTTGCATTTGGCGTGCTCGGTAGCCTTCGGCTCCTGCCGGTGATCTCCTGCAAGGGTGCGCCGAATATCAAGGGCCTGGGCAATCCGTTACGTCGCTGAGCAGACCTTCGCCCTGCTCCGCCAGTTCATGCGCGTCGCCGTCCGCCGGGAATGCCGACCCGAACTCCACGACACCTTCTCTCGTTGGCACGCAGCCTCAATGCTGGATGCGACTGAAGGGGCACCGATCAATGAATATCTGGAGCTTGACTATTCCGCACCGGACCGCACGCTAGGCTGAACCGTCTGGTTCATTGCGTCATCCCCTGATGGTCTAGCAGGATAGGAGTGATTGTGATGCCCATGCCGGCCCACCCGCCGAAAAACCCATCAAGCCCCTTTGCGTCCTTCAGTGGTCACCATGTTGGTATCCGCGTTCCCGACTACGACGAGGCGAAGACTTGGTACACGGAGAAGCTGGACTTCCGAGTGCTCCAGGAGTGGACCTACGGTGAGCTGAAGCTCGCGTACCTCTGCCCGCCCAACGATGACAACTTCCATGTGGAACTGCTGGCTGGACCCGTACCCTTCCCGAACGAGGTCCTCGACGACCTGGGAGTCAGCCTGCAGCACGGCGGCTACCAGCACATGTGCGTCCGCGTCGACGATGTCGACGAAGCACGTGCGGAGCTCGCTAGCCGTGGTGTCGACCTTATTGGTGAACCCTTCGAGATCGAGGACATCAGCCGGCGACTGGCGTTCTTCCGTGACCCGTGGGGCAACATGATCGAGCTGTCGCAGAAGCTGCCCGGCGCTGGTTCCTGATCACACTCACAACATCAGCATGCGCGCACACGGCGGTCAGGCGCTCCGCGGTGCCGCTTTGCGATCGAATAGCGTCGCGCGGGCGAGACGGCGCGCTTCTGGTGGGCCGGGCCACTGTGTTCGCTAACGTCTATCCATGTTGCACACGAGATTCACCGAAATGTTCGGCATCACCTACCCGGTGATGGCAGCCCCGATGGGCATGCACAGCGGCGGAACACTTGCCGCCGCCGTCTCCGCGGCCGGTGGGCTCGGCTCCTTCGGGGGTACACATCCCTGGAAAGGGCCTGCCTGGATCCATGCGGAGATCGCGACCATCCGCGCCACGACTCATCTCCCGTTCGGAGTCGGCTTCATCACTCCGTTCCTCCCCTTCACCGAACCGCAATTCGAGGCCGCCCTGGAGGAACGACCAGAGGTCATCGCGCTGTCGTTCGCCGACCCGCAGCCGTGGCTTGCTCGCTCCAAGGCCGCGGGAGCCCGGGTGATGTGCCAGGTACAGAACTACGATGACGCACAGGCGGCCGTCGCCGCGGGTGCCGATGTCCTCGTGGCGCAGGGTACGGAGGCCGGTGGCCATACCGGGACGATGGGCCTCCTGCCGTTCCTGGCCGGGATCGTGAGGCGCTACCCCGATGTTCCGGTGCTGGCCGCGGGGGGCATTGGCGATGGCCGAACACTCGCGGCCGTCCTTACCGCCGGGGCGGACGGCGCCTGGCTGGGCACGGCGTTTCTCGCCACGCCCGAAGCGATCGAGGTGAGCGATGCCCACAAGCGCCTGATCGTCGAGAGTGATGGCGGCGACACCGTATGGACGCGGGCCTATGACATTGTGTCGGGGCTGCCGTGGCCGGCGACCATCGGTGAACGAGTCCGCCGCAATCGGTTCACCGATGAGTGGTCGGAGCGCGAGGCGACGCTGCGGGACCGCAAGGAGGAATTCGCGCCCCCGAAGGACGTCAGTCCCGTTGAGGGCCCGCCCGACCCTGACACGAGCGCGATTCTCTATGGCCAGTCGGCGATCTTCGTCGATGCCGTCCGTCCTGCCGCAGAAGTGGTCCGGACGATCGGTGACGAGGCCGAGGCAATCCTGGCCTCACGTCCTCGATCGCTGCTGACTTAAAGCTCCTAACAGAAGCCGTTGGTCATGTGATTTTCGGCTTGAGTAGTCGTTGGTCTGCTCGTGGGGAAACGTCAGTCGCGACCTTGGATCGTGTCGGATGAACTGTGGTCGCTGATCGAGCCGTTGCTGCCTGAACCGGGTCCGAAGCTGGTGGAGGGGCGGCCTCGGATCCCGGACCGGCAGGCGCTGTGCGGAATCCTGTTCGTGCTGCACACCGGGATCCAGTGGGAGTACCTGCCGCAGGAGCTGGGCTTCGGCTCGGGGATGACCTGCTGGCGCCGTCTGGCCGCGTGGAACGAGGCTGGTGTGTGGGACGAACTGCACCTGGTGCTGCTGAAGAAGCTGCGGTCGGCGAAGAAGCTGGACTGGTCGAGGGCGGTGATCGACTCCTCCCACGTGCGGGCGGCCCGGCGGGGCCCAAAAGCGGTCCCAGCCCGGTCGACCGCGCACGGCCGGGCAGCAAACACCACGTCCTCACCGACGGGCAGGGCATCCCGCTCGCGGTGTCGCTGACCGGCGGAAACCGTAACGACGTCACCCAACTCCTGCCCCTGCTCGACAAGGTCCCCGCCGTTGCAGGCGCCGTCGGCCGGCCCAGACGCCGATCGGATGCGCTTCTCGCGGACCGCGGCTACGACCACGACAAGTACCGCCGACTGCTGTGGCGGCGCGGTGTCCGTCCGGTCATTGCCGAACGAGGCGCACCCCACGGCTCTGGCCTCGGCGTCTTCCGCTGGGTGGTCGAGCGCACGATCGCCTGGCTGCACGGATTCCGCCGCCTACGGATCCGCTGGGAACGACGCGACGACATCCACGAAGCCTTCCTCGGCCTCGCTACCTGCCTGATCACCCACCGACACGTCCAACGCCTTTGTCAGGACCTCTTAGTGGATCCGCCGGTAGCCCCACGAGGCATTCTCCCGCGCCAGACGCACGACCAGGGCCCGGATCGACCGGATGGTCGGCGGACGTCCGCGGCGCTTCAGCACGCAGGCCGCAGCGTGGCGCCGCTTGAGCAGGTCGCGATGCCAGCGCAGGAGCGTGCCCGGGCGGACCAGCAGCAGAAGGTGTCGCAGCTTGTCCATGGGGAGGTGGTGGAGCAGGCCGGCGAGGACAGCGCGGTCGGCGTCGGTGAACGTGGGCTTGCCGACCTGGCGCTGCAGGACCAGCAGCTGGTGCCGCAGCGCCAGGATCTCCACGTCCTTCTCTCTGTCGCTCATCGACAACAGGCGCAGGAACGCGAAGGTGTGGGTCACGGCGAGATACGCAAGGCGCAGCAGCACGAAGATCATGATGCCGTCGATGCCCTGCGCAGACGGAGACAACAGGGTGAAGGCAGGCGCGGCCGGAGATCGGCGATCAAGCGCCGGACCTGGACGGATGATTTATCGGCACCCGCACTGTCGCCGCGAGATCCAGCGCCGCGTCTTCGGCTGAGCCGAAGACCTCGGGGCCGGCAGACCGGTCCGCCGGGTCCGGCCCTCGGCGAGGACCGGACCCGGCGGGCACACACCACGCCAGAGGACTACTGCAGCGGCGGGTAGGCGTTCTGCATCAGCTGCTGGAACTGGGCGGAGAACCAGTGCCCGGCCAGCGGCGCGTTCGGCAGGGCGCCGCTGGGGTTGTTGCCGTTGCGGGCGTTACCACCGTACGTGGGGTCGCACATCCGGTCGAAGCCCTTGCCCTCGTCGTTGGGGATGGCGGTGCTGGAGCCGTCGGACTGTCCCGGCGGCTTGACCCAGACGTAGGCGTCGACACCGGCGGCCGGGGCCGCGGTGGGCCGCTGCCCGAGTCCGGCGCCGCTCTGGTTGCACCAGTTGCCGACGTGGACGCGCCGGTCGATGCGGCCGCCGTTGACGTAGGCGTCGACGGAGGTCAGCGGGCCGGGGCCGGTGGGCCGGGCGGTTCCGCCCCAGCCGTCGCGGGAGGTGTCGATCAGCATGCCGAGGCCTGAGTCGAACCCGGCCGCGATCAGCTTGTCCCGCAGACCGAGCGCATACGACTGCTCGTCGACGTACTGGTTCCAGTCGACCCACTTCGACTGGCGCACGGTCTGCCCGTTCACGGTGTCCGTGACCTTGACGTTCGGCTCCGTGACGGGGCCGTAGTTGGCGGTGTTGACGATGAAGCCGGCCACGTCGTTCACGCTCGCACCGTTGGAAGTGGCGACCTTGGCGAACTCCTGCACGGACGGGCCGAGGTTGGTGTCCCAGCCGAGCCAGCCGTGGTGGCCCGCGTCGATGTAGTTGTAGACGTTCGGGATGGCGCCGAGCTTGCCCAGGGCGTACGAGACACCCTTCTCGTAGTTGCCGTTGCTCTTCATGGTCACGCAGGCGTCGGTGGTCGTGTTGGTGCCGCCCGCGTTGGTGACCAGGTTGGGCAGCGAGTCAGGCTCGATGACCGTGGCGATGCGCAGGCCCGCGTACTTGGGGTCGGCGAGGATCACGGCGATAGGGTCGATGTACTGGCTCTTGTACTTGTCGAGGTCGTTCGGCCCGAGTTCACCGTTGGAGGCGAGGGCGGCGCAGTCGCGTCCTGGCAGGTCGTAGATGACGAGCTGGATGACGAGGTCGCCGGAGCCCTTCTGCTCGAGTGCCTCGTCCAGGTGAGCGCGCAGGCCCATGCCGCCGTTGACGCCGTCGATCGCGGCGATCCGGTCGAGCCAGACGGCGGTGGACTGATGGGCGATACGGCTGCCACCGGGTTCGGCGGCGGCCTTGCCCGACCACTCGGGGTCCACATACCCCTTGGCCCCGGCGTAGGGGTTGTCGACCCGGTTGCCGGTGCCCCCGTCCCCACCTCCGCCGCCTGTGCCACCACCACTGGAGCCACTGCCGTCGTCGACGTTGCAGGCGACCCCGTCGAGGGTGAAGGCGACGGGTAAGGCATTGGTACCGGTGTAGGTGCCGTTGAAGCCGAAGCTGACCGAACCGCCGCTCGCCAGCGTGTTGTTGTAGCTCTCGTTGGTCACAGTGACAGCGGCGCCGCCCTGGGTGATCTTCGCGTTCCAACCGCTGGTGACCTGCTGGTCGCCGGCGTACGACCACTTTAGCGACCAACTCGACTTGGTGGCCGCATTGTTGGTGATCGTCACGGCGGCGGTGAAGCCGGTGTCCCACTGGTTCTGCACCTTGTAGTCCACGGAGCAGGGGATCGAGGAGGTGGCGGCGCCCGCCGGTGCCGCGAGAAGCGCCGCCCCGGAGGATCCGGCGAGCACCGCCAGTGCGACGAACAGTGACAGGTGAGTACGTCTCATGAGCGTGGATTCCTTCCCCTTGAGGGGTGATGACGGAGTGCGGGTGGCCAGGTGATCGCACAGGCCGGTGCCGAGGGAGTGGGGTGCCGTCGTGGGCGGAGGTCAGAAACCCCCGCCGGATCGGATCGTCACGGAGCCCCGGACGTCCCTGGCGATGGCCGGTGGCGAGGAATGCGGGGGATGTCGCATGAGCGAGCCCTTGCATCCGGGCGCGCCGTGACAGACGCGTCGACTGATGGAAGCGCTCCCACTGGTGCGAAGGACCGTATCGCCAACTCACCCGACTGCACAGGGGTGTTGCTTCACTTTCTTTATTTGGCACGGCTCCAATGATTCAACTTCTCAACACCTTGACCTCGCCCGCACGCATCCCCACTATGGGAGCGCTCCCATCTGTTCAAGCCTTGACCACCTTCGAGTTACCCCTGCCTCGGAGGAACAAGCACCACGGCTCCCCACACCCCACACGGAGGATCCGCATGCACCGGTCAGCTCCCCAGCCCCGAAGAGCGCACGCCTTGCTCAGCGCGCTGCTCACCACCCTCGTCGCGGTCGCGGCGCTGCTCACCGCCGCTTCGACATCGCACGCCGACACCGCGGTCTGCGAGCAGTTCGGCTCCACCACGATCGGCGGACGCTACGTCGTACAGAACAACCGCTGGAACACGAGTGAGCCCCAGTGTGTCTCCGCCACGGACAACGGCTTCCGGGTCGTCCAGGCCGACGGTTCGGTGCCGACCACTGGCGCCCCGAAGTCCTACCCGTCCGTGTTCAACGGCTGCCACTACACCAACTGCTCCCCCGGGACGAACCTCCCGGCCGTCCTCAGCTCCATCGCCGCAGCACCCACGAGCATCTCCTACAACTACGTGAGCGGAGCCATCTACGACGCCGCCTACGACATCTGGCTCGACCCCACGCCCCGCACCGACGGGGTGAACCGCACCGAGATCATGATCTGGTTCAACCGTGTGGGGGCTGTGCAGCCGGTGGGCTCGCAGGTGGGTACCGTCACCGTGGCCGGCCGCCCGTGGCAGCTGTGGTCCGGTAACAACGGCTCCAACGACGTCCTGACCTTCGTCGCGCCGTCGGCGATCGACAGCTGGAACTTCGACGTGATGGACTTCGCCCGGCAGGCCGTCGCCCGCGGGCTCGCCCAGAACAACTGGTATCTGACAAGCGTTCAGGCAGGGTTCGAGCCGTGGCAGAACGGCGCGGGACTCGCCGTCACCTCCTTCTCCTCGACCGTCGACCTCGGCAGCGGCACACCCAGCGGGCCCACGGCGTGCAAGGTGGCCTACAGCACGAACACATGGCAGGGCGGCTACACCGCGGACATCACGCTGACCAACACGGGTTCCTCCCCGGTCGACGGCTGGCATCTCGTGTTCACCCTGCCTGCGGGGCAGCAGATCACCAGCACATGGAACGCCGGCATCTCTCCCTCGTCGGGAGCCGTGACAGCCGCCAGCCTCGCCTACAACGCGTCACTCTCCCCCGGCGCCCAGGTCTCCTTCGGGTTCCAGGCCGCCTACAACGGCAGCTTCGCCAAGCCGACGGCCTTCAGCCTGAACGGCTATTCCTGCAGCACGGCTTGACCTGTCCGCAGCAGGCTGCTGGTGTCCCGCCGAGTCCATCGGTGACGCCACCGCCACCGGGCCCCGGACGGATGATGTCAGCCGTCCGGGGCCACCGCACGGCCTGTCCGCGGGGAGATCATGCCCGCACACAGGCCGCGGCCCGCCAGGCCCTGCGCGATGCGTGGGATCGCGGCGCGTGTGTTGGCGGCCCAGTCGTGCATGAGGATGATCTGGCCGTTGGTGAGCCGTGCCGCTGCCTGCGCGATCGCATCGGTGCTCGCGCCGTTCCAGTCCTGCGAGTCGACGTCCCACAGGATCTCGGTCAGGCCGTACTTGACCTCGACGCTCCTCACCGTGGCGTTGGTCTCGCCGTACGGGGGACGGAACAGCCGGGGTGTGCCACCGCCCGCGTTGCCGATGGCCTGCTGGGTCCGGGAGATCTCGGAGTCGATCTGCGCCTGGCCGAGTTGGGGCAGGTGGGGGTGGGTGTAGCTGTGGTTGCCGACCCACATGCCGGCGGTGACCTGTGCCCGTACCAGGGACGGGTTGGCGGCGGCGTACTGCCCCTCGTTGAACATCGTGGCTCGCAGTCCGTTCTGCCGGAGCACGTCGAGCAGCGCCGGCGTGCCGGCGGATGGGCCGTCATCGAAGGTCAGCCCGACGTAACCGGTGCAGGCGGCGGCCTGGGCCGAGGCGCCGGGGTCGACGGCGAGGGTGCACGCGCCCACCGTCGCGACGACGGCCAGCTTCGCTATGAGGGAGCGCGACGAGTGATGTGGTCGCGTGCTTCCCGGTCGGATTCTCATGCGGATGCTCCTTCAACCTGAGGCGGGGGTGGGGAGGGGCCTGCCTGCCCGACGCGACGGGCGGGCAGACCCAACTCACTCAGACCACCGTGACGTTGGAGCTGCCGCTGCTCTGGTAGCCCTCGGTCGCCAGGATCATGTAGTACTTGAAGCTGCCCAGGCGCATCCCGGCGCGGCCCCATGCGTCGAAGTGGTTCCCGGTGGTGATGGATCCGCCCGTGCGCTTGGACTGTCGGACGCTCCAGTACTGGTCGAAGGTGCGGTTGCCCTCGACGGACGGGGCGTTGTACCGCGTCGTGCGGTACATGTCGTAAGTGCCGCCGTCACTGGTGACGGTGCCCTGGTACGCGCCGGTGGGCCGGTAGGTGCCCCAGTTGTCGACGATGTAGTACTCGACGAGCGGGTTCGTCGTCCAGCCGTAGAGCGACAGATAGGCGTTGCCGGAGGGGTTGAAGGAGCCCCAGTAGTTCACGGTCCGCCGGGAGCCGTTGGCCCAGCCCTTGCCTGCCACGAAGTTCCCCGTGTTCCGCCACGAGGTGCTGTAACTGCCGCCGGAGGACAGGGTCATGGAGACGGTCCCGGGGGCGTCGGTCCAGAACGAGTAGTAGTAGCCGTTGTCGGAGCCGGTCTGGTTGGTCGTGATGGTCGTGTCCGCGTACGCGGTGCCCGGCAGCGCCAGCGTGGCCGCGCCGACCGCCAGGGCGCCTGCCGTGCCGATGAAGGTGCGGCGGTTCATGGGGGGTATGGGGGGTTTGTCGCGCATGTTCATGCGCCTCCTCGTGGTGGGGCCTGCGAGAGGCTGCACAGCCATTGAGGTGCCTGTCGACGTCGATAGGTTGGTGCCGGGCCTGTGGACTGTCAACTCTTTCGACAAAGAGTACGAAACTTTTGAGTTCTGATGACGCTGTTCCCGAACGTCAACTTCCCTGACCACAGGGCCCTTTGGCGCACGTCACAACAGACTCGGCTCAGCGAGGCGCGACGCAGGCAACATGACGAAGTGTCAGTCAGAAGGAGTGCCCGAAACTCTTTCGAAGGAGGGCGCCGCCGTGCTCTGCCGCACGACCAGGCTCGTCGTCAGTTCGAGCCGGGTCGCCACCGGCTCCTGCGACCGCAGGCGCAGCAGCATCTGGGTCGCGCCCTCGGCCATCTCCCGCAGCGGCTGGTGGACCGTCGTGAGGGCGGGGCTCGACCACTGGGCCAGGGGTACGTCGTCGTAGCCGACCACGGACAGATCGTGCGGGACGCGCAGGCCCCGCAGCCGGGCGGCCTCCAGGACGCCGAGGGCCTGGAGGTCGCTGCCCGCGAAGATCGCAGTCGGCGGATCGTCCAGATCGAGCAGCTCGGCCGCACGCTCGCGCCCGCCCTCGACGTGGAAGTCGCCGTACCGCACAAGCTCGGGATCCGCCACCAGACCCGCCATACTGAGCGCCGAACGGTAGCCGTCGAGGCGAGCCAGCGAGCAGAGCATGTCCTCCGGACCCGTGATGATGCCGATGCGACGGTGACCGAGCTGGACCAGATGCCTCGTGGCGGCCAGGCCCCCGTTCCAGTTGGCGGAGCCCACCGAGGGCACGTCAGGGTCGGGGTCGCCGGCCGGGTCGATGACGACGAACGGGATGGAGCGCAAGCGCAGCCGCTGCTTCACCTCCGCGGGCAGCGTCGAGAAGACCAGCACCACACCGCGCGGACTGCGCTGCAGCACGCCCTCGATCCACTCGGGCCCCGGCGCCTGGCGGGTGCCGCTCTCGGTGAGCACCACGCTGGCGCCGTTGGCCTTGGCAACCTTCTCCACCCCACGGACCAGCTCCAGCGCCCAGACGCTCTCCAGTTCGTGGAAGACAAGCTCGATGAGAGGCGCCTCGCGGGCAGCCCGGGTGGTACGGCGGTACGCGTTGTCGTCCAGGACGCGCTCCACTTTGGCGCGGGTCGGCGCGGCCACGTCCTGTCGCCCGTTGAGCACCTTCGAAACTGTCGAAATGGAGACCCCCGCCAGCTGGGCCACCTGCGCCAGGGTGATGCGACCAACGCCCTCGTCCTCTCGCATGCCCAGGAGCATAAGGCACGGTCAACTACCCGCACCGGGTGATGCGTGGATCGTTCGAAAGGTTTCGACGCGCGGCTCGGGTGCCTTTGGCGCCTGACGACATCACCTCGCGGCGTCCGCGTCCCAGAGCCACAGCGTCCAGGGTGCGGACGTGTCCAGGCGACCGACAGGGCTCCGGTGACCTCAGATGGTGAAGCGCTTCGACTCGCTGAACTGGTCGTCAATGGCCACTTGCCGAGGGTCATCTTCCCCTGAGGTCTAGCGCTTCGACAGTCCGACGACGTATCAGCCACGCCAGTTGACAAACATCCGGATGACATACGAACCCCCGACGGAACACGGGCCTTCCGCCGGGGCCGGCCACCCCGACCGAGCAAGGGCGATCACCGTGACAGCAGTAACTCCGCGGGCCGTGATCCCGTTCACCGTTGTCTGCGCGCTCGTCGCGACGGCGGCACTCACCGGCTGCACGCAACAGGAGGCCGCCGAGGTCGACGGCGCGGGCAGGCTGCGCACGTTCATCCAGGTCGTGCTGCCGATGAGCCGCAACTCACTGATCACTGCCGGCCTGTTCGCGTTCCTGTACGCGTGGAGCCACTTCATGTTCGCGCTCACCCTCAACACCACCGACGACGTCAAGCCCGTCACCCTCGGCATCTACCAGTACATCGGCGCCCACGTCGGCGACTGGGGCTCCGTCATGGCCCCCTCCGTCCTCTCGGCGATCCCCGCCGCCGTGCTGCTCGTTCTCGCCCAGAAGTACATCGCCGCCGGCATCACCGGCGGCTCCGTCAAGTAAGGCCCCTCATGAGCGACTTCCCCGGCACCCCCGGTCTGCCCGCGTTCCCTCCCGGCTTCGTATTCGGTGCGGCGACGGCCGCGTACCAGATCGAGGGGGCGGTGAACGAGGACGGGCGCGGCCCCTCCATCTGGGACACCCACAGCCACACCCCGGGCCGCGTCGATCGCGGCGACACCGGGGATGTGGCCTGCGACCACTACCACCGCCACCCCGAGGACGTGGCTCTGCTGCGCGGCCTCGGCGTCGACTCGTAGCGCTTCTCGATCGCCTGGCCCCGCATCCAGCCCACCGGCAAGGGCCCGGCCAACCGGAAGGGCCTGGACTTCTACTCCCGTCTCGTCGACGACCTCCTCGACGCCGGGATCGAACCGGCCGCCACCCTCTACCACTGGGACCTGCCACAGGCCCTGGAGGACGAAGGCGGCTGGCAGGTCCGCGAGAGCGCCGAGCGGTTCGCCGAGTACACGGCGATCGTCGCCGAGCGCCTCGGCGACCGCATCCCGCGCTGGATCACCCTCAACGAGCCCTGGTGCAGCGCCCTCCTCGGCTACGCCGTCGGCCGCCACGCACCCGGCGCCCAGGAGGGCACCGACGCCCTCGCCGCCGCCCACCACCTGCTCGTCGGCCACAGCCTGGCCGTCGGGGCACTGCGCGCGGCCGGGGTGCGCGAGGTCGGCATCACGCTCAACCCCGACTTCGACGTCCCGGCCTCCGACAGCACCGCCGACCGGGGCGCCGCCCTGCGCGCCGGCACCCAGCACAACCTGGTGTGGACGGACCCGATCCCCGCGGGCCGCTACCCGGAGTCGGAGACGGACACCTGGGGCGAACTGATCACCCGCCAGGACTTCCGGCGCGACGCCGACCTCCCCCTCATCGCCGAGCCACTGGACTTGCTCGGCGTCAACTACCACCGGCCCACCCTGGTCGCCGAGGCACCCCACCGGGAGGCCGACCCGGCGCTGCGCGTCGCCACCGACACCCGGTACGCGGAGCGCGCCTGGCCGGGCGTACGGCGCAACGCGATGGGCTGGCCGGTCGTCCCCGACACGTTCACGCGGCTGCTCACCGGCCTCAAGGACCGCTACGGCAACGCGCTGCCGCCGATCCACATCACCGAGAACGGCACCGCCGAGCACGACGACGTCGCGGACGACGGCAGCGTCCACGACAGCGGCCGGGTCACGTACCTGGCCGAGCACCTGTCGGCGCTGCGGGCCGCCATGGACGCGGGTGCCGACGTACGCGGCTACTACGTCTGGTCGCTCCTGGACAACTTCGCGTGGGCCCTTGGCTACGCGAAGCGGTTCGGGATCGTCCTCGTCGACTACGACACGCTCACCCGCACCCCGAAGGACAGCTACCACTGGTACCGGGAACTGATCGCCGCCCACCGGGGCTGAGCGCGGGGTCAGTGCGGCGCGTACGCCGTCGGGTCCGGCCGCACCTCGCGGACCACGCGGGCGGCCGCGCCGCGTGCCGCGTCCGCCGCGGACGACAAGGCGCGCAGCCGACCGCTGCCGGGCATCCACATATCCGACGCCACGCGCGCCATCAGCTCCTCCTCCGCGGCCGATGCCAGCCAGGGCACCAGGAGGAAGCTGGTCGCGCGCCCACTGTCGCCCCGGTCGTGGCTGGAGCCGAACCACAGGTCGGCCATCGCCGCCAGATTCGCTTCGTTGTCCGCGCCGACCGGCAGGGCCTGGTGGGCGCGACGCAGCTCCGACAGCGCCTGTGCGAACAGGTCCTCGACGGCCAGCCGGTTCCAGCCGAGGTTCGGTGCCTGCGGGGAGGCTCTGGCTGCGCGCGCCCCAGGTCTACCGCAGAGCCTCACGGATCGCGTCGTACGCGGGCTTGTGTGCGAGGTTCTCGTCCCAGGGCAGGGCCGCGCCCTCGCCCGGGAAGACCGCGGGGATCCACGAGTGCTTGTCGGAGTAGCCCCACAGGGTGATGCCGACGCAGCGCTTCATGGCGAGGCAGGCGTCGGTCACCTTGCCGTACCAGTCGGCCTGTTGGGCCAGTTTGGCCGCGTCGGACGGCAGGGTCATGCGGATGTCCAGCTCGGTGATCGCGACGTCGACGCCTAGGTCGGCGAAGCGCTGGATGTTCTGCTGCATCTGGTCCGGGAATCCGTACTGCAGCGCCAGATGCGCCTGCATGCCGAACCCGTCGATCGGGACGTGGTCGGCCTTGAGCCGCTTGATCAGCGTGTAGTAGGCGTCGGACTTGGGGCCTACGGCCTCGACGTTGTAGTCGTTCAGATAGAGCTTGACCTTGGGGTCGGCGGCGTGGGCCCAGCGCAGCGCGTCAGCGATGTAGGACGGGCCGATCGTCTTGTAGAAGATGTTCTCCCGGTAGGTGCCGTCCTCGTTCATGATCTCGTTGGCGACGTCCCAGGCGAAGACCTTGCCCTTGTAGTGCTTGACGACGTGCGTGATGTGGTTCTTGAGGATGGAGCGCAGTTCGTCCTTGGTCCAGGTGCCGGACGTGAGCCAGTCCGGCAGCTGCTGGTGCCACAGGAGGTTGTGGCCGCGCACCTTCAGGCCCTTGGCCTTCGCGTAGTTCACGATCTCGTCGCCCGCGGTGAAGTCGAAGACGCCACGCAGCGGTTCGGTGGCGTACCACTTCATGCCGTTGCCAGGGGTGGTGGCGTCGAACTCCTTGCCGAGCAGGTCGGCGTACGGGGTGTCGGCGAGTTCCGGGTTGTCGACGGCGGCGCCGAAGTAGCGGCCGGTGCGTTCGGCGAGTTGGCCGAGGGTGGGGTCGGCGGTGTGCCGGTGGGTGCCCGCGTGGGCGGCCGGGGCGACGGCGAGCCCCGCCAGAAGGGCTGCCGCGGCGGCGAGCGCGGCGGTTCGGACACGAGTGGAGCGCATCGTGGATCTCCTCAACTAGCTTGCGGCTACGGTGGTTGACCTTGCGCTTGAGCCGACG
This sequence comes from Streptomyces sp. NPDC002676, assembly GCF_053592455.1. Lineage (NCBI taxonomy): Bacteria > Bacillati > Actinomycetota > Actinomycetes > Kitasatosporales > Streptomycetaceae > Streptomyces > Streptomyces sp. NPDC002676. Next base: position 10,054 of record NZ_JBSFVT010000031.1, on the reverse strand, counting down.
CGGCTACTTGACACGCACCTCGCAGCGCAGCCGCCGCTCGTGCCCGACCTCGCAGACCGGGCCCGTCAGGGTGAGCGGCACGGTGTGGTGGGCGTGTGCGCTGGAGTTGGCGAGGCGCAGTTCGAGGGCGCCGGGTTCGACGACGCGGCGTCCGTCGGCTCCGGTGTACGCGGCCAGGTCAGCCGGGAAGGTGGCGTGGACCTCGGCGGACGCCCCCGCGTCGAGCGGCACCCGGGCGTAGCCGACGAGCCGGACATCGGGCTGGGCGACGGTGGCGAGCGGGTCGTGGAGGTAGAGCTGGACGATCTCGGTGCCCGGCCGGTCGCCGGTGTTACGGACAGTGAGGCGGATCGAGGTCTCGCCGTCGGTGGGGAGTTCGGGGCTCTCGCACTGGGGGGCCTCCCAGGCGAAGGTGGTGTACGACAGGCCGTGGCCGAACGGGTAGAGGGGGGTCGGGTCGACCGTGCTGGGGAAGCCGTTCCGGGCGAGCGGCGGCGCGAGGTACGGGGCGGGCTGACCGCCGGGGCTGCGCGGCACCGCGATCGGCAGTCGCCCCGACGGCTCCACACGCCCGGAGAGGACGCCGGCGACGGCCGGGCCGCCCTCCTGCCCCGGGAAGAACGCCTGGACGACGGCCGCGGCCCGAGCGGCCCAGCGGCCCAGCGCGTAGGGCCGCCCACTGAGGACGACGACGATGAACGGAGCGCCGGACGCCGTGATCTCGTCCAGCAATTGCCCCTGCCCGTAGGGCAGTTCCAGGTCCTCGGCGTCGCAGCCCTCGCCCGACGAGCCGCGTCCGAACAGGCCGGAGCGGTCCCCGACCACGGCGAGCACCACATCCGCGCCGGCCGGCTCGTCGACGAACTCGGCGCCCGGGAATTCCGCCTGCAGCGCCTGGGCCAGCGTCAACACCTCGACACCGACGGGGAGTTCGGGGTGATGCACGCCCACGTGCCTGGGGAAGGTGTAGCAGCCCATCATGGCGGCCTGCTCGTCGGCGAGCGGCCCGACGACGGCGATCCGCAGCCCGTCACTCAGTGGCAACGTTCCGGCGTCGTTGGCGAGCAGCACGACCGACTCCTCGGCGACCCTCCTCGCCAGCTCCCGCATGTGCGGCGGGTTCAGGTCGACGGGCACACCCCCGGTGCCGGGCTCCCCGTCGGCGTCGAGCAGCCCCAGTTCGCACTTCTGGGTCAGGACGCGCAGCGCGGCCCGGTCGAGCAGACCCTCGGGGAGCGGGTCCGTCAGGCTGAAGCAGCGGGCGGCGGGCAGCTCCACGTCGACGCCCGCGGCGAGGGCGAGCCGCGCCGCGCCGGGCTCCCCGTCCGCGACCCGGTGCGCCTCTTCGAGGAGCGAGACACCGTAGTAGTCCGAGACCACGGTGCCACCGAACTCCCATTGTTCGCGAAGGATGTGAGTGAGCAGCATCTGGTGAGCGTGGGCGGGCAGGCCGTCGATGTCGTTGTAGGAGGGCATCACGGAGCGGGCGCCGCCGTCGCGGATCGCCATCTCGAACGGCGGCAGGATGACGTCCGCGAGTTCGCGCGGCCCGATCGACGCGGGCGCGTGGTTGCGGGCGGCTCGGGAGGCCGAGTACGCGGCGAAGTGCTTGAGCGTCGCAACGATGCCGGCAGTTTCCAGGCCGCGTACGTACGCGGAACCGATCGTGCCGACGAGATAGGGGTCCTCGCCGATGGTCTCCTCGGTGCGGCCCCAGCGTGGATCCCGTACGACGTCCAGGACCGGGGCGAGGCCCTGGTGGATGCCGACCGCGCGCATCGATGTACCGATCGCCTGGGCCATGTCCGTGATCAGCGCGGGGTCGAAGGTGGCGCCCCAGGCTAGCGGGGTCGGGAAGACGGTGGCCTGCCAGGCGGTGAAGCCGGTCAGGCACTCCTCGTGGGCGAGCGCGGGCAGCTCGAACCGGTTGCCCGCGCGGATGGTGCGCTGCAGTTCGGCGAGGCGGGCGGCGCCTTCTGCCGGATCCACGGGAACGGTGCCGAAGGGGCGGGTCAGCTGGCCGACCCCGTACGGGAGCAACGTGTCCAGGGCGGCGCTGCGGTTGGCGTACGCGTTCTGGCCGGGGGCGACCTCTGCGCCCGCTGTTTCGTCTGCGGAGCTGCCGAGCCAGACACTGGACAGCTGGGCGGTCTTCTCCTCGCGGGTCATCCGGGCGAGCAGGTCCGCCGCCCGGGCTTGCGCGGACAGGGTGGTGTCCTGCCATGGCTGAACCATGGAACTCCTCAAGTATGCTGTGAATAGGGGGTGTTGACGACCGACTGCGGTGTCAGCCCTTGGTCGCGCCCACTGTGATGCCGCCGATCAACTGCCGTTCGGCCAGCGCGTAGAAGGCCAGCGCAGGTGCCATGGACAGGACCAGGTAGGCGAAGATGCGGGCGGTGTCGCTGGAGTACTGGCCCTGGAACTGCTGGACGCCGACCGGGATCGTCCACCAGGTGGGTTCGCTGAAGACGAGCAGTGGGAGCAGGAAGTTGTTCCAGCTGGTCACCACGGCGAGGACGGAGACGGTGCCGAGCGCGGGCCGCGCCATCGGCAGCAGGACCCGCCAGAAGAAGCCGAACGCGGAGCAGCCGTCGAGCGTGGCTGCCTCCTCCAGTTCGCCGGGGATCTCCCGGAAGAAGTTGCGCAGGATGACCACGGTCATGGGCAGCCCGAACGCGGCCTGCGGCAGGATCACGCCCCACGGGTTGTCGAGCAGTCCGAACGTGCGCAGGAGCACGAACAGCGGCAGGATCGCCACCGCGAACGGGAACATCAGGCCGACCGTGAAGAGAGTGAAGAGCGCCTCCCGTCCCCGGAAGGCGAATCGGGCGAGAGCGAACGCGGCGAGCGCAGCGGCACCCACCGTCAGCACGGTGGTCGCGACGGCGATCAGGGTCGACGAGCCGAGCATGCGCCAGAACGCGCTGTCCTTGAGGATGTCGGAGTAGTTCTTCGTCACCCACGGGGACGGCAGGCCGAACGAGTTGCCGGAGAGCTGGTCGGTGGACTTGAAGCCGGAAATGAGCGCGTACAGCAGCGGCGTCACCATGACGACGCCGATCAGCCATACCGTCACGTACAGGGGCAGGGACTTGAAGCTGCGTCGCCGTGCAGCCGGAGCCGGGGCCGTCATCGGGATCCTCGCATGTTCGTGAGGGCGCCTTCGGTGTCGCGGCGCAGCACATAGCGCTGGTAGAAGAGCGCGAAGACGAGGCTGATGAGGAACATGACGATCGAGATCGCGCTGGCGTACCCCATCTGGTAGCGCTTGAAGCCGAACTGGAACATCGTGACCGCCATGGTCTCGGAGTGGTGGTCGGGTCCGCCCTGTGTCACCACCCACACCAGGTCGAAGAGCTGGATCGCGCCGATCACGGACAGGAAGATGCTCATCCGGATCGTCGGTCCGAGCAGGGGCAGGGTGATGTGGCGGAAACGCTGCCAGGCGTTCGCCCCGTCGAGGCGGGCGGCTTCCGTCAGTTCGGCCGGAATGCCCTGGAGCCCCGCTAGGAGCAGCATCATGTGGAATCCGAAGTACTTCCAGGTCATGACCAGGAAGAGGGTCGCCAGGACGGTGTTCTGGCCGGCGAACCAGAGGCCGCCGGCGCCGTCGAGGCCGACGGCGCCGAGCACCTTGTCGGCGAGCCCGCTGTCCGGCGCGAAGATCATCGAGAACAGCACGCCGGTGATGACTTCCGACAGGACGTACGGGGCGAAGAACAGCATCCGGTAGACGGCGCGGCCGCGCAGTTTCTGGTTGAGGAGCACGGCCATGCCAAGCGCGAACGGGAGTTGCAGGCCGAGCGAGAGCCCCACCAGGAGCAGGCCGCGCCACAGGTCGCCGAGGAACACCGGGTCCTGGAACAGGCGGGTGAAGTTGTCCACGCCCACGAAGTCCGAAGGCGAGCCGAAACCACCCCAGTTGAAGAAGGAGACGTATCCCGCGTACAGGATCGGGATCGCCACGAACACGAGGAACAGAGCGAGCCCGGGGACGGTGAACAGGAAGGCGGTCAGCCAGTCGCGCACCCGGCGGGCCACCGGCCGCCGGTTCCTCACCTGACCGGTCGGCGCCCCCTCTCGCAGAGCGGGTCCCGCGTCCTCGATCTGGGTCGAAGTCATCGTCATCTACTGACTCTTCGCAACCTGGGTGATGGAACGGGCCACCTGTTGCGGGGACTTGGAGCCCGCGATGAGCGCGGCCACCGAGTCGTTGACCTCCTGGCCGACGGCCGGCGGGTAGGCCTGGTCGAGGTAGAGCTGGAAGGCCGTGGCGGCGTTCAGCAGGTCGGAGACTGCCTTGAGGTTGGGATCGGTGAGGGCGTCCCGGGCCTTCGTGTTCACCGGGATCATCCCGCCTTCCCTGACGAGCCTGCTGTCGCTCTCGGGGCCGACGAACCACTTCAGGAAGTCGAGGGCCTCCTTGGGCCCGCCCTTGCGCAGCGCGTAGCCGCCGCCACCGCCGAAGACGTCGGTGGACTTGCCCTTGCCGCCGCCCACCGCCGGGAAGGGGAAGAAGCCGAGGTCGGAGCCGATGCCCTTGCCCTCCGACTTCTGCGTATTGGGCGCCCACTGGCCCATCAGTTCCATGGCCGCCTTGGCGTTGCCCATGGTGGCTGCCTCACCGGTCGGCCCCGGGTACGCGGCACCCAGGAAGCCCTTCTGGAACGGCTGCAGCTCCACGAGTTCCTTGAGGTGCTCGCCCGCCTTGACGAAGTCGTCGCCGCTGAAGTCCTTCGCCTCCGCGGCCTTCTGCATGCCGTCGACCCCGGCGATACGGATCGCCAGATACGCCCAGTAGTACATGCCGGGCCACTTCTCCTTGCCGGCGAGAGCGATCGGGGTGATGCCGGCGGTCTTGAGCTTCTTGACGGCGTCGAGGAGTTCGGCCCAGGTCGTGGGCGGGGCGGCGATCTTGGCCTGCTTGAAGAGCGCCTTGTTGTACCAGAAGCCGACGGCTCCGATGTCGACCGGAACGGCGTAGGTCCTGCCGTCGAACTCGTACGCCTTGCGCGAGGCGGGCACCAGGTCGCCGATCCAGTCCTTGACCTGGTCGGTGATGTCCTCGGTGAGACCTGCGTCGACCTGCTGCTTGAGGACGCCACCGCCCCAGGTGTTGTACAGGTCGGGCAGCTTTCCCGTAGCAACGAGGGCTGTCATCTTCGACTTGAAGGCGTCGTTCTCCAGCGGCACGAGCTTGATCTTGACCTTGGGATGCGCCTTCTCGTACGCCTTGGCCTGCTGGGGCCACAAGTGCTTGCCGGGCTCCGTGGTCTGGATGTGCCACCACTCGACAACGGTCCTGCCCTGGCTGTCCTTGCCGCCGCCGGAGTCGGAGCTCCCGCACGACGTGAGCACGGCGGTGCCCAGACCCGCGACGGAGACCACTCCGAGGAAGCGGCGACGGGAGAGAGAAGAAGGGGCAGTGTCAGGCATGGCACACCTTCCGGAAGAGATCCGCAAATTATCGGGGAGGTGGCCACGGAAATTACGGGCATGCGTCGGGGGTGTCAACGGCCTTGACAAAAAGGGCCGTTGACACCCCCGGAGTATTATGTTCCGTTACGCTTGGCGCGGCGCTGCCGTACTGGCCCTGACCACGAGTTCCGTCGCCAGTTCGACCCGTGGCGAGGCGGGGGCGACCGAGCGTGCGAGATCGAGGACCGAGCGTGCCGCCAACTTGCCCATGTCCGCGAGAGGTTGGCGCACTGTCGTCAGCGGCGGCGCCGACCAGCGCACCTCCGGCAGGTCGTCGAAGCCGACGATGCTCATGTCCTCGGGCACCCTGAGGCCGCGCCGCCGCAGTGCCTCGATCGCGCCGAGCGCCATCTGGTCACTGGCCGCGAAGATCGCGGTCGGCGGGTCGGCCAGGTCGAGCAGGCGGCCCGCGCCCGTGAAGCCGGACTCGTGGTAAAAGTCGCCGGGCACGATGAGTTCGTCGGCGGTCGGCACGCCCGCGACGTCGAGCGCGGCCCGGTAGCCGTCGAGCCGGGCCCGGGAGCACAGCAGCCGCGGCGGGCCCTCGATGAACCCGATGCGCCGGTGCCCGAGGTGCAGCAGATACTCGGTGGCCGCCATGCCGCCCGCCCAGTTGGTGGCGCCGACGGTCGGCGCCTCGGTGGCGGGTGATCCGGCCGGGTCGATCACCACCAACGGAACGCCCAGACGCCGCAGTTCGTCGTGCAGGCCCGGCTCCAGGGCCGAGGTCACCAGGATCACGCCGTCCGAGGCGCGGGCCCGCAGATTGGTCATCCACTGGCGCGCGGCGCCCGCCCGGTCGTGGATCGCGGAGACGACGGTGCCGACTCCCGCCTCGTGGGCGACCTCCTCCACGCCCCGGATGATCTCCACGGCCCACGGGCTGTCCAGATCGTTGAAGACCAGGTCGAGCAGGGCCGCCCGGTCGCCCGTGGGCCTGCGCCGGTAGCCGTGCCGGTGCAGCAGGTCCTCGACCCGGGCCCGGGTGGCGGGCGAGACGTCGGAGCGCCCGTTGACGACCCGCGAGACGGTCGGCACCGAGACGCCGGCCTCCCGCGCGATCTCGGTGATCGTCACCTTGGCCGGCCCGTCCGGGCTCCGCGTGGCTGTCTTGCGCTGAGCGCCCTCCCCGGCCACATTCCCCTCCTCCGTCGACATGTGCTCCCGGAAGGTCTACGCCCTCCTTCCGGAAACCGTAGGACATGCCGTCGACCGGTCGCCGGTCAAGCCCTCCGCCAGTACGACCCGCCGAACATCGGCCTCGAATCTACGCGCCGGGCGGCTTCAGGATCCCGCGCAGGCCGACGCAGATGCGGGCGGGGGCCTGGGCGCGCCGGGCGAAGGGGAGCCTCCTCGACGTACCCGAGCGTGGGGTAAGCGGCGCATCGGGGTGCGCGGCGGATGCCAGCGGCTCGTGCCAGAAGGTGTCGAAGTCATCCGATTCGTCGAGCGGCGGCCGGTGTCACTCCGTTTCGCTCGGGGGCAGGCCGAAGGCGGTCACCAGGCCCCCCATGGAGGTCAGGAACGCTGCGGCATCGGTCCGGGGGTGTGAAGGCCTTTCGGCATTCCGGCCAACTCCCGTACGTACGCGCCCCATTGACAGGGTCCGGGAGCGGTCCTAGGTTGCAGTGTTGTTTCCGGAATATTCTCGGAACTTCTCGGTCCTCGTTCTCGATACCGCCTTTCCCGGCTGCGCACTGCCCGTGAGACGAAAGGCCCAGCATGAGTTCCTCCTCCACCATGATCGCCGCCGCCCCGTGGCGGACCTGCGTCGGCACGGGCCGCATGGACCTTGCGCTGCGTCGCGACCACCGGGAGTCCCTTGCCCTGGTGCAGCGCGAGATCGGCTTCGGGTACATCCGGGGGCACGGGCTGCTCAGTGACGGCATGGGGGTGTACCGCCCGTACGAGTGGCAAGGCGAGCGGCGGGTGCACCATGCGTTCACGTACGTCGATCAGGTCATCGACAGCTATCTGGAACTCGGCATCCGGCCGTTCCTCGAACTCGGCTTCATGCCAGGCGAGTTGGCGTCAGGCGACCAGACGGTGTTCTGGTGGGGCGGCAACGTCACGCCGCCGTCCTCGTACAGGGAATGGGTGGACCTCGTACGGACGACGGTCCGCCATCTCGTGGACCGCTACGGGCTCGACGAGGTACGCACCTGGCCGATCGAGGTGTGGAACGAGCCGAACCTCCCGGACTTCTGGGAGGACGCCGACGAGCAGGCATATCACCGCCTGTACGAGATGACCGCGCACACCATCAAGGCGATCGACGCGTCGCTGCAGGTGGGCGGCCCCGCCGTGTCACCCGGCGCGGACGACTGGATCGGGCGGTTCGCCGCGTTCGCCGAGGCACGGGAGGTGCCGGTCGACTTCGTGTCCCGGCACGCGTACACGTCGGGGCCAGCCCAGTATGTGCCGTTCGGGGTGCATCAGACGCTGGGCCCGGCGCAGGGGCTGCTCGACCAGTTCGGTCAGCCCCGGCGCGCCCTCAAGGACACGGGACTTGCCCACCTCCCGGTCCACATAACCGAGTTCAACTCCTCCTACCGGCCGGACAACCCGATCCACGACACCGCCTTCCATGCCGCGTACCTGGCTCCGGTCGTCGCGGCGGGCGGGGAGTACGCGGACTCCTTCTCGTACTGGACGTTCAGCGACATGTTCGAGGAGACGGGCGTACCGACCGCGCTGTTCCACGGCGGGTTCGGGCTGCTCACCCACCGGCAGGTGAAGAAGCCGACGTACCACCTCTATGCGTTTATGGCGCGCACGGGCGAGGAGGTACTTGCGCGCGGTGCCGACCATCTCGTGACGCGGCACGCCGACGGGCGGGTGGCGGTGCTCGCGTGGGCACCGGTGGACATGGACGGGCACCGGGTACGCCTCTCGGTGCCGACCGGTCCGGGCGAGGTGTTCACCCTGCGGTCGTCCGTCGACGAGGAGCGCGGCAACGCGTACACGGCGTGGCGGCGCATGGGCAGCCCCCGCTCCCCGGACCTGCGCCGGCTCGACCGGCTGCACGAGGCCGCCGAACCTGCGCGTACGCACAGCCGGGAGACCGCGCGGGACGGCATGGTCGACCTCGATCTCGCGCTGGCCCGCCACGAAGTGACGCTGGTCGAGTTCGACCCGGTCCGCGACGAGACGCCTCCCTGGTGGGACGAGAGCCGGCTCCTCGGCAGTGCCCCGTGAACGTGCGCACGGCCGAGCTGGGCACGGGCCCGCTCTCCCGGGCCCACGGCAGCCGCCGTCATCGCTGCCATTCAGTTCACCGCGCTATGGACCCGTTGCCCAACGGTGAGCGAGGCATCCCGGGCGCACGGCGTTTCGCCGCCAACGGCGCAAGCCGGCCAGGATGTTGGCGCGGGCCGGATTCCAGCAGGTATTGACGCTGCTCTTTGGTTCCCTACCATCCAAGTTGCTCGATATTTCAACCTTCGTTCGAGATATCGAACCCAGAACCAAGAAGTCACTCCACTCGCACAGCAGAGCACCGCGGGTCGCACCACCGCAACCACCGAGCCGCAAGGGGCATGCCGCACGACGCCTATGACATGCCCGCATCCATGTGTTTCGCGTCAACAGTCCGGGCAGTCCCTGACGGGGCCAACCGGAGCCGCTCACGCAAGGATGACGAGGTCCCCATGCCCAGACGAGTTTTGAGCCGCAGACATCTGCCCGCGGTGTTCGCCGCCAGCGTCGCGGCCCTGCTCCTGCTGGCGGCGACGCTCGTCGCCTACCCGGCTCAGGCCGCCACCAGCGGCGCCTTACGCGGTGTGGGTTCCGGCCGGTGTCTCGACGTACCGAACGCCAGCCAGGCCGACGGCACCTACCCGCAGATCTGGGACTGCTCGGGCGGCACCAACCAGCAGTGGACATGGACGGACAGCAACCAGCTGACCGTGTACGGCAACAAGTGTCTGGATGTTCCGGGCCACGCCACCGCGGCCGGTACCCAGGTGCAGATCTGGACTTGCAGCGGCGGTGCGAACCAGCAGTGGCGGGTGAATTCCGACGGCACGCTCGTCGGCGTGGAATCCGGGCTGTGCCTGGACGTCACCGGCGCCGGTACGGCCAACGGCACGGCGGTGGAGCTCTGGACGTGCAACGGCGGAAGCAACCAGAAATGGACAGGCCTGTCCGCGACGCCGGGCGGCGGCACCTGCTCTCTGCCGTCGACGTACCGATGGACGTCGACGGGTGCGCTGGCACAGCCGGCGAACGGGTGGGCCTCTCTGAAGGACTTCACCAACGTGACCTACAACGGCAAGCACCTGGTCTACGGGTCGAACTACTCGGGATCGGCCTACGGCTCGATGATGTTCAGGCCCTTCACGAACTGGTCGGACATGGCGTCGGCCCGCCAGACCGGCATGAGCCAGAAGGCGGTTGCGCCCACCCTGTTCTACTTCGCGCCCAAGAAGATCTGGGTGCTGGCGTCCCAGTGGGGTCCGTGGCCCTTCATCTACCGCACGTCGAGCGACCCCACCGACCCCGACGGCTGGTCCGCGCCGCAGCCGCTGTTCACCGGCAGCATCCCCAAGACTGAATCCCCCACCGGCCCGAT
>NZ_JBSFVT010000030.1:0-58321 GCF_053592455.1 Streptomyces sp. NPDC002676 | reverse complement strand
CACAGCGGCTCCACAACCACTCCGCCCGCACAGCGGGCGGGGGCACCTACAAGGAGGGCTCCCCCGCAAGCGGCTGCGCAGCAGACGCGCACCCACACTCCGCAACCCGCATCCCCCCAGGGAGCCGGCCTCCGCTGCGCTCCAGCCCACAAGGGCCACACAGCACCGAAAACACCAGCTGCACCCGTACGACGCACGACCACCGGTGAATACCCATCAATTAGACCTGTACGCAAGGGAAACCCAGACTGCCTCAAAACAAATGACAGATCATAACTGGATCACGGAGCCCCTCCCGGCCACCGGCCCAGATCAAGCCCGCCAACACCGCCCCACAGCACAACCCACCCCGGGCACCAACCTCCCCGAGCCGACCACTGCTCCCCCGGGCCGCCCGCGCGCTCCTTCCCCGTGCTGGAGCGAGGTGTGTCAAGGGGCGGCCGTAGCCCAGCCGCCAGGCAACTCGGGAGTGGAGCGCAGCGGAACGGGAGTGCCCTTGACTCGCTTCGCGGAAGCACGACACTGCTAAGAAACGGGCGGCCCCAACAGCAACCCCACCCCGCACACCACAACACGGTCAACTTGGAGCACTGAAAGTGCTTACACGTTTGAGTGATATCTACTCATGATGCATAAGAGCCCTGGCCGTTGTGCGGACGCTTGGCGGCAGCAGGCAGCGGGCAGAGCCGTCGGGGCTGAGCTGCCTGGAGCCGGCCTCTACTGACGTAGTAGAGGCGCCCGCGCCAAAAGCGGCTCTGACCTGCATCAGCGTAAGCATCTATGTTTCAGAGATCCAGAACATACGACCTCACGATGTTCTGGATCTCTAGAACAAGCGGCTCATATTTCTGATGGACCGTCAGATATCGACTGGGTGGCATGTTCTGTGATCCTGAAACAGGACGGTTTCCTTGGTGCTACCGTCGATGCATTCGGTGATCATCAAGGAGGAGCCGATGGACCAGCTGCCGATTGTGCGGCCCGGCGAGCGAGTTGTGGCACGCTCGGACGGCAAGGGCGGCATGATCCTCGCTGTGGAGAAGATCCAGGGCCGCTTCTTCGCAGTGAGTGCAGAGTGCGTCGGATACATCTTGGACGCGAGGCTGCTCTGGGATGTTCTGGGCAGCCTGAAGATGCCCGGCTCCTGGTTTCAGGTGTGGTCCAAGTTAGTCTCTGCCCAAGACCCGACCGGCCAGCCCGGCGGCAGCCACACCGCCCCTCGGGGGTACATCCGGATCTCGCAACGTGCGCTTCAGGAGCGCTGCGGACTCTCAGCCGCCTCGGTGAGCGAACCCAGCCAGTTCTTCACCCACATCGGCTGGATGCGTACCGCGAAGCCCGGCCTGCTCCAGCTCAACCCCTGGCTGACCGTTGCTGGGACCTCCGGCGAGCAGCAACGATGGCAGGCCGCCTGGAATGCTGCTGGTGGGCCGAAATGTGTCATCCCAGCACCCGATTACCCGGCGCAGTGGCGCAAAGAGCGGGCCAAGGCCAAGAAGGAAGGGGACGCCGCCCAGCGGAGGCAGGCCGTCGTACCGCTGCGTCGTCGACAACCAATCCGAAAGGGTAAGGAGACCGCGTGAACCCCGCGGGCATATCCTCGGTCCGAGGCGGCGCACCAATCGGAATCGAGGTCCCGTGACAAGCTCCTACATCCCCGACCCTCCGACGGACGAGCCAGTCACCATCTCCCGCGATGTCCTGCAACTCCTCGCCCTGGTGGACATCTCCCCTACCGGCCGACGCGTCCTCGACATGCTGCTCGCCCTCCAGGACCCTGACACCGGCACCGCCTACATCAGCCAGGACGAAATGTGCGCGGCCCTCGGCGCCGCCAAACCAGCCGTCAACCGAGGTTTCCGCGAACTCCGTCAATGCGGACTCGCCTGGCTCCACAAACGCGGCCAGTACCAGCTTCACCCCCTCATCACGGGCGGCCGACTTGCCAGCACCGTCACCGCCGTACCCGACATCCAAGCCGGCGACCCCCAGCGCCTCACCCAGCAACGGCGCCTACGCTTCGCCGCACAAACCGCCAACCTCCCCCACACCGCCTGAGCGAAGACACGACCCCCTTCGCAGACCCACGCGATCAAGCTACGCTCGCGATATGGCCGACTTTCTCCAGGTGTCCACGGCAACCCCGACCCGAGACCAGGCTGTTGAACTGGCGCGGACAGTCGTCAGCCATCGCCTTGCGGCAGGGGCGCAGATCGTCGGGCCCGTGATCTCCGCGTTCTGGCACGACGGGGAATTCGGCACCGGCGAGGAATGGCAGCTGCTGCTGAAGACCACCGCCGCCCGTTACCCAGAGCTAGAAGCTCACCTACTCAAGCATCACCCCTGGCAGAACCCTGAAATCACTGCGGTGCCGATCGCGGCAGGGTCACAGGGCTGCCTCGACTGGATCGCTGCCAACACCACTCCGGACGCGTAGGACGTCAGGCCACCGCGACCTTGTCCAGAACGGCAGCCACCACGGGCAACGACCTGTGCTTGCCCAACTGCCGCACAATCGGCGTGAGCCGCTGCCGGGGGCGCACAGAGGAGACCTCAGTCAGTGGCTGACCCGCTCAGCAGGTGGCTCGAAGGCCGTGCATCCGCTGACTATGCATGGCTGCGGCCCTTCTTCACCGTGGTCAAGCGTTCAGGGCCAGCACGCGGACCGGCTCGCCGATCCATCGGTCGGGGGCAGTAGTCGCGATGATCGCTCCGTCAGGGCGGTCGGGGGTGGGTTGAGCGACGTACTGAGAATGTGCTGCCGCCCATGTGTTCTGCCGGGCCACCGCCAAAGCAGCGGGGAGGTCCAGGTCCAGGACGATGATGCCCGGCAGGGCGGCGAGGTGTTCTGCCGTGCCGGGCCGGGCGCGGTCGGCTTCGACGAGCGCGCACGCCGGGGCGTAGAGGTACCAGCCGGCCTCTGCATGGGCGCGGTGGATCAGGCGTGAGGCGAGGACGTTGCCCCGGCCTGCCGCGGCCATCGCGGTGTCGTCCAGGACGATGTGCATGGCATCGCTCACCGTGCCGCCGCCTGGGCGAGTCGACGGTCCAGCTCGTTGTCGAGGTCCTGCTCCTCGGCCGGGGTCGGCGCGTAGCCGGTCCACTCCTTCAGAGCGGCGCGGGCCTGCTCAGCCTGCTCGGCCCGCTCAGCGGGGGTCAGCAGCGTCGCAGCGAGGTGGGCCAGATAGGCGCGCAGCGACATGCCCTCGGCCGCTGCTATGGCAGCGAGGCGGTCCCGGGCTTCCTCGGGGATTCGGACGTTGGCGTCAGGCATCATGAGACTCCCTTCCACACCCATAGTATGGGTACGTACCCGTACCCATAACGCGCATCAGTAGTCCAGCTCCAGCTGCTCGATGCCCGTGAACTCCACCAGGAGACCCTCGGCGCGGCGGCCCCGGTCGCGGAAGTACATCTCGCCCAGGCCCTCGGCCAGGATCGACTGGAGCTCGGTCTCTGTCGCGCCGGCCTCCTGGGCTGCGAAGAGGCGGGCCGCGTACTCGGGGGGCAGCGCCTGGTTGAGGTGGCGGACACGGGGGTCGTCGGTACTGCCAGGGGCCGCTGTGAAACCGAAGCGCGCCCGGGTGGAGACGAAGATGCCGTCCGTTGTCGCCGCCTGCTGCCGGGCTCGCTCGCGTACCTTCGGCTGCCAGCGGTGGCGGGTTTCGCGGTAGAGACGGTCGGCCAGGGCCTTGCGGGGGCGTTTCAGCTGGCCCTTGATGTAGCGCTCCACCGTGCGCTGGGAGATGCCCAGGAGTTCCGCCACCGGCCTGGTGCCCTTGAGTTGTCGTACCAGGTACCGCATCTGGGCTTGGGGTGACTTCGGCAGCGGGCGGGTGAAGTGGCGGGCATCCGCCTCCTCCAGGCTGTCACCCACATCAGCCACCGTCCGCTCCCCCTCCGCCCGCTCCCGTCTTCCGATCCAGGAACGGAGGAGAGAGCCGTTCGGTCACGGGTCGGACGGTGGGTCAGGAACCCAGATGGCTTCGGTCCGGCGCCGCCCCGCGCCGGACCGAAGCCGTCCCGAGTCGGGCTCAGCTGCCGATGCTCTGCGCGTGCCTGAAGAAGTTCGGCGCGTCGTACCGGCGCTTGACCGAAACCAGCCGGGAATAGTTCTCGGCGTAGTAGGCCTGCCGCCAGTCCCCCAGGTCCGGGTTGGGGAAGTTGAGGTACGACTCGCCACTTGAGAGCGGGTCGATGATGTTGAAGGCGTGGGTGGGCCACACCATGGCGGCCTCGGCCTCCTCCGCGGGCGGCTGCCCGTCGTGCAACAGGGTCGCGCAGGCCACGAAGAACTCCGCGCCGCGGTGCACATACGCGGTGTGTGCGCGGGGGACCTCGTTGACGACTCCGCCGAGTGCCGTGAAGTAGAGGTACGTGATGTGGCCCGGCCTGCGGTCGGCTTCGAAGGCGGCGAGCAGGTCGGCCACCCCGGAGCTGCCCGTGGGACGGTTGAGCAGCCTGGTCCGCTCCCTGAGGAAGGGAGTGCGCTGGATCTTGGCGTCCGGGTTCGAGCCGGCGCGGTGGCACTGCTGGAACGTGAGCTGCTCGCAGCCGTAGACGGCCTTCATCGCCTCGTCGTACGGAAGCTCCTCGACCGTACGGAGGCTGGGCGTGGCGCCCGCCTCGGCGGCCAGTTCGTTCAGGGCCTGCTCGATCTCCGACTGCGGCCCGTGGTAGCCGCCGTTGATCTTGATGATCGGCACATTGCCCGGGGCGCCGTCGCGCAGGAGCACGTTCAGGGTCGAGCCCAGGTTGTTCGAGCCGCTGGAGCACCACTCCTGCCAGGCCGTGATGATCTCCTGGGCCTTGTCCCACGGCCAGTAGGTGTCGAAGTACACCATGCGAGGGGCCGATATCGGGCGTACCTCGAAGTCGACGACCACGCCGAAGTTGCCGCCGCCACCACCGCGTATGGCCCAGAAGAGGTCGGGGTGCCTCGTCTCGGAGGCGCACACGATCCGACCGTCCGAGAGGACCATCCGAGCTGAAACGAGGCGGTCACTCGCGACCCCGAACTTCCGTACCTGAAAGCCCATGCCCCCGCCCGAGATGTAGCCGCCCATGCGTACGGTGGCGCATGTGCCCGTGACTACCTGCCTGTTGTAGGGCTTGAGCGCGGTATGGGCGTCGATGCTCTGCACCCCGGGGCCGAGCCGAACCGTGTCGTCGCCGACCGAGACATGGTTCAGCCGGGAGATGTCGAGGATCATGCCCTGGCCGGTGGACCAGCCGGCCAGGCTGTGGCCGCCACTGCGGGTGTGTACCGCGATGTCGTTGTCACCGGCGAACTTGATGGCCATACTCACGTCCTGGGGAGTCTCGCAGTAGACGATTCCCTGCGGTTCTACGGTGTCGAGTTCTACCAGAACGCCTTGCTTGGAATAGGCGTAAGCCTGGTCGGAGGGCAGCACCACATCTCCCTGCAGATGCCTGCGCAGCTGCCCCCACTTGTCTTCACCTGCATATACCGACATTACCGATGTCCCGACAGTGGCAGCCGCGAGCGCCATGCTGCCACCAGCGCGAAGAAGGGATCGTCTACTCAGCATCGTTCCTCCAGGACCAGAGATCAGAACTGACAGGTGGCGGGGGTCATTCTCGAGGGCAGGGCCGGCGAACCCTCGTTCGCCCTATGGAATATCGAGCTCAATTGCAGCATGGCTCCAGGTCGAGCCGTCGCACCGGGATCCTGTCGCACTCCTGAACCTGTTTCAGCGGATTTTCCACTGAGCAATCTGGGCGATGACACCGCCTGGCGCTTCCCTTCACCCTGGTCTTTGAAATGTGTTCTGCGTGCGCGGAGGGCTCCTCACGGCGAATCGCCGGTGCGACCACCGCAGCGCTTCTCGCGCCGACGATCGCCAGGGCGGCCGTGACGATCAACAGGTTTCCGTGGCCAGCGGCTCTGCCGGACTGACCCCCGGAAGGAATTTCGGCACTCCGGACCATAGGTAAATAATTCCTATGGATATTCGGAGTGCCGTGATCCCGGACAATAGTGATTATGTGTCAGTTGCCGGCGCCGGTGGGGCCGAGCAGGACCTTCGCCTCCAGGGAGCCCTCGCTCAGCTGGTGGTACGTCTGGAGCTTGAAGTACTCGCCGCCGGAGTAGGAGGCGACGTTGTAGAGGCCCTGCAGGGGGCCCGGGTAGGTGTGGGAGACGTTCTTGGCGAACTTCTCGACCTGCGCATCGACCGTGATCCGGTCGGGAAGCGCACGGACATCCGGAACCATCGTGGCGAACGTGATCCGCTGGATCTCGGAAGACTCCCAGTTCAGCGTGGTGTAGATGCCCACGGCCTGGCGGGCCAGCTCGAGCTGACGCTCACTCGGCTCCGGAAGACCCAGGTCGCGCAGCATGGCGCGGACCGTCCCGGGCTCGCGGCACGCGTCCGGGAACTGGAGGAAGTAGACGTTCACCGTCCGGCTCGGGTAGTCGATCCCGATCATGCTGTTCTTGTCGTCCAGCCCGTAGCGGGCGTAGAAATCGAGGTTCTCCGCCAGGCTGCGCGGCATCGACGGCAGAGCGGCGACCTTCTGCAGCTTCTGCAGATCGGTGACAGGCAGGAAGGTCCAGGTCTTCTTGAAACCGCCGACCACCCCGAAGTCCACGCCGTGAGCGGTGACCGGGATGTTCTCCTGGACCTCCTCGAGCAGCCTGCCCACCGGATGGTCGGTGCCCTCGGCGATGCCCCGGGAGACCGCGTACAGGTACGGGTTGACGTCCGCCGGCAGAGCCGTGAAACGGCAGTCGAGGTCCTGATGACCACGAGTGGTCACACGGAAGGCGACAACCACCTTGTCCAGGTCGTACGCGGACAGGATCGGCCGGACCTTGTCGGGCGCGGGGGAAATCTCCAGCAGTCCGGCTGCTTCCTCAATGGCCGAGTAAAGACCTTCCACGCCTGTGCTGGTCATGCGTCCTCCAGTATCCATCCGAGCTGAGCGTCTTGTGAATCTGCGGCCGACCGGATATTTGTTTAACGGCGGCCGAATTATCGAGGAACAGGGCCTACGGGCATGGCAGTTCCCATTTTCGCCACCCCGTGAAGTGTGGGCGGCGAGCACGAACATGTCAAGAAGTTCTCTATTCTTAATGCACTTCGAGTGATCTTCTAGCGGCGCCTAGTAAGGTGGCCGCCCCAGTGCAAGATTCCACGTGGAAAGAACTGTCGACGCCGACCGCTTGGAGATATTTGATGTCCGGTGGCATTGGGGCGGAAGAGATCCTGTCCGCATTCGAGGGTGGATTCTCGAATACCGGCGGGGTCATCTTCAGTCTCCAGGCCGGCGCGCAGGTCGCGGACATCCCCGCGGACGCGTGGACCGGCTACCTGCCCGTGGGCAACCACCCCGAATGCCCCTCCGGCTTCCTCACCTTCGGTGCCCGGTTCGGCCACCTGGCCCACGAGTTACAGCGACACATCAACGGCAACGTCATGGACTGACCGGCCTCTCCCACCACGGCGGCGGGCACCGGCACCGCAGCCCACCGCCACGCTCAACCTCATCCCGCTCTTCCCCTGAGCCCGGAGAGCCCACGGCACGGCCATCGATCCCTCTTCCATCCTCTTTAAGAATGGGACAAGGAACATCATCATGACGACTTCCGGACGTTCTCCCGTCTCTGGCTTCTTGCCGCGACGCAGGTCGCTGCTGGTCGGCGGTGCCTCGGCCATGGCGCTGTCCATGCTGGCCTTCTCCCGCACGGCCGGTGCCGCCACCAGCGACAAGCTCGAGATCGACCTCGACCTGGACAAGGACAACTACATCAAGTGGGCCCAGCCCACCGACGATCACGCCGGTCAGGAGGAAAGGCTGGCGTACATCGGCCCGATGGACGCGACCGTCTTTCTGTGGACGACCAGAGTGGCGATGCTGGCGGTGTTCGACGCGCTGGCGCCGTACCACGAGACCGCGGTCGGCATGTACTCCCAGATTCCGCGCCGCCCCTCCAGCGAGTCCGCCACCAACCGGAACATGAACATCGCCGTCATCTACGCCCAGCTCGCCATCTGGAAGCGCATGCTGCCGCATGATGACCTGGGGGCCTTGCGGCAGCTGATGGTCGCGCTCGGCCTGAACCCCGACGACGAGTCGGAGGACCTGACCAGCCCGATCGGCATCGGCAACGTGGCCGCCAAGAACGCCTGGGAGGTTCTGAAGAACGACGGCATGAACGCCCTCGGCTACGAGGGCGGCCGCAAGTACAACCCCAAGCCGTGGGCGGACTACACCGGCTACCAGCCCGTGAACACCGCCTTCGAGCTGAGCAACCCCTCGCGCTGGCAGCCGCAGTTGTTCCCCCACAACGGCCGTCGGGTCGGCGGCGGCCCGGGTGACATGGGCATCTACGTCGTCCAGCAGTTCGTGACCCCGCACATCCGGCTGGTCAAGCCCCACATCTTCCGGGACCCGGGCCAGTTCCACCTCGCCCCGCCCACGCACAGCGACCACACCCGGCCGCAGGAGTACAAGCGCTCGGTGGACGAGATCATCGAGGCGTCGGCCTCGCTCACCGACGAGCGCAAGGCGCTCTGCGAGATCATGGACAACAAGACCTGGGGGATCGGCTACTCGTCCATCGTCGTCGCCCGGAACAACGACCAGGACGACCACATGGGCGTGCACGGCTGGGCTCAGTGGTTGCTCCAGCACATCCTGGCGACGTTCGACACGCTGATCGCCGCCTGGTACCAGAAGTACAAGTTCGACGCCGTGCGGCCGATCAGCGCGGTCCGGCACGTGTACGGCAAGAGCAAGATCACCGCCTGGGGCGGTCCCGGCATGGGCACGGTCAACGACATCCGCGCCTCCGAGTGGGCCACCTACCTGCCCGTGAGCGACCACCCGGAGTACCCCTCGGGCTCCACGACGATCATGGCCGCCGGGGCGCAGACGGCACGGCGCTACTTCGGCTCCGACGACCTGGACTGGACGATCAACATCCCGGCCGGCGGGTTGCGGGTGGAGCCGGGGATCTCCCCCGCCAAGGACCTCAAGATCCACTTCGCCACCTTCACCGACCTCGCCAACGCGTGTGCCAGGAGCCGGGTGGATGGCGGCGTCCACTTCGGGAAGACGGTCGCGAGGTCCCTCGAGTTCGGTAAGCAGTTCGGCGACATGGCCCACGAGTTCGTACAGCGGCAAGTCAAGGGCGACGTCAAGCACTGACCCTCTTCCACCGCGGCGGCGGGCCCATGTGCCCGCCGCCGCGCTGGGCTTGCGTCGACAGAGCCAGAAGGCCGCGGCGCAGCCATCGATATCCCGTTATCCCGTTCCTCATGAAGGGCCCTTCCGCAGGCTCGGCTGTGGAGGCCCTTCTCTTCAAGAACAAGGAAGACGATCAGGCGGACCCGGCATGGGCACGGTCGACGACATCCCCGCCAACACAGTTCGGCGACATGGCCTACGAGTTCGTACAGCGGCAGGTCAAGGGCGACGTCAAGAACTGACGGCCCTGCCGCAGTAGAAAAGGGCCCCGCACCCACTCGTGTCGAGTGCCGGGGCCCCTTCTCACACACGGCCGGGAAGCTTCACACGTTGCTCAGCCTGGTGTCCGCCGGGCGCCCGACGGCGTCGGGACGCTCCAGCACCGCCAGGGCCCGTTCGATCATCTCCACCAGGTCGGTGTCCTCGCTGTGGTCTCCCCACAGCACCTGGTGGAAGGCGCCCGTCACGGCGCCCACCAGGACGCGGAGTTCGAGGTCGTCCGCGGGCAGGCCTGCCCGTTCGGCGAACACCTCACTCACGGACTCGACCCACCTGTCCTGTTCCTCGCCCACCAGGGCCCGTATCGAGGGCACCTGGCGCACGAGCTCCCTCCGCCACCGGTACTCCTCGCTGAAGTCCTCGGCCAGCCTGCGCACCATCTCCCTCACCACCGCCCGCAGGGCGGCCAGCGGCGGCTCGTCCGCAGGGCGCTCGCGCAGGAAGGCAATGCTGAACTGGGCGTAGTCGTCCGTCAGGACGATGTGCTCCTTGCTGGGGAAGTAGCGGAAGACCGTGCTCGGCGAGACCTCGGCCACCGCGGCGATCTGCTCGATCGTGGTGTTGTCGTACCCTCGCTCGTCGATCAGCCGACGAGCCGCCTCACGGATGGCCTGGCCGGTGCGCAGCTTCTTGCGTTCGCGCAGGCCGAGGCCGGCTTCGGCGACTGCGATCGCCGACACCGGTGCGCTGGTCGTTGTAGAGGGCATACGACTCATTGTCGCGCACCGTCTGCCATGTCGGACAGCGCCTCGGGCAGAGGCTGCTCTTCTGCCTCCTCCTCGGTCTTCTTGGTCGTCCGGCTGTCCGGCAGCTTGAAGGCGGCGAGGACGGCCGCGACGACGCCGGCGATGCCGCAGATCAGCAGCACCAGGCTCATGCCGTGGACGAAGGCGGACTGGGCGGACTCGGCCAGCTGGGGCATCTTGAGCTGTGCGGCGACCGCCTGTGCGGCCACCACGGACTCCTTGGCCGTATCGGCCGCCTGCGCCGGTACCCCGTGGGTGTCGATCCGGTCCTTGAACACGGCGTTGAGCAGGCTGCCCAGCAGGGCGATACCGATGGCGCCGCCGACCTGTCGCAGGGTGGTGTTCAGCCCGCTGCCGGTGCCCTCCTTGCCCTTGGGCAGTACCGCGAGGGCGGTGTCCAGGGCCGGCACCATCACGAGGCTCACGCCCAGGCCGGTGAGGATCATCCACAGCACGGTGAAGCCGTAGCCGGTGTCGGTGTCCGTGGTGCTGCCGAGGAACATCGCCAGGGACATGATGGCCAGGCCCGCGACCACCAGCGGCCGGGTGCCGAACTTGACGGTCAGCGGCGGCACGATCTTGGCGACGACGATCATGCCGGCCATGAGCGGCATCAGGCGCACGCCGGTGGCGAAGGCGTCGTGGCCCTGCACGACCTGCAGATACTGCGGCAGCACGAACATCAGGCCCATGAACACGAACATGCCCAGGATGAGGAAGAGCGTGTTCCACCGGAAGGAGTAGTTCCGCAGCAGCTCCAGGTCCACCATCGGGCGGTCCTGGCGCCGCTCGCGCAGCACCAGACCGACGAGCATCAGCACACCGCCGATCATCGAGGCGAGGATGACCGGGTTGCCCCATCCCTTGGCGGGCCCTTCGATGACGCCGTAGACGAAGGCGCCGAGACCGACGATGCCCAGCACCGTACTGATGACGTCGACCCTGGGGGCCGACGGGTCGCGGGTCTCGGGGATCAGCAGGGCGCAGGCGACGATGCCGATGGCGATCAGCGGGATGTTGATGGCGAAGACCGAGCCCCACCAGAAGTGTTCGAGCAGCCAGCCACTGAGCAGAGGTCCGAGCGGCAGGCCGATCGAGATACCCGCGGTGATGATCGCGATCGCCTTGGTCTGCTCCTCGCCCTTGAAGAGGGTCGGGATGATGGACAGCGTGAGCGGCATGATCAGCGCGGCGCCGAGGCCCATGACCGTACGGGCCGCGATGAGCGGGCCCGGGCTGGACACGGTCATACCGACGATGGAGCCGCCGAGGAAGATCACGAGCCCGGCGACCAGCAGATTGCGTCGGCCGTAGCGGTCGCCGAGGAAGCCCGCGGGGAGCATGGCGGCGGCGTAGACGACGGCGTAGGAGTCGACGATCCACTGCAGCTGCCCCGCGGAGGCGCCGGTGTCGGCGGCGAGGGTGGGAAGGGCGACGTTCAGGATCGTCGTATCGAATCCGATGACGAGGACGCTGATCGTCAGACCAATCAGCGCCAACCAACGATTTTTGACAGCCATAAGAAAATGGTAGCAACTATCACTTGAACGTGGATGGAGATTGCGTGAGTCTCGCCGCATTAGAGAATGACGCGGTCATGACACTCAACGGCTGCGCCTGGCCGCGGTCGGCGTCGGTCACCACTGGGCGATGAGAGGCGTGTCCGGTTCGTGCTGCCGCCAGGCTGCGGTGAGGCGGCCGAGGCGGGCGGGGGCGGCGATGCCGCGCACGGTTGCGATCTTGCCGTTGGTGATGTCGAACGTCACGGCGCCGACGACCTGATCGCCGGGCACGAAGAGGATGGCGGGGGCGCCGTTGACGAGCGCGTAGTGGATGGCGGGCGTGCCGCCGGCAAGTCGCCGTTTCGCGGGTGTGGGTTTGAAGCCGGCCCGTGCGATGGCAGCGATGCGCTGCGGAGTGTCGTACCGCAGCAGCGTCTCGGTCAGGCCGGCGCCGTCGGAGATCGCGGTTGCGTCGTCGGTGAGCAGCGCCGCCAGCCGTTCGGTGCGGCCCGAGGAGGCGGCGGCGAGGAACTCCTCGACGATCCTGCGGGCGGATGCCGGGTCGACTTCGCCGCCGTCGCGGCGGCGCGCTGCGGTGATGCGGCGCCGGGCCCGGTGGAGGTGCTGCTGGCTTGCGGACTCGGTGATGTCGAGGATCTCGGCGATCTCGGCGTGGCCGTAGGAGAACGCTTCGCGCAGGACGTAAACGGCCCGCTCGGGGGGTGACAGGCGCTCCATGAGGGTCAGCACGGCCAAGGAGACCGATTCGCGCTGCTCGAAAGTGTCGGCCGGGCCGAGCATCGGGTCGCCGTCGAGGAGCGGTTCGGGCAGCCAGGCGCCGACGGTGCGTTCGCGGCGGGCCTGTGCCGAGCGGAGCCTGTCGAGACACAGGTTGGTGACGACCTTGGTCAGCCATGCTTCCGGCACCTTGATCCGCTGCCGGTCGGCGGCCTGCCAGTGCAGGAACGCATCCTGCACGGCGTCTTCGGCGTCGGCGGCGGAGCCCAGCAGCCGGTACGCCAGCGAGGCCAGCCGGTTCCGGCTGGCCTCGAACCGACTGGTGTCGAAGCGATCAGTGGCGGTGCTGTCCACGCGGACCACACTAGGCAGCTACGCGACCGCCTTCTCGCAGGACGGACGCCTCCGGCGCGGCGGCCAGGCGGCGCTTGCGCGTGGGCAGGCCGAAGGTCGGGTGCGAGATGCCCCACAGCGAGATCTTGACGATGCCCGCCTTGACCCGCGCGGCCTTCCGGCCGCCCACATACTTCGCCTTTGCTTGCGCTTCGCCGTCGACCAGCTGCAAGATCCCGTCCCGCCGCCCGAGGCTGATGTGGTTGCCCAGATAGAGCAGCTTGGTGTTCGCAATCCTGCGGCCGGTCAGGCGTCCCACGATCGCGTCCACGGCCTGCCGGCCGGTGTATCCGGCCGAAGCGCAGGACATCGGCAGCGGCCGGCCGTTGTCGCCGATGGCGTAGGCGCTGTCGCCGGCGGCGTAGACGTTGGGGTGCGAGACCGACCGCATGGTGCGATCGACGACGATCTGACCGGTCTCGGTGACCTTCAGCCCGCTGGCAGCGGCGATGGGGTGGACCGCGAACCCGGCCGTCCACACGGTTGCGTCGGACGCCAGGGCGGTGCCGTCGGCGCACAGCACCCGCGTCGCTTCGACGGCCTCGACGCTGGTGTGCTCGAGGACGGTGATGCCCAGCCGGTCACAGGCCTGGCGCAGGTGGCTGCGGGCTCCGGCGGAGAGCCGGGCGCCCAGCTCGCCGCGGGCGACCAGCGCCACCGACAGGCCGGGCCGGGATTCGGCGATCTCGGTGGCGGTCTCGATGCCGGTCAACCCGTCGCCGACGACCAGCACGCTCCCGCCTTCGCCCCGCCTGCCGAGGCTGTCCAGGTGCTCGCGCAGGCGCAGCGCCGAGGGCCGCCCGGTGACGTCGAAGGCGTGCTCGGCCACGCCGGGGACGCCGTGGTCGGCGACGTGGCTGCCGAGCGCGTAGAGAAGCGTGTCGTAGCCGAACTCGCCGCCGCCGGCGTCGGCCACGGCGACGACCTGGCGCTCGGGGTCGACAGCGGTGACACGTGCCAGGTGCAGCCGGATCCCCGTGCCTGCGAAGACGTCGGCGAGCTTGAGAGCCTCGATCTGCTGGCCGGCCGCGAGCTGGTGCAGTCGCAGCCGCTCGACGAAGTCCGGCTCAGCGTTGACCACGGTGATCTCGGTGTCTGCCAGGGACAGCCGGCGGGCCAAGTTCCCGGCCACGTAGGCCCCGGCATAGCCGGCGCCGAGGACGACGATGCGGTGTTTCATGTGTTGCTCCTGTGGTTCGCCTGCCCCCTGTGAGTTGAACGGAACGACGCCCCGATTCCTGACAGAAGCCCCGATTCCCGACAGGAACTTGTGACCTGGGTCACATAGCGGCGGTTATCGACAGTGCGGCGGTGACCGATTCGTCGAAGACTCGGCGGTCTTCTCCCCGTGCCGATGCCGGGAGCAGAGGAAGTACCACGTTCGCGCGGGACTGGACCGTGGGGTGCAGGTGCAGTGCGGCCGCACAGCTGCCCTTCGGGCCTGCTTCGAGGAATATGCGGTTACCGGATTCGAGCAGGTCGCTCATCGCGGGCCAGAACAGCACCGGCCTGGCCAGTTGAGCCGACCAGAACTCGGGGGTGACCGACTCCGCGTCGGTCACGTCGCGGGCGGTGCAGGTGGACCGGATCGTGATGGCGGGCGGGCGGAGCTCGATGCGCCGGAGCAGTCCGGCGAAGCGGATCGCCGCGTCGGCGCACAGCGGGCTGTGGAACGCCTGCCGAGCCTTCACCGGGCGACACGCGACCACCCCGGCCTTCAGGGTCCGCTCGACGGCGCGCAGTGCCGCCGTCCCGCCGGACAGCACCGTCTGGCGTGGGCTGTTGATCGCCGCTATCGCGATGCCTCGCTCTGCGAGGTCGTCGCCGAGCACCTCGCGGATCCGGTCGACGCCCGCGGCCACCGCGAGCATCCCGCCCGGTTCCGTCGCCGCCATCGCGCTGGTCCGCACCACCATCGCCCGGCTGCCGTCGGCGATGCTGAACACCCCTGCGACGGCAGCCGCGGCCAGTTCGCCGACGCTGTGCCCGACCAGGACCTTGGGCCGTAAGCCCCGTGCGATCACCGCGAACGCCAGTGCCGCGCCGATGGCGAACAGCAGCGGTTGTGCCCGGGAGCAGTCGTCGAAATCCGGTCCCGGCCGCTCGGAGAGCCAGGCGTCACGCAGTCGCGGGCCGTCGGGGCCGTACTCGGCGAAGAACTCGTCCATCACCGCGGTGAACGTCGGGTCAACGCCGTACAGGTCGGCGCCCATTCTCGGTTGCTGGCCGCCCTGGCCGGGAAACACCAGAGCTACGTCACGTCGCATGTCCATGAGGGCCTCAAGTCTTTGCCGGTTTCGTCATGGGTTCAGTTCGGTGAGTTCCAGGGTTCCGCTCACTACTCGGACGCCGGCCTGGTCGATGCCCACCGACGCGGTCACCACTCCCGGTCGCCCGGTCACCGACACCGCGCACTCGGCGGGCACGTCGGTCTCCACGAAGATGCCGAAGTCGAGTTCGGCTCGCGTCAGCGCCGACTCGCCCGTGCGCAGGCCCGCCTCCGCCGCACTGCGCAGCGCGGACTGCCGCATCGCTTCTATGAGCAGCGATGCGGGGAGGTGGTCGTAGTCCCGGTCGAAGAAGGAGGGATGGGTCCGGTCCACCAGCACGGGATAGCGGTTGGGCCGTGTGGCGGGGCCGATCACCACGTTGTTCCGGTCGCGCCGGCCGACCAGTTCGGGGTCGATCGGTTTGGTGTCCGGGGTGTCGTTCGCGGACGCGGCCCGGCGGGAGCGCTGGTAGTCGCGGATCTCCTGGTAGGACTCGCGCGGGAACAGGATGCTGGTGAACGAGAGCGTCATGGCCCGTGCCGAGCCGACGAGGAAGTCGCCCGCGATGTCGTACGTGCCGTCGGTCTGGGTGACGCGGACCTTGATGACACCCTGCAGCGGCTTGGCTGCGTCGGCACGGAAGGCGTGCAGCTCCGGCACGGCCAGCGTCACCTGCTGCACGGCCGACGGGGTGCCCCGGGGGACGCCGAGGTACTCGTGGCGGGCCACGACGAACGCCTGCCGGAACGCCTCGATCACGGCTGCCGGGTCGTGCCGGGGGGTCCGCTGGTCGGACCACAGGGGGTGGTCGTGCGCCACCCGCAGGGCGATGGCGAACTCGTCCGGGCCGATCTGTGCATGGTCGGTGACGAACACTTCGAGGGGCGAGCGCCGGTTCACCGTCATGGGCGGCACCAACTGGTCGAAGCTGAGGGCGGCAACGGGATCGTTGGTCATCAGAGCCTCCGGGACTGGCTGCGCTCGTCCAAGAACTTGGCCAGCGAGCGGATCGTCGGGTTGTCGAGGATGTCGGCCATGCTGATCCGCGTGTCCGTCAGCGCCTGCAGCCGGCCACGCAGTTCCACGGCGGACAGCGAGTTCAGTCCATGGGCGGCGATGTCGTCGTCGAGGCCGACCACCGTGCCGTACTCGCCGAGCACCTCGTCCACGGCGGTGCGCACTGCGGCGGTCATGTCGCTCGGGATGTCGCTCGCATGATCAGTGGCGGGTGTGGCCGTCGGCGTGGGCGGTGTCCACCAGAAGCGTTGGCGGGCGAAGGGGTACGTGGGCAGGTCCACCCGCCGTGCGCCTGACTCGGCGAACACGGCCGGCCAGTCGACCACGGCGCCCCCCACGAAACGGTCGGCCAGGCCGCGCAGCGCGGTCCGGCCGACCACGGTGCCCGGCTCCGGTGCCCCGGCCAGGGTGCGCAGCCCTGTCAGCAGTTCGTCCCGGTCCGCGCCGAGTACGACGGCCCGGTGGGCGAACCGCGCCCGGGACAGCAGGGTGAGCCCTACGTCCGCCGGGTCGATGTCCGATCGCTCCAGCAGCGTGATCAGCCGGTCCGCCTGTGCCGCCAGCGCGGCCGGGGTCTTCGCCGAGAGCACCCAGGGCACCGCGGGCATGGGGCGCCGGGGCGGGGCGGGCGTCGGCGGTGCCTGTTCGAGGATGACGTGTGCGTTGGTCCCGGAAATGCCGAAGGACGACACCGCGGCTCGGCGTGGGCGTCCGGTATCCGGCCAGCCTTGCCGGCTCGTCGTCAGCTCCACATGACCCGACGTCCAGTCGACGTGTCGGCTCGGCTCGTCCACGTGCAAGGTCGCGGGCACCAAGCCCCGCTGCATCGCCGCGACCATCTTGATCAGCCCCGCCACGCCCGCAGCCGCCTGCGTGTGACCGATGTTCGACTTCAACGACCCCAGCAGCACCGGCCGATCGGCAGACCGGTCCTGGCCGTACGTCGCCAGCACCGCCTGCGCCTCGATCGGATCACCCAGCACCGTGCCCGTGCCATGCGCCTCCACCACATCCACGTCCACGGCGGACAGCCCGGCGTCGGCGAGCGCCGCCCGGATCACCCGCTGCTGCGACGGGCCGTTCGGCGCCGTCAGCCCGTTGGAGGCACCGTCCTGGTTCACCGCACTGCCCCGCACCAACGCCAGCACCTCATGCCCGCGGCGCCGCGCGTCCGACAGACGCTCCAGTACGACCACACCTACGCCCTCGGCCCACCCGGTGCCGTCCGCCGCCGCCGCGAAGGACTTGCAGCGCCCGTCCGGCGACAGGCCTCGCTGCCGGGCCATGTCCACGAAACCCCTTGGGGTCGCCATGACCGTCGTACCGCCGGCCAGGACCAGGTCCGACTCCCCCGACCGCAACGACTGGCACGCCAGATGCACCGCCACCAACGACGACGAACACGCCGTGTCGACGGTCACCGCCGGACCCTCCAGACCCAGCGTGTACGCCACCCGGCCGGAGATCAGGCTGCCTGCCGTGCCGGTCAGGCGGTAGCCCTCCGTGCCGGCTTCGTCGATGTCGTGTCCGTACTCCTGTGCCATGTGGCCGACGAACACCCCGGTCGGGCTGCCGGCAAGGGAATGCGGGTCGATGCCCGCGTTCTCCAGCGCCTCCCAGGTGACTTCGAGCAGCAACCGCTGCTGCGGGTCCATCGCCACGGCCTCGGCCGGGCTGATCCCGAAGAAGCCCGCGTCGAAGTCCGTGGCACCTGCCAGGAAGCCGCCGTCGCGGACGTACGTCGTGCCCGGGCGGTCCGGGTCGGGGTCGTAGAGGCCGTCCAGGTCCCAGCCGCGGTCGGACGGGAAGGCCGAGATGACGTCACGAGCCTCGGCGACCACGTCCCACAGGTCCGTCGGCGAGGCGATGCCACCGGGGTACCGGCAGCCGATGCCCACGATCGCGATCGGGGCGTCGTCGGCGCCGCGGCCGTTCCGGCGCAGCCGCTCGATTTCCTTGAGCGACTCGCGCAGTGCCTGCACCAGCCTGGCTTCGGTGTCCTTGCTCATCGCATGTCACTCCACCCGGAGTCATGCGCGTAGTCGTCGGTCTCGACCGGTACGGCGATCCACGGCATCCACCAGCTGCCCAGGCCCGCGAGGGCCTGCCAGAACGCGGACAGGAGAAGCCAGTCCCAGCGGGACGGCTCGGGCCGCGGCCGGGTGCCCGTGCCCGCCGTGCGCGGGACGGGAATCCGTACCGTGGGGATCCGGTCGGTCATCGCGTGCCACCCTCACCCAACGCCGCCGCGATCAGTTCTTCGGTGTCCATCGTGTCGATCAACTCCTTCCGGCTCGGCCGGGCATCAGGCACCGGCGCGACGAGGGTTCGGTGCAGGTGGTCGGTGAGCGCCGCGGGAGTCGGGTGGTCGAACACGGCCGTGGCCGGCAGCGGCACATCGGTCAGCGGCGCGAGGGCGTTGCGCAGTTCGATCGCGGTGAGCGAGTCGACGCCCAGGTCGCGGAAGGTGCGGTCCTCGTCGAGGGGCTGCCCTTCGGCGTGGCCGAGCACCGCCAGCAGCTTGCGGCTCACCAGGTCCAGCACGCGTTGCCGCTGCTCGTCCTGGTCGAGGCCGGCCAGTTCGTGCCGTAGCCGGACCGCGTCGTCCTGGTGGCTCGGCCGGGCGGGCGTCGCGCGCAGTGTCACCGCGGTCACCTGTGCGCGTGGCGCGGTCAGGGCGGCGTCGAACATCGCCAGGCCGTCGGACTCGGAGATCGCCGCGAACCCTCGGTCGCGCAGCCGCGCCAGATCCGTCTGGCTCAGGTGCTCGGTCATGCCGCTCCGGCCCGCCCACAGCCCCCAGGCGATGGACACCGCGGGCAGACCGGCCGCCCGGCGATGCGCGGCCAGGCCGTCGAGGAACGCGTTCGCCGCGGCATAGTTGGCCTGGCCCGCCGAACCGAGCGTGCCGGCCACCGAGGAGAACAGTACGAACGCGGTGAGGTCCAGGTCTCGCGTCGCCTCGTGCAGGTACCAGGCGGCGTCCGCCTTGGCCGCGAGCACCCCTGCCAGCCGCTCGGGCGTCAGCGACCCCAGCACTCCGTCGTCGAGTACGCCGGCCGCGTGCACCACCGCGGTCAAGTCGGGGGTCACCAGGCCGGTCACCGCGGCCCGGTCGGAGACGTCGCAGGCCACGATGTCGACGGTCGCGCCCAGCTCGGTCAGCTCGGCCCAAAGTGCGGGCGCTTCCGGTGCGGCCGGCCCGCGCCTGCCGGCCAGCACCAGCCGCCGGACGCCGTACGCCACCACCAGGTGCCGGGCGATCAGGGCGCCGAGACCGCCGGTGCCGCCGGTGATCAGCACCTTGCTGTCCGGTCCGAAGGGGGGCTCGCCTGCCGAGGACTGCGACAGTGGGGTCAATTGGGGCGTGTGCGGTACGCCCGAGCGGATCAGCAGTTGTGGCTGGTCCGTCGCCAGGGCCGCGGGCAGGTCCAGTTCGTCGTCGGTGTCCACCAGCACGAAGCGGCCGGGCTGTTCGGCCTGTGCGGACCGCACCAGGCCCCACACCGCCGCGCCGGCCAGGTCCGACACGTCCTCGCCCGGCAGGCCGACCGCGCCTCGGGTCACGATCACCAGCCGCTTCGACGTCGGGGCGGTCAGCGCGTCCAGCACCGTTTGCGTCGCCGCGTGTACCGAGGAGATCACGTCTGCGGCGGCCGGGAAGGCGTCCAGCACCGCGACGTCTGTGTTCGGGGTGGAGGTGGGCTCGGAGGTCAGCGGGGTCCAGGCCAGTTCTCGTAGCCGGGCCGTCGACGCGGTCATCGGCCGCAGGCGCACCGATCCGGCGGTCAGCACCGGGCGGCCGGCCCGGTCGTACACCGCGACCGACACGGCGTCCGGACCCGTCGGGGACAGCCGGACCCGCAGGCCGTCCGCCCCGGCCCGGTGCAGCACCACGTACTCCCAGGCGAACGGGACGTCCGTGCCACCACGGCCGGTGGCCACCAGCCACGCCTGCAACGCCGCGTCCAGCAGGGCCGGGTGGAGGCCGTAGCCGGTCGTGTCGGCGTCGGCCGCGACCTCGGCGAGTACGTCGTCGCCGTCGCGCCACAGCGCGCGCAGCCCGCGGAAGGCCGGGCCGTAGTCGTATCCCTGGTCCGCCAGCCCGTCGTACGCCCCATCCGGGTCGATCGGTACGGCGCCGGCGGGCGGCCAGGCCTGCAGCTCCGGAGGGTCTTCCAGGTCCGCTGTGGTCAACGTTGCCCTGGCGTGCACCGTCCATTCCGCTCCCGGCTCGTCGGGGCGGGCCGAGAGCACCAGCTCGCCGGTCGGGTGGGCGACCGCCTGGACGGTCAGGCGGCCTTGCCCGGGCAGCACCAGCGGAGCCTGGATCACCAGCTCGCGCACCGTGTTCGCGCGGATGTCGACGCCGGCATGCAGGGCCAGTTCGGTGAAGAGGGTGCCGGGTGCCAGCACCTGGCCGGCCACCGCGTGGTCGGCCAGCCAGCCGGGCGCGTTCCGGGAGACCGAGCCGGAGAAGATCACCGTGCCGTTGTCCGGCAGTTCCATGCGGGCGGTCAGGACGGGGTGGTCCGCCGCGACGAAGCCCAGTCCTGTGGCTGCGACCGGCGGTTCCGGCCGCAGCCAGTAGCGCCGGCGGTCGAACGCGTAGGTGGGCAGCTCCGTGAAGGGGCCGGACGGCTCGCCGAACACCGCCCGCCAGTCCACGGGCAGGCCCCGCGCGGACAGCTCGCCGAGCGCGGGCAGCAGGGTGGCCAGTTCGGGCAGGTCGCGGCGGAGCAGCGGCAGCGCGACCACCTTGGTGGGGATGCTCTGCGCCGCCAGTGTGGCCAGCGCGCGCCCCGGCCCGAGCTCGACGAAGGTCCGCGCGCCCAGCTCCGCCAGGGCGTTCACGCAGGGCAGGAACCGTACGGTCCCCCTGGCGTGCCGCAGCCAGTAGTCGGCCGAGCGCAGGTCGCCTTCGGCGGCCGGTCCGCCGGTGACGTTGGACATGATCGGGATCGTCGGCGGGTGATAGGTGACCTCCTGGGCCACCTTGGCGAACTCGCCGAGCAGGCCGTCGAGTTCGGCCGAGTGGAAGGCGTGCCGGTTGCGCAGCTTGATCGAGCGCCGTCCTCGCTCGCGCCAGCGTTCGACGACCCGGTCGACCGCCTCCGGCGTCCCGGAGATCACCGTGGCGTCCGGCGCGTTGACGGCTGCGATCGACACGCCTGGCTCCAGGGTGGGCTCGATCTCGTCGGCGCCCGCCAGGATCTGCACCATGCTGCCGGGCGGCAGGGCGCCCATGGCACGGCCGCGCGCGACGATCAGCCTGGCGGCGTCGGGCAGGGACAGGACCCCGGCCACGTGCGCGGCGGCCAGTTCGCCGAAGGAGTGGCCGAGCAGGTAGTCCGGTCGCAGCCCGAAGGATTCGACGAGGCGGAACAGCGCAACCTCGATGGCGAACAGCGCGGGCTGGGTGTACTCGGTCCGGTCCTGGAGGATGGCCGCGTCCGGCGTGCCCTTCTCGGCGAACAGCAGGTCGGCCAGCGGCCGGTCCAGGTGTGCGTCGAGTTCGGCGAGCACCTCGTCGAGCGCGGCGGCGTACGCCGGGAACTCGGCGTACAGGCTCGCGCCCATGGTCGCGTACTGGCTGCCGTGGCCGGGGAAGAGGAACACGACCGGTCCGGTCACCGCCTCCGCCGGTTCGGCCGGTTGGGCCGTTTGGGCCGGATCGGCTTGGGCGGCCTTGGCCAGCCCGTCGAGCAGCTCGGCGCGGTCCGCGCCCGTGACGACCGCCCGGTGACCGAACCGCGAGCGGGTCGCCACCAGTGCGGAGGCCACGGCCGCCGGGTCGAGGTTCTCGTCCGCCCGCAGGTGGGCCAGTAGCCGGGCGGCCTGGCCGCGCAGTGCCGGCTCGGTGCGCGCGGACAGCACCCACGGCAGCACCGGCCAGTTCCGTTCCGTGGCGGGCGGTTCCGGCTGCGCGGGCGGCTGTTCGAGGATCACGTGGGCGTTGGTGCCGGAGATGCCGAACGCCGACACCCCCGCCCGGCGAGGTCGCCCGGTCCGCGGCCAGTCGGCCGGCTCGGTCGCCAGCGCGACGGCACCGCCCGACCAGTCCACCGCGGACGTCGGCGGGTCGGCGTGCAGCGTCGGCGGCACCATGCCGTGGTGGATCGCGCCGATCATCTTGATGATGCCGGCCATGCCCGCCGCGGCCTGGGTGTGCCCGAGGTTCGACTTGACCGAGCCGAGCAGCAGCGGCCGGTCGGCGGGGCGGCCCTGGCCGTACGTCGCCAGGATCGCCTCTGCCTCGATGGGATCGCCCAGCCGCGTGCCGGTGCCGTGCGCCTCCAGCACGTCGACGTCCGCGGTGGACAGGCCGGCGGCTGCGAGGGCGGCGCGAATCACGCGTTGCTGGGACGGGCCGTTCGGCGCGGTCAGCCCGTTGGAGGCGCCGTCCTGGTTCACCGCGCTGCCGCGGACCACCGCGAGCACCCGGTGCCCGCGCTCCCGGGCCCGTGACAGCCGCTCCAGCACCAGGACGCCCGCGCCCTCGCTCCAGCCGGTTCCGTCGGCCGCCGCGGAGAACGACTTGCACCGGCCGTCGCCGGCCAGTCCGCCCTGCTTGGCGAACTCCACGAACACCCTCGGCGTGGCGATCACCGTGGCGGCGCCGACCAGCGCCAGGTCGCACTCGTCGGACCGCAGCGAGCGCGCGGCCAGGTGCACCGCGACCAGCGACGAGGAGCAGGCCGTGTCCACGGTGACCGCGGGCCCCTCCAGGCCGAGCGCGTACGCGACCCGGCCGGAGGCGACGCTGCCCTGGCTGCCGATCAGCCGGTAGCCCTCCACTCCGGCCGCGGCGTCGTCGGCACCCGCGCCGTACTCCTGGGCCATGATTCCGGCGAACACACCGGTCCGGCTGCCGGCCAGCGACTCCGGGTCGATGCCGGCGCGCTCCACCGCCTCCCAGGACACCTCCAGGAGCAGCCGCTGCTGCGGGTCCATCGCGGCGGCCTCGTGCGGGTTGATGCCGAAGAACGCGGCGTCGAACGCGCCCGCGTCGTCGAGGAATCCGCCCTGCCGCATGGACAGTCCGCTCACCTGCCAGCCGCGGTCGGCCGGGAAGTCGCCGATCGCGTCGCGGCGCTCGACCACGGCGTCCCACAGGTCCGCGGGCGAGTCGATACCGCCGGGGAAACGGCAGCTCATGCCCACCACGACGATCGGGTCGGTCTCGTCCACCACGGCCGCGGGCTGCTCGTCCGCGGGTTCGGTGCGTCCGGCGGTCCGGTCGCGCAGGTAGCCGGCCAGTGCGGCAGGCGTGGGGTAGTCGAAGACCACGGCCGCGGGCAGCGCCATGCCGGTGGCCGTCTTGAGCCGGTTGCGCAGCTCGACGGCCAGCAGCGAGTCGAAGCCGAGCTCCCGGAAGTTGCGGTCCGGATCGATCTGCTCGCCGCCGTCGCGTCCCAGCACGAGCGCGGTCTCGGTCCTGGTCAGCGCGAGCAGGTCCGTGGGCCCGGTTCCGGGCTCGGCGGCGGGCTGCGCCTGCGGCCGGGTCGGCACCAAGTCCCGTAGTACCGCAGGCAGTTCGCCGATGTCGGCGGACAGCTGGAGCGCCGGGCGGTCGACCGGCATCGCGATGACGTGCGGCCGGTGCTGCGCGAGGGCCGCGTCGAACAGGGCCAGTCCGGCGTCGACCGGCAGTTCGGTCAGGCCGCGCCGCCTGAGCCGGACAAGGTCTGCGTCGCGCAGCTGCCCGCCCATGCCGGTGACGCGGTCCCACAGCCCCCAGCCGATGGACAGCGTGGGCAGCCCGTGCCCGTGCCGGTACGCGGCCAGCGCGTCGAGGAAGGCGTTGGCGGCCCCGTAGTTGGCCTGTCCCGGACCGCCGCACACGCCGAGCACCGAGGAGAACAGCACGAGCGTGGCGCCGGTGTGTGCGGTGGCTTCGTGCAGGTACCAGGCGGCGTCGGCCTTGGGACGCAGTACGTTGTCCATCCGGTCCGGGGTCAGCGAGTCGAGTACGCCGTCGTCGAGCACCCCGGCCGCGTGGATCACCGTGGTCAGCTCCGGCGTCACCAGGCGGGCGAGCGCGGCACGGTCGGTGACGTCGCACCGCACCACCTGCGCCGTCGCCCCCAGCTCGGCCAGCTCGGCGACCAGTTCCGCGGCGCCCGGCGCGTCCGGGCCCTGGCGCGAGGCGAGCACCAGCCGCCGTACGCCATGCTGCGTCACCAGATGGCGTGCCAGTGCCGAACCGAGTCCACCGGTGCCGCCGGTGATCAGGGTCGGCCCGGCCGGGTCGAACCCGCCCGAGGGGACCGAGGGGGTGGCCGGCACCGGCGCCAGCCGGGCCGCGTGCAGGACGCCGGACCGGATCATCACCTGCGGTTCGCCGCTCGCCACGACGGTGGCGACGTCGACGGCCGTGTCGGTGTCCGCGTCGGTGTCCACCAGCACGAACCGGCCGGGCGCTTCGACCTGTGCCGCGCGCACCAGGCCCCAGACCGCGGCGGCGGCCGGATCGGGCGCGCCTTCGCCGGCCGGGTGCACCCCGCCATGGGTGACGATCAGCAGAGTGCTGTCCGCCGTGCGTTCGTCGGCCAGCCAGTCCTGGAGGGCGCCGAGCACCCGGTGGGTGGCGGCGTGGGTCCCGGCGACCATGTCCGGTACGGCTTCGTCCGAGCCGGATCCGCCGTCGA
This sequence comes from Streptomyces sp. NPDC002676, assembly GCF_053592455.1. Lineage (NCBI taxonomy): Bacteria > Bacillati > Actinomycetota > Actinomycetes > Kitasatosporales > Streptomycetaceae > Streptomyces > Streptomyces sp. NPDC002676. The sequence continues at coordinate 33,509 of NZ_JBSFVT010000030.1, read as the reverse complement.
GCACCACGGCGTCCGGGATCGGGGCCGTCCGGTCCAGGTCGTCCCAGCCCACGACCGACACCGGGAGCGCACCCGGCCGGTCCAGCGGCTGCCAGGTCAGTTCCAGCAGGCGGTGGGCGGCGGACCGGCCCGCCCGGGACACCGCGGCCTGCTGCTCACGCGACAGCTGCCGCAGCACGATCGACCCGACGGTGCACACCGGCCGGCCGGAGTCGTCGTAGGCCGCGAGGGACAGCTCGTCCGGCCCGCTCGGCGTGATCACCACCCGCAGGGCGGTGGCGCCGGTCGCGAACAGCCGGACGTCGGACCAGGAGAACGGCAGCGCCACGCCGTGGTCGGCGACGGTGACCAGTGCCGCGTGCAACGCCGCGTCGAGCAGCGCCGGGTGCAGGCCGAACCCGGCCGGATCCGCGCCGTCGGGCAGCGCGACCTCGGCGAACACCTCGTCGCCCCGGCGCCACACCGCGCGCAGACCACGGAACGCCGGTCCGTAGCCGTAGCCGCGCTCGGCCAGCCGCTGGTAGGCGTCCTCCAGGCCTACCGTGGTCGCCTCGGCGGGCGGCCATTCGGCCAGGCGCGGGTCGGCCGTCTCCCCGGCATCCAGCTCCTCGGCGGCCGACTCGCCCCGCGCGTGCCTGACCCACTCGCCGTCGGTGCGGGAATGGATCGCGATCTCGCCGTCGTGGTCCGCGACCACCTGGATGGCCGCGCCGCCCTGCTCCGGCAGCACGAGCGGGGTCTGGATCACCAGTTCCCGCAGGAACGTGCGGCCGACCTCGGCGCCCGCGCGCAGGGCCAGTTCGACGAATGCCGTGGCCGGGAGCAGCGTCGCGCCCGCGGCCGTGTGGTCGGCCAGCCAGCCGTGCGTGGCGAGCGACAGCCGTCCGGTCAGCAGCGCCGCGTGCGTGTCCGGCAGCTCGGCCACGGCGCCGACCAGCGCATGGTCCGCGGAGGTCAGGCCCAGCCCGGTCACGTCCGTGTACGGCTTCGGTTCCAGCCAGTACCGCTTGCGGTCGAACGCGTACGTGGGCAGCAGCACCCGGCGGGCATCGCCGAACACCGAGTCCCACACCACCTCGCCGCCGCGCACGTACCGCTGCGCGGCGGCGGTCAGCAGCCGCGCCGGGCCGCCGTCGTCGCGACGCAGCGAGCCGGTCACGACGACGGCGCGGCCCTCCCGCTCGGCGGTCTGTTCGATGTGGATGCCCAGCGCCGGATGCGGGGCGCACTCCACGAAGTGCGTGAACCCGTCGGCGAGCAAAGCCTCGACGACCGGCTGGAAGGCCACCGGCTGCCGGCAGTTCCGGTACCAGTACGCGGGCGTCAGGTCCTCCCCCGCGATGGCCGCCCCGGTCACCGTCGAGTAGACCGGCACCGCGGCGCCGGAGGGGCGGACGAACGAGACCAGGTCGGCGAACTGGTCCTCCAGCGGATCGACGAGCGAGGAGTGCGAGGCGAACGGCGTGACGATCCGGGCCGGCACCCCGGTCGCGCGCAGCTCGGCGATGAACGCGTCCAGCGTGTCCGTCGGCCCGGCCACCGTCGTCCCGTTCGGGCCGTTGACGCCCGCGAGCTCCAGGCCGGGGAGCAGCCGCCCCGCCACCACGCTTTCCGGGGCGCCGACCGAGACGATCGCGCCGGGGAGCTGCTCGGCGATCAGCTTCGACCGGGCCACGATGAGCCGGCATGCGTCGTCGAGCGAGAGCGCACCGGCGACGCAGGCGGCTGCGATCTCCCCCTGCGAGGTGCCCACGACGGCGTCGGGCCGCACGCCGAGCGAACTCCACAGTTCGGCCAGCGACACCAGCACCGCGAACAGCGCGGGCTGCACGATGTCGACGCGCGACAGCCAGGAGCCGTCGGTGGCCTCCCGGACCGTGTCCAGCAGCGACCAGTCCACCAGCGGGTCGATGATCCGCGCGCAGTCGGTCATCTTCGCGGCGAACACCGGGGCGGAGTCGAGCAGTTCGGCGGCCATCCCCAGCCACTGGATGCCGTGCCCGGGAAAGACGAACGCGGTCTTCCCGGGGTTGTCCTCGGCCTGGCCGTAGGTCACGTTCGCGGCGGGCAGGCCGGCGGCCACCGCCGACAGCCCGGCGGCCAGCTCGGCGGAGTCCGTGCCGACGACCACCGCGCGGTGCGGGAAGCGCGACCGCGTGGTGGCCAGCGATCGGCCGATGCCGGCGACGTCGTACCCGTCGGCGTACTCGTCGGCGTACTCGTCGGCGTACTCGTCGGCGTACTCGTCGGCGTACGCGTCGGCGTGCTCTGTGGCGTGCGTGAGCAAGCGCCGTGCCTGACCGCGCAGCGCTTCCTCGGTCTTCGCCGACAGCACCCACGGCACGGCGGGCCAGGGCGGTTCACCCTGTGGTGAGCTCGCATGGGCGGGTGCCTGTTCAAGGATGACGTGTGCGTTGGTCCCGGAAATGCCGAAGGACGACACCGCGGCTCGGCGTGGGCGTCCGGTATCCGGCCAGCCTTGCCGGCTCGTCGACAGTTCCACCGCGCCGGACGACCAGTCGACATGCGGGCTCGGCTCGTCCACGTGCAAGGTCGCGGGCACCAAGCCCCGCTGCATCGCCGCGACCATCTTGATCATCCCTGCCACGCCCGCGGCTGCCTGCGTGTGACCGATGTTCGACTTCAACGACCCCAGCAGCACCGGCCGATCGGCAGACCGGTCCTGGCCGTACGTCGCCAGCACCGCCTGCGCCTCGATCGGATCACCCAGCACCGTGCCCGTGCCATGCGCCTCCACCACATCCACGTCCACGGCGGACAGCCCGGCGTCGGCGAGCGCCGCCCGGATCACCCGCTGCTGCGACGGGCCGTTCGGCGCCGTCAGCCCGTTGGAGGCACCGTCCTGGTTCACCGCACTGCCGCGCACCAACGCCAGCACCTCATGCCCGCGGCGCCGCGCGTCCGACAGACGCTCCAGTACGACGACGCCTACGCCCTCGGCCCAGGCCGTACCGTCCGCCGCGGCTGCGAAGGACTTGCACCGCGCGTCCGGCGACAGACCGCGCTGGCGGGCGAATTCGAGGAAGACACGCGGCGTCGCCATGACGGTCGCGCCGCCGGCCAGGACCAGGTCCGACTCCCCCGACCGCAAGGACTGGCACGCCAGATGCACCGCGACCAACGACGACGAACACGCCGTGTCGACGGTCACCGCCGGACCCTCCAGGCCCAGCGTGTACGCCACCCGGCCGGAGGCGACGCTCGACAGGCCGCCGGTGATCCGGTAGCCCTCGACGGATTCGCTGGAGTCCCAGCCGTACATGCCCACAAACGCGCCGGTCCGGCTGCCGGCCAGCGACTGCGGGTCGATACCCGCGTTCTCCAGCGCCTCCCAGGTGACTTCGAGCAGCAGCCGCTGCTGCGGGTCCATCGCGAGCGCCTCACCGGGACTGATGCCGAAGAACCCGGCATCGAACCCCGCGACGTCGGTGAGAAAGCCGCCCTCGCGGACGTACGTCGTGCCGACGCGGTCCGGATCGGGGTCGTAGAGGCCCTCCAGGTCCCAGCCCCGGTCGGTGGGGAACGCGGAGATCACGTCACGTCCGCCGGCCGCGACGTCCCACAGGTCGGCCGCCGAGGCGATGCCGCCGGGATAGCGGCAGCCGATGCCCACGATCGCGATCGGGTCGTCGTCGGTGGGTTCCGTGGTCCGGGCCGGCCGCAAGTGGTCGTCAGCCGGCGGATCGCCAGCCGTCAGGTCTTGTGCCGGCTGATCGTCCGCCAGGTGGACGTCGGCGGTGTCGTCGGCGGTGTCCTCGGCCAGGTGTGCGGCCAGCGCGGCCGGCGTCGGATAGTCGAAGATCGCGGTCGCGTCGACGCGCTTGCCGAGCGCCACCGACAGCCGCTCGGCCAGTTCGATCGCGCTGAGCGAGCCGAAGCCGAGCTCCTGGAAACTGCGCTCGTACGGTACGGCGTCGACGTCGTGGTGCCCCAGCTGGGCGGCGATCTCGGCTCGGACGACGCCGATCAGGTCGCCGCCGGGCGCGGACGCGGGCACCGTACTCGCCTGTCGACCGGCGTCGGCGGTCGGCCGGTCGAACGCGTAGGTGGGCAGGTCCACCAGGCGCGCCCCGGCGCCGGCGAACACGGCGGACCAGTCCACCTCCTCGCCGGCCACGAACTCACGGGCCATCGCCACCAGCGGTTCCGCGGCCGGTCCGACCACCGCCAGTCCGGCCACCGCCGACCCGTCCCCATCGGCCACCTCCCGCAACCCGGACTCCAGTTCGAGCCGGTCGCGGCCGAAGACGACCGCGCGGACCGGGAACGGCGTCCGGGTGGTCGCCAGCGAGAACCCGACGTCCACCGGGTCGGACGCGACGGCCTGGTCCAGCAGCCGCCGGGCCTGCCCGCGCAGGGCGTCCCGGGTCTGCGCCGACAGCACCCACGGCACCACCGGCAGGCCCGACGGCGCGGGCAGGCCCGGAACCGGTGGTGCCTCGGCGAGCACCACGTGGCAGTTCGTGCCGCCGAGGCCGAAGGAGCTGACGCCGGCCACGGCCGGGCTGCCGGGCCACTGCCGGGCCTGCGTGTTCACCCGAAGGTTCAACTCGGCCAACGCAATGGCCGGGTTGGGCTCGGCGAAGTGCAGACTCGCGGGCACCTGCCGGTTCTGCAGGCTCAGTACGGTCTTGAGCAGGCCGGCGATCCCGGCCGCCGCGTCCAGATGGCCGATGTTGGTTTTGACGGACCCGACGAGCAACGGTGTCGTCCGGGTCGCGACCGTGCCCAGGGCAGCACCGAGGCCGGCCGCCTCGATCGGGTCGCCCACGGCGGTACCGGTTCCGTGCAGTTCGACGTACTGGACCGCACCGGGGTCGACCCCGGCCTGGCCGTACGCCCGCTCGAACAGAGCCTGCTGCGCCGTGGCGCTGGGCAGCGTCAGCCCCTTCGTACGGCCGTCGTTGTTCACCGCGCTGCCGACGATGACCGCAGCGATGCGGTCACCGTCGGCGAGCGCGTCGGCCAGCCGTTTCAGTACGACGAGGCCGCCGCCTTCGCCGCGTACGAACCCGTTGGCGCGACTGTCGAACACGTGGCACCGGCCGTCCGGGGACAGCACGCCCATCTCGGCCAGGCCGCTGTGGGCGTCCGGGGTCACCATCAGGCTGGCCCCGCCCGCGATGGCCAGGTCGCACTCACCCGTCCGCAGCGACTGCACCGCCAGGTGCACCGCGACCAGCGACGAGGACTGCCCGGTGTCCACGGTGAGGCTCGGGCCGTGCAGGCCCAAGGCGTGGGACAACCGGTTGGCCGCCATGGCTCGTTGTCGCCCGACGAAGGTGTAGTGGTCGAGCGTGGACGCCGGCTCGGTCTCCCCCGGCGCGGCCACGAACACGCCCGTCTGCGTGCCGGCCAGCCGGGCCGCGGTCAGCCGGGCGTGTTCGAACGCCTCCCAGCCCAGCTCCAGTATCAGCCGCTGGTGCGGGTCCATGGCGGCGGCCTCCCGCGGCAGGATGCCGAAGAAGCCCGCGTCGAATCCGGAGATGTCGTCGAGGAACGCGCCGGGGCGCGCGATCATCCGGTCCGGGGGCGGATCGGTGACCGCGTCGGTGCCCGAGGCGAGCAGCCGCCAGAACTCGGCCGGTCCGTTCGCCCGGGGCAGCCGGGCGGCCAGGCCGACGATCGCGAACCCGTCTGTCATGATGCAACTCCTCGACGAAATCCCGGATGACGACGCAGGCTGCCGGTCAGGAACCGGTGGCCTGGAGGAACGCGGACGTGTCGGGCGGCGTCATCTTGCCCAGCTGCATCAGCAGCACGTGCAGGTCGTTGCAGGCCCAGTGGTCGCTCACGCGGCCGTCACGGAGCTTGACGATGTGAATCTCGTTCCAGGTGATGGTGCGGCCGGTCGGCTCCGCGCCGAACACCGAGCCCTTGTGCGTGCCGCTCACCTTGACGTGCTGGATGACGAACTCGCCCTCCTCGAAGTCGCGGATGAGCTCGACCTTCATGTCCGGGAAGCCTTCGCGCTCGACCCGGATCACGGACTTCACGCCCTCCTTGCTGGTGTCCATGCCGGGAGGGGCGTTGTGGTTGACGAAGTCCTCGGTCATCAGCTCGTCGAGGACGTCGACCTTGCCCTGGGAGAAGGCCTCGTCCAGAATCCGACGGCACTTGATCTTGTTAGACACGGTGTTCTCCTTGGAAGGTTGTTCCGGTCAGCTCGGACAGAGCGACCTGGATGTTCACGAGAGTTCGTTCCGGTTCGAGCCAGCCCGCCGCCGGGCCCGGATCGAATCGGGCCCACACCGTTTCCGCGGGCAGCTTTTCGGCGTGTGCGAGCCGGGCGGCGGCGAGCACACGGTCGAAGTAGTCGGCCAGTTCACGCAGTGCCTCGATCCCGGCCGGCCTGCCGTGCCCGGGCAGGACCACCCTGGGACCGAGTGCGATCAGCTGGTCCAGTGCCGCACGCCAGCGGCCCACCCGCCCGTGCACGGCCAGCGGTGTCACCCCGGCGAAGCACAAGTCGCCGGTGATCAGCACCTGTTGGGCAGGCAGCCACACCACGAGGTCGGCCGCCGAGTGAGCGTCGGTGAACTCCAGCACCCGCGCCCCGTCGGGCAGCGCGCCTTGGATGCCGGCGGGCGGCACCGGTTCGGCGGCCACGCTGTCCCAGTCCGCCAGCCGCGTCGCGAACCTCGGCATCACCTTGGCGAGCAGCGCGGGCAGGCCGGGCTCGCCGATCATCCTGCGCATCCCGGCCACCGTGCGCGGGTGGGCGATGATCGGCACCTTGTCGAACAGCAGGTTGCCGCCGATGTGGTCGGTGTGGATGTGCGTGTTGACGACCAGCTCGGCGCCGCGGCCCCGGCGGTTCAGCGCGGTCACGATGTCTGCCGCCATCTCCGGCAGCAGCATCGTGTCGATCACCGTGGTCGGATCGCCGAGCAGCAGCACGCTGTTCGACAGGCCCGCGCTGCCGTCGCCGTTGACCACCGCGACCACGCCGTCGGCGACTTCGACCTCCTGGCGTACCGATATCCCGGCCGGCATGGCGGTCATCCCTGGAGCGCGCGGATCTGCTGGACCAGGCCGGTGCGGTCGAGCATGGCGTGCCAGGACACGATGCGGCCGGCGTCGGCCCGGATCGTCTCCACGACGTTCCAGGTCAGCCGCTGCCCGGTGCCCTTGGGCACACCGGACAGCGTCAGCTCGACCGACAGCGCGGAGCCGTCCGCGGACTCGACGGTCCCCTCGATGGTGATCTCCAGCTCCGTGTACAGCCCGCGCTGCTGCGTGAACATCGCGGCGAGTGCCTTCGCGCCCCTCTTGTGCTGGCTGGCGGTGCGGATCTCGACGTCGGCGGCGCACATGGCGTCCACCCCGGCGGGGTTGCCGGCGTCGACCACCGCGTACACGGCCTCCCAGAGTTCCTTCGCGGTCTTCACGGTCACTCCCCCTCGCCGGACACGATCCAGTCGACCTGGTACACGTGTACGTCCACGTCGTCGGCGTACTTGTGCAGTTCGAGAATCAGCGCGCGGCCCGCCTCGCTGCGGATGTGCTCCTGAAAGGCCGCGAGCTCGCTCCACTGGGCGTAGTTGGTCACCCGGCTGCCGTCGACGCTGCAGTGCACGTTGGCGGAGATGAAGCCGGGCATGTGCCGGACGACCTCGTCGGTCTCCTTGCGGATCGCGGCGGACAACGCCTGCTGGTTCTCCGGCTTGCAGTGGAAGACGTTGATGTACGTCATGAGAGGGTTGTCGGCCGAGATCGTGCTCATGACCGTGTCCCCATCGTCTCGGCCACCACGGTGAAGCTGCGGAACTCCGGATCGGAGTAGCAGGCCCGCATCGGCTTGACGAGTTCCTTGTGCTCGTCGGACTTCTCCCAGGTGAAGAAGTCCGCGATGGAGGTCCATTCGCTGACGATCAGCCACTTTTCCGGGTTGTCCGGCGCCTGGCAGATCTGGTCGCGAATGTGTCCGGGGGTCGCCGCGACGCTGAACCGGACCTTCTCGTAGGCGGCCAGGAACTCCTCCCGCTTCTCCTCGGCCACCGTCATCATGAACAGGATGCGGGCCGTGCCGGCCGCGGCATCGGTCGTCTCGGCCTGCGGTTCGCCGAGGACCTCGGTGTCCACGTGCGCCAGCGACGGGTCCGGCGCGAGCGGACCGATGTGGTACACGGTCATCGACTCGGTCGTACCGACATTGCGCAGCCGGTGCCGCTTGCCGATGGGCACGTATATGCCGTCGCCGGCCTTCAGTGCCCAGTCCTCGCCCTCGACCTCGAGCACCAGGTCGCCGCTGACGACGAACAGGAACTCCTCGGAATACGGGTGGAAATGCTCCACCACGTGTTCGCCGGGCTGGAGAACAGCCGTGCCCATATAGCCGGATCGGCTGCCCACCGAACCGGGGTGGAGCACCATACGCAACTGGCCGCCGCGCGCCCGATAGGGCTCTATGTCTGAGGCGCGGATTCGGCCCACCTGTGAATTGCTCATGAAAGAATCATCTCCGGCGATCTTCTCGGGCCGCATCAGAAATATTCCGTGAAAACTCCGCGGAAAATCCGCAGTCGGCTGCGGGAAACCCGCAACGGCGTGACTCGGGATATCCGGCAGTCAATTCAGGGGCAGTGTCGCGTAGGTCCGGAAACCGTGCGTGCAGGCGTACACCGCCAGCTGGGTCCGGTCGCGCAGGTCGAGCGCGCGCAGCAACGAGGAGATGTGCGTCTTCACCGTGGGCCTGCCCAGCTGCAGCTGGTCGGCGATCTCCACGTTGGTCAGCCCATGGCCGATCAGGCCGAGGATCTGCCGCTGCCGCGGGGTGAGCTTGACCCCGCTGCCCGGCCCGGCCTGAACCTCCGAAGGGCCGCTGTAGCGCAGTGCGGAGACCAGTTCGCCGGCCACCTGCGGGTCCAGTGCCGCGCCGCCCTGGTCGACCGCGCGGATCGCGTCGACGAGCCCCCGCACCGGTGTGTCCTTGTGCAGGAAGCCCTCCGCGCCACCGCGGAGCACCTTCATCGCCAGGTCCGGGTCCAGGCTGGTGGACAGGGCGAGCACCTTCACCGCCTGCTCCGCGGTCCGGCTCACCACCCGTCGGGCCAGCAGGTCCTCGATGTCGAAGCCGTCCAGGTCCATCAGCAGCACGCGCGGCCGTTGGTCCAGCAGCAGCCGAGGACTGTAACTCGCGGTGTCGAATTCGACCACCACATCCATCCCCGGAATACCGCGCAGAACGGTCATCATGCCCGCCCGGTACACACCAGAACCACTGCAGACTCCGACCGGCAACAACTCCTTCAAACCACGCACAACATCTGTCGAACCCGCCCGGGGGGTGATAAATCCATTTGCGGATTTGTCAGGCAAAGAGCATTCCCCGCACTCGGCTGGCCTGCAGTACAGTGGCGTAACCGTCATCTTCACGCTCCCTCGTGGTTCGCAGCAACGAACGCCGCGTGTCGGCTCGACCCTGTTACTGTCCGCCGTGTTGCTATACGGGCAGCACGGCCACTGCCGAAGGCTGCCGGAGCGTGCCGACAAAGTCCGGAATGTGGCTTGCAGATGAACGCCCGGCGCCCGGGGCGCCGCAGAAGGCAGGATGAGACAGGCCGCGCGAGGTCACTTCCCGATCACACTCGAAGAACCCGCGCGGCCGTTGTCATGTCGGAACTCGTTGCCCGTCGGCTTCGGTCCTCCTCACACGAGACGCTCTGTGCGTTACGCAGTACAGGTGCGCAGCACCAACGCACTGTTGAATCCGCCGTGTCCGCGCGCGGTGACCAGCACGGTGTCGAGCCTGCGTTCGCGCGGCTCGCGCACCAGGTCGAGGCCGTACGCCGGATCGGGGTCGTCGAGGTTGCCCACCGGCGGGACGACACCTTCCCTCATCGCGAGCAGCGCCGTGGCCACGTTGAGCGCCGAACCGCCGGCCAGCAGCCGGCCGACCAGACCCTGCGGCGCGGTGACCGGAACCCCGTGCGCGCCGAACACCGAGCACAGCGCCCTCGCTTCGGCGGCGTCGGCGTCCGGGCGGCCTGCGCCGTCGGCCAGCACCAGGTCCACCTCGTCCGGACGCACGCCGGCCCGCTGCAGGGCCAGATCGATCGCCCGGGCGTACTGCTGCCCGTCGGGTGCGGCCGTGCGGTAGTGGTGCGCGTCCTGGGTGGCCGCGTAGCCGGCGATCACGCCGTAGCCGGCCGGCCCGGACCGGGCCCGCGCGGCGGCTTCGTCCTCCACCAGCAGCACCGCGCCGCCCTCGCCGGGCAGGTGGCCGTTGGCCGCCCGGTCGAACGGCTTGTAGCCGGCCTTCGGGTCGGTCGCGGTGGACAGGTGGCCACCGGCCATCTGGGCGGTCAGCGCGTACGGCGCGATCGGCGCCTCGGTGCCGCCTGCCAGCACGGCGCCGGTGCCGCGGCGGATCGCGCGGTCGGCCCAGCCCAGGCTGTCGATGCCGGATGCCGCGTCGGAGACCAGCACCCCGCACGGCCCCTTGGTGCCGTGGTGGATGGCCAGTTGCCCGGTGCTCGCGGCGTAGAACCAGGCGATGGACTGGTACGCGCCGACCGCCTTGCGGCCCCGGCTCCACAGCGCCTGGATCTCGCGCTGGCCGAACTCGTTGCCGCCCGAGCCGCTGCCCAGGATCACCGAGGTGGCGTACGGATCGTGGGCGGAGGGGTCGTAGCCCGCGTCGTCGAGGGCCATGCCGGCGGCGGCTACTGCCAGCCAGGTCCAGCGGTCGGTCTGGACGGCCAGCCGGTCGGGCACGTGCTCGGTGACATCGAAGCCGGGCACCTGACCGGCCAGTGTGGTGGCGTAGCGGCTGGTGTCGAACGTCTCGATCGGCCGCACCGCCAGCTCGCCCGCCAGGGTCGCGCGCCAGTGGTCGTTCGCTCCGATGCCGGTCGGCGCGACCACGCCGAGACCGGTGATCACGGCCGCCATCAGCGCACCCCGGCCAGCACGATGGCCGACTGGAACCCGCCGAACCCGCTGCCCACCGACAGCGCGACGTCGACCCGGTGGTCGCGTGCGGTGTTGGGCACGTAGTCCAGGTCGCACAACGGGTCGCGGTGGGCGTAGTTGGCGGTGGGCGGCACGACGTTGTGCTCGATGGCCAGCGCGGTCGCGGCCACCTCGATGGAGCCGATCGCGCCGAGCGAGTGCCCGACCATGGACTTGATCGAGCTGACCGGCACCCGGTAGGCGTGGGCGCCGAGGCTCTGCTTGAACGCGGCGGTCTCGTGCCGGTCGTTCTGCTTGGTGCCCGAGCCGTGCGCGTTCACGTAGTCCACCGCGGTCGGGTCCAGCCGCGCCTGGGCCAGCGCACTGCGGATCGCTACGGCCATCTCGTTGCCGTCCGGGCGCAGTCCGGTCATGTGGAAGGCGTTGCACCGGTTGGCGTAGCCGAGGATCTCGGCGTAGATGTGCGCGTCCCGGCCCCGGGCGTGCTCGTACTCCTCCAGGATGAGTACGGCCGAGCCCTCGCCCATCACGAAACCGTCGCGGGTCGCGTCGAAGGGCCGGGAGGCGTGTTCGGGGTCGTCGTTACGGGCGCTGGTGGCGCCGATGGCGTCGAAGCAGGCGATCGAGATGGGTGTGATGGGCGCGTCGCTCGCGCCGGCGACCACGATGTCGGCCATGTCGTCCTGGATCAGCTGGTACGCCTGCCCGATCGCGTCGATGCCCGAGGTGCAGCCGGTGGAGACCACCGAGGCCGGGCCGTGCGCGCCGTACCGGCAGGCGACCTCGGCAGCCATGGTGCTGGGTATCCACGCCTGGTAGAGGAAGCCGGAGCCGAACTCCGGGTCGACCAGCCAGTCCCGGCCGCCGTCGCTGGCCACCACGTACTCGTCCTCGAGGCGGGTGCTCGCGCCGACCGCGCTGCCCAGGCACACGGCCATCCGGTCGTGGTCCAGTCCGGCGTCCAGCGCCAGGCCCGCGTCGGCCATCGCCTCGTCGGCGGCGACCAACGCGAACTGGACGGACCGGTCGTTGCGGAACACCTCCTGACGCGTCAGCCCCGCCGCGAGCGGGTCGAAGTCGACCTCGGCGGCCAGTTGGGAGCGGAACTGCGCGGGGTCGAACAGCGAGATCCGGCGGGTCGCGGTGCGCCCGTCGGTGAGCAGCTGCCAGAACGCCTTCCGCGTGGCGCCACCGGGTGCGACCACACCGATCCCGGTGACCGCGATGCGTCGCTCCTCGCTCATCGCGCGTGCTCGCTCAGTCCCTTGTTGACCAGCGTCACCAGCTCACCGAAGGTCGCGTTCGTGTACTCCTCGCCGAACTCGATCCCGTAGCGGTCCTCGATCTCCGCCCTGACCTGCAGCTGCGCCAGCGAGTCCAGGTCGACGTCGCTCAGCGTGGCCGTCGGATCGTCCGTGACCGCGGACCGGGGCAGCCCGGCCTTGACGACCAGGATCTCCATTAGTTCGTTAATTGTGAATACCGACACGGTCATTCCCTTCGCAATAGGCAACGAACCCGCAGCTCAGACTACGCGGAAATCAGTCGGATCATCTTCAGCCAAGAGAACTAAATCGGCTCGTTCTCGAGAATGAGGCCGACCCATCCTCGCGAATGGCTTTTCACCTGCCTGCGGAATCAATTGACGCCTTTTCAGGCGTGATGCTTCACTGAATTCAATTGATTTCCCCGGGCATGAGGAGTTGAGAATGGACGCGGCAGCAGCTCAGACAAAGGCACCGGCCGGGGCCGGGGTCACCGCGGTCGCGGTGGCGATGGCCAGGGCCATGGAATCCGGCCGCGAAGACCGCATGTTCCACGATCCGTACGCCCAGTCGTTCGTCGACGCGGCCAAGGCGGTGATCACCGACGACGAGTGGCCGTCGCTGGTCGCCTGGGTCGACCTGTTCTACTCCCGGGGCGTGGTGCGCACCCGGTTCATCGACGACTTCCTGTGCGAGGCGGTGGCGGGCGGCTGCAGCCAGGTGGTGCTGCTCGGGGCCGGTCTCGACGCGCGTGCCTTCCGGCTGCCGGTGCCGGACGCGGACGTGTTCGAGGTGGACACGCCGTCGGTGTTCGCCTTCAAGGACAAGGTGCTCGCCGACGCCGGTGCGCGCCCGACCGCCCGTTCGCGCACCGCCGTCCACGCGGACCTGCGTGAGGACTTCGCCGCGCGCCTCGCGGGCAGCACGTTCGCCCCGGGCAGGCCGACCGCGTGGGTCGCCGAGGGCGTGCTGCCCTACCTGACCGCCGACCAGGCGCAGCAGGTGATCACCGACGTCGGACGGCTGTCCGCGCCGGGCAGCCGGCTGGTGTTCGAGCACTCCGACAAGCCGGGTCCGGACCCGAAGGCCGCAGCCGCCGCGCTGACCACGCCCGGCGCGGACCGGATCAGCAAGATGGTCCGCGGTGGCCTCGGCCCGGGCGGGCGGGACTGGGTGGCCGGCCAGGGCTGGACCATCGAGATCACCGAGCGCGGCGAGCTGGGGCCGCGGTACGGACGGCCCGACGGCCGGCTGACCGGCGGCCAGTTCATCACCGCGACCCGCGCCTGAGCGGGGCGAGGGACATGGAAGCGAACCAGGCGCGGACCGGGCCCGCGGAGCCGGCCGAGGCGCGCATTCAGGCCGCCGCCGAGCACTACCGGCGTCCGATGCTCGCCGCCTACGACATGTTCGTGCTCGGCATGATGAGCCGGTTCATGTGGCGCTGCCCGCGTGGCCGCATGCTGACGCATTACAACCGGCAGGTCAGCGCGTCGCATCTGGATATCGGACCGGGCACCGGCTGGTTTCTGAACAAATGCCGGTTTCCGGCGAAATCCCCGTCGATCACCCTGGTCGACCTCAACGAGGTGGTGCTGGCCACCGCCGCACACCGCATACGGCGCTATCGCCCCGAGACCCTGGTGGGTGACGCGTTCAAGCCGTTCGCCCTCGGCAGCGCGCGGTTCGACTCGGTCGGCATGAACTTCCTGCTGCACTGCCTGCCGGGGTCGATGCGCCAGAAGGCGGTGGTGTTCGACCAGGTTGTGCCGTTCCTGCAGCCCGGCGCGCGGGTGTTCGGCAGCACCGTGCTGGGCACCGGCCCGCACCACACGAAGCGGTCCGCCAAGCTGCTGGCCAAGCTCAACCGCAGCGAGGTGTTCAGCAACCTCGACGACCGGATGGAGGATCTGGACGAGCAGCTGCGCGCCCGGTTCACCGACGTCGAAACGGTCCGGTCCGGTGCGGTCTGCCTGTTCTCCGCACGCTGTCCGGGGGCACGATGAGCGGCGCGTCTCCCCCGCTGGCCCAGCAACTGCACGACGGCGTGCTGCAGGCCCTGGCCATCGCGCGGATCCGGCTGGACCGGGCGCTCGCCCAGGACGGCCCGCTGCCCCGCGAACTGGGCACGGACTTACGGCAGTTGCTGGACCACGAGATCGCGGGCCTGCGCCGCCTGATCGGCGGTTCGGCCCCGCCCGCCCCGCCGCAGCCGGACCTGCCCAGCGCGCTGGCCGCCACCGCCGAACACCTGCAGTCCGCCACTGGCATCCGCATGCGCGTCGAGAACCGCACCGCGCCGCCCGGCCGGTGGGCGGGAAACGACCTGATCGCCTACGGGATCGTGCGCGAGGCACTGCACAACACCGCCAAGCACAGTGACGCGCAGCATGCCTGGGTGAGCGTGGCCACATGGCCGGACCGGCTGGTCTGCGCGGTGCACGACGACGGCCGCGGCTTCACGGCGGCCACCACCCGCCCCCACTTCGGGTTGACCGCCATGGACGCGCAGGCACGGGACGCGGGCGGACACCTGGCCGTCCAGTCCGGTCGCGCCGGCACGTTCGTCACCCTCGTACTGCCCAGAAACCCGGTATCGGAGAGGGAGGTCCAGCGATGACGCCGCGAGACCCCACGTCCCGGCCGACCATTCTGATCAGCGACGACCATCCGGTGGTGCGCTGCGGCATCCGCACGCTGCTCGCCGACGACCGCTACCGGATCGTGGGCGAGGCGGCGGACCTGGCCGCCACCGTCGAGCAGGTGAACCTGCATCGGCCCACCGTGCTGCTGCTCGACCTGAGCTTCGAGGGCACCCTCAGCCTCGGCGTCCTGCCCACCGTGCGGGCCCTGTCGCCGACCACCCGGGTGCTGATCCTGACCATGCACAACGACCTGGACTCGGCACGGGAGTCGCTCGCCGCCGGCGCGCACGGGTTCCTGCCCAAGGACGCCGCCGCCGGGGAACTCGTCGCCGCGGTCGACGCGCTCGCCGCGGGCGGCCGCTATCTCCATCCGGCGCTCGGCGCGGCCCTGTTCGACCGGCACGCCGATCCCGACGGCGCGCTGAGCAGACGGGAACGCGAGGTGCTCGCGCTGATCGCCGACGGCCTGACCCATCAGCAGATCGCCGACGCGCTCGGTCTGTCGGTACGCACCATCGAGGCACAGCGGGCGTCGATCAAGGTCAAGCTCGGAGTCAGCCGCCGGGCGGAGCTGATCAGCTGCGCCCGGCGGCTGCGGCTGACCACCACAGGAGGAGATCGGTGATGCAGACGGGCCGGCCCAGCCGTACCGCGTTGAGTTCGGCGCGCGCCCGCGCCGTGCACCAGGTGGCGGACTCGCCACGCGTGTTCACCGACCCCTTGGCGGCGCGCATCGTCGGCGGCGTCGACGACGACCCGAGGCCGGCCGGCGCGCCCGGCATGCCTGCCGAGGTCCGGCTGTTCATGGCGCTGCGCCAGCGGGTGGCCGAGGACGCGCTCGCCGCCGCCGCGCACACCAGGCAGGTGGTCATCCTCGGCGCCGGCCTGGACACCTTCGCCTACCGGAACCGGAATCCGGCGCTGCGCGTGTTCGAGGTCGACCATCCGGCCACCCAGGCGTGGAAGCGCGAACGGCTGGCCGAGGCCGGCATCGAGGTACCGGACACGGTCGTGTTCTGCCCTGTCGACTTCGCCGAGCAGACCGCGGAAGCGGGCCTTGCCGCGGCCGGATTCGACCGGCACGCACCGGCGTTCTTCCTACTGCTGGGCGTGGTCCCCTATCTGGACAGGGAAGCGCTGCTGGCCACGGCGTGCTTCGTGGCCCGGTTGCCCGCGCCGGCCGAACTGGTCTTCGACTACAACCAGCCACCCTCCGCGCTGCCGCCGCACCGCAGGCCCGCGCTCGCCGCACAGACCGAGGCGAAGGCCCGGATGGGCGAGCCATGGCGGTCGTTCTTCACCCCGGCCGAGATCGCCGCCGAACTGGCCGATGCCGGGTTCGACAGCGTCGCTGACCTCGGCTGGCGGGACTG
Organism: Streptomyces sp. NPDC002676; assembly: GCF_053592455.1. Taxonomy (NCBI): domain Bacteria; kingdom Bacillati; phylum Actinomycetota; class Actinomycetes; order Kitasatosporales; family Streptomycetaceae; genus Streptomyces; species Streptomyces sp. NPDC002676. Next base: position 17,288 of record NZ_JBSFVT010000030.1, on the reverse strand, counting down.
CCTGGAGCGCTACGAGCTCGACCCATCGCTGCCCGACCTGTTGTTCGGCGGGCGGATCGTGCATGCCCGCGCGACCGAACAAGAGAGGAACTAGCCAGCAATGCACGCCCTGGTCATCGGTGGCGGAGTGGCCGGTCCGGCCACCGCCGTCGCCCTGCGTTCGATCGGTGCCGACGTCACCATCTGCGAGGCCCGTCCGCGTGAGGACAAGGACGCCGGGCTGTGGGTGATGCTCGCCCCCAACGGCCTTGCCGCGCTGGATGTGTTGGGACTCGAGCAGACCGCGCTGCGGGAGTCGCTCGCCGGCGCGGCCGGGCCGTCCGGCTTCGCGCCGATGCGCCGCGCCGACCTGTACCGGCTGCTGCGTGAAGCCGCGGTGGCGCGCGGCGCGCGGATCGAGCACGACCGGAAGCTGGTCGACGCCGACACCACCGGCGACGGGGTGGTCGCGCGGTTCGCCGACGGTACGGCCCTGACCGGCGACGTGCTCATCGGCTGCGACGGCATCTACTCCCGGACCAGGTCGGTCATCGACCCGGCCGCGCCGGCCGCGCGCTACGTCCCGCTGCTGAACATCCGCGGCTACGCCTCCGATGTGGACGCTCCCGGTGAACCGGCCCAGCTTCAGTTCATCCCCAGCCGCAAGGCCTTCTTCGGCTACACCACCTCGGGCAGGGGCGAGGTGTGGTGGTTCGCCAACCTGCTCTGGAGCGAGGAACCGAGCCGGGCCGAACTGGCAGCGATGAACCGCGACCTGCTCACCGAACGGCTGCTGGACACCTTCGTCGAAGCCCCTTCGTTCGTGGCGGACGTGATCCGCGCGACCTACTCCGACCTGTACGCGCTGCCCACCCACGACCTGCCCACCGTGCCGACCTGGTGGCGGGACAGGCTGGTCGTTCTCGGCGACGCGGCGCACGCCACCACGCCGACCTCCGGTCAGGGCTCGTCGATGGCGCTCGAGGACGCGGTGGTGCTGGCCAAGTGCCTGCGTGACCTGCCCAGGGCGCAGGCCTTCGCCCGCTACGAACAACTGCGCCGGGAGCGGGTCGAGGGCATCGTCGCGCTCGGCGCCCGCGCGTCGGCCGCCAAGCTGAACGACTCGCTGCCCGACAACTCGCTCGACTGGGTCCTCGACCACCGGATCGACTGGGCGGCTCGCGTCTGACCGGGCTCCACCTGACGATGGGGAGAAATGGCATGGGAACGGTCGTGTTGGCGGTCGACGTGGTGCGCGACGGTACCGGCGTCCTCGACGTGTCCTGGGCGCTGGCCGGCGCCGGCCCGGTGGAAGTGGCGGTCGGACCGACACCCGAGTCGGTCGACCACGATCGTCCGGTCGCCCGCGTCCACGGCGCGACGCGGCTGCCGTTGCCCGGGCTGGGCCCCGGCCGGCACTACGTGTCCGTCGCGCCGGCCGACGGAGGTGCGGCGGTGCTCGCCGCCGAACGTGTGGTGCCGCTGGAGGGCGCGAGCAACTTCCGGGACCTGGGCGGATACCGCACGCAGGACGGCGGCCGTACCCGGTGGGGCCTGGTCTTCCGCGCGGACGCGCCCGACCGGCTCACCACCGCCGACGTCGCCGCGATCGACCGACTCGGCCTTCGGGTGGCGTACGACCTGCGCACCGACGGCGAACGCACGAAGGCGCCCTCCGCGCTGCCCGCCGCGGTCCGGCGCGAACCGTTCGCCATCGGCGGCGAGGCCTCGCGCGCGACCCCGCTCGGCGACCTGTTCCGCAGTGGCCGACTCGACGCCGTCCCGGACGACTTTCTGCACCGGGTCTACCTGGACATGGCCGAGCAGGAGGCGCCTGTCCTCGGCCGGGTCCTCACCTCTCTCGCCGCGCCGGACGCCGTACCCGCGGTGATCCACTGCACCGCGGGCAAGGACCGCACCGGTCTGGCGGCTGCGCTGTTGCTGTCGGTGCTCGGTGTGGACGACGCGACGGTGCTGGACGACTACACGCTGAGCAGGCTCTACTACAGCGAACGCCGGATGGCCCGGCTGTTGCCCAGACTTGCCGAGCATGGCCTGGCTCTGGAGCGCTACCACGCGGTGTTCGGCGCACCCCGGCATGCGATGGCGGCCACGCTGGACGCGTTGCGCGAGCGGTACGGATCAGTGAGGGACTATGTGATCGAGTGCGCCGGCGTGACGCCCGAGACGATCGCGGCGCTGCGGGCGCGGTTGGTGGCGCGGGATTGCCGCCGCCACCTGAGCCAGTAACCCGGCTACCCCTTGCCGCAGTACTTGTGCGCGACAGGCCGCGGACGAGTGGCGGGCTCCGGCTCCTCACCACCGCACACCACCGCTGTGTGCGGGGTGGATCCGAGGCACCGAATAGGCTGATCACCTACTGAGCTGCTGATGTGCCGGGAACGGGGGAAAACGTGAGTGGAGATCGATGGATCCCTGCGCCCAAGTGGTGGGCGTGCGCAATGGTCGTTGCCATCAGCGCACTGACGGGCTGCGGCAGCCATGACACGGCGCGTACCCGAGGAGCAGGACCGACGCAAACGGCCCAGGCCCCCTCGCCGGGCAAGAACCCGACCGACCAGCCGTCGCCGCTCAAGCTGCCCCCCGCGCGTCCGTCGGTGCTGCATGTGCACGGTGACTACACGTACAAGGTGCAGATCCTGAACGCCAAGACCATGGTGGATCTGCCGGACAACCCGCCACCGGCCGGAACGAAGGCGCTGGCTCTGCTGCTGCGGGTGGAGGCCGAGCCGCAGAACCGCAGCATCCACGCGCCCTACGCGGAACTGGGGATCGAGTACCCCAGCCTGGAGGCAGACAAGGACCAGAACATCGGGGACGTGATCGACAACGCGACGTCCTACTTGACCGAGGATCAGATGCTCTACGGCGGTGACGGCGTCGAAGGCATCGACCCGGTGTTCGGCACCCTGCAGGCGAACACCGTGTACTACCACTGGGTATGGCAGCTTGTCTCGGAGAAGGCCGACCTGACCGGCGCCTCCCTCTGCGAGGTGCAACTCTCAGGTCATAACTGCATCCCGATCGGAGCCGTCAAGGCCGACTCCTGACGCGTAGCCGGGCCATTATTACGTCGTAATAGTGGGTGCGCGTTTGACAGAGGACAGGGGGCCGCCTTCGGAGCGCTCGGTCTTGCGGCCCTTGCTCCCGGGGGCGAGGGTGCGTGGGTCGACCGCTTCCGCGGGGGCTCCGGTGGCGTAGAGGCCGTCGGGGTCGAGGGGGCGGTCGTGCGGCTGGAGCCAGAAGACGCGGCGGCGGAACGTCCCCGAGGCGCGCGAGGGCTTGGCCTCGGGCCCGAGGAGGGCGTACCCGACGATCCGGCCGGCGCGGTGGTACGGGGGCTTGCCGCGACGCGTGGGCAGGCGGTCCAGGCGCTGCCGTACGTAGTCGAACTCGCTGACCTCCTCAAGCCACACGAGTTCGGTTTCGTGACTGATCTCGTCGTCACTGATGAGAGAACTCATGCCGATTCCTCGTCGCCGTCACCCAGCAGCCCGATGCCCGGATAGTACGCCGAGCCGTCCGGCGGGGGCGGGCGGTGTCTCCCCTATTACGCCGTAATAGGGGCGGGAGCCGGAGTGATGGATGTGAGGGCAGGCGAGGCGTCCTGGCGGTCGTGGCTGATTGACCTGAGGTTCATCAGCCACGACCGCCGGGTCGGCTCAGGTGGCTCGGCGCAGAGGTACGACGACGTCCTCGCCGGTGGCCTTGGCGCTCAGGCGGTAGTAGCGGATGTGGCCCAGGCGCTCGGACTCCTCCAGCCAGCCGGCCTCGACGACCTGGCGGCGGGTGCGGGAGAACACCGTGGGCGACATGCCGAGGACCTCGGCAAGCTCGGCGGCCGTCTTGCTGACGGTACCGGCGCGGTCGGTTGGGTGCGCGGCGTAGAGCATCAGGATCAGGCGCTGGTTCGCGGGCAGACCGGCCGTGTGCTCCAGCAGGCGGAGGGTCATGTCCTTGGTGTTGTTCACTTGGCCTCCCACCTGGCAGGGGTTGACTCGTCGAATCCGGGGATGTCCGGCGGGTTGCAGGTCTTGATGGCTTCCCGTTGCTCGATTCCCGTTCCGTGGAAGGCAATGTACGGGCTGATCCGGTAGAAGTTGTAGTTGCCGATGCGGCCCCGCACGATCAGGATGCGGTGCTTGGCCAGCTTCCGGTTGATCTTCCCTACGGCGTCCGTGGACATGCCGACTCGTTTGGCAATGTCCGCGCCGGTGGCCTTGAGCGGCTCCATGCCTTCCGGGGAGACGCCGATCCACCACAGCACGAGGAACTTCTGACTGGGCGTGAAGGCCTTGCTCTCGGTGATCGCCTCCACGCGGGCCTTGTCGACCTGGGTGTGCCGTCCGGAGAAGGCGTACGGCGCATAGGGGACCAGCTCACCGGTGTCGGCGTCCAGCAGTCTGCGCGCTGTTCCCAAAAGGGGCCTCCGTGCCTGGTTGCTGGTGTGGTCATGAAGGACGGCTGTCTGGCCGACCAGATGAACTTAACGTACATGAACAGGAAGTCGATGAACCCTGCCCGACAGGCCGTGTCGCTGAACTTCTCCAGGGATTCTCCAGGGATTCTCAAGTGACCTCGGAGAAGGGTGTCCGGAGGCCCCCTCAGGGCTGCCTTCATGAACGTGAGGTCAATTTACCCGGTTCCTGTGATCGTGGTGCCCAGTCCCCAGGAACCCCCTGTGCTGCTGACGGAACTGCCTGGCAGTTCCGCAGATCTTGGTCGGAGGGGGCGTTTTCGCAGGTCAGAGGGGGTTTGAGAGCGGGGTGCTCTCTTACTGTGGGAAACCCGCCGTTGCTGGGTGCGGGAAAGCCGGGAACGGCATGGGCAGTTCGGCACACCCGGTGTCCCGTTGATGGTGGAGTGACCCTGTTCCGGCCCCCTTTGACCTCGGCCACCGAAAGCCCGCCACAGCGGTGGGTGCGCCGGACGACCAGGCGCGCGTGTGTTTCCAGCAACCAGGGACGGCATCAGCCACGTATCCCGGTACTTCAGGGTGGGCGAGCACGGAGACCCAAGCACTGGGGCCCCTGCCGGGAGTGGCAGGGGCCCCTTGCATCGGGTGTTCAGTTGTCGGTGGCCGTGGCGGCCAGACGTTGGTGCTGATGCTCGTTCAGGATGCGGAGCATCTTGTCGAACTCGGTGCCCGTCATCTTGCGAATGAGGTGCATCGCGAGGAAGGCACCGTCGTCGTAGGGGAGTTTCGGCGGGTTGCCGGTGGACAGTGACTCCGTACCGCGGGGTTCGGGGACCGAGGTCTCCTGTTGCGGAGGTGTCTCCTGGTGGGGCGAGACAGGCGGTGGGGGAGTCTCCTCTATTACGTCGTAATAGGGCTCGGGGTTGGCATGAGGTGGCTCGGGGTCGGGGTGGGGTGGCTCGGGGTCGGGGTGGGGCGCGGGCTCGTCATGGGGCTCGGGTTGCCTGCCCTGCTTCTGGGCGTCCTTGCGGGCGCGTTCCGCCTTCAGCTCCTCCAGGGCCTGCTCCTGCCGCTCGGCCGGCTTGTTGCCCACCGCACGCAGGAGGTCGATCGGCTCCTCGCCTATGCGGGACTGGAGTTCCGGGGTGAGATTGAGCAGGGCCAGACGCTGGGAGACCCAGCCCTGGGAGCGGTGCAGGCGCCTGGCGAGGGCGGTCTGGCTGCCGTGGATGGCGAGGAGGCGGTGGAGGGCCCTGGCCTCGTCGAGCTCGTCGAGGTCCTGGCGGTGGATGTTGGCGACCAGGGCTGATTCGAGGAGTTCCTCGGAGGTGCTGCCCTGGTCGTCGCTGACCATCACCTTGACCGTGGCGAGTCCGGCTTCCCGGGCGGCGGCCAGGCGGCTGCTGCCGTCGATTACGACGTAATAGGTGTCGGGTTCGAGGTCGGCCTCGTGGGCGGGGTTGGCCCGGAGGTAGGCGTCGCGGTTCATGACCGTGATGGCCTGCTTCTGGCCGTGGGTGGCGAGGCTGCCCGCAAGGTTGGTGAGGTCGCCGAGGGACGAACGCGGGTTGTCGGGGTTCGGGCTGATGCGGTGGGGCGGGAGTTCGGTGGGCGGGGCGATCCCGTCCGTGGGGACTCCGGTGGCCGCCGCCACGGCAGCGCGGCGGGCGCTGACGGGTCGGGCCGAGGCTCCGAAGCGGCCGGCGCCCAGCTGGTCGGCCTTCTTCGTCATGAGATCTCCCGGGCGAGGGCACGCATGCTCACGGCCTGCTGGGACTTGGGGGCGTAGGACAGGAGGGGCTGCTTCATGCGGACGGCTTCTTTTTGTTCCTTCAGGTCGCCGACGAGACCCACGACGCGCGGATCCTTTATGTCCACCCAGCCCTGCAGGGAGGAGGTTGCGATGTAACCACGGCGGCCGTCGTAGAGGTTGACGACGATGCCCAGGTAGTCGATCTCCAGGGACAGGTCGGCCCGCAGGTCCTCGATCTGGGTGGTGAGCAGTTCGTAGGCGTCGGCGGAGCTGTCCTCGGCCTGGACGACGATGAGGGCGCCGGACTGGCCAGGCTTCTCGCTGTCGCGGCGGCGGCCGTAATAGGCGGCGGCGTCCATGCTCAGGCCGAGGCTGGGCGGGCAGTCGACGATTATTACGTCGTAATAGGGCTCCAGCGGAGCGAGGGCCCGCTCCAGGGCAGCCTCCCGGGCGCGGACGGCGGACAGGCGTACGTCGAGAAGGAAGGCGTCGTTGCAGCCTGGCAGGAGGTGCAGCCGGCCCTCGAAGGTGTCCTCGTCGACGGCGACGACCAGGTCGCGCAGGTCGCCCTTGGGGTCGCCCGCCATGTGGTTGGTGAGGCTGTCGCCGTTCATCGGCAGGGGAGCGGCGCCCAGTTGGTTGGTCAGGTGGCACTGCGGGTCGAAGTCGACCAGCAGGACGCGCATGCCGAGGCCGGGCAGGTTCTCGATGTCCAGCGGGTCGTCGGCCGCTTCCGGGGTGTCCGCCTGTTCGACGGCACGCAGGGCGGCGACGAGCTGCTTGGCGACGCGGACCGGGTAGAGCTTGTTGGGGTCCTCGGCCATCGCCTCGCCGGTGCCCGCGGTGATGGCGGTCTTGCCGACACCGCCCTTCTGGTTGCAGACGATGATGCGCCGGGTGACGGCGGGGCGTACGACGTCCGGGGCGGGGTTGGTGTCCAGCCAGAGCTTCACGGACTGGGCCAGGCCTTGGATGAGGGAGACGCCCCGGTCGGCGGCGGTGCGCTTGAAGTCGTCCCACTGGCCCTGCGGGAGGAAGGTGGAGAAGGAGTCGGCGCCCGAGGTGTCGACGGGTTCGCGGGCGGAAGCGAGGCCGCACCAGGCGGTGATGCCCTGTTCGACGGCGCTCTGGATGTCGAGCCCGTGTTGGGCGGCTCTGACCTTGAGGTCCTGACGGAGCCGACCCGGCAACTTGGAGACGACCTTCTCACGGTCGCTGGAGGTGGCTGGAGAACTCATGGGGCTACCTTACTAACGCGCTTGATCAAAATCTCCTGCGACACGTTAGCTAGGGAAAGTTGGCTGGTGCGGTCCGGCGATCCTGCGTCAGCCGGGCCGTGGGGGAGGGCTATTACGGCGTAATAGCCCTCGTCGTGCCGCCAGCGGCTGCGGTGGCGGCGGACGCAGCGACCGAAGCGACTCAAGCGACCCGCGCCCGGAGTCGGGGTGAGCCCGGGCTCGGGTCCTCCAGAGGAGTCGAAGAGTTGCTTGAGTCGCTGGATCGCTGCCCCGTTTCGTTGAGTCGCTGCCCTGAGTCGCTGGAAGACCCCCCTCGGCGGGCCCGCTGAGGGGGGTCGAGGCCCTCAGCGACTGAACAGCTACCGAAAAACAGCGACCGAAGGTTTTCTGAGTCGCTTTGAGTCGCTGAACAAAACCGCAGGTCAAGATGGGTTTAAGGCCCGATTAGCGACTGAAGCGACTCAAGGGGGCTATATATAACGACATTGGCGCGTGCGTGTGCGTGTGCGCGCGCTGGCGTCATACATAGGGGCCTTCAGTCGCTTCAGTCGCTGTTTGGCTTGTGCGTACCCTTTGACCTGCGGATTCGTTGAGCTACCCAGACAGCGACTGAAACTTCCTCAGTCGCTGGGTCAGATGGCTTCAGTAGCTCGTGGATCGCTGGAGGCACACGACTGTTTTGCTTCGACTCGTGTCCCCTGCTGTCCCTCTGGTTCGCTAACCTGTCTCAAACGTTGAGTCGCTTCGGTCGCTGGTGGGGGAATGCGCATGGTGCCTGAGCTGCCGGTTTCCCGCAGCGACTCAAGGCAGCCGCAGCCGCGTCCCGGGCCGCAGGGGCCCGGGCGGGCCCTGGCCACCGCACGGTGGTGCGCCGGGCGGGGGTGGCCGGTGCACCCGCTGGCCCCCGGACGCAAGACGCCGGCGGGCAACTGCGAGGACTGCCGGGAGCCGGGGCACAACTACCGGGAGTGCGCGTGCCCGGCCGCCGGGCGCTGGTGTCACGGTTTCCGGGCCGCCACCCTCGACCCGGCCCGGATCGAGCAGTGGTGGGGCGCCCACCCGGTTTTCGGCGTGGGCGTCGCGTGCGGCCCGGCCGGGCTGGTCGTCATCGACATCGATGCCCATACGACCCAACTGCCGGGCCGGGACCGGCTGCTGCCCGGCATCACCATCCCCGCCGCCGTCGACCTGACCGGGCTCGCCAACGGCTTCCACACCATCGCCGTACTGGCCGCTCTGCGCGGTGCGGACAGCCCCGCGGACGACGAGACCACCATGCGCGTGCGTACGCCCTCGGGCGGGCTGCACGTCTGGTACCGGGCCCCGCGAGGGCAGCGCTGGCAGTGCTCCACGGGCTCGGGCGGCGGCCGTTCGCTGGCCTGGCAGGTCGACGTACGGGCGCACGGCGGCTACATCGTCGCGCCCGGCACCGTCACCGAGGCGGGCGTGTACGAGCCTGTCGACGCCGGACGCGAACCCGCTCCGCTGCCTGCCTGGCTGGCCTGCGAGCTGGAGCGCACCGGGCATCTGCCCGCCGCAGGGCTGCCCGGACCCCGGCCGGTGCCGCCCCGCGCCCGGCAGGCCGTCCTGGAGGCCAGGGGCGCCGGCTCCGCCGCCAGGCGCGCCCTGAACGCCGTACTGGCGGAGGTGACCGCCTGTGCCGTCGTACCCGAAGGAGCCGCCTTCTCGGAGAAGCTCAACCGGGCCGCCTACACCGCCGGAGGGCTCGTCGCCGCCGGGCAGTTGAGCGAGGCCGAGGCCGAGCAGGTGCTCACCGAGGCCGCCGAGTACGCCCGGCCGGGGCAGGAGCGGCGCTGTGGCGCCATCATCCGCAGCGGGCTCAGTGCCGGGCGGACACGCCCCTTCACACCGGGAGGGGTCGCATGACGCCCGACGACGAGGTACCCGAGGAAGTCAGCGACGGCGACACGCTCTTCGACCCCCGGGCGATCGCCGCCCGAATCATCGCCGAGCAGCAGGCCCAGCTGCCCCGGCAGGCTTCCGCGCCACGGACGGACGACGTCGGGCACGTGTCGGATCCGCAGGGCGGGGACGGCAGGGCGACGGCCGACGGGCTGGTGCCCGACAGCCTCAGCGACCGCGGCAACGCGAAGCTGTTCGTGAAGCTGTACGCCAACGACTACCGGCATGTGCCGGGGCTCGGCTGGTACCGCTGGGACGGCACCCGCTGGCAGATGGACGAGGACGACACCGTTCTGTGGGCCGCGGGCGACATGGCGGAGTCGTTCGCGACCCAGGACCCGAACGGGGTGCACACGTCCGAGGTGCTGGTGCAGCACCGGCGCCGCACGCTGAGCACCAGCGGCCTCACCGCCCTGCTCGTCCAGGCCAAGTCGGCCCCCGGCATGGTCCTCAACGCGGCCCGGCTGGATGCCGACCCGTACGCGCTGTGCACGCCGACGGGCATCGTGGACCTGCGCACCGGGCTGCTGCGCACCCCCGACCCGGAGAAGGACTTCCACTCGCGTTCCACCACCGCCGCCCCCGAGCCGGTGCCCACGCCGCTGTGGGACCGGTTCCTGACCGACACCTTCGGCGATGAGCCCGAGGGCGCCGAGATGGTCGGCTTCCTGCAACTGCTGCTGGGCTACTCCATCACCGGCGACGTCGGCGGTCAGGTGATGCCGTTCCTGTTCGGCTCCGGCAAGAACGGCAAGTCGGTGCTGCTGGACGTGCTGATGAAGCTCGTCGGTGACTACGCCGACGCGGCCCCGCCCGGCTTTCTGATGGCGCGCTCGTACGAGGGGCACCCGACCGACCTGGCCGAACTGCACGGGCGGCGGGTCATCGTGTGCAGTGAGGTCAAGCCGGGGGACCGGTTCGACGAGGCCCGGGTGAAGCTGCTGACCGGTGGCGACCGGATCAAGGCGCGCCGGATGCGGCAGGACTTCTTCAGCTTCCAGCCCACGCACAAGCTGTGGCTGCTGGGCAACCACCGGCCCGAAGTGGGCACCGGAGGCTTTGCCTTCTGGCGCCGGATGCGGCTCATCCCGTTCGAGCGGGTGGTCTCCGACGACCGCAAGATCGACAACCTGGCGGACATCCTCGTCACCGAGGAGGGCCCCGGCATCCTCAACTGGCTGATCCAGGGCGCCCGTCGCTATCTGAGCGGGGACAAGGACCTCACCGGGCCCGAGAGGGTGAGGATCGCCACCACGGCGTACGCGGAGACCGAGGACCACACCGGGAGATTCCTCTCCGAGTCGTGTCGAATCGGCCCCGATTTCCGTGCAGAACAGACGCAGCTCTACGCGGCTTACAAGACGTGGTGTCAGAATGAGGAAGGGGCTCCGGCGGTTTCGTCCCGCGCTTTCGCGGCGCGCGTCCGCGAAGTGGTGGGGCTGGCGTCTCCGAAGGACATGATCCTGTCCAACCAGCGTAAGTACTACCCGGGCATCGGACTGGTTGCCGACGAGGAGACACCATGAGCGCCCTCATAGAAGAGGCCGAGATCGCTCACGAGGCCGAGATCGTCTGGCTTGAGGATGTCGGCAAGCTGGACTACGTACGCCAGAGTCTGGACCGGCTGCCCACGCGTCGGGGAAGACCCGCCTACCACCGCGACGGCCGGATGGTCGGCTACGCCCAGCTCAGCCCGGACGCCAAGGCGTCCCGGTCCTCCGGGACGTTCCGCCGCCGGGTGTTCTGGCTGCTGCCGCACGACCGCGACACCGTCCCCGGCGGGCTGTACGCGACCGGGGCGCCCGCCGAGGCCATCGACCCGCGCACGCTTGCCCCGGGCAGCAAGGGGCGCAAGACGGAACGTTCCGAGGGCGGGACCTGTTCCTCGCCGGATCAGGGACTGCCGCTGCCGCTGTAGGGCGAGCTATTACGGCGTAATAGCTCGCGTAATGGCGGCCCGTCGGCTGCTCCCGGAGCTATTACGCCGTAATAGAGGGTCGTTCAGGGCGCGGAGCCCGCGTACTCGGTGTCGCCCGCGTAGTCGGCCAGGCTGACGCTGCCGCTGTTGGCTATCGGTATGGCCGACAGGTACTCCTCGGGCAGGTCGAAGGCGTCGACCAGGGTCGTCATGTGCGGGGCCAGGTCGTCCATGACCTCGTCCACGACGAACGGCAGTTCGCGGACCTGATCGGCGCTCAGGTACTCCTCGGCGAGCAGATCACCGGTGTGGCCGGCGAGCTGGTCCAGCAGGAACAGCGTGCACAGCTTCTCCAGCAGGTTTCGGGCCTCGGGGTCCGTCGCCCGCTCGGCCGCCTCGAGGAAGGCGTCGGCCGCCCGTAGCGGGGCGTGCACGGCGACCATCTCCAGGGCTGCCGAGGACGACTTGTTCCAGCGGGCCACCGGGTCCTTGGAGGGGCCGCGGCGCAGGGCGGCCCGGGCCCGTGCCTGCCAGACGGCCTCGGCGTGTGCGAGCAGCGCGCGTAGATACCGGGGGTCGGCCAGATCCTCCGGTGTGCCCGGCTTGGCCGCACCGGAAGCGGCCTCGTGGCCGAACAGCAGCTCCGCCGCCGCCTTGGACCAGATCAGCAGGTTGTCGCCCTCGGCGGTGATGGTCCCCTCGACGTACTCCGGGAAGCCGATCAGCGCGTTGACCGCGAACAGGCCCTGGGCGCCGCACCGTTCGCGGCACTCGACGGTGATGGAACGGGCCTGCCAGGTGATCCATCCCTTGGCGACGGCCACCAGGCGCTCCACCTCGGCGCGGTTGTCCTCGGTGTGCCGGGCCCAGGCGGAGACCGCCGAGCGATGCAGGAAGGTCGTGGCGTACGCCGTGGCCAGCGACTTGAGCAGCCGGCTGTGGTGGGTGCGGTGGCTGTTGACCGGGATGCGCTCGCCCGCCTTCGGGCCGCCCACCTCACGGTGCTGGCCGTAGCGGACGGCGATGGCGAGGGCGGCCCGGGAGGCGCCGACGGCCGCGCCGCTCATGCACAGCTTGCCCATGGTGACCCTGCCGATGGACTGCAGGAACCGCTTGCGGCGGTTGCCCAGATTGCTGGTCAGGGTGCCGTCGTCGCCGAGTCGGCCGTGTTCGGCCTCCAGCAGGGCCTCGCGGGGCAGCCGTACCCGGTCGAAGGCGGTGAGGCAGTGGTCGACGGGCGCGCCGGGCCGCAGCGGCAGCCTGCGCACCTTGATGCCGGGCAGCAGGCCCCGCTCGTCGCTCAGCGGGGTCAGGAACAGGAACACGCCCTGGTCCTCGCCGTCCACGAGGAGGCGGGCGGCGACCACGGCGGTCTTGGGGCCGCCGGTGGTGCTGGTGTTGGGCATGAACTTCTGCGCGCCCGCATGCGGTGTGTGGAGAATGAACTCCCCGGTCTCCCGGTCGAGTTCGGCGGTGGTCTCCAGCGCCGTACTGTCGTTGCCGTGGTCCACCTCGGTGCACAGGAACGTGCCGATACGGCGCAGCGAGGTGAACTCGGACAGGTCCCTGCGGGAGTCGGGCTCGTGGTCGAGCAGGCTGCCGAGGAACAGGTTGTAGTGGATGCTCGCCACCGTGCAGAGGCCCCCGCCGCCGTCCACGATCGCCGTCCACTCGTGCAGGCTCGCCAGCAGATCAGGGTCTGCGGCGAGGCTTATGGGGTCCGCAACGTTGTCGTTCACCAGCCGCAACCAGTCGTAGGCCTGGGCGGCCTGCTGGGCGGGGGAGCGGTCCGGGGTGTGTCGGAATGTTTCGGTGGCGATCAGCCGGCGCCATCTGCCGTGGATCTTCTCTCGTTCGCCGCCCTGACCGAAGAGGAGCCGGGCCAGTTCCCGGGCGGGTGCTGCCTCGATGCCTCCAGGGCCGCCGAGTATCCCCTCTTCGGTTGTGTGCGAAGTCTCCGGCCGAGGCTCCGGCCCGTCGTCCCCGTGGTCGGACGTGGGACGTTTGCCGGGCTGGACTGTCAGAAGGGCCATGACCCTCTCTCTCCCCGTTGTCGCAGATCCGAAGATGTGCAGCAAGCCAGAAGATACGGACCTACCGGTTTTCTTATCAAGTAAAATCCAGGCAAAGTGCGAGCATTGGACGATTCATTCTCGAAGGCGTTCCGAGCCGATCACGAGCGGAATTTCGGATTCCAGGCGACTGGCCAAAAGCCTCCAGCAAGATATTATCGTTGCTCAGGTTGGAAAATACCGGGCGTCAGGTTTTCTTCGAGTTGAATTCACGCCTCCGTGGCAGACCCATAACCACCAAAACGGGCATGCATGGACAATTGTTACGATGATAGTTGATGACGCGACGGAGGGGTGGCAGGATACAAACCTGCCGGTTTATTTTTTTCCGGACACAGGGATCAGCGCGGAGGTGTGTGGCCGTGGCACTGCAGGAACGGGCCATCAGGACGAGGCGGGCCATCCTCGTCGCAGCCGCCGCGGTCTTCGCCGAGGTGGGATACGAGGCGGCAACGATCTCCGAAATCCTCCATCGGGCCGACGTCACCAAGGGTGCCCTGTACTTCCACTTCGCCTCGAAGGAGGAGCTGGCCCAGGCGGTCCTGGCCGGTCAGCTCGCAGCGGTTCCCGCCGTGCCCCAGCAGGAGCTGATGCTCCAGCAGGGCATGGACGAGGCGTTCATGCTCGCCCACCTCCTGGCTATGGGCGACCCGGTCGTGCAGGGCAGCATCCGCCTGACGGTGGATCAGGGCGCCCCGAACGACGGCCTGGACCGGCAGGTGCCGATGAGCGGCTGGCTCCAGCATGACGTCGAAATCCTGCGCAAGGCCAAGGAGAACGGGGAGCTGCTGCCGCACATCGAGGTGACGGCCGTTGCCCGGATGATGGTCGGGGCGTTCACCGGCGTACAGGTACTGTCCAAGATCATGACGAATCATGCCGATCTGCCGGAACGGGTGTCGGACCTGTACCGGCACATGATGGCCAGCATCGCCGTCCCGGGGGTGCTCATGCAGCTCGACACGACCCCCGACCGCGGGTCTCGGGTGTACGAGGCCGCACTGAAGCTGCGTGCGCAGAGCGAGCACGACGAGATCGTCCCGGCCGAACAGGTCGCCGCCGGCGGCTGAGCCGCGCAGGACGCCAGGCGCAGAGCACAACAAATGAACAGTCGTTGGGGGCGTGGATTCCGTACGCCCCCGGGGGGGAGGGCGGGGGACCCCTCCCCTGGGCACGGCGCAACGCAATGTGTGCATTACCAAGACCCGGGGAGAAACGACAGTGAACACGACTTCATGCCCTTATGCCCTGAACGCGATGGGGCGTGATCTGCCGGGCGAATCCGCGATGCTGCGGGCCCAGGGCCCGGCCGTCCAGGTGGAGTTGCCGGGGGGTGTCACCGCCTGGGCCGTGGTCCGGCAGCGCTACATCGAGCAGCTGCTGACCGACTCACGGGTCTCCAGGGACGCCCGCCGGCACTGGCCCGCGTTCATCGAGGGGAAGATCACCGAGGACTGGCCGCTGTATCCGTGGGTGGCCAACGAGAACATGCTGTTCACCTACGGCGAGAGCCACGCCCGGCTGCGCCGGCTGGTCAATGGGGCGTTCACCGCGCGACGGGCCGCGGGGATGCGCCCCCGGGTCGCCGAGATCACGGCCGAACTCGTGGACGAACTCGCCGCCACCCCGGCAGGCACGCCGGTCGATCTGCGGGCCGCCTTCGCCGATGTGCTGCCCATGCGGGTCATCTGCGAACTGTTCGGGATCCCGCAGGGGGAGAAGACGGACACCCTGTGCGAAGCGCTGAAGAAGGTTTTCAGCACCAGCCTCTCCGGCCAGGAGGTGGAGGCCGCGCGGATGCAGGCGTTCATGCTGCTGGCCGAGCATGTGACGGTCAGACGGGCCGAGCCCGGTGACGACCTGACCTCCTCGCTGATCGAGGCGCGCGACCAGGGCGACCGGCTCAGCGAGGAGGAGCTGTTCGGCACCCTCTTCCTCTTCGTCGCAGGCGGGCAGGACACCAGCGCGGCCCTGATCACCAACGCGGTGGGCGAGCTGCTGAGCCACCCCGAGCAGATGGAGCACGTCCGCGCGGGCCGGGCGAGCTGGCTGGACGTGTGTGCCGAGACCATGCGGGCGCACACGCCCGTCGCCTACGCGCCGATGCGGTTCGCCGTGGAGGACATCGACCTGGACGGCGTGGCGATCCGCAAGGGTGACCCGATCATCGTCAACTTCGCCGCCAGCGGCCTGGACCCCGAGCGCTACGGCGAGCACGCCGACCGCTTCGACCTCCTGCGCGAGGACCGTGAGAAGACCAGCATCGGCTTCGGGTACGGCACGCACCGCTGCATGGGCGCCCCGCTCGCCGACGTGGAGGCGACCGAAGCCTTCACCGCGCTGTTCGAGCGCTTTCCCCGGATGCGGCTGGCCTGCTCCCCGGAGGAACTGGAGCCCATGCCGACCTTCCTGATGAACACCTACCGTGAGCTGCCGGTGATCCTGACCCCGACGGACTGACGCCGTCGGACCGGCTCCGCGGATGGCACTGGCGCGATCCGACCGACGGGACTCCGCCGCTCCGGCCCAGGGCGGCGGAGTCCCGTTGTGTTCCGGCAGGTTGAGGCGTTGTCCGGTGTGTGCGGAGGCTTGGTGGAGGAAGGCGCCCGCACGGTTGGCGGCCGATCCCGATCTGATAAACATACCAAGCGTGCGGTTTGCTAATATCCCAGGTCACGTAAAGGAGGCGTGATGGCCAAGCAAGAGCGGGCGGTGAGGACGCGTCAGGCTCTGATCCGCGCTGCCGCCGAGGTGTTCGCCGACGACGGCTATGCCATGGCCTCCCTTTCCGTGATCAGCCAACGCGCCGGGGTGAGCGCCGGAGCCCTGCACTTCCACTTCGCCGGCAAGGACGACCTGGCCAAGGAAGTGGAGTCCGAGGCGACGGACTCCATGCAGCAGCTGGCCGAGGGCTGCCGCAGCGCGGCCGGCTCCGCGCTGCAGTCGCTGGTCCGAACGGTGTTCGGCCTGCTGACCGCCGCCGCCGACGACCCGGTCGTCCGCGCCGGATTCAAGCTGAGCGGCGACCCGTCCCGTAAGAGCGACACGGAACTGCTCCACTGGTGGCGCGAGTTCGTGCACAAGCTGATCCTCCAGGCCCAGGACGCGGGGGAATTGGCGCAGGATGTCTCGGCCGACGACGCGACGACGACGATCGTCGCGGCCACAGTCGGGTTCGAGGTGATCGCCATGGTGGACACGGAGTGGCCCTCGGCCGAGCGCGTGGCACGGTTCTGGTCCCTCATCCTGCCGTGGCTGGCGGCGGCCCCCGACCGCGTCCTGGCCTCCGTGACGTACGGGGAGCAGCCGCACGACCGCGTGCACTGAGCCGGGCCAGTGCTCTTCCAGCGGGCCGAAAGCTCCTCTTGAGCGCCATGCCGCACGGTTGCCGAATAGAGGAGGTGGCATGGGCGACACGGACAGAAGGTTCGACGACGGGGGAGCCGGCCCGACGAGCAGCCCGCACGCTGCGATCCGGGTGCATCGGGGCCAGGCCACGCACGAGGAACTGGCCGCTGTCACCGTTGTGTTGCTCTCACTGTTGGCCGCCCAGGGCGAAGATGCGGGCACGGGGCACGCCCCCGCCGTCCCGCGGTGGCGCCCGGAGCGGGCGCGTGCGGCCTACCGCTCCCCGTACAACTGGCGGTAGAGCCGCCAGCGTCCATGGCTGATTTGTGAACGGCCCGCACCCCCCATGCATGCCCCGCGCAGGCGGTTGCTCGCGCTGGGGGCGTATCGATTCTTCGGGCCGCACCACGAGGAGGGACACGCCGTGACCATGGTGAATGACATTTCCATACCCCAGGCCTCGGGGGAGGTGGGAGCTGCCCGCGTACGCGTTGCGGAACTGCACATGGTGCGCGCAGACGCGCTGGCGGGCCCCAGCGAGAGGGCGACCGAGGCGCAGCACGCCAAGGGCAAGCTGACGGCGCGGGAGCGTATCGAGCTGCTCCTGGACCCGGGGTCT
>NZ_JBSFVT010000029.1:0-64146 GCF_053592455.1 Streptomyces sp. NPDC002676 | reverse complement strand
TCAGCCCCCAGCAAAGCAGTTGACTCCTCCCACCGGCCTACGACCAACCCGACCTGCCGTCAACCTGCACCAACACCGGATTTAACGAACTACCGTTACTGAGGTTGAACTCGTGGAGTCGTAGGTACTGACGGCTTGTCGTCCGTGCGGGATCACCAGGGATGCGGTATCCACAGGGAGGCGGGCTTACCGCCGAACGGCAGCAGTTCCGTGAGGAGTTGCGGCTTCAGGCGGCCGAGCGGTTCGCCCGGGGTGAGGCGAGTGCGGCGATCGCCAAGGACCTACGCGTCAGCGTCAGGTCCGTGCAACGGTGGCGGCAGGCGTGGGAGGAGGGCGGTCCGTCGGCTCTGCGGTCGCAGGGGCCGGCGTCGCTGCCGACGCTGAGCGACAAGCAGTTCGCTCAACTGGAGGCGGAGCTGCCCAAGGGACCGGCCGCGCACGGCTGGGAGGACCACGCTGGACCCTTAGTCGCGTGAAGACGGTGATCGGGCGGCGTTTCCACCTGGCCTACACGATTCAGGGCGTTCGGAAACTCCTGCTGCGTAACGGCTGGTCTTGCCAGGTCCCGGCCCGACGCGCGATGGAGCGGGACGAGGACGCGGTAGCCGGGTGGGTCAAGGAGGTGTGGCCCTGCGCGGAAGACTTGCGGCGGCCCGTGGAGCCTGGCTGGTCTTCGAGGACGAAGCCGGATTCTCCATGACGCCGCCGCAGGCCAAGACCTGGTCGCAGCGTGGGCGGACCCCGGTGGTGCGGGTGCGGGGCCGTTCCGGCAGACGGATCTCCATCGCGGCGCTGACCTGCTACAAACCCGGCCACCGGCCCCGGCTGATCTACCGGCCGCGCCGGGACGACGGGACAACCTCAACTTCCACAAGGCCGCCGGGCTGTGGGAGTTCGCCGCGTCGCGCGACTGGCTGACCATCTACTACCTGCCGCCTTACGCGCCCGACCTCAACCCCGTCGCAGGCATCTGGTCCCTGCTGCGGCGGGGCTGGCTCTCCAACGTCGCTTTCAGCACGTCAGAACACCTCATCCAGCGCATCCGACGCCGCCTGCGCCACATCCAGTACCGCGGCGACCTCACAGACGGCTGCCTCGCCGAAACGGGTCTGATCACCAAGACATGACCACCACGACAACACGTTCAACTCGCAGGCCCAACGATTGGGATGGGGCGACACGCCTGGCCATGACGCAAAAATAGGCACTGAACGGGCAATGTGGTGCAATGTTGCATATTTAATCTCTCCGTAGGAGGAAATGGCATGGCCAGCAAGCCCAGCGTTGTCTTCGCCCACGGACTCTGGGCGGATGGGTCGTGCTTCAACAAGCTCATCCCCACGCTCCAGGCTGAAGGGCACGAGGTTTTCGCCTCACAGCACGGCCTCAACTCGCTCGAAAGCGACGTCGCGTGCGTCAACTTCACGCTCAACCACGTCCCCGGCCCGATCGTGCTGGTCGGTCACTCCTACGGTGGGACACTGATCACCAAAGCGGGCATCCACGACCGCGTCGGCGCTCTGGTGTACATCGCCGCGCTCGCCCCAGACGAGGATGAGACGTCGCAGGAACAGCTGGACAAATTCCCGCGCACGCCCATCTTCGAGCACGTGGACGTCGCTGATGACCGCGTGTGGCTCAAGCCCTCGGGCGTCCCGCACTTCTGCGGCGATCTCCCGGAAGCGGAGCAGAAGCTCGTCCTGGCGACGGGCGCTGTGCCAGTGGCGGACCTGTTCAACCAGCAGGTTCCCGGCACCGCCTGGCGGACGAAGCCAAGCTGGTTCATCGTCGCCAACAACGACCGTACCGTGCCTCCCGACCTGGAGCGGTCCGCCGCCGAGCGCATGGGCGCCAATATCCGTCCTGTGGACAGCAGCCACGTTCCCATGCTCTCGCATCCTGACTTCGTGCTCGATGTGATCCGTGAGGCCGCGGAGTCCCTCGACGCCTAGGGCAAGCCGACAACGACCGGCCGCAGCGCAACGCGCAAGGAGGCGGCCCCGGACCGACCGGGCCGCCTCCTTGCAACGACATCACGCTTTCAAGCTCAGTAATTGGGCGCCCGATTTACTATCCACTCTGCCGTAAATTCAACCGCCTCCGCCGGGTCGCTTGTGAGGAACAGGCAAATATCCTCTGCGTAGGGCCATGCGAGGACCCGACACTCTCCATTAGTGGCGGAAATCGAGGGCAATGCGTCGTTCATATCTTCGATTGAATCAACCTTGGAGAATGTCAGCGGCCACATCGACACGCCAGGGTAGAGTGATCTCAGTGTGGGATTCTGTGAGGCTGCCGAGATCAGCTTCCACATTTCATCCGTCGTCAGGCTGGCGGATTGGTGGGGAGGTTTTGAATTCCTCGAGCAGAATCTTCTATTCCTCATCGCGGTTTCTCATGGCTTGATGATCCTTGGCGGTGTTAAGTGAAGTCAAAGGCGGGTGTCTCCCTCCGGGAGGACCGGAGGGAGACACCTTTCTTGGTTCAGCAGGGCGCTTCACCGTTGCAGAAAGCAGTGATGGCGCGTACTGCCTTGTGCCCGCACACGCACCGAAGTTCGTGAGCCGTCACTGACCGGCCGATGTATGTGGGCGTGAGATGTCGGCCTTGCGGGGCCAAGCAGCGTCACTCAACTCCGGGGAGTCGGATGCCATTCGCAGGTCATGTCCCCTCATCCCGGCCGGCCGTGGGGCCCGCCTCGAGGGTTGCGCGAAGGATGGCCAGGGTTGAGGCGATGCGGGCCAGGTCGTCGGGCGGAACCGCCGCGGTCAGTGAGATGAGCTCGCTTTCGACAATGGGGCGGGAAGCGGACAACTGCTTCTCACCCGCGCATGTGAGGCGCAGGACGGACGAGCGGCGGTCCTGGGGGTGCGCGACCCGCAGGCACCAGCCCGCAGCCACCAGCCGGTCGACCGCCTTGCTGACGGCCCCCACAGTGATCGCCAGTTCGCCGACGATGTCGAGCACGCGACACCCCGGCACGCGGTCGATGATCTCCAAAAGCTCGAACTGTCCCAGCCCCAGCCCTTGTTCGGCGCGCAACCGGGCACTCACCGCGTTGTAGAGCCGAGTCTCGACGCGGACCAGATCGGTGAAGATCGAGGTGATGTGGCTCACATTAGCCTTCCAGTAGATTCCTGGGAATCATCTTCCTTGGAATCCGGTTGGGGTCAGGCAGGTGGATTCCAAGGAATCCATCCTCGCACCCCGCCCCATGGAGGCCCCCGCATGTCCCGACAGCAGCGCGACGCCCTGGACGCCATACTCCGTTCCGCCCCTCGCAGCGAGGTACGGCCCACTCCCGAGGAGCAGCGCAGCGGCTTCGCCGCGGCTGTCACCCGCGCCGCGCCGGAGGGCGTGGTCACCCGCAGGACCGTCCTGGGCGGGCGGCCGATACTGGAGCTGGAGCCGGCCGAAGCCTCCGGCCGCGGCCGACTGCTCTACCTGCACGGCGGCGGCTACGTCATCGGCTCACCGGACACCCACGCAGGGCTGGTCGGTGAACTGGCCCGCCGCGCCGGGCTGCGCGCGACGTCGGTGGATTACCGGCTGGCGCCCGAGCACCCTTTCCCCGCGGCTGTCGACGACGGGCTCGCGGCCTACCGCGAGCTGCTGGCGTCGGGCACCGACCCACGGGACCTCGTCATGGCCGGTGACTCCGCCGGTGGCGGATTGAGCATCGCCACGCTGCTCGCCGCCCGGGAGGCCGGGCTGCCGCAACCAGCCGCCGTGGTCGTCTTCTCCCCCTGGGCCGACCTCACCCTCGCTGGAGGAAGTATCCGTTCCAAGGAGAGCACCGACCCCATTTTCACAGAGGCCGACGTGCGCGCCTACGCCGATCTCTACGTCGGCGCAGGCGACAGGGCGCATCCCCTGGCCAGTCCGGTGTTCGCCGACCTCACCGGACTGCCTCCACTCCTCGTGCAGGTCGGGGCGAACGAGGTGCTCCTCGACGACGCGGTCCGGCTGGCCGGCCGCGCGGGCTCCGACGGCGTCGAGGTCACGCTCGAAGTCGGCCCCGGCCTCCCCCACGTCTTCCAACACCACTACGGCCGCCTCGACGAGGCGGACGCCGCACTCGACCGCGCCGCCCGCTTCCTCACCGCCCACCTGAGCGCCGGGCGCCCGAGCGCCGACCATCTCGAACCCGTCCACTGACACCGACCCCGGCGGCCTCCGCGTGATGTCGGCGACGGGCGCAGGAGCACCATCGCCGACATCACGGTTTCAGTTTCAGTGAGTTCAACGTCTCTGCGGGATCAGGCGCGGACCACTTCGCGTATACGCGTCCTTCGCCGGTAGGGAGTCACACCGGGGTCGGCAGGTCCATGAGCGCGAGTTTGGCCCGGTCGGCAGATCGGCGCGATCAAGCCTGAGGCTTCGCCAGCGAAATGATCTCCGGGTGAGCCACGAGGCCGGGCAGGCGTGAAGCCCTGGTAGGACTGGTCTGCCAAGAGCATGTCCGCTCGAATCAGAGGCTTCATGTTGGTCACCTATGCTGCCGCGCCTACGTCCCACGCCACATCGTGGAGTTCCTCGCCCGGTTGCTGGTCGCCCACCGGCGCGGGATCGGCACGCCGAAGGGTTCTCGCGCCCTGGGCCCGTTCCGCCAGGAGGTACTGGTGCTGCGCTGGTTCCGAGAACACGGCTGCGTGCACTGCCTGGCCCGGAACGCCGGGATCTCGCAGGCCACCGGCTACCGCTACCTCCATGAGGGCATCGGTGTGCTGGCCGCCCAAGCTCCTGATCTGCACGAGATGTTGGACCTCTGCCGCGCCCAGGCGATGACACACGTGATGCTGGACGGCACGCTGATCGCCTGCGACCGGCTGGCCCAGGTCCGGGAGAACGGCAACGACCTGTGGCTCTCTCGGAAGCACAAGAGCTTCGGCGGCGACATTCAGTTCCTGGCCGCGCCGGGCGGCACACCGTTGTGGGTCTCCGACGTCGAGCCGGGTTCCACCCCGGACATCACCTCGGCCCGTATCCACGTGCTGCCGGCGCTGTACGAAGGCGCCGCCGACGGCTTCCCACGCTCGCCGACAAGGGCTACATCGGCGCTGGCATCGGCATGCACGTGCCCGTACGCCGCCCCAAAGGACGCTCCGAGACCGCCCTGGACCGAGGAACCCGCGCCACGAATGCGCTGATCAGAGATGTGAGGGCGCGCGGCGAGCGGGCCGCGGCGGAACTGAAGGAACGCTGGCGAACCCTCAAGCACGTCACCCTCAGCCCCAGCAGAATCGGCGACATAGCCCGCGCCGCACTTGTTCTCAACGGGCACTGGAAATTTTCTTCACTGAGAAGACCTCAGTGGTCGAAACGTGGCTAGCTTGCGTCTCTCGGTTGGCCCTTGGCCGGCGACCGGCCATGTCATGCCGCCGGGCCAGGTAGCTGATCACTCCGGCGGAGAAGCGGGTCTCCTCAGCGATCTCGCGGCAGGTGCGTCCAGTGGTCCGTTGGTGTGGCAGCAAGCCTCAAGGCGTGGGCAAGATTCCGGCGTTTCGCATCGAGCCGAGAACCGGGCCGATCCGCCGCATCATCTCCCGCATGCGGCGCACGACCTCCGTCATCACCTCCGCGTCCGGAGCACCGAGCCGGGCCGTGGCGAACTGCACCAGTTCCTCGTTCGGCAGCTGCCTCAGCCAGGCCGCGCGCCACTGTTTGGGCGGCACCTGGTCGAGTTCGAGCAGCCGCCCCGCCTCGGCAACGAGTGTTTCCTCCCCGGCCTTCGTCAGGTCGGTCAGCCAGGCCCCGCGTCCGTCTTCAAACGGATCTTGCCCAGAGCAGGAATGACGCGAGTGTGACCGCCCCTTCGCAGGAGGTGGCGGTCTTGTCGAGGGCCCGACGGTCAACGTGCGGGACGTGGCGGGCAGGCGGACAATATTGCCGGTGGGGTGTTCACCCTGCCGGTCTTCATCACAGGCGCATACAGATCCGCGTTTCACGCCCCGCAGCCCGCTCTGACGTCGCGCTCGCGTCCGTCTGCGCGCCGCGCCCGTGAAGAGGAGTGTTCGACTATGGGCGGTATCAACGGACCGGCTCTTGAGAGTCTGCGTGGGGCGCTGCGGGGACCCGTCCTCGCTCCCGGAGACCCCGGCTACGACGAGGCCCGCGGCATCTACAACGCCATGATCGACCGGCGTCCGGCGGCGATTGCCGGGTGCGTCGACGTGGCGGACGTACGGACCGTGCTCTCCTTCTCCCAGGACACCGGAGTGGAGCTGGCGGTGCGCGGCGGCGGACACAGCGGTCCAGGGCTGTGCCTGGTCGATGACGCGCTGACGCTTGACCTGACGCCGATGCGCTGGGTGGACGTCGACCAGGAGACGAGGACCGCGCGGGTGGGCGGCGGAAGCCAGTTGGGCGACCTCGACCACGCGACCCACACCTTCGGCCTGGCCACTCCGGCCGGGATCGTGTCCACCACGGGAGTCGGCGGTCTCACCCTCGGCGGCGGACACGGGCATCTGACCCGCAGGTACGGACTGACCATCGACAACCTGCTGTCCGCCGACGTGGTCCTCGCCGACGGCACGTTCGTCACCGCGTCGGAGAACGACCACCCCGACCTGTTCTGGGCTCTGCGGGGCGGCGGCGGCAACTTCGGCGTGGTCACGTCGTTCACGTTCCGGTTGCACCCCGTGGACACCGTCGGCGTCGCGGTGACCGTCTGGCCCCTCGACCGCACCCGCGAAGTGCTCCGGTGGTACCGGGAGTTCCTGCCCGCCGCGCCCCAGGAGCTCAACGGCTTCTTCGCCCTGCTGACGGTACCGCCCGGGCCGCCCTTCCCCGAGCCGATCCACGGACGGAAGGTGTGCGGCGTGGTGTGGTGCTACACAGGCGACCTGGAAGAGGAGCACCTGGAGAAGACGCTGACCGCCGTGAACGCGCCCGGGCCACCGGCATTCCACTTCACCACCCCCATGTCCTACCCCGACCTGCAGCGCATGTTCGACGGGCTGATGCCGAAGGGACTGCAGTGGTACTGGCGAGGCGACTTCTTCGACGCCATCCCCGACGACGCCATCGCCGTACACGAGCAGTACGGCCAGAACCTCCCCACCGGCCTCTCCACGATGCACCTGTACCCGGTCGACGGGGCCACCCGCCGTGTCGACGCCGACGACACGGCCTGGGCCTACCGGCATGCCACATGGTCCGGCGTCATCGCGGGCATCGACCCCGAGCCCGCCAACGCCGGCCTGATCCGCCAGTGGTGCGTCGACTATTGGAGCGACCTGCACCCCTACTCCATGGGCGGCGCCTACATCAACTACCTCGGCGAGGAGGAGAGCGCCGACCGGGTCCGGGGTACATACCGCGACCACTACGACCGGCTCACCACGATCAAGCACACTTACGACCCCGACAACTTCTTCCACGCCAACCAGAACATCCCACCCGCCACTTCGTGAGCGGCCCGCCGGTCCATCGCAAGTCTTTGCTCGGGTCCGCCTTCACAGATCATCGGATGGTGGATCAACGCGGGGTGATACGTCGTCACGAACTCACCGACCAGGATTGGGCGTTACTCGCTCCGCTGATACCGCGGGCCGTGACCGGCCGACCTCGCGTGGAGGACAGGCAGGTCATCGACGGGATGGCCTACAAGATTCCAGAACCCGGCACCAAGTACTTCCTCGGCGAGAACCGGGGCGGCAGCTACCGCTTCAGCCGTGCGGTGATCGACGCCGGGGCTGACGCCGTCGTGGGCAGCGGCCCGCACGTGATACGCGGAATGGAGTTCTGCAAGGGCAGACTGATCGCCTGCAGCCTGGGCAACTTCAATGGCTGCAAGGTACTCGGCCGCGGCGGCACACTCTCAACCAGCGGCGTGCTGCAAGTCATCCTCCGCCCCGACGGCACCTACGTGTCCGGGCGCCTGCGCCAGACCCAGATCGTGGAGCCCGGCACGCCGGAGCCGGGCGGCGAGGCAATCGACCTCGTCCCCAGCGTGTCGGAGAAGGACTTCGGCTCGCACGCCGCCCGCATATCGGCGGACGGGACGAGCCAGCGCCCGTAGTTGGGCATCTAGACCGCTGTCTCGCCGAGACCGGCCTGAGCAGACCCGCATGACCTGCCGCGACACCACGATTTCCGCGTGTCGTCGCGCCTCTGCCAGCGGTGACGCTGAGGCTGGGGGCGGCACCCGGGGTGAGTCCCGGCTGCCGCCCTTGGCGTGTGCGGGTTTACTTGACGTTGACTGCGGACCAGGCGGCCTGGACCGCCTTGTACTCGGTGCTGGAGGCGCCGTAGAGGTCGGACGCCGCCTTGAGGGTGCCGGTGCGGGCGCCGGCGTAGTCAGTCGTCGAGGTGAAGTACGTGGTCAGCGCCTTGTACCAGATCTGAAGCGCCTTGTCGCGGCCGATGCCGGTGACCGTGGAACCGTCCTGTGTGGGCGAGTCGTAGCTGACGCCGTTGATCGTCTTCGCGCCGCTGCCTTCGGCCAGCAGGTAGAAGAAGTGGTTGGCGACGCCGGACGAGTAGTGGACGTCCAGTCCGCCTACGCTGGAGGACCAGTAGTCGGCGGAGCCGCCGTCCTTGCTCGGCTTGTCCATGTAGCGCAGCGGTTTGCCGTCCCCGTTGATGTTGATCTTCTCGCCGATGAGGTAGTCGCCGACGTCCTTGCTGTTGTTGGCGTAAAACTCCACGCCGGTGCCCATGATGTCGCTGGTCGCCTCGTTCAGGCCGCCGGACTCGCCGGTGTACTCCAGGCCCGCGGTGTTGGAGGTGACGCCGTGGCTCATCTCGTGACCGGCGACGTCCAGCGAGGTCAGCGGGTCGCTGTCGTTCGAGCCGTCGCCGTAGGTCATGCAGAAGCAGCCGTCGTCCCAGAACGCGTTCACGTAGGCATTGCCGTAGTGGACGCGGGAGTAGGCGGCCTTGCCGTCGTTCTTGATGCCGCTGCGGCCGAAGGTGGTCTTGTAGAAGTCCCACGTCTCCTGCGCACCGTATGCGGCGTCGGCGGCGGCGGTCGCCGCATTCGACACGGTTCCGTCGCCCCAGGTGTCGCTGGACTGCGCGAACAGCGTGCCGGTGCCGGAAGTTCCGTGGTTGAGGTTGTAGGTCTTGTGGCCACCGCGCGAGGCGTCGGTGAGGCTGTAGGACGAGCCTGACTGCGTCGTCGTCAGGTCCACCTTGCCGCTGTACTGGCTGTTGCCGACACCGGTCTCGATGCCCTGGTACTGAAAGAGAATTCTGCCGGTGGCGGCATCGGTGATGACGTGCAGCTGGTTCGGGGTGCCGTCGTCCTGCAGCCCGCCGACGACTGTTTCGTAGGCGAGGACCGGCTTGCCGCTCGCCGCCCATATGACCTTGCGCGGCGCCTGGTCCGCGGCTGACTTCGCCGAGCCTGCCGCCTTGGCGAGGCCCAGCGCCTGCTTCTCGGCCTCGGCGGCGGCGATCTGCGGTGTGAGCGAGGCGGGCTTCAGCTTCGTCGTCGTGGCACTGGTGATGCCCTCGGTCCTGCCGGACTTGGCAGTGTGGACGATCAGGTCGCCGCCGAGCACTGGCAGGCCCGCGTACGTACGCTCGTAGCGGGTGTGGACAGTGCCGTCGACGTCCTTGACGACGTCCTTGACGACCAGCTTCTCCTTGGCGCCCAGGCCTATCCTCTGCGCGGTCTCAGCCGCGCCGGACTGCGCCTGCTGGATCAGGGTCGTGCGGGCAGTGGCCGACAGCGCGATGGGAGCTGCGGCAAGTCGGAAGTTGCCGGCGGCGGGCTGGGCGGTAGCCGTGCTGGTGAGCGCGGTGCTCAGAAGTGCTGAGGCAGCGGCGACGGCAGTGGCCGCGGCCAAAGCGGTGCGCTGGCGAGGTGTGTAACGGGAGGTCACACAAGCTCCTTTTGTGGGGGGAATATCCAGCCGGTGTGGGGCCGGCCCGGACAGTTGTGGACGTTGTCGTGCTCGTGCGGCGGTTGGACCAAGCCTGGCATAGATGACATGTACCTGCCATAAATACCGTCAATAACTTGCCAACCTGCAAACGCGGCCGGAGGTACACGCACACCCTTCTGCCGCGCGGGAGAACTGCCAGTGGCAGCCAGCACTGCGTGCACCAGTCGAGGCACTCGCCTGGCACCGGCGTCAACAGCGGGCGACCGCAACGTGTCGACTGCGGACGCCTTAATCGCGGTCCCGACCGGCACCTGGCAGCACTGGCTCGCCACTGCAAAGGTGCGCATGGCTACCCAGGGCCGTCACTCACAGCCGCCGCATCTCAGCAGACGGGCGGGCACGGACGAGGCTGCTTGGCCGCGCGCATCCTCTTCGGCAGTCAGCTGGTGCAGGAGTCGGGCATCGCCGACAGCGCTGACCTCTCCGCCTCGGTGGTGGTCAGCTTCCAGACGGACTTGATGTGGGTGCAATCCTTGGCGTAGGTGCACCAGACGGCGTGGTTGGTGGGCTTCCAGTCGGCCGGCCCGCTGTCGGACTTGGACGAGTTGGACGACTCCGAGGCGATCAGCAGCCAGGGGTCTTTCACGTCGTTGCCAAAGGCCCTGCGCTGATCCTCGGTCCAGGTGTCGGCCCGGAGCGCCAGACCTCGGCGAGGGGGACCCGCGGGCGAGGACGTCCTGGCGGGTCGTGCAGCCGTGCGGCTGGGTGGACCAGATGTCGAACTTGCCGCGGGCGTAGCCGTCCATCGAGCGCGGTGGGGCGACGGTGAGGACGGCGAGCTCGCTGCGGGCGGTTGCCGTCGAGGGCAGCGCGGGGCGGCTCAGCCAGCGCAGGAGCGGCAGCTACGCCGATCAGGAACACGGCGGCTGCGGGCAGGCCGAGGGCGGCGTGACGCATGAAGTCTCCATGAGATGTGGGGGGTTGGAGATGCGCCACACGAGAAAACCGCAGCCTGGGCAGTGTCCGCTACGCGCGTGGACCAGATATGACAACTCCCCCACCCAACCTTCACCAGCACAACACGGCGGTGGGACCGATGCGCCCTCTCGCCAGTTGATCGAGCCCTCCAGTGAACCTCTCGGCCACAGCACTACGTTGAAGTAGGAGCCGCAACCGCAAGGCTTCGCACGTACGGGAGCGGTGGCGGTTGTTCGGCGCGCACGTCATTCCGGACGAGCTCAGGATCGACTCCCGCGATCCCCTCTTTGTCGACGGCCCAGTGTGGCTGACATTGGGCAGCCGGGAGTTCCCGTCATCGGGATGGACGGATGCGGGTCCCTCCGTGCTGGGCTCCATGGGGCAGGCCGTTTCAGCGACTTCTACTTCTTCGTTCTTGCGGCTCGCCGACGGCGTGGTCCGTCTCTGGGCTGCATGACTGGTTGTGCCGCTATGCGCGACTGGTTGTCGCCCGATCGGTGCAGCGTCATCTGCGCGCAAGCGAGCCATGCTCGATATCTGTGGATCGGTTCCAGGGGGAACGCAGAGGGCGTACCTTCCCGAATGACCCGTGATGATCATCGAGTAGGCCGACGTTGCAGCGCCGGTCGGAAAGGCACGCCCGTGCTCACGCTAGTCAATGCCGACGGTTCGACGCGAGCTGGGTCGCTGTTGGACGAGATCGTCCGCGAGGGGGCGAGGCGGATGCTGGCCGACGCTCTCGAAGCCGAAGTAAACGCCTACTTAGCCGAGTTGGCCGAGGAGAGGGACGAGGCTGGGCACCGCCTGGTGGTCCGCAACGGCTACCACCAGGCCCGGAAGGTCACCACCGCTGCTGGCGTGATCGAGGTCAAGGCCCCGCGGGCGATTTCGTCCCAGCGATGGAACAGTTCCTCGGCTCCTCGGCCGGGCTGTCGCCAGCCACGGTCACCCGGCTGTCCGCCCAGTGGCAGGCCGATCATCAGGCGTTCCAGGAGCGCGACCTGTCCGGCACCGACTACGTCTACGTCTGGGTCGACGGCATCCACCTGCGCATACGCCTGGACGAGACCAAAGCCGCCGTCCTCGTGGTCATCGGAGTGCGCGCGGACGGCACCAAGGAACTGGTCGCGATGGCCGACGGCTACCGGGGATCGTCCGAGTCCTGGGCTGCGCTGCTGCGGGACTGCGCGAGACGGGGCATGCGCGCCCCCGTGGTCGCGGTCGGCGACGGCGCACTCGGGTTCTGGAAGGCTCTACGCGAGGTCTTCCCCGACACCCGCGAGCAGAGGTTCTGGGTTCACCGCCAACATACTGGACACCATGCCGAAATCGGCCCAGTCGGCGGCTAAGAAGGCGATCCAGGGCATCTACGACGCCGAGGACCGCGAACATGCCGAGCAGGCCATCCAGGCCTTCGCCACCGTCCGCCTCGGCACCAAAGGCGCCGGCTCCCGCGCCGCCGGGCTCGCCATGGTCTTCAAGCTCGTCGAGTCGGCTCAGACCCGCTGGCGAGCCGTCAACGGCGCCCACATCGTTCCCCTCGTCCGCGCCGGAGCACGCTTCGAACGCGGCCAGCTCGTCGAACGTGACCGGGCGCACGCGGCATGACGTGAACCGGCTGAGGCCGTGCCACGTCGAGGAAGCCAGGTCCGCTACCCTGGCATTCGGGCGCCCAGGGCTTGGACGAACCAATCGAACACCGGCGCCAGGCTCTCCGGAGCCGCCCAGCCGTTGATCATCGCGAGGAGCCGAAGGTATCGCTCCCTACGAGGATCATTCGCGGTCTCCAGGCGGGTCAGCAGCCGGTGTCGAGGCTCGACATCGTCGGGGCGACCGAGGACGTGCGCGTACTGAGCCATGACCGCCTCGACAACCGGATCGGCCTGGGGCAAGGCAGGGTCGATGCCGGCTGCCAAGGCTGGCCTGACCTGATCGCGAACCGCTGCGGCAGGGTCACGGAGCAGGCGTGCGGCCGCGCCCTGGTCACGATCGGTCGTCTGATGCTGAGCCATACGCCGCACGCTGGCACGAAAATCCGGGTCCTGGGACAGTTCAGCCAATTCCACCCACGCCTCGACCTGCTCGGCCTCGGGGTTGTCGGGCAGTTCTGGGGTCATCGAGCACATGATCCCCGTGAACTCGAGCGTAGTGCCGAGGCCGCCGAAGACGGCGTCGAGGAAATCATCGATCAGACGTCGACGCTCGTCCTCGGAGAGTTTGGCCAGCTTGTGCATGAGATCCATCTCCTCAGGGGTCGACCCGCGCCTGGCCACCACCGTCAGCACCGCACGCCGCAGGCGCAGTGTTCGGATCTGCACCGCAACCGCTTCAGCGTGCGCTGCGGCGACCTCGGGAAGCGAGAGCTCCCGGTCCACGACCTTCTGGATCGTGGGAAGGTCCAGTCCCAGATCGCGCAGCGTCCGTACCAGGTCCAGGCGTGCGACGGCGTCGATGCCGTAGAGGCGGTAGCCGGCCGGGCTGCGGCCAGTCGGCGGCACGATGCCTCGATCGGAGTAGAACCGAATGGCCTTGACCGTCAGCCCGGTCCGCCGAGACAGATCACCGATCGAGTAGAGCGTGTCGCCTTCCATGCCCTCGCCCTCGAACCTCCCCCTACTGGAGCCTCAAGCCCATCCACCCGCCCGTAGCGGGCCACTTACGGTCCACAAGTCTTGACAATTGCTCAAGTCCAGGGCCAGCGCATCCTGCGTGGGGATGGAAGGTGACGACGGAGCCGGAGACTGACCCGGTCACCGGCTGCCGGTACGTCGGCCGGGGCTCAGCGACAGCGCGACGCGGGACTGGTCATCGCCGACGGCAGCTGCGTCCGCCACGACGGCTACTGGGACACAGACGACTGGAGCCTCTACTGATCGGCCCGACCGCTCCGCACGCGAGTTGGCACCTGCGCACTTCAGTTGGCGCCTGGAGCAGCCGAGAATGAGTACGTCTACGCGCTTGGTTGAGTAGAGCGCCTCATGAAGTGCACGGGGGCTCCCGACGATCATCGGCTCATGAATCCTCAGACCTATGCGAGGCTCTACGGCCCGTGGAAGCCGACGACCCCGTCGGCTACGGCCCGCCCAGGGGTCACGCTGCTGACAGCTCTGCTCGGCGCCGCCACAGTCCTGTCGATGGCGTGGCTGACTTTCCTGCTAAGCGTGCTCGCACTGTGGGGCGCGGCGGAAGGCACGGCCGTCGGTGGTCTTCTCGCGGAGTACGCGGCGGGCGTGGCCGGCGGTGCCGCACTGCTCGCCGCGCTCGCCCTTGTGCCCGCGGTGCGTCGCATGACGCCGGCCGGACGTCGGCTGTTGCTGACTGCGGTGGCGTGTCCTGTCCCACTCGTTCTGGCCGTCGTGACCTGGCTGGGCGTTGGCTGACCACTTCTCCTGCCTCGCACGCTATAGGCGGCCTCACCGGCCAAGTGCGCGCTCATCGACCACCGACGTACGCAGCTCCCGGCGTGCCGAGGCCTTCACCGGGGCAAGCGGATATTTGAGCCGGGTTCCGCTGCGGATCTTCGCCTGGCCTGCCGACCCGCACACAGGCACCGGCCGGTGTGCCGGTAGCGTGCGTTCCATGATCGCCCTCGATGCGCTCGTTCGCCTCTGTCCGCCGCCCGCCAATCCGCCACCCGCGGTGGACTGGGCGCAAGCCGAGCGCGCCCTCGGTACGGCTCTGCCCGCCGACTACAAGCAGCTCGTCGAGACATACGGCGACGGCATCTTCACCGAGACGCTCTGGCTGCTTGTCCCCGACTCCGCCTACAACGACTGCGACCTGCACGCGCAGACGGCGGAACGGGACGAGATCCTGGCCCACCTGTGGGAGTTCGAGGACAAGCCCGCCGGCCTGCAGGAGGCGGGCGCGAGGGTCCTGCCGTGGGCATTCGAGGAAGGCACGGGGGCGTTCCTGTACTGGCTGGCCCGGCCCGGTCAGCACCCCGACGAGTGGACCGTGCTCTACAACGAGGGGCGCGGCCCCCTGTGGGAGCACCACGACATGGGGTGCCTCGCCTTCCTGCTGGCGGTGCTCACCGGAACAGCGGAAACGGAGTACTTCGGCTACCTCTACAAAGTGTTGAAGCCGACGGAGCACCGCTTCGCGACGGCCGACCAGGCCCTTGGGGCGACGGGGCAGTGACGCCGTCGGCCGCTCCCGACAACCTGGCTCGCCGCTGACGCACCTTACTGAGCGCCGTACTTGGCCAGACCAGCCAGGTACGGCGCTCAGTCACAGCGGTCTAGTTGTTGCGGGTCATGACGTCGTTGACAGCGCGCGTCTGTGCCAGACGAGACGGCGAGGCCCCGCGCCGCCAGAACCGCCCCCTGACCGGCGACCAGAAAACGTCCAACAAGGCCCTCGCCTCCATCCGGGAACCGGTCGAACACGGCTTCGCCCGCCTCAAGAACTGGCGGGTCCTCGGCAAGGTCCGCACCGACCCGAAGTGGGCGACCACCCTGGTGCGGGCCGTGCTGGTCCTGACGAATCGCGAAGTCGCCCGGTGACCGACGATCTACGCCGAAGTGATCCGCCCGCAACCAGCACGAGCACAGCGCCTACCGGCGCATCTGTCCACATGGTTGGGGCCCTTCGGGGAACTGGCGAGCCAGCGGGCTTCACCGTGACGCTGTCACATGAGGAGAGGCCCACCAGGTCGAGGGCGTCGCGGCGATGTAACCCAGCGACTCGTACAGCGGCCTGCCCAGCTTCGAAGCGGTGAGTGTGACCGGCAGATCCGCCAGGTGGGCGAGGGAACCGAGCATGACGGCCCGACCCACGCCACGCGACCGGAATGCGGGCGAAGTACCGACCCAGTAATGGCTGCCGACGCCGTCGTCCACGACCCTGACACAGGCTCCCGCGGCCACACCGTCGTGCGAGGCGACGAACACGTCCACGCCCGGCTGCCTGATCAGCGCCATCGGGAACAACTCGCCGGGGCGGTAGGGCTCGAATCCGGCCAGCTCGAAGCCCTCGATCACGATCCGCTCGGCCGCCTGGAGGTCCTCGGGCTGCCGTACCCGGATCACGTCCAGCACCGGTTCGCCGACGGGCCCGGGCGGGCGCAGCATGATCGGCATCTGCCAGCTGCGCATGCCCAGGTGGCTCAGGTCGGTCGAGCTGAACGGATCCTCGGCGTTCACCGGGCCCGCGGCCTGTCGGGCCAGCTCGCTCAACTCGGCCAGTTCACCCGGGTCGAGGTTGGGCTCCTGGATCAGGATCCGCAGGCCCGCACGCTCGTCGCCGTCGACCGCGACGAATCCACGGCGCCGGATCACCTCATGTCCCCGGCATCGGCCGGTCGCGATCCAAAAGGCGGCGGAGTTGCGGGCCTGACGCATCGGCGCCTCGGCCAAGGACGTGGGCTGGTCGGTCGAAGTGGATCCCGTTGTCATTGCGCCTACGGTAGTGCGAAATTGACCCATCACACAGGCCAATTCCATGCGAGCCGACCTGTCCACCTTCGGGCCGGGCCACCTGGCTAGCACGAGCAGCTCCATGTTCCGTACCGGCGTCGGGCCGCGAAGGTACCTCGATAGTCAGGCGCACAGTAACCGGGAACGGTGCGCCTTGTGAGGACGTTGGTTGGGCATGGTGATGATGTCGGGCCTGCTGATCATGACAGTGTTAGTGCTCGTGCCTTTCCTGCTGGCGTCGGCCCGCTATGTGGTGGTGCGATCGGGACATCCAGACTGGCTGCGCCGCATCTTGGTTGCTCGCACCCCGAGCAGCGGACTCGGCGTGGGCGCCACTGTCACCGAAGAGCTGCATGCGTTCATGAACTCCAACAAGCGGGTGCAGTTCGAACAGCGCCAGACAGAGCTGGTCCTGCGGGATGACATCCAAGATGGTGCGCCGCCCCGCATGGGCATAGATCTGGACTCGGGTACGGCGGTGGTCCGACGGCGAGGATAGTCGTCCAGCTGTAGGTCATGATCTTGCTGGTCGGGGTGGTCCGCAGACAGGTGCGGCCAGCGATGGTCATCGTGGTTTGTGAAGACAGACAGCACACTCCGCCGCTGTCGGCGGTGAGGCCGATGAACACCTTCCTGATGTTGGCCGACCGCGCGAACAAATGAGGTCAGGGAGGCACCTCTCGTCGCAGTGGACTCGGACGGTGCTATCTGGGGTCACCACGACGATGCCGCAGGTCAAGTCTGTGCAGCAGTCTGAGGGACGTGAGGCATGTTGCGTCGACCCCGGATTCGGACGGGCGGGTTTCAGGTGGTGCCGGGCGCCGAGGTCTGGCCGACAAGGTAGATCCGTTTGCGGAGTTCCGTCTCGGCCCAGTCCAGGTCAGCTCGTAGGTCGAACCAGACCTGGTCCTTGCGTTTGCCAGGCTGGTCGAGTCTGACGGCGACCCAGGAGAAGACGCCCTGGAGGATCTCTCGTTTGCGTCCAGGGCTGGTCACGGAGAGCGCGAAGGGCAGGGCGAGGCCGGCCCGGGTGACGATCATGTGGCTCGGATCGTCCGGTTGGGGGCGGCCTCCGGTGAGGTAGCGCGGGGCGTCGAGGGTCTTGATCCACTCAAGAACCGCTCCGGGGACCTGTTCGTCCAGGATCCCCGCGATGGAGTCGCGCACTGCGACGGCGGGCTGTTCACCGAGCCAGTCCAGCCAGTGCTTGGAATCCGTGAGCTTGGCGAAGTCGTCCTTGGGCGGGCCGTAGTTCGGATTCTCCACGAACTCGCCGGTCAGCTTTCCGTCCGCGCCGACCCGCCAGACACCCTGGACGGCTTCCCCCGGGACGTAGCCGTTGGGGTCGCCGATGAGGTCAGGGTCGATCACCGCAACCGACCCGCCCGGGTTCGCGGCCGCCTCTGCGACGAGCTCGGGCGGTGGCGACTGCAGGATGCGACGCCGCTCGGCCGATATGTCCCCCATGTGAGCAGACCCCTCGCCTGGTTGGTCCGGGGAGGCCAGCACCACCCCGCCTGGGGCATATTTCCATGAGCGCTGTCGACCGACGCCTCAGGGGCTGGATTGAAGCCGGTTCTCATTGCGGATCATGCGGCGGAGGCTGGTGCGGGCGGCGGCGAGGTCGTCCTCGAGCTCGTCGACTCGCTGTCGGAGTTGCGCGGTCTGCGCGGTTGCCCGCCGTTCCGCCGTGGACAGCCGCAGGTTCTCCTCGGTGAACTTGTTGATGCGGTCGACCAGGTCGCGGTTGCCAAGCTGTTCGACCTGCCGCCCGAGATGAATGCGGGCATGCTGCCGCAGCCGACCGTTCTCGGTCCGGAGCCGCTTGACTTCTTGTCGGGCTAGAAGCAGGTCAGCCTGTTTGCTCGCGGTGGAGACCTTCCGTTTGCTCTGCTGGTCCTGGTGGCCTTGGGCGGCCTGGTGGGCCCGTGCCTGGTCTGGTCGATGCGTTCGTGCAAGCCAGGGGCATAGACGAGCCAGCTCGAGACGCCGACCTCGCGGGCTACCGCGGCGAACGTGATCCGCTGAAGGCGGGCTTTGGGCTGCTGCGCTGCAAGGCGGCCAACTGCTGCCGGAGCACCAGTATCCCGACACCCTTGGCCGCGGAGGACCGCCCCTGACCCCCAAGTCGCAGCTCAGCGTAGGTGACAAGAATGTCGGCGCCCACAGGGTCATTTCGACTTGCCTATCGGGAAAGCCCCAGTTAACTTTCCCAGTAGGCAAGTAAACGCGGGGGCGGTCCAGCCTGATTCGGTCCGACGCGCCCCGGCGGTCCAGCAGCGTCGTCGGGGAGGCGATGGCATGACTACACCGGTGGATGCCGAGCGGGCTTGGCGGGATCTCCAGCGGATCCGGGTGCCGCAGGAGCGGGTGTACGACGAGATCGAGCGATGCGCGCACGGTGATCCCAAGGCGACCTACATCACGGCTGCGATCATGTGGGTCTTCCTCGCCAGCATGGGGCTCAAGCTCCCGGCGTGGGGCCTGTGGCTGATGCTCGCCGCCTATGCCAGCATCCTGGGCACCCTGGCCGTCATCTACAGCCGCCGCGCCCGGATGCAGTTGCACCGCTCCCGGTACAGCTGGCGCAGCTTCGCCACGTTCATCGCGGGCGGGTGCGTCACCGGCGGCACGATCCTGCTCTCCGACCACCTGGCGGGCTCGCTCGCCCTGCCCTGCCCCAGTCTGATCACGGCCACCGCCGCAGCTGCCGTGTTCGTCCTCTTCACGGGACCGGCGAACCGCTGGGCGGTCAGCCCACTCCGCGAACGCGCGCTGCGAGGCCGCGCCACACAAGCCATTGACGAGGAGGCGGGCCTATGAGCACCCCCACGGGCTTCGACGAACTGATCCATCCTTCCACCCGGTTGTCCGTGGTGGCCCTGCTGGCCGCCACTGAGTGGGCCGACTTCCCGTTCATCCGCGACAGCCTCTCGCTCAGCGACTCCGCGCTCTCCAAGCAGCTGCACACCCTGGAGGAGGCCGAGTATCTGGAGATCCGCAAGGAGGGCGGCGGGCGCAAACGCCGCACCAAGGTACGGCTGACGGCCCGCGGACGCACCGCCTTCGAAGGCCATGTCACCGCTCTCCGCGCCATCGTCGAGGGTGCGGGCCCCGCGGCGGCGCAGCAGACGGCACCCGAACAGCAGCACGCGGAGGCGAGCCGATGACCAGCACCCCCACCACAGCCGCCGGCTCCCGCCAACCGGTCGTCTCCGCACGGGACCTGCGGATGTCGTACGGCGGCACCGAGGTGCTCCAGGGCGTCGACCTGGACATCCACCGCGGGGAGATCTTCGCCCTGCTCGGCCCTAATGGCGCCGGGAAGACCACCACCGTCGAGATCCTGGAGGGCTTCCGGCAGCGCTCCGCTGGCGAGGTCCGGGTCCTCGGTAAGGACCCGGCGCACGCCGACGATGCGTGGCGCGGCCGGATCGGCCTGGTGCTCCAGTCGTGGCGCGACCACCGCCGCTGGCAGGTCGCCGAGCTGCTGCGGCACTTCGCGACGTACTACCCCGATCCGCGTGACCCGCAAGAGCTGCTGGAGCTGGTCGGTCTCACCCACCGGGCCCGGCACCGGATCGACCAGCTGTCCGGCGGCCAGCGGAGGCGCGTCGATGTCGCGCTCGGCATCGTCGGCCGCCCTGAGCTCCTCTTCCTGGACGAGCCGACCACCGGCTTCGACCCCGAGGCGCGCCGCGAGTTCCACGACCTGGTCGAGCGGCTGGCCCGCGACGAGGGCGTCACCATCCTGCTGACCACCCATGACCTGGCCGAGGCCGAGCGGCTCGCCACCCGGATAGCGATGCTGGTCAACGGTCGTATCCGTGGCTGCGGCACACCCGCCGAGCTCGCCCGGCGGGCCGCGGCTCAGGCGGAGGTCCGCTGGACGGCGCCGGACGGCGCGCCGCGCCGCGAGCGCACCGCGGATCCCTCCCTGCTGGTCTGGGAGCTGCACTGCGAGGCCGACGGGCCGATCGCCGACCTGGAGGTCCGCCGGCCGACGCTGGAGGACACCTATCTGCACATGGTGCACGAGTACGCCGACGGCACCACGGACGCGGGGACTGCCGACAACACAGCCCTGGTGGGCGCCGGGACGGGGGAGGAACGATCCGCATGAGGCAGACGGAGATGACAGCGGTGCGGCACAGGACCACACGGGGCGGGACCGGCGCGACGGACGGGGCGGCCAGCACCGCAGGGCCGGACCGCGCTCGCGGCCGGCGACTGCGCTCCTGGCAGGCCGGGCTGCGGCGCGGGGGTATCGAGGTGCGTCATCTCCTGTGCAGCCGCAAGGAGTTCGTCAGTTATCTCAGCAATGTGGTGGTCGCCTTGATGGTCGCCTCCTTCATCCATGACGACCTGCCCGGCACCCATATCCCCGCCGCGCACCTGACGATCGCCGGGTTCGCCGCGTATCTGCTGTTCCAGGTGGGGCTGATCAACCTCCCGCAGATCCTGGTGACCGAACGCGACGAGGGCACCTTGCTGCGGCTGCGGGCCACGCCCGGCGGCATACTGGCCTATCTCGTCGCGAAGTCCGTGCTGATCGTCATCATGGCGATGGGCATCATCACCGTCCTGCTGGGCGCGGCCGCATTGTTCGTGGACGGGCCGCTGCCGCACAGCCCCGGCAGTTGGCTGACGCTGATATGGGTCATCGCCCTCGGTCTGCTCGCCGTCGTACCGCTGGGCGCGGCCATCGGCGCCGTGCTGCCCAACGCCCGCGAGGCGCTGGCGATGATAATGCTGCCCGCGATGGCGCTGCTGGTGACCTCGGGGGCGATGTTCCCGATCAGCCGGCTGCCGGTGGTGGTGCAGGACGTGGCGTCCGTCTTCCCACTCCGGTGGATGGCGCAGGGCGTGCGCTCGGCCCTGCTGCCGGACGCCGCGCGGGCCGTGGAGCCGTCCGGCTCCTGGCAGCTGCCCACCGTCGCGCTGGTGCTGGCCGGCTGGGCCGTCATCGGCTTCCTGCTCGCCGTCCCGCTGCTGCGCCGCGCAGCCCGCCGCGAGTCCGGCTCCCGGCTGACCGAACGCCAGGGCAAGGCGCGCCTGAGCGGCGCGCTCACGACATAACACGCCCTTTCGGCACCGCGGGCCGGAGCGGCATCCAGCCCACCTTCGCAGCGATGGCGCGCCGCCCAGGCGTACCCCGAAGCCATCACTCAGGCGCATACGGACCTCGCCCCGCTCCAGAACGCCGACGCCCCCGGGTCCCGCCCGGACGCCGAGGTCCTCAGCCCACGGCCGTGATCGAGCTCGGCGCTCCTTCCTGTGCCTCAACTACTCACACCCGTCGTCCCACTCGTCCGCACCGGAGCCCACTCGAATGAGCTGATTCCATCTTGAAATCCGTGGGTCACGGGAGCTGGCGTGCCGGGTGGCCCGCTTGGCGGCGGTCGGAGACCAGGCCGGCGATGGCCCGCTGTGTGTCGCCGTAGTCCTCGCGCCGTCCGGTGTACCGCTGCAGCGTGCGCCATTGTCGGTATTCGGCGTTGGCGTGCTCGACACAGATCCGTCGGGAGGACTGACGACGCCGCTGCTCGCGCCACCCGTACCGTTCGGTCAGCGGCGCCTCGTCGAAGCCTTTCGATTTTCTCGGCGGGGCGCTGACCTGGTCGGGGGAACTCGTTGGCCAGGCCCCGGTAACCCTCGTCCACCTCGGCTTTCACACTGGGCTGGAGGCGGAACTGCTCTGCGATGCCCTCCGTGCGCACGCGGGTCTGGTCGTGCATCCGGCCGGAACGCATTGCGCCGGACCACAGGGTGCGGCCCTGATGATCGCTGATCGTGGTGGTCTTGATGGTGTTCTGCCTGCGCTTGCCGGAGACGAAGGCCCGCCTGCCGGGCCGGTTGGCCCTGGGGCGCCGGACCTGGGTCTCGGTGCCGTCGATGCACAGGGTGATGTTCTCGGCGGCGGCGTAGGCGAACACGTCCTCCAAGGTGTGCAGTCGCTGGCCGGGCCGGTGGGGAATGGCGAATCCGCGCTCCGCCCGGAGCGGGCGGATCTCGCTGATGGCGCGGCCGATGGTGGAGGGGGCCACCTCGTAGATCACGCCGAGAGCCTCGTCGGTGAGGCCGGTGCGCAGGTGCACCGGGGTGGCCAGCAGCCGGTCGGAAGACGAGTTCGTGCTTCGGCCCGGCCCAGCCCCGGCCTGCCGTCGGCGCGCGCCGCGGCGCCGCTTGTGCCGCGCGGACTCGCAGCGCGCCTCCCAGCGTGGCGCGAGTTCTTCGATCAACTCGCCGAGATGTTGGCGCGCGACGCCGCAGAAGGCAGGATGGGCCATGGCCGCGCGAGCCTGCTTGATCTTCACACCTCAAGAACCCGCGCGGCCGTCGTCATGTCACGGACTGCCTGGGAAGGTGGTCAGACCCGGTCCAGGGGTTGGTGCGGACCACTGGGAAGTTCCATTTCGATCGTGTCGCCAGGGCGCACCACGCCGCCTTCCCTCACGATGCTCATGATTCCGGCTTTGCGCACGATGTTCCCCGCCTCGTCGCGGCCGACGACCTGCTTCAGCAACCCGTTCTGGAAGTCGTCGATCTGCCGGCAGGGATTGCGGAGGCCTGTGACTTCCAGGACCGCGGAGTCTCCGATGCGCAGCAATGTGCCGACCGGCAGCCCGAGCAGATCGATGCCGCGCGTGGTGATGTTCTCGCCGAGTTCACCGGGCGCCACCTTGAACCCTTCTTCACCGACCTCGGCGAAGAGCTCTTCATGAATGAGGTGGACCTGGCGCAGATTCGGCTGGGTGGGATCCTGCGCGACGCGCGAGCGATGCTTGACCGTCACACCGGCATGAACGTCCCCCTCCACGCCGAGCCCGGCGAGCAATCTGACGCTGTCCCGGTTCGGCTTGGTGAACGAGTACTCCCCATTGCTGCTGACCGCCGTCACTTTCCCGCTCATACCTCGGAACCCCCTCGTCGGTAACCGTGATCAGCACGAGCCTAGCCCTGGCCCCTCAAGGCACAGCATCCACGATCAATCGCGGGTGGGGCCGTAAGCGCCTGTCCCCAGGTCCTGACCGAACACGAGGAGAAGGACAGCTTCGCCATCGCCTCCAACGAGTCCTTCAGCGGCTGGACGAAGACCTTCACGGACCCACCGCTCTGCGCAGCCATCGTCAACCGCCTCACCTTCAACGGCACCATCATCGAGACCGGCACAGACTCCTACCGCCTCGCCAGCACACGAGCCACCACCGAACAACACACTGCTGTCGGGTGGCCTAAAGCGCATGCTGGGTCGCCGTCCACCGGCCAGGACGGCGGGCGGCCTCATCCTGACCGGGCTGGCAACCGAGACACTCACCGCCTGCCTTCGGCCAATACGGCTGCAAGGAGTCCCGGGAAGCGGGCATCGAGATCGGCGCGACGCAGAACCATCAGACGAGCCTTTCCCACCCGACGGGTGTGAGTAATTCCGGCTTCGCGCAGGATCCGCCAATGGTTGGACAGCGTCGATCTGGGCACGTCCACGCCGTCCGGGCTGCAGGCGCTCTCGCCGTCCTCGGCCATCCGACGGACCAGTGCCAACCGAACCGGATCGCCCAGGGCATGCAGCACCACAGCCAAGTCCACGTCCGCATAGTCGGGCTGTCCCACTGGCCCTCCTCGTCTTCGCCTACATCACACAAGTAGTATGCAGATCACTTCGACGTTTCGGGAAAGTCGAAATGATCTAGGAGATGACCGTGCCAGTGCTCGCCACCCTCGCCCGCGTCTACGTCGACGACCTGGACGCGGCACTGCCCACCTTCATCGAGCTCACCGGAGAGCAGCCACGACTCCGGTTCACTTACCGCGACCTGGACCTCGCGAGCATCGGCGGCTATCTGCTGCTCGCAGGTTCAGAAGAAGCCCTCTCCCCATACCGCGGCACCCACGCCACCACGATCGTCGAGTCCCTCGACCAGGTCCTGCAGCTCACCGAGCAACACGGCGGAAAGATCCTCGACGGCCCCAACGAGGTCCCCACCGGCCGCAACCTGACCGTGCAGCACCCCGGAGGCGCGACCATCGAGTACGTGCAGTTCCACGCAACCGCACGATCAGCACTCGCATGAGTCAAACAGGCGCCCTGAGAGGACGTTAAGTCCCTTTCCGGTAAAGGCCCCGTCCGGGCTGGGTTAGGAAACCTTGGCGGGTGAGGCGTCCGAGGCGGCTGCGGGTGACGTTCAGGGCGGGGTCGCCGGTAGGCATGCCGAGGAGTTCGTGCAGGTCGCGGACCCGGAATTCCCGGTCGGGGTGCTGGTTGAAGGCGTTCACGATGGCCTGGTATGCGGTGGACTGCTCGGCCGGATCGGGTGCGGCTGTGGCGGGTACGAGCTCGGCGAAGACCTTCCCGGCGGTGGCCAGTTCGGCCAGCCGGGCCTCGGCCTCGCCCAGGGCGTGCGTGAGGTGCTCGATCTGCCGGCGCAGGTCGTCGGCCCTGGCCGCGGCCCGGTCGTGCTCGGCCTGCAGGCTGATGAGGAGCTCGGTGATGTCGTCGTTCATGCGGCTGCTACGATCTCGTCGCGCCAGGTCGGGGAAGGCGTGGTGAGGCGGCGGGTCATGTTCGCGGTGGCCGCCCAATAGACGCGCGAGGCGGAGTTGTCGGGCCGGTGGTCGTA
The DNA here is from genome assembly GCF_053592455.1 of Streptomyces sp. NPDC002676. Classification (NCBI taxonomy): domain Bacteria; kingdom Bacillati; phylum Actinomycetota; class Actinomycetes; order Kitasatosporales; family Streptomycetaceae; genus Streptomyces; species Streptomyces sp. NPDC002676. The sequence continues at coordinate 39,291 of NZ_JBSFVT010000029.1, read as the reverse complement.
CTCGCGCACCAGACGCCGGTGAAGCATCAAGGTGCCGTTGACCTGCTCGACTACCCACCGCTTCGGCTGCGGGACGAACCCTTTAGCCTTGTCGTCGGGGTTGCGGACCACGGTCTCGACGGTGATGCCGAGCAGGGCACCGTGGATGATGGTCTCGTCCTTGAACCCCTGGTCCACCAGGACTTTCTCCAGACGATTGCCGCACCGCTCGGCGGCCAGGGTGAGCAGGGCGGTGCCGGCGGCGTTGTCGTGCGCGGAGGCGGCGAGCACGACGACCCCGATGATCAGGCCCAGCACGTCGACCACGAGTCCGCGCTTGCGGCCCGGTGTCTTCTTGTTCGCGTCCAGCCCCGTCGTGGTCTTGGGAACCCCGGCCGCCGCACGGACGGACTGGGTGTCTATGACCACGAGGGACGGGTCCTCTAATCGCTTGGCCCTCTCCCGCACCTGGCAGCGCAAGAGTTCCTGTATTCGCTGGTCAAGGCCGTCCCGGCGCCACAGCGTGAAGTAGTAGAACACCGCCGACCACGCGGGCAGGTCGTGCGGGAGGTAGCGCCACTGACAGCCCGTCCGGTTCTGGTAGAAGATCGCGTTCACGACCTCCCGCAGATCACAGGAGCCCGGATCCCCCGTCGCCGACCGCGCCACCCGCCCCTGCTTCCACGACTCGATCATCGGCCTGACCAGATCCCACTGCTCGTCCGTCATGTCGCTCGGATACGCCGGTCTCTTCATGCGCTGCAGAAGATCATCCGAGCTCCATCCAGCACGCCAGTAGGGATCACGACCACACGAACGAGTGATCACGAACCATGGATAACGGGACTTTAGCGCCCTCTGACAGTGAATCTAGTCGCGAGGGGTGAGCCGGCTGGGGGTGTCGTATAGCGAATGAACGGTCAACCTCCCCCTTGACATCGAACGCGGTCGCCCCAGGTCAGCGCACTGCACCCGACTGACCGATCTGCTCAGCCGTCGGTTTCGGACGTCTTCCGAGGATGGGTCGGGTAGATCTCATGCCAGTGCCGGGCGGAGCGGACCAGGTCGTCGATGACGTGGAGGAGGAACTGGCTCGTGTTCTCCAGTCGGACCCCGGCGGGGGTGGTGGTGCCGAGTTTCTGGGCTGCGATCTTGCAAGCCTCAGCTATTTGGGTCTGGGCTCGCGCGCTGGCCACGATGGACTGGAACGCCACGTCGTCGTCGATGGCGTAGCGTTCGGCGCGGCTGTGGGGGTCGCGTTCGCGTTTGATGAGTGCCTGATTTTGCAGGTAGCCGACGGCCTTGGAGATGGAGGCGGGGCTGACGTGCAGGCGTCGCACGAGTTCCGCGGAGGTGAGGCTGCCGCTGTCGGTGGTGAACAGCGCGGCGAGGACCCTGGCCATCATCTGTGGGAGCCCGGCCTGAATCATCAGTTCCACGCTCTGCGCGTCCACCTCGTCCACGAGCCGTGGATCGCGCCCGGGGTCAGCCCTTCCTGGTGACGGTGTCGGCGCAGTGGTCCTGTGCTGGCGCCCGTGTCGTGTGCCGGCTCGGTGGGCCGCCTCGGCGTGGTAGCCGCGCGGCCCGCCGTTGCGCGTCACTTCGCGGGTGACGGTGGAGGTCGGCCGCCCGATGCGGCGGCCGATGGCGGCGTAGGTCAACTCCTCGCGCAGCCCCGCGGCGATCTGCTGTCGTTCTTGGAGCGTGAGTCTGTCACCGGGCATCAGGTGTCCTCCACTGTCGGCGTCGAGGTCAGGTTAATGCAACGCTGTTCGTTGCATTAGTCGGCATGAGCCATGCAACAATTCAATGCCGTTGACCTGTAGTTATGCAGCTGCTTCGCCTGGTCGTGATTGACGATTGCATGAATGCAACGTAACTTTCGCCGAGTTGTAAAGGCGCTCACTGCGGCGCCGCCTCACCAGCGGAAGTGAAACCCATGACTACCGATCTCGGTCAACGTGCGGTCGCGGCGACTGCCGTACGCAAGGCGTACGGCGACCACGTGGTGCTCGACGGCATCGACATCCACATCCCCGCGGGGTCTGTCTTCGCGTTGCTCGGCCCGAACGGCGCCGGCAAGACCACCGTGGTGCAGATCCTGTCCACGCTCATCCGCGCAGACACCGGCGAAGTGCGGGTCGCCAGCCACGACGTGGTCCGGGATCCGGACGCGGTCCGTGCCGCGATCGGCGTCACCGGCCAGTTCTCCGCGGTGGACAGCTTCCTCACCGGCGAGGAGAACCTGCTGCTGATGGCCGACCTGAACCGCCTGCCTCGCCGGGAACGGCGGCAGCGTGCCCAGGACTTGCTGGCGCGGTTCGACCTGGTGGACGCGGCCCGGAAGCCTGCGGCGACGTACTCCGGCGGGATGCGCCGCCGACTGGACCTCGCGATGACGTTGGTCGGCCAGCCCCGCGTGATCTTCCTCGACGAGCCGACCACCGGGCTGGACCCGCGCAGCAGGCGGACGATGTGGGAGATCATCCGCCGGCTGGTGACCGACGAGGGCGTCACGATCTTCCTCACCACCCAGCACCTCGAAGAGGCCGACCAACTCGCCGACCGGATCGCGGTGCTCCACCAGGGAAAGCTCGTTGCGGAAGGCTCGCCGGAGGAGCTCAAGCGGCAGGTCGGCGGCGGCCACATCACCCTGCACTTCGCCGACCCACGCGGCTACGACCATGCGGTCCGGACGCTGGACGTGGTGTCCCGCAACGAAGAGGCATACATCCTGCAGATCCCCAGCCAGGGCGATGTCCGGTCGTTGCGCGCGCTGCTGGATTGGCTCGACCACGCCTCGATCACGGTGGACGAACTGCAGGTCCACACCCCCGATCTCGATGACGTCTTCTTCGCCCTGACGGGCAACCCGGTCACGGAACAGGAGCCCGCCCGATGAGCACCGTTTCCACTACCGTTTCCCACGCCTTCGCCGACTCGGTGACGATGTTGCGCCGCCAGTTGCGGCACATGCTGCGTTATCCGACGCTCATCCTGACCGCCGCCGGCGTTCCGGTGGTCTTCCTGCTGCTGTTCGTCTACGTCCTCGGCAGCACCCTCGGGACTGGCCTTGGCGGGCCGTCGGGCGGCCGGGACACCTACACGAACTACGTCGTCCCCGGCGTCATCCTTATGACTGTCGCGACCGCTGCCCAGGGCACGGCGATCTCGGTAGCCATCGACATGACCGAGGGCATCGTCGCCCGGTTCCGCACCATGGCCATCGCCCGGGTCTCGGTGCTCACCGGCCATGTGTTGGGCAGCCTGATCCAGACCCTACTGAGCATCGCTGCCGTCATCGGGGTCGCGCTGCTGGTGGGATTCGAGCCGACCGCCGACTTCGGTGAATGGCTCGGCGCGGTCGGCGTTCTCGTGATGATCATCCTCGCGCTCACCTGGCTGTCGGTCGCACTGGCCATGCTCGCTAAGAGCGTCGCCGCCGCGAGCAACATGCTGACGCCGCTGATGATCCTGCCCATGATGGGCAGCGGGTTCGTCCCCACCGACTCGATGCCGGCCGGGCTGAAATGGTTCGCCAGTTACCAGCCGTTCACCCCGTTCATCGAAACCCTGCGCGGGCTGTTGATGGGCACCCCGATCGACAACAGTGCAATCCTGACCATCGGTTGGTGCGCCCTGATCGCTTTGGGCGGCTACTTATGGGCAAAGAAGCTCTACAATCGCGAGCCCACCAAGTGAGCGTCTTCGTTGCGTCAGCCCGTGAACTGCACCACCACCTCGGCATGCCCACCGACGACGGACCGTCAACATCCCCCGCAGCCACCTCGGACGGCCAACGCTTCCTCACCCAACCCCGGACGAGGCCGCTACCAGAAACGGACCTAACACCCTCTGAAACAGACACACCCGCTGGTGCCGCCAAAACTTGTGAACATCCGCAGGCTCGCTGATCGCAAACTGCCGGCCAAACTTATCGACAAACGCTGTCGCGAGAGATGAACGAAGCCAGACTTGGCGATCTTCTTGATCTCCCGGCGTTCCGGCAGGGTGAAGGTCTTCGGTCGCCCAGCCTTGTACTTGGGGTCGAGCGAGCCGAATCCGTCGGTGTTGAAGTTGTGGGTCACATCCCGGACCCGGTCCGGATCTCCTTGCCGACTCCGGCCAGACGCCCCCGGCGCCTCCCGTAGGCTCCTGGCATGCCTTACGGGGTGGATGCGCGGGAACTGTACGAGGCCCTGGCGTGGTACGAGGGGGTGGAGCCCTACGAGGCGATCGTCGTGTCGTGGCTTGATCGGGCCCAGGACTGCTACCGCGCCTGGCTGGCCACGGCGGCCGAAGATGGCTCCTGGTGGGCCGAGAAGGAAGCGGAGCCTGACGGCCAGGAACTCGTGTGGGAGCTATATGCCCTGCACCGGGTCAGCGACCGGCTGCTGCTCACCTTCCAGCCTCCCTCCGACGAGCCCGGCTCCCCGGACCCGCGGCCCTCGCTCTCGGAGCGCGAGTACCTCGACGTGTTCACCTCGCTCGGCATGACGCCGTTCGAGGACGGCGACGCATTCGACCCGTTCCTCCACGAGATCGTCGAGGTCGAACAGGCCGACGACCCGCACACGCCGATCGAGATCACCGAGGTCCTCTGGCCCGGCCTGATGCTGGGCCAGCTGCTGTTCAACCGGGCCGGCGTGCGGATCCGCGCCGGCGTCGAGTACGCGCAGCGCGGCGTCGCGGACCGCTCGCCGCTGTACTGGACCTTCCGGCGCCGCCACCGGCCAACGGTCGACCTGTCCCAGGGCTGGGGCAGCAATTCCCAGTGGCGCACCGACTTCCGCCTCGACTACCGGACCCCGGCCGGCGATCGGCTCAACATGGCGGGGGACCGCCCGATCGACGGCAGTGCCGACCTACACCCCGACCACCCGAAGAATCTCAGCCCCGAGGAGAGGCTCCTGACGCCCGGCGACCGGCGCGAGCTGTTGCGCCACCGCTGCCTGCTGCGCACGCCCGAGGCCGCCGACGCACTGGCCGGATCGCCCGGCTGGGAGCGGGATCTCATGCCCTTCGACTGGCAGCTTCTGGACTCCGAGGCCTGAGGCCGGGCGGCCGGTCGTCGGCAGACGGGGGACGGGGGACGGCCGGACCGGCCTGCGCCGCCCGTCCAATGGCCCCGGGGAGACGTCCTTTCGTTGAGGGGCGTTGGTCAAGTGGCCAGTGCCGTGAGGTAGAGGTCGCCCGCGCAGTCGAGGGCCTCCTCTGGAGAGCCGACGGGTAGTCCGCTGGGCAGGATGTTGTCCTTGTAGCTGTCGTTGCTGGCCAGGTAGAGCGCGAAGCCCCAGGTGTGCAGCACCCCGGTGAAGCGCAGGCGACACAGCGGGAGGCTGTGCCCGCTCGGCAATTCGGCTCCGACATAAGCGAATCCGGCACGGAAGCGGACCGTGATGGCGTCCACCTGCGGCCACCGCCCTCTACCTAGACCCGCCCGAAGTGGCGGTCGTCCTGTCCATCGACGAGAAGACCGCGATCGCCGCCCGCAACCGGGCCAGTTCCTCAGCAGGACTCCTGTCGGCCTCGCGGCGCTCGGGCAGTGCCTGGGACTCGTCTTTCTTGCGGACCCACGTCCGCAGCGACTCGGTGGTGATGACGAGGTCCGCGGCCATCGCCGCGCATGGTGCGCTTCGCGCCTGCGGCGCGGCAGAGCGCGACCGCGTACTTCCTGAACTCCTCCGGGTACGGAGACTTGCGTCCCACCTGGACATCCCTCCCTGGACCATCGGGCGCAGGATCGACCGACCTTCGCGCCACCCGTGACCACCGAAACCCGCCCCACCGCTCCGATAGCATGTTCGAACTAACGACGATCACCCCTCCGTCCTTCACCGGAAAGCCATGCATCCAGCGCGAAAAATGGCCTGGTCAACTAAATAACAAATCGGCGAGACAGTTGATATCTATAGCATCGCGGGTGTTTTCGCGAATAAACAGCAGAATTACGTTCGCCGCGTGGCGTCAACCACGGGCGATACCGTGGGCCACTGCAGGTGTGGCGGCACTCGGCTTGCTCATCACTCTGGAGATCGCCGCACGTCGCTGCGGCGGCGTACCGGGGCCGATGACCAATCAGGTGAAAGAGGTGATATTTGCCCCCAAGCCAGGGCCCCTGTACGCCGGTATGGCGTTGATGATGGTGGTGCTCACCTGGCGGGAACGGTTCATCGCGGCTGGTGTCGCGATCGGCATCGACGTCGTCTTCGTACTGGTGCGGTGGGCGCTCGGCGTCGAGGTGACCGACGACCATTTCTTCGGCAACGGCGCGTTGTGGGTGATGTTGGGCTGTGCGGTCATCGCGGTCACGCGCCGCACCGGCTCAGAACGTGTCCTGCTACTGAAGGGCGTCGGGCTGGGCCTACTGCTGGTGGCCGGCCGAAAGACCGGCGACACCTGGCTGCTCATCACGTCGAAGACCCGGCCGGCGGTGCTCGACCAGTACGTGGCGACCGCCGATCACGCACTGGGCAACCCGTCGTGGCTGGCAGGCCGGGTTGTCGAGGTCACCGGCCCGATCGGAACCCATGTTCTCGGCTGGGTCTACGCTCAGCTTGCGGTGGGCGCGGTCGTCGTCGCGCTGTACCAGCTGCGCAACGTGGCGGTCGAGCGCCGCTTCCCGAGCCACCATCTGGTGCGCACCTTTCTGGTGATCGGCCTCCTGGGGCCGGCCATCTACATGCTCTTCCCGGTGGTCGGACCGGTCTTCGCCTACGGCCCGGGCGCCTCCGGCACCGGCGGCGTGCACTGGGCGGTGGCCAACCTGTGGCCGGACACGCCACCGCCGATCAACGCCCCGCACCCGGTGCCATACGACGAGATCACCCCACGCAACTGCATGCCCAGCCTGCACACAGCGTGGGCCACCGCGATCTTCATTCATTCCCGCAAGGGCCCACGGATTCTGCGATTCGCAGGCGCGTTCTGGCTGATCGCCACGCTCGGCGCAACGCTGGGATTCGGCTATCACTACGGCGCGGATCTCATAGCCGGCGTGGTGTTCGCGCTCACGATCGAGGCAGCCCTGCGCTCGGTCGAACGCGGCTGGGATCGGTCACGAATCCAGCTGGTCGCCCATGGCGCAGCGGTCTTCGCCGCGCTCCTGGTGTCGTATCGCTATCTGCCGATGCAGATGGCCGAACACCCTTGGGTGTTCGGACCACTTCTCATTCTGGCGATGACCTCAGTGGTCTACGGCTACGTGCAGACCACCAGACTGTGGGAACCGAAGGCCGCACCCGTGCGGCAATTGGAACCGGAACCGCAACCCGAACTGGCTTGAGCCACCTTGCATGCAACGGACTGAAGACCGCGTCCGGCTCAGGCTTTGAGCGTTCGCTCCAGCGCGGGGACGACACCGCAGATGATGCCGGAAGCGCCGCAGCACCACCATACTGAGCCTCTTTCAACCCGTGCTTCAGGGGGTGAAAGAGGCTCAGTGATGTTTTTCGGATCGCGCTAGGTCGTTCGACCGCCCACCGCTTAGGGATCGGGGTGAACCCCCTGGTCCCGAGGGTGCGGGCCGTGATTTCCATGTCGATGCCGTGGGCGGCGACGTGCTCGGCGAGGTGCTGACGGTAGCCGCCGTCGACCCACACCTTGCGGATGCCCGGGTGGTCGGCGGCCCCTTGGTCGAGGAGCTGGATGCCGGCCACGGAGTCCTGCACGCCGGCCGCGGCGACCAGCACCCGAGCAGGAGGCCGATCGTGTCGATGACGATGCTCCGCTTTTGCCCGACGATCCAGTAGTGCTTCGTTACGTCGGGTGATCTCGCTTGGTGGTGGGCAGCGGCTCCGGGGCGAGTTAGCGGAGTTCGTTGCCGATGTGTTCGGGTCGGCGCCGCGGCGGGATCAACGGCGGTGGGGCGAGTGTTGTCTGCGGGGCCTGATGCTGGACGGGCGACGCAAGTCGATCCAGCCGATGGCCGACCAGCTGCCAGACGGCAGCATGCAGGCCCTGCAGCAGTTCGTGAACCAGTCGCCGTGGCAGTGGACACCCGTGCGCGAGCGGATCGCCGAGCGGTTGTGCGAGGCGATCCAGCCCGAGGTGTGGGTCGTCGACGACGTGTCGTTCCCCAAGTGCGGCACCGCATCGGTGGGGGTGGCCCGCCAGTACTGCGGGATGTTGGGCAAGCGGGCGAACTGCCAGGTCGCGGTCAGCGTGCACGCGGGCACCGACAGCGCCTCGTGCCCGTTGGAGTGGGAGCTGTTCCTGCCCTGGCCGGCCAGGGGCTGGCGGTCCCGGTCATCGTGGAGGCATGCTCGCGCCCTTGCTCCAGCGGCTGCGTAGTGGCGCAAATCAGGCGGAGATCGGTGACTTCCTACTGCACGAGCTACGTGATCACTGCGGTCTCAACACCGAGTTCCAGCAGCCCGACGCGATTGCTGCCCAACTGGTCGCTTGGTGGGCAGCTGCTGACCGGGGCGACGGCTTGGAATGACCGTAACCGCGGAAGGCTGGAGACGAACTACGCCCCTCACAGCTGCAGCAACGGAGGGAGGCCCGGCTGCACCCCGCCCTGCACCACTCCGGCAGCAATCGAGCCGCCCTCGGCACGGATGCGGGCGCTGTGCCCCACAGTCAGTCCGCCCGCGCCGGCCGCCGCGCCGCCCTGCACGGCGGTCCGGCCCAGCACGCTGACCAACTCGGCTTCGGACCGAGTTCGTTACTCCTCGGAAAGACCCTCCAGTACAGCCTCGATGCGTGCTTGCAACGCCGACTCATCACGGTTCCGGTCCGCTCGGCTTCCACCGGCCCGACGCCGACGTCAGGGCCTCCGCAGTCGCGTCGAGACGCTCCAACTCCACCTGCTCACGCCGTTCATCACCTCGGGCGAGCCAGCGGGCCACCGCCTGCCGGAGCCCCGACCACGCGTCTGTTCCGGCCGCTGCGACCACCGCTGTACCGTCCGAGGCGGTGCCACTGCTCGGCGATCAGGTTCGGGGCCTCGGTGGGCTGGTCGCGGAAAGTACCGGAGAACCTGGGTCGCCTACTCGCCGAACCGTTCGGCGGTCTTCTCCGCGACGGCGGCGAAAGAGGGTCAGTGGGCCGGGCCTTCAGCGAGGCGGGACTCCATCACGCTGACCAACTCGTCGGGGACGCCCTTGAGGTCCGGCTTCCCGTTGAGTACGCGGAAGGCGACGGCCTCGGCGTTGCCGGTACCGAATCGGCAACGCCGATCCAGCTGGCGGCCGACGGAGCAAGGCGCGGCTCGGGCACAAATTTCTGAGCCCGTCCCGGCATCGAGCGCGCCACCGTGAACCGCCGCGGACCTCGGGCGGCCTCGTGGACCGCGGCGGTCCTGTGCCAGACGAACTCACATTCCGGCATCAAGATCAACTGGTCGCGTCACGCGGGGTGACGCTGAATTCAAAAGGAATGGTTCCGGGATCCAGCGCGGTCACGCCGCCGTCCACTGTCAGAGCAGCACCATTGACGAAGGACGCTGCCGGCGACAGCAACCAGGCGATGGCTTCGGCAACCTCGCGCGGGTCACCGGGGCGACGTGCTGGCAGCAGCCGGGTGGCCTCATCGTATGCAGCCTCGACGCCTTCGGAGACCAACCCGGCATCCTCAGCGAATCGGGCCATACGGCGGTCCGCCATCTCTGTACGCACCCAGCTGGGGCACACCGCGTTGGCCCGCAGGCCACGCGGCCCATAGTCCACGGCCAGCGACCGGCACAGCTGAAGCAGAGCCGCCTTGGACGTGGCGTAAGCGGCATTACCCACCCCGTTGCGCAGGGCAGAGACCGAAGCGACCGCGACGACGGATCCTCGGACCTGGAGCAAATGCGGCAATGCCGCTCGCATCACCAGGAAGGGTCCGGTGAGATTGGTACGCATTACCAACTCCCAGTCCTCGTCGCTCAGCTCCCCGACGCCCCCGCTGCGCCCCACTCCCGCATTGACGACCAAACCATCGAGCCGACCGAATCGCGCAACCGTTGTTTCAACGAGGCGATGAACAGCTTCCGGGTCCGTGGTGTCAGCAGGGCAGGCCAGGGCTCCGGTCTCCGCGGCGATGCGGTGCAGCGGCTCCGGTCGCCGCCCGGAGACCACAACTTCGTGCCCAGCCCCTCGCAACAACCGAGCAGTTGCCGCGCCAATGCCAGTTCCTCCCCCAGTCACGACCACAACACGCTGATCCCTCACGAGCGTTCGGCCTCCTACCTCGGACATATGAGTGACGTGATCTTATGCAGCTGCGGAGGGTCGACAAGAGTCGGCATGGCTTAACTCGACCACATCAACCCGAACTTGGGCTGTGCAGCAGTAGCACGGCCACCGACGCAGCCAACTCGAGGTGAGAGCGGCAGGTGCGGGCGATCGCTCCGTCTCCCCCCGCCGTCGAATGCACTGGAGCAGGGCAGCTCCGGCCAGGTGATGGGGCGGCGCCACAGGTCAGTTCAGCGCCGAATGCGGCAGCACCGGGCACTGGCCGCGTTTCGGGTGCCCCGCGGCGGCCTCCTGCGCGAGCAGGAGCGGGATGGCGGCGACGCCGGTGTTGCCGACGGACTCGACGTTGTGCAGTTGGCTGCTGTCGATGAGGCCGAGTCGGCGGGCGACGAAGTCGGTGATCCGGACATTCGTCTGGTGCGGCACCATGTAGTCGATGTCCGTGGTGGTGCACCCGGTCGCCGCGACAGCCTGTTCGGACGTGGCCACCATGTGGCGACTACGCGGCTGGACCACCATGCACTCGGAGATCGAGGCTGACTGGACGAAGAAATGTCGGCGCACAAGCTGAGTTCGGCATGTGCGCGCCAGAAACGCAAGCCAGTCGTGTGCATGGGTCGCGAAGGGCGGCCTGTTCTGAGACCACCGGGGTGATGCGGGCGCGAACTCAGGCGACAGAGCGCAGGGCGGGTCGGAGCGGGTCGGCCCAACCGCGCCCTTATGGCCGGCGTTGGAGTGGCCTACCGGACGATGCGCGCGGCTGCCCCGTCTTCGGGGTTCCCGTACTTCGAGATCAGCTGCGTGTCGCTCATGCGGTCGACTTCTTCGTTCCGTTCGACTGGAAAGATCACGTGGGTGCCCTTGTCCGTCCAGTACTCGACGATGCGGTGTGTGTCGGTCGCTCGGCTCATCCTGTGCTCCCTTTGGTGCGTGGGATTCAGGGTGCGTCTGTGCAGGTTGAGGGTCAATGGGAAAAGGGTCTTCCGTTTTGAGCGACGGGAGCGTAGGTTCCGTTCACCCCGTGTCGGCGCCTCGAGGCGCTGGCCCGCCGGTCCCGGGGCGGCGGGCCACGCGGGGGCCAAATACTTGAGACGGTCTCCTCAAGAGGAGCCGGAGGTCAGGTGCTGGTAGGCCGGTCTCACCGCCGTCCATAGCGCCGCTGCACGGGCGAACCGGCAGCACCGGCGCCCGCCCGCCGGAGGGTCTGGCGCGGCGGACCCGCCGACGGTGATCGGGCGCGGGAGGATGGGTCAGGTCTGCCGGGCGTGCACCGGCTGGTTGGCGACCTCGTCCGGGCACTTCCGGTGAGGTCGGCGCATCCGCCGGTCGCGCCTCCAGTCGAACGTCGCGAGGGCCAGGGACGCCGCCATGCCGACGAGGGCTGCGCCCAGCGCAGTGACGACTGCACCGCGGTAGTTGTCGCCCTTGCCGAGCACCAGGTAGAAGAGGCCCGGGAGGGCGGCGGTGCCCACCGCGGCGCCGAGCCGCTGGCCGGTCTGCAGGGCGCCACCCGCCGCGCCCGCCATGCGCACGGGCACTTCACGCAGGGTCATGGTGATGTTGGGCGAGACCACGAAGCCTCCGCCGATGCCGCCGAGGAACAGGGCCGGGGCGGCGGCCCAGGGAACGACGTGGAGGGGCGCGAAGCAGAGCAGCAGCGCGGTGCCACCCAAGCCGACGATCACGCCCGTGAGGCCGCACACGGTGAGCAGGCGGCCGAGCCTGTCCACCAGACGGCCGGAAACCACGGCTGCGCTCGCCGAGCCGAGGGCGAAAGGGGTCACGGCGAGGCCGGAGCGGAGCGGGGAGAAGCCGAGACCGTGCTGGTAGAAGAGGGCGAAGACCAGCCAGAGGCCGCTGAAGCCGATGAAGTACAGCGTGCCGACGCCGACTCCGACGGCATAGCCGCGAACGGTGGTGAACAGACGCGGGTCGAGCAGCGGCTGGACGCCGTGAGCGGCGAGGTGCCGCTGCCGCTGGGTGAAGACGGCGAGGACCGCGCCGCCGACGAGGAACAGCCACCACAGGTGGCCGAGGCCGCCGGAGGCCGCCTGGACCAGCGGGTACATGAGCGCGAGCACGCCGAGTCCGAGGAGCAGGACGCCGGACAGGTCCACGTGTCCCCGCCCGGACCGCCGGGTGTGGGGCAGCAGGCGGCGGCCGAGGAGGACGGCAAGGATGCCGATGGGGACGTTGACGTAGAAGATCCAGCGCCAGCCCTGGGCTCCGGAGGCGAGGGCGATGATGGCGCCGCCGGTGACGGGGCCGACGGCGGAGGAGATGCCGACGGTGGCGCCGAAGAAGCCGAAGGCGCGGCCTCGCTCGGCGCCGCGGAACATCTGCTGGATGAGCGCGGAGTTCTGGGGCGCCATGAAGCCGGCCGCCAGGCCCTGGGCGAGGCGGGCCGCCACCAGCAGCGTGATGTCGGGGGCCGCGCCGCAGGCCGCGCTGAAGATCACGAAGAGGCTGAGAGCCAACAGGAAGATACGGCGACGGTCCATGGCGTCGCCGAGGCGGCCGGCGGTGACAAGGGCGAGGGCGAAGGTGAGGGCGTATCCGGAGACCACCCACTGCACCTGTGTCGGGGAAGCGTGTAGATCGCGCTGGACGGTGGGCAGGGCGACCGCGACGATCGTCACGTCGAGCAGGCTCATGAAGCCGGCCACCAAGGTGACCCACAGGGCCCGCCACCGGTGCGGATCCGGCTCGTATCCGGCCTCCTGAGCGCCCGGGTCTCGACCGCCGGCCGCTGGCGTCAACGCCGCCACGTGTGCTCCTCTCACAGGACCGCACCCGGACGGATCAAGTTCCCCGGCAGGGCACTGGCACACATCACAGCCTGCGACCTGAACCTCCCCGAAGGAAGGCCAGCCGGACTGCTGCCCGAGGCATGAGGGTCACGCGTCGGCAATGCGTCGGGGTGGTCGGCGGCTCGCGGCCTTCGCGGCGCAGAGGCCAAGCTCCCGTCAAAGACGCAGCCAGAGGCACCGGGCAGGCACGGACCGTGCAGTTGTGGTCCGCGCCGCGTGGCACCGCCACCCCGGTTCAGGTCGGCGAGAGCCTTGGCGTGACGGGAGAATGTGGGACCAGTGGTTCCGCGCCACCAGTGCTTCGTATCCGCCCCGGCCGAGGATGGCGTGGTACTGGAAGACCTGGGTGGTGAGTTCGGTCGCCACGCAGGGTGCATGGCGGGCACACGGGCGCGCAGGGCGTCCACGAACTCCAGGACCTGCAGCCGGGAGCCGGCTTCTTCCGGACTGAGATAGGACAGCATGTTGATATAGGGGCGGCGCGTAGACAGCTTTCTACGGCGTCGGCCGCGTCGCCCGGATGGCCCTGGGCCCGGGCCTGGGCGACCTGGGTTCAGGCATGCAGCACGAGTACGGTCGCGTTGCCTGGCTCTCGTGCAGCTTGAAAGAAATCCCATGCCCGGGGGCTCAAACGGATCACACTACGCACACGGGCTGAGCCAAGATCGTTACCAATCGCGCGTCCTGCCCGTACAAGTCCGGGTATTGCAGGCGTCTGCACCGCCGGACCTCAAAGGGGGGCAGCATCGGCGGCGGGATCGGCACCACCGCCTGGCTGCTGCCGCAGGGCATCAAGCCGGGCCGTCCGTAGCTGTCTACGAGCAGTGACTCATCGGTTGCCGAATGTCTTACTCCTTCAGGCAGCTGCCGGCCCTTCGCGTTCGCCGCCGTCGTGGTGGATCGACGTCTTCGAGCCGGTCAGGGGAACGCCCGTCCCGCCGCGTCTGGCCGCGACGATCTCCGCCACGATCGACAGGGCGGTCTCCTCGGGCGTTCGGGCGCCGAGATCCAGGCCGATCGGCGAGCGCAGTCGGGCCAGTTCCCGTTCGGTCACGCCTTCCGACCGCAGACGCCGATTGCGGTCCTCATGGGTGCGGCGCGAGCCCATCGCGCCGACGAACGCCACCGGCATACCGAGGGCCACCTTCAGCAGAGGTACGTCGAACTTCGCCTCGTGGGTGAGCACGCACAGGACGGTACGGGCGTCGGTCTCGGTGCCCCGCAGGTAGCGGTGCGGCCAGTCGACCACGACCTCGTCGGCGTCGGGGTAGCGGGCCCGCGTGGCGAAGACCGGGCGGGCGTCGCAGACAGTCACGTGATAGCCGAGGAACTTGCCGGCTCGCGCCAGCGCCGACGCGAAGTCGACCGCGCCGAAGACGATCATGCGAGGGGGCGGCACCTTCGACTCGATCAGCAGGGTGAGACCGCCGGGGCAGTGCGCGCCGTCCGCCGAAAGGTCCACCGTGCCGGTGCGCCCCGCCTCCAGCAGGGCCCCGGCTTCGGCCGCCGCCGTCCGGTCCAGGTCCGGGTGGCCGCCGAGGCCGCCCTCGTACGTGCCGTCGGGCCGGACCAGCAGAGCACGGCCGAGGAGATCGGCCGGGCCGCGGGCGACCCGCGCGAGGGCCGCCGGTTCACCCCGGGCCGCGGCGGAGAGAGCCGGCCCGAGGACCGCGCGGGCGCGCGCTTGCAAGCCCACCGGTGTGATCAGCACGTCGATCGTCCCGCCGCAGGTCAGTCCCACGGCGAAGGCGTCCTCGTCGCTGTAGCCGAACCGCTCGAGGACACTCTGCCGGGTTTCGAGCGCCTGCAGGCACAGGTCGTACACCGCACCCTCGACGCAGCCGCCGGAGACCGAGCCGATGACGGTGCCCGCACTGTCGACGGCGACGGCGGCGCCGGGACCGCGCGGCGCGCTGCCGTCGACGGCCACCACGGTGGCGACGGCGAACTCCCGGCCCTCCTCGATCCAGTGGTTCAGCTCCTCGGACAGGTCAAGCATCCGGCGCCCCCGCGGAGGCCGACAGGACGCGGTCCGGTCGGATGGGCAGGCTGCGGTGGCGTACGCCGGTCGCGTGCCAGACCGCGTTGGCGAGGGCTGCCGCGGCACCGACGATGCCGATCTCGCCGATTCCCTTGATGCCGACCGGATCGTCGGGGTCCGTGTCCTCGATCCAGTCGGCCTCGATGCGGGGTACGTCGGCGTGCGTCGCCACGTGGTAGCCCGCGAGGTCTGCGCCGACGTGGCCGCCCGAGGCTCGGTCGCGGACGGCCTCCTCGTGCAGGGCCATGGAAATGCCCCAGATCATGCCGCCCTGGAGCTGGTTGCGTGCGGTGAGCGGATTGACGATCTGGCCCGCCGCGAAGATGCCGAGCATGCGCCGGACGCGTACCTCGCCGGTGGTGACGTCGACGGCCACCTCGGCGAACTGGGCGCCGAAGGAGTGGCGTTCGGCAGGGGCGAGGGCGCCGATGGCCGCAGTGGTGTCGGACCGTACCGTGATGCCCTCCGGCGGGATGTCGGTACCGAGGGTCAGCCTGTCGCGGAGTTCGCCGGCCGCGGCCCTGACGGCCCAGGACCAGGACCGGGTGCCCATGGAGCCGCCGGCGATCATCGCCGGGCCGAAGTCGCTGTCCCCGATGCGCACGCGGACGTACTCCACCGGCACTTGAAGTGCGTCCGCGGCGACCAGGGTGAGTGCGGTACGGGCCCCGGTGCCGATGTCAGCCGCGGAGATCCGGACGGTGAAGGTGCCGTCCGGGTGCGCGGTCGCGGTCGCGGTGGACGGTGCGGCGCCCGCGGGGAAGGAGGCCGCCGCCGTGCCGGTCCCGAGCAGCCAGCGGCCGTCCCTGCGCCGCCCGGGGCGCGGGTCCCGGTCGGCCCAGCCGAACCGGTGGGCACCCTCCCTGAAGCAGGCGGCCAGATTGCGGCCGGCGAACGGCAGGCCGGACACCGGACCCTTGTGGGGTTCGTTGCGCAGACGCAGCTCGATCGGGTCGATCCCGCACTTCTCTGCGAGTTCGTCGAGCGCCACCTCCAGCGCGAAGGACCCCGGCGCCTCACCTGGGGCGCGCATCCACGTCGGGGTCGGTACGTCGAGTCGTACGACGCGGTTGGCGGTGTTGTGGGCCTCCGCGTCGTACATCACCCGAGCCACCCCGGCGCTCGGTTCGACGAACTCGTGCACGGTGGACGTGAGGCTGAGCGCACGGTGCTCGAGTGCGCGCAGCCGTCCGTCGGCGTCGGCGCCGAGCCTGACACGCTGCGTGGTGGGGCTGCGGTAGCCGGCCAGCGAAAACATCTGTCGGCGAGTCAGGACGACCCGTACGGGCCGCTGCAGGACGGTCGCTGCCATCACGGCGGCCACCTGGTGGGCGCGGACGCCTTTGCTGCCGAAGCCGCCGCCGACGTGTTCGGAGCGTACGCGCACCGAGGCCGGGTCGAGTGAGAAGAGGTTGGCGAGTTCGCCGACGACCCAGGTCGCGCCCTGGTTGGAGTCGATCACCTCCAGGCGGCCGCCGTCCCAGCGGGCGGTCGCCGCATGCGGTTCCATCGGGTTGTGGTGCTCTTCGGGAGTGGTGTACTCGGCGTCCACGACGACGGCGGCGGCGGCCAGTTCGGCATCGAGGTCGCCCTTCTCGGTCACACCGGGCATGTGCCCGTCCACCGGGTAGGCGCCGGCGTGCTCGTCTGTGAAGTCGACGTCGTGCGGCTCCTGCTCGTAGTGGACCACGAGCACCTCGGCGGCCTCCCTGGCCTGCTCGGAGGTCTCGGCCACGACCAGCGCCACCGGCCAGCCCAGGTGCGGCACACGGTCGTGCTGGAAGACCGCGCAGGTCGGGTCCGGGGGCGTGCCCAGCAGGCCGGTGTAGTCGGTGTCGACGCGTGGGGCGTTGCGGTGGTCCAGCACAGCCAGCACGCCCGGCATGGCGAGGACGGGGTCGGTGTCGAGGGCGCGGATGCGGCCTCGGGCCACCGTGGACAGCACCAACCAGCCGTACGCGAGGCCCGCGAACGGCACTTCTCCCGCGTAGCGCGCTGCTCCAGTGACCTTGTCCCGGCCCTCCACGCGGGTGTGCGCGGTGCCGACGGAGGGCGCCTGTGCGGGTGTTCCGGTGGTGACGGTGGTCATCGGGCCGCCTCCTCGGCGAGTTCGGACAGGACGGCCACCACGAGGTTGCGCATGAGGTCCACCTTGTATGCGTTGTGCGACAGCGGGCGCGCCGCCGCCAGCTCGGCGTCCGCCGCGACGGCGTAAGTCTCGGGGGTGGCCGGCGCACCGGTCAGGACGCGTTCGGCAGCGGTGGCCCGCCACGGACGGGAGGCGACCCCGCCGAAGGCGAGGCGCGCGTCGCGGACGACGCCGTCACGGACGTCGAGCGCGGCAGCGAGGGAGCCGATGGCGAAGGCGTACGAGGCGCGCTCGCGCACCTTGCGGTAGCGCGAGTTGGTGGCGACCGGCGTGGGCGGCAGCGTGATACCGGTGATCAGCGCCCCCGGCGGCAGGGCGGTCTCGTTGTGCGGGGTTTCATCGATGGGCAGGTAGAGGTCGGCGAGCAGCAACTCCCCCGGCCCGTCCGCCGTTTCGAAGTGGACGACGGTGTCGAAGGCGGTGAGGGCCACGGCCATGTCCGAGGGGTGTACGGCGACGCAGTGGTCGGACGTGCCCAGGATCGCGTGGTTGTGGTGCTCGCCCTCGATCGCGGGGCAACCGCTGCCGGGGACGCGCTTGTTGCACGGCTTGGTGACGTCGGTGAAGTAGCCGCAGCGGGTGCGCTGCAGCAAGTTCCCGCCGACCGTGGCCATGTTGCGCAGTTGCCCGGACGCGCCGGCCAGCACCGCCTGCGCCAGCGCGGGGTAGCGGCGCCGGACCTCGGGGTGGGCTGCCAGGTCGCCGTTGGTGACGGTCGCTCCGATGCGCAAGCCGCCCTGCGGCGTCGACTCGATCTTGTCCAGCGGGAGTTCGCGGATATCGATGAGCCGGGTGGGTCGCTCGACGCCGGTCTTCATCAGGTCGACGAGGTTGGTGCCGCCGCCGAGGAAGCGCGTGTCCGGATCGGCACCGCGCAGCGCGAGGGCGTCGGCGACGTCGGACGCCCGCTGATAGCCGAACTCCCTCATGCCGCGGTCTCCTTCGCACCCGTCCGCGCGCTCATGCGGCCCTCGTTCGTCCGGGCTTCGGCCGCGCGGGCCACCGCCTCGACGATCGAGACGTACGCGCCACAGCGGCACAGATTGCCGCTCATCCGTTCCCGGATTTCCTCGGCAGTCAGGGGTGGCGATCCCGCTTCGGGGCGGATGTCGCCGGTGACGGCGCTCGGCCAGCCGGCCGCGTGTTCCTCGATCAGCCCGATTGCCGAACAGATCTGTCCCGGCGTGCAGTAGCCGCACTGGAAACCGTCCAGATCGAGGAAGGCCTGCTGCACGGGGTGCAACCGCTCCCCGTCGGCCACTCCTTCGATGGTGGTGATCTCGCGGCCCTCGGCCGCGACGGCCAACTGCAGGCAGGCGACGGCCCGGCGCCCGTCCAGCAGGACGGTACAGGCACCGCATTGTCCCTGGTCACAGCCCTTTTTGGTGCCGGTCAGATCGAGCCGCTCGCGCAGTGCGTCGAGCAGGGTGGTGCGGTGATCGACGGGCAGTGTGTACTTCTCGCCATTGATCTTCAAGGTGATGACACTGGACGTCGACGTCGTTGAGGCCATGAGCTGCTTCTTTCGCATTTCCAGGACAGACGGGAGGGGCCCTGCGGCCGGAGTACCGGGCGGCGGGGAATCTGCGTTGCGCGGGCCTGTGCCGCGGGGCGAAGCGAAGGTGCGGGATGCTGGCGCCGAAAGGTATCGGCTGACGGCTGCCGGGGGCAGCGTCCGCAGCTATGGTGGACGTAACCGGACAGCTGTCCGATACCTGGAAACTTAACGGACAGCTGTCCGGTTAGCAAGGGCAAGGTTCGGTCAGGAACCCTCGAGGAGAACGAGTGCCGCAGCAGAAGGATCCCCGCCGGCGCTCGGACGCGCAGCACAACCGCGAGCGCATTCTGGAAGTGGCACTCACCGAGCTGTCACGCTGCGCGGACGCCCCGCTGAGCTCGATCGCCAAGAAGGCCGGTGTCGGACAGGGCACGTTCTACCGCAACTTCCCCAACCGTGAATCACTCGTCCTCGAGATCTACCGCCATGAGATGCAGCAGGTCGCCGATAGTGCGGCCCACCTGCTCCAGAGCCAGCCCCCCGAACAGGCCCTGCGTGCCTGGATGGACCGGCTCTCCGAATTCGCCATGACCAAGATGGGCCTGGCCAATGCGATTCGGCAGGCCACCAGCGCACCGGGCGGCCCGGCAAAGCCGTCCCACACGCCCATGACCTCCGCCGCGGAACTCCTGCTTCGCGCCAACGAGGAAGCCGGCACCATCCGCCCCGGAGTCACCGCGGACGACTTCTTCCTCGCCATCGCGGGCCTCTGGCAGCTCGACCCGCACGATGACTGGCAGCCACGCGCCGCCCGGCTCCTCGACCTGGTCATGGACGGCCTGCGCACGGGGGCGCCCGGCAGGTGAGCGCCGCACTGCCGACGGCGAACGGCATCGAGGGCGGCCCGCGTCCCACGGGGTCGCGAGCGCAGATCACGACCGCATCGACGCAGTCCGCCGCCGACTGAGAGCTACTGCTCATCCGACTGCAACCAAGATCACGCATCTGGGCGCGCGCTGAGCCGCGCCACGAGCCTGATCACCGCCGGCGGCCGAGCGCAAGTCTGCCCGTGAGGGCAGTCACAGCCGATCAGGCGCACTTCCGATTTCTCGGTTGTTTCGCCGTGCTCGTCGGAGACCGCCCGGTCGCCGCCGGGGCGTGGCGACTGCGCAAGGTTCGAAGCCTGCTGAAGCTGCTGTGCCTGGCACCGGACCACCGGATACACCGGGAGCAGCTCTACGACCTCCTGTTGCCGGGCCTCGACCGGACGGTCGGAGCTCATCGCCCCGCTGCCCGCACGTCCTCGTGCTCGCAATCAGCCAAGAGCCCTTGCAGGCTACGGGGAACGTTGCCCTTGCCGACTGATTGGGGCGCTCACGCATGTCGTGCCAGGGCGAGCCCGTGCGGTACTTCCACGCGATGCGATCGCCTCGATCACCTGGCCGTGAACCCGCCACCACCCGCCCCGCTTCGAGGCCTTCTCCGGTAACAGCGGCTCGATGCACGCCTATTAGGCATCACTCGACGACACAACAGTCCAACGATCCGATGATCTGGCGCAGGCGGCCCTACAGATGCGATTCCAGAGCGGCATAGACCCTCCGCCAGGCGTCCGCCCCAGCCTGCGGGTCGTAGTCGTCCGGGCGGTCTGCACAGGCGAAGCCGTGCCGGGCGCCCGGGTAGGTCACCAGCTCGTGCGGCACCTTGGCCTCGGTGAGTCGCTGCTCGGCCTGCTCCCACTCCTCGGCCGGGATGATGTGGTCCAGCTCGCCGCGAAAGCCCAGCAGGAATGCGCTGCCTGCGGCGATCCGCTCGCTGGTCTCCAACGGAGGCACCGGGCCGACCAGCGGGAAGCCGCTGTTCAGCAGCCAACCCGGGTAGAACACCGCGACCAACTCGAAGCTCAGCTCAGTCGCCGCCCGCACCGCGATATGCCCGCCCATACTCAGGCCGAGGAAGGCCACGCCCCGCTCCCCGGCTTCAGCGCGCGCCGCCGCCAGCGCCGCAGAGGCGTCAGCCACCAACTCGTCCCGATCCAGCGCGCGCATCAGCACCAGGCCGTCCTCGCGCTCCTTGGCGGAGTAGCCGAGCTCGGTGCGGCGAGCGCTGCGCCAGTAGTAGTCGGGCGCCAGCGCAACGTACCCGGCCGCCGCCAACTCCGCGCAGGTGTCGCGGACGTAGGCGTTCACTCCGTAAAGCTCGGAGCAGACCACCACGGCGCCCCGCACCTCACCCACCGGGCGGTGCACGTACGCCTCAATGCCGCCCGCTTTGCCGAGTCTCTCCCACTGACCAATCATCAGTCCCCCATGCCTCGATTGCTCAACGACGACGCAATCCTAGCCTCGCTTCACGCGGCGGCCAGGGCCTCCACCAGCAGCAGGCCGCGCCCCTCCGCGGCCTCCGGATTGACCCGGCGCGGCGCCGGCCGCCGTGCGGAGCCGTCCTCGACCTCCAGCAGTACCTGGTCATCGGCCATCCGCGGGCGCACTGCGGCTTCACCACCCGCGCAGCGTCCAATGTGCGGAGCCCTTGGGCGGTGTTGGCCTCGACCCCCTTGACGATCAGGTCCCGGGGGACGCTATCGAAGAACTTCGGCGTTTTGCCGACAGCGGCCCTGGCGCCAGACTCCTCCCACGCCTTGCAGTCGTTGCAATTGCACGGTGCCCTTGGCGAACCGCCTGCGGGGCCGCAGGGCAAGCGCGGGACCGAGGTGGTCGATATTCCGGTCGGCCGCGGACTTCGAGATGCCGAAGAGCGGCGCGAGTTGGCGCATCGTCAAATTCGTGCGCCAGTAGGCCGACACGAGCAGTACCCGGTCCTCCAGCGGAAGGGACCACGGCCGGCCCTTGCGGACCGGATCCGCACCTTCGCGGCGCAGCGCGGTCACCAGCTTCCTGAAGGAGGGCTCAGCCCGCTGAACGGGGCTATCCAAGACGACTCCGACGCCGTGATCGCACCAGCCACCGCAAGATCGTTCCATGATCGGCACAACATCGCGATCCTCTGCCTCCCCGCGATGCTCACCGACCAGACGCGCGCGTGCAAGCCAGCACGCGAGGCCATCGCCGCCGGCGCCGAGGTATGGGTTGGGGACAGGGAGGTGCCCCAGTGGATGGTCGCCGGCATCGCCGCAACGAGGTTGAAACGGTCGTTGGCCCGCGGCCTGCCCGAGACCATCGGCCTCGACGAGACCGTTGAGATCCTCGCACCGCACCGCGGCGAGCAACTGCGCACCGGGACCATCGACGCAGCAGACCGGCTCTCGTTCTTCACTCTGTACTTCGACGCCACCGGGACCGAGCTCTTGGCGTGCAGCGGTGTCAAACGCTCTTCGACGCCCAGCACGAAGGACTCGTTCGAGCCCTGAGCAGGTCATGGAGGCAGGCATGCCGAAGAAATCTCAATTGCGGTCAGGTGTTACGGGACAAGCCTTATTAGGACTCCGTTAGGTCTTCCGGTTCGGCCTGTTCCTGGGCATGTTGGGTGGGTGGACGCATATGAAGTGAACCGTGTCCGGGCGAAGTTGGCGTTATATGTGGCTGATGTGTTCGCCTCGGTGCCGCGCAAGGACGAGCGGGACAAGGGCGACTGCTACCTGCGGGGACTGATGCTGGACGGCCGTCGCAAGTCGGTGCAGGCCATGGCCACTCGGCAACGCGCAGAATCTTCAGCAGTTCGTTAACCAATCCACCTGGGATCCGGTGCCGGTGCAGCGGCGGATCTGTGAACGGATGCTGCCGCTCATCGCGCCGACGGTGGTCGCGGTCAGCGTCAACGCCGCCACCGACACGGCCTCCTGCCCGCTGCAGTGGAGGCTGTTCCTGCCGAAGGAATGGGCGTCGGTCACCCTGGTGAGGTGGGGAGGGCGCTGGTCAGTGGACCCAGCCGCCGGTGAGGGCGAGGACGGCGGAGCCGTCACCATCCGTGAGCTTCACGGCAGTGAAAGCGCGTGCGACGTCCGAGGTCTGCACCCGGAAGGCGGGCCGCTCGACCACGAGCAGCTCGACCATCTGCGCTGCCACGTCCTGCGGCGTCTGCGCGTTGGCGAAGGCGCCGCGGGTGCGGTCCAGATAGGCGGACAGTGCCGGCGCGTACGGCCCGGCCTGCTCCAGTGCGTTGTCGGCGAGGCGCACGTTGCTGACGAACTCGCTGGCCACCGCGCCCGGCTCGACCACGCTGACGGACACGCCGACCGTGGCCGCGACCGGCGCGAGGGACTCCATGAAGCCCTCGACCGCGAACTTGGCGGCGCAGTATGCCTCGTTGAAGGGCTGGCCGATCACTCCGCCGACGCTGGTCACGGTCAACACGCGGCCCCTGCTCGCCCGCAGCAGGGGCAGGGCGGCCTTCGTGACGTGCAGCACTCCGAAGAAGTTGACTTCCATGACGGCGCGCACGTCCTCGACGCTCTCCTGCTCCAGGGTGCCGAGGTGGCCCGCGCCGGCGTTGTTGACGAGCACGTCCAGTCGGTCGAGGCCGGCCAGGCATGCCTCGACCGAGGCCGGGTCGGTCACGTCCAGGGCCCGGACGTCGACGGTGGCCCCAGCCGCCTCGGCCGCCGCCAGCAGCGGGCCCGCCTTGGCGGTGTCGCGCATGGTGGCGATCACGTGCCAGCCGCTTCGTGCGGCGGCGACGGCGGTGGCCAGGCCGATACCGGAGGAGGTGCCGGTGATCAGGGCGGTCTTGGTGCTCATCCTCAGTAACCCCACTTACTTATGTTCCATAATTAATATTAGCCATAACTATGTTCTGGGATACTTCACGTGTCAAGCGCGTCGGTAGGCTGGGGCTCATGTCCACCCCAACGGATGAGCTCACCAGGGAGATCGTCGGCCTCTTCGCGGCCATCAACCGCCGCTACACCCAGGAGTCCGAGGCCGCCGCGGCAACCCACGGCCTGACCCCGCTCCAAGCCAAGGCACTGCTCGCCGCCGAAGACCCGGCCCCGACGCGCCGCATCGCCGACCGGTTGCACGCGGAACCGTCCAACGTGACCGTGATCATCGACCGGCTGGAGTCCCGCGGCCTGGTCGAGCGCAGCCCCGACCCGGGCGACCGCCGCGTCAAGCACGTCGCCACCACCTCGGCCGGCCACACCGTCGCCACCGACCTCCGCGCCCGCATGCCCTTCGCCGCCGAACCCCTCACCCGGCTCACCACGCAGCAGCGCGAGACCTTGCGTGAGCTGCTGCAACTGATCCTGGAGGCATGACGGCAGCCGGCAGACGACCTCGGGCCGCTGCCCGACAACATCACGGTGCACTTGGACGCCGACTACGACCCGGACAAGACCCGCAGCGAACTCACCGCCCGCAACCTGCACGGCCGCATCGCGCAAGGGTGCGAAGGCGCCGATCCAGGCCAGTCAGCAGTGGCATGTCGAGTGCACGCACGCCTGGCAGAACGCCTTCTACCGCCTTGCCCACTGCTACGAACGCTGCGCAACCGTCATCAACGCCTTCTTCGACCTCGCCGACACGATCCTCACCGTCCGTAGCCTGCTCCGCCGCGCCTGGACAACCCACCACTGGGACGACCGCCCGAAACGCCGCCCATCAGTACCCGCCTAGCCGCGTGAGCTCTTGGGCGATCTGGAACGTATGCCGGGCGCGTGGTCGCGCCAGGCGGCGGGTCGGCGAGTCGGCGAGTCGGCGAGTCGGCGAGTCGGCGAGCGGGAGCATGGCCATCAGCGGGAGCCAGGCGCCGTGGTCCAGGCCGCGGCCCGGGTGCTGGTGGAGGGGCTCGTCGTGCGGCATCATCGCCGCCACCCGTCGGGCCGGCGCGCTCGCGTCGGAGGTGTCGTAGCGCAGCCGGTGGTAGCGGGGGTGGAATCCGGCGAAGTCGTAGACCAGCGGGGTCTGCGCGGCGGGTGCCGACAGGGACAGCGGCGCGTGTTCCCAGTGGGCGGAGACGATCAGGACGGCCCGGGGCTTGGGCAGGCTCTGGGTCCAGTTCAGGAGCCGGCGCATCCAGGGGCCGTCGTCGAGCAGTGGCGGGGCGCCGTGGCTGAGGTAGAGGGCGGGCAGGGACCGTCGGCGGGGGTCCAGTCGCGCAGGGCGCCGGGCAGGAAGTCGTCGTAGGCGCCGGCGGGGACGGTGGGATGGAGTGTCGAGGAGACGGTGAGCCTTCTGCGGGGCGGGCCGGACCGAGAGGTGAGGCGCATCGTCAGTCCAGGCAGGTGTCGGTGGGGTCGATGGCCTGGTTGACGCGGTGGCCGATGGCACGCAGGGTGCGCTGCTGGGCCTGGGTGAGCGGGTCGAAGACGAGACGGCGGACCTCCTCGACATGGCCCGGGGCGGTGGCGACGACCTTTTCCCAGCCCGCTTCGGTGAGGATGGCCAGGGTGTAGCGGCCGTTGTCCGGGTCGGGGGTGCGGCGGACCCAGTCTTGCTTCTCCAGGCGCTTGACCACGTGGGACAGGCGGGAGAGCGAGCCGTTGGTGAGGATCGCCAGGTCGCTCATGCGCATGGTGCGTTCGGCGGCCTCGGACAGGGTGGCAAGGACCTGGTACTCGAAGTGGCTCATTGCGGCGTCGCGCTGCAACTGGGTGTCCAGCGCGTTCGACAGGTTGATCACCATGGCGGTCAGGGAGAGCCAGGTCTGCCTCTCCTCGGCGTTCAGCCAGCGGGGTTCTTGCGCGTCCATGACCTCATCCTAGCTTGATCCTTCAAGTCAAATCCAATCACTTCACTTGACCCTTCAAGTTTGCCGGGCTAGCTTCGACTTGAAAGTTCAAGTCAATGTATGAGGAATTCCCTGATGAACACCGCTCTGTGGATCACTGCCAGCGTCCTCGCGCTCCTGTTTCTGATGGCCGGGCTGATGAAGATCAGCCAGCCACGCGAGAAGCTGGCCGCCTCCGGCATGGCCTGGGCCAAAGACTTCCCCGCCGCCGCGATCAAGGCGATCGGCGCGGCCGAGGCCCTCGCCGCCGCCGGCCTTGTACTGCCCGCCGCGGTGAACATCGCACCGGGCCTGGTGCCCTGGGCCGCCCTGGGCCTGGCGGTCACCATGCTCGGCGCCGCGGCCGTCCATGCCCGCCGCAAGGAGAACCAGATGATCGCCGTCAACCTGGTCCTCCTGGCCCTCGCCGCAGTCGTCGCCTGGGGCCGCTTCGGCCCCCACGCCTTCTAACGGCTCCGGAAGTCCTTCATGCCGCCCGCCCGGCGGAGGATTCTTGCTGGTGATCGGCGGTGTACTGGTCGAGTCTGGCCAGCGGACCGTCCAGGTCGGAGGTGGTGAACCTCCACTGGAACGGTTGTGCCGTGGCGTTGTAGCGGTCTTCGAAAACTCGGAGCCGATCCGCGACCTGGGCAAGGTCGGTGAAGTCGTTGGGCGAGACGACCTTGCGCCGAACGACGGAGAAGTAGATCTCCACCTGGTTCAACCACGAAGCGTGGATAGGGGTGCGGACCATGACGGCGTTGGGGAAGGCAACGGTCAGCCGGACGGCAACCTTCCGCCCGCGGTGGGAAGAACCGTTGTCGACGATCCAGAACACGCTTTTCGCGCCGGCGTACGGCTCTTGGTTCGTGGCCTGGGCGACCAGGTCATGAACGGGTCCATGCCGGTGCGTTTTTCGGTGCGGCCGGACACCTCGGCAGCGTGGACGTCCTAGGCGGCCGGGTGGGCCAGGGCGCCGCCGCGTCCGTACCAAGCTGGAGGCCAGGCAACTGAGCGTGCAGGCCGTCCTCTGCGTCGAGACCCCACTTGCTGGCACCCGCGCACGGCAGCAGAAGAACTCGCCGTCACCGTTGGCGATGAGCCTCCTGCATCAAGCGGCGGTGAGGACGAACTTGGTGGCGGGGCCCGCTCCAGTGGGGCCGTGCTGCGCCGATCGATCCGCGCGAACACAGCGGCGGCCAGCAGTACCGTTGCCGCGACCAGCGAGGCTACCGGGGCGTGCAGTCGGCCGTCCCGCCCCAGCGTCAGCGCGCAAAGCGGCGAAGCCGCGCCCATGCCAACGCACCGGGCCGATCGGGTCGGCCACCGCGCGGCCCTTTCCGGTCCTGGGGCCGAGCAGTCGCTTGCGCTTCACATGCCGCCGCCTTGCAGAGGCTGGCGCGCAGCCGGCATGCGCCTGCCCGGGGGCTGACCGCGCGCCACAGCCCGCACCCCGCGCGCCTTTACCGATCCTTTGCAACCTGTGCTGATCCTGTCTCGTCTCTCCGCTCGATCCATCACGCAGCCCTGCCCGGCCACCAGCCGGGTCGGCCGACGAAAGAGAGCGATTCATGCGACGAACAGTCCTCAGCGCCACGGCAGCCGCGTGCGTCACCGTGCTGGCAAGCGCGATGCCCGCGTTCGCCCACGGAGCAAGCGCGTCCCCCACCACCCCTCCCTCCGCCACCTCAGAACCGTCGGCCCGGCCGAGCGCGCCGCCCAGCGCGCAGCCGAGCGCGGTCCCCACCCGGGAGCCGAGTCGGGCGGCCACCCCCGTGCCGACCGTCGCGCCGAGCGAGGGACGCGGCCAGGTCGGCGTCGTACCGAGTGGCGCTCCCAACACCGGTGAGACCACCGGCTCCAACGGCTCCAGCTCGGACAGCATGCTTGTCGGCGGCGGTGCCGCCGGCGCCCTCGCGGTGGGCGGCGCGGCAGTCTTCCTCGTGCGCCGCCGACGGGCGACCGGGGCATGACTCACCTCTCCAGGCGCGCGTTCGTCACAGCGGCGCTGGCCTCGCTGCTCGTGAGCTGCACCGGCCACGGCGGCGACGGGGCATCTGTCACCCGCTCCAGTGGCACGCACGTGACCGCCCGGTCCTCCGCGAACCCGGCGAACGCGTCGGACACGCTGGGCCGTTCAGTCCCGGCGCGGCTGCGGATTCCCGAGATCGGCGTCGACACCCCGGTCATGCGACTCGGGCTCGCGCAGGACGGCAGCGTGCAGGTGCCCCCGATCACCGCGCACGACCAGGCGGGCTGGTACCAGAACTCCCCGACGCCGGGCCAGACGGGTCCTTCGGTGATCCTCGGCCATGTCACAGTCGGCGCCTACGGGGACGGCGTCTTCCGCCACCTCGACCGGCTGCGCCGGGGCGACGGGATCACGGTGCGCCTGGAGAACGGCAGATCGGCCGAGTTCACCGTCACCTCCGTACGGACCGTCGCCAAGGCCGACTTTCCGACGAAGGCGGTCTACGGCGACGTCGACCGGCCAGAGCTGCGGCTCATCACGTGCGGCGGACCCCGTACCGGCGACGGCTATCTCGACAACGTGATCGTCTTCGCCGCGTTGAGCACCGCGAGCCACTGACCGGTTGCCGCCCGCCCCGATCCCGGTCCGATGGAACGTACGCCGTCGGTCCGGGGTCTTTACCGCGGGTGCCCCGCGCCCCCGGGCGCGAAGAGTGCCCCCATCCCCCCATGGAGAGCGTTGAAACGGTCCCGTGAGAAGGCGGCAGCAGAGCTGTTCGCCGCTCTCTACCCGCGCCTGGCCGGCTGGTGCCGCCGTCTGGTCGACGACGACGAGACCGCCCACGAGATCGCCTCGGAGGCGTTCACCCGACTCTGGGCCCGCTGGACGTCCGTGTCAGAGCCCCGGGGCTTCCTCTACGTCACGGCCGCCAACATCGTCCGGGACCACTGGCGCCGCCTGGAGCGCGAGCGCAACGCCATGCGTCGCGCCACCGTGGAGGCGTCTGTCCGCCCACCCACCGAGCAGACCGACCCCTCGGTCCGCCTGCTCGTCCAAGCGCTCCCCGAGCGACTGCGCATACCGACCCTCCTGCACTACTACGCTGACTTGCCTATCCGGGAGGTAGCCGTGCTGACCGGGCGAAAGGAAGGAACCGTCAAGGCCGACCTGCATGCGGCCCGCGAACTGCTCCGCGCCCATCTGAGGAGAAGCCTTGATCACATACAATGATGACGGTCCGGACTTCGAACCCGACGACCCCCTGGCCGTCATCATGCGGCCGCCCTCCGAGCACCTTGCCCCTCCCCTGGGCCGGTACGAGGAGATCCGCCGTGGCGCGGCCCGCCGCCGCATCCTGCGCGCTGTTGTCGGAGCCGGCGCGACCTGCACGGTCGCTGCCCTCCTCGCCATACCATTGCTGCGCACCGCCCACCAGGACCCCACCCCCCCGACGGTCCCCCTCGCTCCGCCCCCCGCGAGCAGCCCCCCGGCCCTACCGACCCCGACCGAGTCGGCTCCCGTGAGTGTCACCCCTCGCCCCAGCTCCCGCCCCTCGACGGGTACGACACCCATTCCCACCCGCCCCCCGGCCGCCACCGCCTCACCCTCCGCCGTCCCCTCGGCAGCCTCGACAGAACGCGGGCCCTCGGCCCCCACTACACGCCCGCGCATGGCGGCGCCATCGACGGACTCGGCGCGCATCGACGCTGCCGCAACCTCTGGAGCGAGGTGACATGTCCCGCATCAGTTCCGGCCCGCAGCGACGGGGACAGGGCTGGGGTTGGACATCGGAACCCGTGTGCCGGTCGGCTACCTGCCCGAACAGCCTGAGGACGCACCGCCATCCCCCTGACCTGAGCGAACGAGGTCGTCGGACCAACCCTTGGGCGGCGAGCACCCGCACGGCACCGAACTTCCTGGCCGACGACAGAGCCGGTGGCAGGCGAACTGGTCGCGTCCGCCGTGTCCGGGTCAGCCCGCGTCCGGGGCGTCGATGATGTTGCCGTCCTTGTCGACGGTGTGGGTGTTCCAGTACACGTCCCACTTGTCGTCGACTCGCTGCGGCACCTTGCCCTCCGGGTACCGTACGAATCCGGCCGGGGGCTCCTGCTTGTCCGAGACGCAAGCGGACCCGGTCCCGCCCACGGACATGACGGGATACTCGCCGCTGCTGCAGATGTCCTCCTCATACTCAACGCCAGCACATCCGGCGAGGGCCACGACTGCGGCCGCGCTCGCGAGAGCAGCAGCCGCGTCACGGAACCTTCCGGGGCGCCGGGCAGTGGCGGGTCGGCTCAACGTGCGGGGCATGCGCATGATGGTCTCCGGTCGCTCGGTCTGCCCCCACTCTCGCCCCCGGAGAGTTGCCGTGCGTGAGTACACGTACTCAGAAGTACCCGCGTGGATGCTCAACAGGGCGCAGCACTGGGTCATCCCCTTCGGATCATCGGATCGTTGGCCTGGTGTGTCGTTGACTGAAGCCGAGTGGGCACGCATCGAGCCGTTGCTGCCGGACCGGACTCCGAAGCGGGGAGGGCGGTGGCGGGATCACCGGCAGGTGATCACGGGAGATGACGGCTTCGTGCCTCGGATCGCTCATGATCACGGACGCATCATGAGTGCTGCCGGTCGGCTTCCGAGGTGGCAGCATGCGGTGTCATGGCAGACGACAGCACCAGCAGGTTTCAGGCAGGCCGGACGGGACTGATCGTCAGGATCCCGGACGCGGAGCCGGCCGTCCACGCATGGCGTGAACGGTTCGATCCGTCAGCCCAAGCAGGAGTGCCAGCACATGTCACGGTGCTTTTCCCGTTCCTCGACGAGAGCCGAATAGATGCGCGGGTCCACTCGACTCTCACTGATGTGCTCGGCAGTCAGCATGCCTTTGAACTGCGGTTTGAGAGCTGCGGGCGGTTTCCAGGAGTGCTGTATCTCGCTCCGGAGCCAGACGCGCAGTTGCGGCTGCTCACTGAGGTGATCGCTGACCGGTGGCCCGAAGCCCCTCCCTATGGGGGCCAGTTCGCCGAGATCGTGCCCCACCTGACCGTCGCTGACGGTCCGGAGGATGCAGTTTTGGATGAGATCGAGGCTGACCTGCTCGGCAGACTCCCCTTCACCTCCCGGGTCGCATCAGTTGACCTCATGGTGCATGACGGTGCGAAGTGGCAAGAGCGGGCGTCGTTCGCACTCCTTGAATGAACGGCCCCTGAGTTCGGTCGGCCGCCGCAACGGGGAGCGGACCAGCATGAAGACGTCAGTCAGCCCGCTTCGACCTGCTCGGCGCGTCGATCTGTCCCACTCGCGGCTTAGGATCCGTGCCTGCGACGGAGGTCACCGACGAGCTGATCAAGCTTGGACGATCCGCCAAGGAGGAACGCGCGCAGCTCGCGGGCCTCACCGGTGACGAGTACCGGGCCCAGTGGCGCCGCTGGCTCGAGGCGTCCGAGGCCGTACAGGGGGGCCATCACTTGGGCGCCGCAGAGGCGCTACTCCGTTGGGCGCGGCCACCAGAACCGACGTACACCAACGGCCGTCACGCACATACCAGAAGAATCCGGCCATCCGTGTCACCGGTCGCGCTTGGCGTTCCAGACCAGGACGGCCACGATCACGACGATCAGGATGAGGACCCATACCCAGATGTCGGCACCGCCGCCGGATCCGGAGCTCCCGTGGTGGTGGTAGCCGCTGGAATAGCTTCCGTGATAGCTGCTGTGGTGGCCGCCACCCCGGCCACCACCCAGGGCGAGTGCGTCGGTGGACGAGAAGGACCGTGAGGCAGTGACAGGCATGCTCATGACCCGGACTTTAGGTGAACATTGCATGGCATGGGCACGCCCGTTGCACGCCTGTGGCGAAACCTCCGCTCCCTCGGCACAAGCGGCGTCCGTCCGCCCCGCATGTCCGGCCGGACACCTTCCCGGCGCCGCCCCGGCCAGCCAGGGCAAGACCGACTGCGGGGCCTTCTCATGCCGATGATCCTGGAGGTCTTTGCCAAGGTCGGAAAGCGCCTGCCGAGCCGCGCCGGTGGCCCGGCTCCAGAGTCATCCGCCGGCAGTTGGCGCGCATCCCGATCGCGGTCTGCCCCGTTTGATCGCCGCCCGGTCCGTCATCCCTGATCTTGGCCACTGCCTCTTGTGCCGCCGTGATCACGTCCACTCGAACCGCGGTACGCGCGAAGGCAGGGCTCGCGAGAGCGTCCCGCCGGCTTCGGCCGGCGGGACGGGGCCAGCCGCTGGTCAGCTGATTCTGGCGACGTTCTCCGCCTGCGGCCCCTTGGGACCCTGGGTGACGTCGTACTCGACCTGGTCGCCCTCGTGCAGTTCCTTGAAGCCGGTGCCAGTGATGGCAGAGAAGTGAACGAACACGTCAGGTCCACCGTCGTCCTGCTGGATGAAGCCGAAGCCTTTTTCGGCGTTGAACCACTTCACGCGGCCAGTTGCCATTGCTGTAGGTCCTTCTTGACGTCCCACGGCACCCAGACGCGGTACCGACCGCAGCCGAACAAGGCTCCGGCAGCCCAAGTCTCCACCTTCGATAGGGGCTTTGCCCGCATCACCGGGCCGAGCTCATGGGCGCTCGCGATCCTGGGACCGGGAACTCGAACTCACCACCAGCCTGCCGGACGACGCCCGCTGCACCAGCGCCGTCGGCACCCGGCTCCACACCGCCGTCGCCGAGGGCGCCCGGCTGTGCGGCTGGCTGTCCTTCGACTCCGGCCACCACGCAGCCGCCCAGCGCTGCTTCCTCACCGTCCTGCGCGCCGCAGCAGCCGCCAACGATCACGCCACCGGGTGGCGGGGGCGGAGCAGCGCCAGGCGCTCCCGGCCGCGCAGGGCGACCTTGACAGACGGCGACGTAGCCGGTGCGGGCGAGTGCGTCGACAAGTACTGGTGATCCCAGGTAGTCCCGTTCCAGATCACCCCTTTTGCGGCGCTGGCCGCATACTGATGCGCCCGCGCGGCCTTCGTGGCTCAGCGTGCTGGCTCTACGGGACCTACGCTCGCGTGAACCCGTGGCTCCGCTCCACTTTCGCGACATGCAGCGTGTAGCTCTGGTACCACTCGGCTCGCCCGCGCTTTTGCGCTGCGCGGTGCTCGGCGTTGGTCCGCCACTCCGTGAGGGCGTCGGCGTCGCGGAAGTAGCTGACGGTGATGCCCAGCCCGCCGGGAGTCTGTGCGTGGTCCATCCCCAGGTACCCGGGGAGGTCCTTCACCAGGTCTTCCAGGCGTGCCTCGGTCTCGCTGTAGTCGTTCTGGTTCTGAGTTCGCACGGTGGTGAAGACAGCCACGTAGTAGGGGGGTTCATATGCTTCGACGGGCGTGACACGTGCTTCGGAGTGACTGCTCACGGCACCACTGTGAGGAAGGATGCGCACGACGATCCGGTGTCCTTTCCTGAACGGTATGCATAGGGGATACGGCTCTTGGTCAAAGCTGTCCGAGCCGGCGTTCTCCGGGCCGCCTGAGGGCTAGCTTGGCCTCGCGCCCCAGGTCAGTCGGCCTGTTCGGCTTGGGCTCGGGTATGGGCGAGCCGGTAGGATCCGGTGCCCTTTCGGCTGATCGCCCCACCCGCCCGCAGACACAACGCCCCGTTCCCTCAGAGCCGATTGCGCGGACGGTTACGCGGTGGGCCGCCGTGCGTACACCTCGATCTCGATCTTCATGCGGGGATCGGCGAGGCCGCACATGAGCATCGTGGCGGCCGGTAGGACCTGGCCGAAGGCGCGACGCAGTACTGGCCAGCAGGGCTCGAAGTCGGCCCGGTCGGGCAGCAGATAGCGCACCCGCACCACGTCGGCGAAGGTGCACTTCGCCTCGGCCAGCGCAGCCTCGATATTGCGCAGGCACTGCTCGGCCTGCTCCACCACGTCGTCGGAGATCGCCATAGTGGCGTAGTCGAACCCGGTCGTCCCGGACACATGAACCCAGTCGCCGTCGACCACGGCGCGGGCATAGCCGATCCGCTCTTCGAACATCGAGCCGCTGAGGATGGAACGTCGCTCCGTCATGTGCCGAACGCTAAGTGAGCAGCACAGATACGTCTAATACAGCTTCGGGTATGGAGTGATATCTCTGAGCGTATGGAACGCCCTGAACTTCCTCTTCAGCAACTGCACGCCTTCGTCATGCTCGCCGAGGAACTCCACTTCGGCCGCACTGCCACCCGCCTGGGCATCGCCCAGCCGCCACTGAGCCAGCAGATCCGACGCCTGGAGGGCAAGGTCGGCCACGCGCTGTTCAGCCGCGAACCAGGATGTATCGCCCTCACCCCGGCGGGCCGAGAACTCCTTCCTGCCGCTCGGCACGCCCTCAACGGCCTCGCGGACGGCCTGGCCGCAGCCCGAGACGTCGGCAGCGGCAGGGTCGGCCGGCTGCGGATCGGCTTCGCCGCCTCCCTCGCCCTGACCGTCCTGCCCGGCCTGCTACGAACCTTCCGGGAACGGTTTCCCGCCGTGGAGCTGGTCATCCAGGAAATGACCACCACGCCGCAACTGGCCGCTCTACGCGAGAGGACGATCGACATCGGCCTGCTGCGCGAACCACCGGCCGACGACGCGGAACTCGAATTCGCGACCGTGCTGACCGAGCCGTTTGTGGCTGTCCTGCCGTCCGCGCACCCCTTCGCAGCACAACACACCGTCCGCATCGAGCAGTTGGCGGACTGCCCCTTTGTGCTTCTGCCTCGCGCCGTCGGCCCGCCGCTGTACGACCAGATCACCAGTCTGTGCATCGCGGCAGGCTTCACGCCCCGGGTGGCGCAGCACGCCGTGGAATGGCAGACCGTCTGCGCCCTGGTAGAAACTGGGCTGGGCGTGTCAGTGGCCCCGGAGAGCATCCGCCGCATCCGCCTCAAAGGCGTTGCCTTCCGCAGGATCGAGCCCAACACCACTCGCACACGAGTCGCCGTCGCCTGGCGTGAGAACGACTCAAATCCCCTGGTCCCACGCCTCCTAGCCGCTCTCGGCCAAGATCTGCCGGACGGGTCCTAGTGCCACGATGCCGACTGTCGTCCCGTACCTGCTCCGACTGACTGCCGATCCATCGATCCACGCCGGAACGAGTCGTTAGGGCTCGTGCTCGTAGCCGCCGCCCTGTCCGCACCGACCGACCCCGACAACGCGTGAGACCTGGCGGTCAGCGGCCCCGAGAGGGGGGTATGTGACGTGATGCCGTATCTGTCGTCACTGGAGCGTGTGGGATCGCTACATCTCCGCTGCCCGGGAGGCATGGGGGTGCTGGAGTGTCACCTGTGAGCGACCGCCGGTCCTACAAGAGCGACTTATCCGACGAGCGCTGGACCCTGATCGGGCCCGTGATCACCTCGCGGAAGGCCCGGCACCCCTGCGTCAGCGGCCACCAGGGCAACTACGACATGCGGGAGATCGTCAACGCCTTGCTCTACCAGTCCCGGACCGGCTGCCAGTGGGACTGCTTCCCCCACGACCTGCTGCGCTGGCAGGTGCGGGAGAAAAGGGGCCGATTAGCCGATCCCAGCCTGGTGGTGCTCGACACCCAGAGCCTGCACGCCGCCGCCGGGGTGCCCGCCGGGACGACGGGGCGGGACGCGGCCAAGAAGGTCCCGGGCCGCAAGCGGGGACTGGCCGTTGACGTGTCGGGCCGAGACGGGGTTCGTGCCCCAGCACAAGCGGTGGATTGTGGAGCAGACGAACGGGATCTTGATGCTGCACCGCAGGCTGGTGCGTGACTGCGAGCACCGGCCCGCCTCTGCCGAGTGCCGGATGTACGGGGCGATAAGCGACCGGATGTCGAAGATGCTGACCGGCACCTCCACGCCCTCCTGGCGCGGAGCATGACCGGCGGGGAGCTGACGCTGGGGCGCTGCTGGCGCGGCTGGAGGAGCGGGAGCGGGGATCCGGATCACTCGCAAGACGCTGCTGGAGCTGCCCGAACCGCCACTGCCCGTGCCGCCGGCCGCGAAGCTGCCGGACCATCCGGCCTACCAGCAGATCATGGCAGTATTCGCCGCGGCCGATGCCCCGCCGCGGGCGCGGGCGGTGTGTGAGGCGATGGCCTTGGAGATCGCTCCCAGCAACATCAACAACGTCCGTCTGAAGCTCAAGCGGCTCACCGAGCGGGGGATCCTGGCCGAGACCGAGCAGGGGCTGTTCACCCTGCCACGGCCGTAACTCCCTCCGGCCGGCCGCAACCAGCCTGCCCAGCCCAGCCGAAAGGCCCCGGGCATCACCTCAGGTGCGGCCCTCTGGGGGACGCTCGGTCGCGCCGATGAGCGGACATGCCGTTCTGCCAGCCCGCCGAGAAAACCCGTTGCGAGTGACCCGCATCGGATGTCTGATTGATCGGCCACCGATCAGGGGAGGGAACATGAGGAGGTCGCTACCCACCCCCTCGTTGCACACCGCTCGCCTTCGACTGCGCGCCTTCGAAGACGCGGATGCGAACGACCTCTTCGCACTGCACAGCAACGCCTACGTGCTGCGCTACTGGGACGCCCCACCGTGGAGCGAACGCGTGCGCGCCGAGAAGTTCATCACGGCTTGCCGGCAGATGGCACAGGAGGGCACCGGGGCGCGGCTGGCCGTAGATCGTGTCTCCGACGGCGCGTTCATCGGCTGGTGCAGCCTGAACAGGTGGAATCCGGACTACCGCAGCGCGTCGCTTGGCTACTGCTTCGACGATGCAGCGTGGGGCCACGGCTACGCGACCGAGGCCGCGCGCGCTCTGCTGCGGTGGGCATTCGACACGCTGAACCTAAATCGCGTCCAAGCTGAGACCGATACGCGCAACGAGGCTTCTGCCCGCGTACTCGAGAAGCTCGGCTTCGTGCGGGAAGGGACGTTGCGGGAAGACTGCGTCGTCAACGGCGAGGTCTCTGACTCGTGGGTCTATGGGCTGATCAGGCGGGAGTGGCAGCCGTCGTCCGAGCCGATCCGCGCCCACTGAATTCCGTCGCTCGGCACCCGATATCGGCTAACCCCAAGCAACTGAGCACTGCACCTCATCCACACACAACGGCGAACCAGACAAAGAGCTACATACCATCCTCTGGCAAGGACCACCTTGAACGGGCCCTCTGCCGAGCGGCATTCGTTGCCGACGCGGCATGGGTGCGACATCTGCTGGCCGACCTTCATCTGAACGAGGGCGAATGGGCGTCACTGGTCCAGGCGGCCGGAGCTCGGCGACTCCGCGCCCTCACGACATCGCCTCATGGATCCTGGCCTCCAGGAGACCGGCTCAACTTCCGTGCAGGATGGGGCCGGAGTGTCCCTGCATGCGGGAGGGCCCGAGGCTTCCGAGCCGACAGCCGAAGCAGGCCGACCGTCGGGGATCGGAGTCTGGCAGCAGTGCGGGCAGGGACCGCGATGCCCTCCCGGATGGCCATCACGTAGCAGCGGTTTCCGACGTGGTATCCGCCGGTGTAGCCGAGGGCGAGCAACTCGCGATAGAGCTGCATCGAGCTGGTGCAGCCAGCCTGGAAGCGCGTCTTGTTTCCGCTCCGTGAGCGAGGGGTGCGCGATGGCGTCGGTGCTGGGAATGTTGGAGGAGCGGGAGACAGCGGCCCGTGTGCGGGTGGAAGGGCTACGGGAGGAAGTCGCCCGGTTGGCTGAGGTGTTGGAGGCCGCCGAGGTCGAGCTGGACCGGCGGGTGATCGCGCGGGAAGAGCTAGTCGAGGCCCTGGCAGCCTCGGCTGCCGAGACCACCGCCGGGACCGAGGCCGAGGAGAAAGCGGTGCTGCCGCTCGCGCCGGTGCCGGGCTCGACGGTGCCGCCCTGGCGGGAAGGGCTGCCGGTGACGGTTCTGGCGCCGGGCTATCAGCGCATTCTGGGCGTGCTGGAACAGCAGCGATCCACGGGTCACGGACCGCTTCGGGCCAAGGAGATCGCGGTGGAGCTGGGCCTTGACGCGACGCCAGCGAAGGTCGAGGGGCTGCAGTCGAAAGCCCGGCGCCTGGCGGAGCGTGGGTGGCTCCTCCTGGAGGCGTCGGGGGCGTTCAGTGCCGTCCGGCGGACCGTGGCCGTCCCAGACGCCGGCTCATCCGCGTGACCATCGACCACCGGATCATCGCCTCGCTGGTGGCGAGCAGGGTCTCGTAGTCCCGGGCCAGACGGCGGGAGTTCATCAACCACGCGAACGTGCGCTCTGCCACCCACCGCCTCGGCAGCACCACGAACCCTGCCATGTCGTCGGTGCGCTTGACGACATCCAAGGTCAGGGCAAGTTGGTCCCGGCACCAGCCGACGAGGGAGCCGGTGTAGCCGCCGTCGGCCCACACGAGGGTGATGTCGCGGTGCAGACGGCGCAGCCGCATCAGCAGGCCCGCCGCGGCGTCCCGGTCGCCCATGCTCGCAGCCGTGACCGCGACGGCCAGGAGCAGGCCGAGGGTGTCGGTCACGATGTGCCGCGTGCGGCCCGGCACCTTCTTCCTGCCGTCGTAGCCGCGTGAGGCGGCCGGCACCGTCGCGGCGGCCCGCACCGACTGCGCGTCGATGATCCCCGCAGTGGGCTCGACCTCGCGGCCCTCGCGCTCACGGACCGTCCCGCGCAGCCGGTCGTGGAACTCGGCGATCAGCCCGTGCTCGCGCCAGCGGCGGAAGAAGGCATAGACCCGGCCCCAGGCGGGGAAGTCCGCGGGCATCGCCCGCCACGAGATCCCGCCCGCGACCAGGTAGCGGATCGCGTCCAACAGCTGCCGGTGGCAGTAGCCCTCGGGCCGTCCACCCCGCCCCTGGAACCAGGCCGGCACCGGCAGCAACGGCCGGACGGCCGCCCACTCCGCGTCCGTCATGTCCGACGGATACCGGCGCACCCGGTCCGGACGGTCGGCCGCGTTGCCGTACACGTGCGCGAGGCAATCGCACGACACGGCGGGCGAGTTGAGGTCAACATGCTCGGGCACGTACAACAAAGACAACAGAGCCTCCAGGAACCACTCGGAATGGGATCGCACCCCCGAGCTACCTGGAGGCCCTGCTTTCACGCGCGGAAACCGCCGCAGTCACCCGATCGAGACTCCCGTTCGATCGACAGCCTTCGAGATCGGTACGGGCAACAACCACTTACGTGTCGGGATGCTCCGGCAGGGCGAGCCAGTCCGACCAGGAGATCTCGCGGCCGAGGAAGCGCGGCTGCTCGAACGGCCAGTCGGCGGCGATCCACTGCGGCACCAGCGCGTCGAGGGCCTGCTCGACCTTGCTGCCCACCAGCTCGTCCACCACCCACCAGGAGATCTCGCCGTCCGCGCCGGCCCTTTCCGGTGGGTCGATGTAGACACAGCCGAGCAGAGCTGTCTCCGCCGCGTCGAACAGCGCGTAGTTGAAGGACTGGTGTGCGGCGATCTCCTTCTCGTGCCGCAACAGGTCGGCCTGGTCGGCCTCGTAGGTCATGGTGGCCGCGGGCCAGCCCCAGGCCAGGCCGAAGATGGTCCACAGCCGCTCGCGCGAACCCATCACAGCCGGATAGTCGAGCGGGGTGTCCGCCTCCCGGATCGGCCGCAGGTGATGGCCACCGCCCGGCAGCGGTACCAGGACGGGGTGGACGAAGTCATCGGGAAGCCAGCTCATGGCGCCCGACCGTAGCAGCGCGCGGCCGTCCGCTCCCCTGGATTTTCCCCGTATACCGCCAGGTCCTGCTCTCATGCCGGGCAGGGCCCGCGATCACCCGATCGAGACTCCCCTTCGATCGACAGACTCCATGATCGGTATGGCAACGGCTTCTCAGCTTGGCATTTATCCTCGTCGGGCTTGGTGTTCCTTGATTGACTCGGAGCGTTTGACCGTCTTTCCGACGTCGTGACGTGTGGCCCTCTGCTTGTTCTTCGAGCCGGGAGGCCGTCCTGGGCCCGGCTTGGACGGTTTCGGTGCCGCCGCTGGGCGAGCGGTAGTCGGCCGGATGTTGCGAAACCCCCGCCGTACTCGAGCGGGGGTGAGGCGGCGGGGCTCGGCGGGCCGCTCCCAGGGGCGGCGGAGGTCCTCGGTCAGCGGCCGGGCAAGGCGGAGTTGTGTGTGGACGGC
>NZ_JBSFVT010000028.1:0-64689 GCF_053592455.1 Streptomyces sp. NPDC002676 | reverse complement strand
CCACTCCACCCCCCCCTGTTGGCGCTCCACCTGACCCGCTCCGCGGGTCCCTCGCTGCTACGCAGCGAGCCAAAGCAAGGCCTCCGCGAAGCGGAGGCCACTTCCCGCTTCGCGGGAAGACACTACCCATGCGCATCACCGGCAGTGAACTCGCCTGCTTCGCAGGCGAGTTGGGCTCACCCCGCTCCGCGGGAGAGCCCCGGAGCCGCACAGCGGCTCCACAACCACTCCGCCCGCACAGCGGGCGGGGGCACCTACAAGGAGGGCTCCCCCGCAAGCGGCTGCGCAGCAGACGCGCACCCAGACTCCGCAACCCGCATCCCCGCAGGGAGTCGGCCTCCGCTGCGCTCCGGCCGGGCAACCAAAATGGGAAGAGGCCGACTCAAACTGCCCCGCAAAAAGGCCGCATGAATCAACCTCAGAAATGCTTCAAAATTCCAAGCGGATCAGAACTGGATCATTCGAACCCCTGCCGGACCCCGCCACCACGCACCGGCCCGATACCCCCCACCCCGCCGACACGACATCCAACGGACCGCGCACCCCGAACTGCATGCCCAGCCCACAACTGCGAGTGCGCCAAGGGGTCCTGCGCACAACAAGCAGACCCTTACAACCGGCCGTCGCCCAACCACACGAGCCCACGACCCTCCTACGCCATAACCCACACCAGTGAGAGGAACCGGCGCTAGTGCAGGCCCCCAACGAACTTGAAGAGACGTCAGCCCCCCCATGCCTCGACACCCACACCGGGATGTGACATGGAAGCCATGCGTGAGATAGGTCAGATCCGCCCGTGGGGGCCGCACGCTGACGCGTTCGTTGGTCGCATATAGAGCGCGCAGCCTCCGCGAGCCCTTGACCTGCGAAAAAGCGCGCAAGATAGGCATCTCAGGATGCTCATATCGGCATCCTAGGATGCCGATACATGTCGCTCACGTTCATGTCGTGTGTGGTAATCGAGGGAACCCTCTGATTCTTTCGATTACCACACACGACATGTCGCAGCGGGTAATCTAAAGGCCGTCAGAGAACAGCCACGCAAGCCATGTCGGGGGACGTACGTGCCGAAGCAGGGGCGGAGCGGGCACAGCCGGGAACTGGTGAACACCGCGACCGGTGAGGTCCATGAGCTGTGGGAGCCAGAGGAAGACGACTCCCGCCGGCCTTACGCCTTCGGCGGCCGACACGGGCAGTTCAGCTTCAGCCGCGTCAAGGCCATGCTGGCCAAGGACTCCGGGATCACCGGCGACGACTTACGCGTCTTCTTCTATTGCGGGATCATGACCTACGAGGAGGGCGGCGCGACCGCGAAGGACACCGCCGAATTCCTCGGACTGACCCCGCAGGCCACCAGGAGGATCGCGAAGAAGCTCGCCGAGCACAAGATGCTCCTCGTGGCCGAAGTAATCGGCCGGACGATCAAGTACCGGGCAAGCCCGCACATCATCTCCGCCCTCTCCGGGCGGGAACAGTCCGAACAGGCCGCCGCCTTCCACCTGCCGACTCTGCCGGGACGCTCCGGCTCAGCACCGAAGGGCCGACCCCATGCCACGTCAAAGCCCGTACCCAGACCTCGCCGCCCTGCAGGAACGGACGAGGACACTGACCCACCTGAAGCAGAACGTACTGATGACATACGCAATCCTCGGGGGCCTGGACAACGCCGTCGAGCGCACGGCGGCTGAACTAGCCGAGCGCATAGGAGTTCCAGCGCCGCACTTCTCACGAGCCCGCAGGGAACTCGTAGAAGACGGATGGCTGGAACACACACACAACGAAGGCCAAGTGAAGTTCTTCCGCCTCGGCGACAAAGCCACCGGACGCAAGGTCGTCGTACCCCTACGAAACCGACCAACCGCCTGAACAAACGTTTCACAGCCAGACCCTCTACCCCCTCGCAGCACACCCAACAAGAACGGCGCACCCGCCGCAGCACCGGCGGCCTGGTCCCCCAATCGGGTGAGCTGAGTTCAGAAGCGACGCCGTTTTTGTGCGCCTGGACCGTTAGTAGTACGTGAGGACTGAGAACGCGAGCGAGGACGGGACATGCAGCTGCTCCCGGCCGGTGGTCATCGTGAACGGTTACCGCTACGAAGTCGTGCCGGTGGAACCAGACACTGCATGTTGCACCCGCTGCGCGGCGCCCATCCACGGCTCCTGGCGCCTTGGCCGCGCTTTGGACCTGACCAACCCGAACCTGTGCGGCCAGCCCCGTAAGGACGGTGAACCGTGCAGGTGGGACACCTCCCGTGAGCCGTGCCGTGCCCACCCCAGCCCGGAGGCCTTGAAACGCCGACAAGCGGAGGAACAGGCTGCTCAGGAACGCCGGGAACGGGCTGAAGAAGAACGCCGCCACGAGACTGAACGGCGGCGCCGGAACATCATCATGATCCTCTCAGTGCGGTGCCCGCACTGCACTGCACCGGCCGGCCGCCTGTGCCAATCCCCCAAGGGAGACACAGTGCGCAGCCTCCACCAGGCGCGGCGCAAGCTCGCTGGCGTCGACGGCCCCAAGGCCTTCGTCATCGAGGCAGCCAACTTTTACACGCCAACCGTCCCCGAACCGCCCCTCGACTGCGACCCGCGCGAACTGCTAGGCGACCCGCTCGAAGACCACACAGAGCAGGCCACCCGCCGCTACCTCGCCGAACAACGGCACACCGCCGCACACAAAATGCTCGCAGCGCGCCGCGAGATGTGGCTCGCCAAAGCCGACCGCACCGCAGAGATCACAGCCCAGCCCTGCCCCACGTGCAACGCAGAGCAGTCGACCCCATGCGAACGAACCGCCCGATGGCACAACCCGTTCCATGAGGCACGAGTGGACATCGCTATGACAGCCGCAGCAAACCCAGCCGAGTGACTCACAGCGCCGTGCCAACCTGTGGCTCAGGCCGGGCGGTGGCCGATCGCCAGCAAGTGGGAGCTGGCTGCCAGCAGTTCCGGGTACGGCTCGGCCAGGCGCGCTGCGATGAGGGCCGAGTGGAGCCGAGTGAGGGCGTCAGCCACGGGGCAGGAGGAAGCGGGACAGGGCGGCGGTGGCGAGGAGGAGGGTGGCGACGGTGAGGAGGCCGATGCGCATGCCCGGAAGGGAGAAGTCCCCGCCGGGGCCGGAGAGCAGGCTGCCGAAGAGGGCCACAGCAAGCGCACCGCCTGTCTGGCGGAACGAGTTGAGCAGCCCCGAGGCTGTCCCCGCGCGCTCTCCCGGGACGGCGTCCATCAGCAGCGCGGTCAGCGCGGGCACCACGAGCGCCCCGCCGACGCTCAGCGGCAGCAGCAGGACCAGCACCAGCCACACCGGGGTGTGCGCGGCCATCGGCAGCATGGCCAGCATCGCTCCGGTGAAGACCAGCTGGCCGGCGACGATCACCGGCCGCCGCCCGATCCGCTCCGCCAGTCGCGGCGAGACCAGGTTGGTCGCCGTCACCACCGCCGACATGGGGACGAACATCAGCCCGGCCGCGATCCCCGACATT
The DNA here is from genome assembly GCF_053592455.1 of Streptomyces sp. NPDC002676. Taxonomy (NCBI): domain Bacteria; kingdom Bacillati; phylum Actinomycetota; class Actinomycetes; order Kitasatosporales; family Streptomycetaceae; genus Streptomyces; species Streptomyces sp. NPDC002676. Next base: position 61,210 of record NZ_JBSFVT010000028.1, on the reverse strand, counting down.
CCGCGCAGCTGCTGGTAGTAGAGCCCGAGGAGGAAGATCCCGCCGTAGAAGGCCGCGTTGACGGCGAAACCGACCGCCAGCGGGACGGCCACCTGGCGGTCCATCAGCATGCCCAGCGGGACCATGGGCTGGCGGTGCCGGGCCTCCACCACACGGAAGGCGCACCCGGAGGCGACGGCGAGCACGGCGGCGGCCAGCACGGGGCCGCTGGTCCAGCCCAGGTGGCCGCCCTCGATCACCGCGAAGGCCAGCCCGGCCAGGGCCAGTACGGCGGTGAGCTGGCCGCCGCCGTCCACCGCGGCGGGTCGGCGCGCGGAGCGCGGCACCCGGACCAGCAGGCCCAGGATCACCGCACCCACCGGGAGGTTGAGCAGGAAGACCGCCCGCCAGCCGGCCGAGTCGGTGAGCAGCCCGCCCAGCACCGGACCCGCGGCCATCGCCACCGAACCACCGACCGTCCACAGCGCGATGGCGCGGGCACGCGCCCGGGCGTCCTCGTAGGCCTGCCGGATCAGCGCCAACGAGGCCGGCATCACGACCGCGGCGGCGCTGCCCTGCGCCACGCGCGCGCCGACCAGCACGCCGATGCCGGGCGCGAGTGCGCAGCCGAGGGAGGCGAGGGTGAACAGGGCCACGCCCCAGGCGTAGGCGCGGCGGGCGCCCGCACGGTCGGCGAGGGCGCCGGCGGAGATCATCAGGGCCGCGAACATCAGGGTGTACGCGTCCACCACCCACTGCAGTCCGGTCATCCCGCCGCTGAGGGACTTCCCTATCGCGGGCAGGGCGATGTTCACGGCCGAGACGTCGATCGTGATCACCGTGAAGCCGAGCAGCGAGGCGACCAGCGCGACGCCACCGCGCCGCGGCACGGTGGGGGCGTCGGCGGGCGGCGCGGTTGGTCGGGACCGGTGCGGCTGTCGTCGCCGGAGCGTGGGCGCCGACGACTGCTGACCGTGCCCGTGGGCGATCGCGGTGGACGCGGACGTGGGAAGGACAGGGGTGGACCGCATGATGAACTCCTATGCGAACAAGTGGATTTGTCTGTGAATCGGAGGGCGCCGGCGGGCGGCTCCAGCCTGCCGGGGCCGCGGTCCTGTGCCTCGCACTCCCTGGGCCCCGGCGGCCGGGCCGCCCGCTGCGGGAACAACTCTCCGCGCCCACGCGGCCTCCTGGCAGACCGGGCTGTTCCCGGGGTGCGGCGTTCCAGGACCTGACAGGGCCCCCCACATTCCCGGTCCGCCTGCCACAATGGGCCGAATGGCAGCAGCAGACGCACGGGGCACCGAGCTCGGCAGATATCTGAAGGCTCGCAGGGCGCAGGTCCGCCCGGAGGACGTCGGCCTCCCGGTCGGCGCGGGACTGCGCCGTACTCCCGGACTGCGCCGGGAGGAGCTGGCCGCGCTGGCCGGAGTGAGCGTCGACTACTACATCCGCCTGGAGCGCGGCCGGGAGACCAACCCCTCCCCCGCCGTCGTGGACGCCCTCGGCCGCGCCCTGCGACTGCGCGGCGACGCTTACGAACGCCTGCACGAGCTCGTGGAGTTGGCCTCAGGCCGGATCGGTGAACTGCCCGCCTCCTCCGATCACACCGTCCGCGACTCGGTGCTGCGGATGCTGGAGTCGGTGCGTCCGCTCCCCGCCTACGTGGTGAGCCGCTACAACCGCATACTGGCCGCGAACCCGCCCGGCCGGCGACTGCTGCCCGGACTCTGGGACTGGCCGCAGGACCAGCGCAACCTGACCCGCTATCTCTTCCTCCACCCGGTCGGCCGGACGCTCTACGAGCCGTGGGAGGAGACGGTCGCGCTCTCGGTGGCGCATCTGCGGGCGGTCGCCGGAGCGGATCCGGACGACCCCGAGCTGACCGCGCTCGTCGGTGAACTGGTGCTGAAGTCACCGGAGTTCGGGCGGCTCTGGGAGCGGTACGACGTCTGCGAACGCGGTGGCGGGCAGAAGTCCTTCCGCCATCCGAAGGTCGGACCGATGACCCTGACCTACGAGGTCATGCAACTGGCTCGGACGGGCGGCCAGCGGATGGTGGTCTACCAGGCAGCCCCCGGTACCCCGGACGAGACGGCCATGCTCCGCCTGGACTCCGCGGACGCCCGACCTGAGTCGGCGCCCTCGGACCATCCGGAGCCGGCCGCCGAGCCATGCCCCGCCAGCATGCTTTCCCCGGCCCACGCCTCAGCCAGCTGAGCCTGGGCCGCGGCCCTCGCCTCTTCGGCACATCGGCCCTGGCGAAAGCATCGCCCGATTCCTCACCACCACACACCACCAACCGGCAGAAGAACCCCGCTGACACCCCGGTGGCCAGGGTGTGGCGGGGTGGTTGCTGTGCTCCCGGGCAGCGCTGTGGGCAGTTCGCCGAGGTCAGCGCCACGGTTGGCAGAGTGGCGCGCGTCGCCGTCACATCTCGCCGCGTCCTCTCGTCATGAATGTGATCGATAAACAACGACAAGGGACGCATCATGGAACCCCGTTTGAACCTCGCCGGCAGCCCGGTCGCAGCCAAGGCCCTGAAGAACTTCGCCTCGACGAGCAGGGTGATCATCACCGAGTCGGCGCTCCCGAAGACCACCCAGGACCTGGTGATGCTCCGCGCCAGCCAGATCAACGGCTGCGGCTACTGCACCGACATCCACAGCAAGGACCTCGCGCACGCCGGGGAGACCTCGGTGCGCCTCAACCTGGTCGCGGCCTGGCGGGAGTCCAAGGTCTTCACCGAGGCCGAGCGCGCCGCCCTGGAACTGACGGAACAGGGCACCCGCATCGCTGACGGCGCGGGTGGCATCACGGACGATGCCTGGGCGAACGCCGCCAAGCACTACGACGAGGACCAGCTCGCCGCCCTGCTGATCCTCATCGCCCTCATCAACGCCTCCAACCGCATGGGCGTCATCAACCGGATGGCCGGCGGCGACTACCAGCCCGGCCAGTTCGGATAACCACAACGGTTCGGCCGGCCGGCACCACCGGCGCCGTCCGGCACCAGAGCATGCCCTGGGCACGGCTCCCGAAGCCCGGGGCATGCTCTGGTCCGCCCGGATATCCGCCGGAGCGCGGTCTTCTCGCCTGGCCGTCCTTTGGAGGGCCGCCACCCGACAAGTAGCTCTCCGTCGCCGACATGCGGGCTAGTTGTCCGTCCCGCCCGGAGCGTTCGGTCCAGTGACAATCGGGCCGTTGTGGGCGTCCACCGGATCCGCGACGGGGGTCGTGGTAACCAGGGCCAACGTGACACTGCAGACAGCCAGAACAGGAAGAAGCGCACGAGGGCGCCACGACGAGGTTCTGACGGGACGCTCGATCAGTCGGTAGCCGGCCGCGGAGAGCAGGACGGCCGCGCAGACGGCTACGGGCACCTTCGTTGCCTGGCTCCATTCGGGGTGGCTGACACCGAGGTAGACCCATACGGGCCAGTGCCATAGGTAGAGCCCGTAACTGCGGTGCCCGAGCCATAGGAGCGGGCGGGACGACAGTGCCCTGCGGAACCGCTCCGCGTGCGCGATGGCATCGATCGACGCCGCCGCCGCGATCCCTGCCAGAGGCAGCTGCCAGGCGTAGAGGGCGGCCGAGTCGATGTCCGCGGTGCACCACAGCCAGCCGAGGACCGCTACCGCCGGCCAGGAGAACCGGGAGAACCGGGAGAACAGACCCGGGCGGAACGCGATGACGGCTCCGAGCAGGAGCGCCCCGGCCCGGGTGTCGGTGCCCAGATAGGCGCGATCCGGGGCGCCGGGGAGGTAGAGAAGGTGCGCCAGCAGGTAGCAGACCGCCGCAGCCGCGAGGAGAAGCCGGTGGGGATGGCGGATCCGCCCGGCCCCCCAGGTGGTGAGCCCGATCAGAAGGAGGGGCCACAGGAGGTAGAACTGCTCCTCGACGGCCAGGGACCACAGGTGGTTCAGTGGGGCCTGCTCCTTGGACACGTCCCAGTAGTCGACGTGTCCAAGGACCGCGTACCAGTTGGATGTGTACGTGAGGGCGGCCAGTGTCTGGGCGTTCACGGTGGGACGCAGTCCCGGAGGATCCTGCAGGAGCATCCACGTCTGGACGGCTCCGACCACCAGCAGGACTGCGGGGAGAAGTCGTTTGACCCGCCGGAACCAGAAGCTCCACAGCGACGGGCGTGGAGCTGCTCGGACTCGCTCCGCCAGAAGCAGCCGGGTGATGACGAACCCCGAGATGACGAAGAACAGATCGACGCCGAGGAATCCGCCGTCCAGCCCGGTCCCGTAGTGGAAAGCCATGACTGCGGCAACGGCGAGGGCCCGTAGGCCGTCGATCGAATCGATTCTCCCGCGGAAAGTCTCCCCTGCAGCTGTGGCCGGACGTTGTTCGAGGGTCAGCGACACCTCAGGCACCGTCCTTGGTGAACATTGCGTTCAGAGCCCAGTTGGCTAGCCGTGCGCGGGCGGGTTTGGTGGGGTGGTCAGTGGGGTCGTAGACCTGTGTTCCTGCGAGGAGTTTGGGACACCCGTCGTCATTGCACAGTTGGCCGCGCAGATCCAGCAGTCGCACGCCGGGATGTTTCGCTGAGGCTTCCCGAAGGACCCGGTTCATCACCAGGGCGGAGGAGCGGTACTTCGGATTGCCGACCTGCTGCGAAGTCATCAGGTACAACGGGGTGTTCCGGCGGGTCAGGAGAGAGACGGCCTGGTTCAGCCGGTCCCGGAAGGCCTGCTCGTGCGTCGGCGAGGCGAGATCGCGGGGCTTTTCGTCGCCTGCCAGCCGCTGCGGGGTGACATCCCAGAAACCGACTGTCAACAAGGTGGCATCGGGCTTGTACTTCTCCAGATAGGAGGGCCACTGGGTGGGCCACTTGCGACATGCCTCCGGGGTCTCCTCGCCCACGGGGAGCAGGATTCCGCAGCCGCCGAGTCCCGCGTTCACGACGGTGTTGTGAGAGGCCGCGACTTCGCTCATACCGCGGCCGATGCTGGCGGACCAGGAGTCCCCTACCACCAACACGGTCTTCCCGGTCACCGCGGGGGAGAGAGAAGGGGAACCGAGCGGGGGAACTGCTGCCCCGTAATGTGGTTCACCGGCACTGCCCGGGACTGCTTCGGCATGTGTCGTCGCGTTCTTCTCCGCATGCTGCGGAGCGCAACCGCACGCCAGCACGGTGACCACTCCGGCGACGCCGAGTTGGCGAATTCTTCCTCGCATCATGATTACCCACCTGGATTCTCGGGAGTCAGTCATCGTCGGACGGCGTTTGTGGATTCCGCGCGCAGAAGCTCTGTAATCAGGCGGAACGACACCCCGCGCTGACTCGGAAGCAATCGGATTGATCATGAGGAGGTTAGCCCTCCGGCCGCTACTGCCAAGTTCTGGCGCGCCCGTTGGTGCATCATCCGGAGGCAGTCTTCCGGTCGGCTTGGCCCGATTCGGTGAAATGCCGTACAGCCGAGTCGTGTCGGACAGTTGTCCAGCTGCCCCCCAGTACGCTCTGGGGTCGTACTCCGAGTTCTCGGAACCTGCTGATGAGCTGCATACTGTCTTCGCCCGGAGGGATTGGCGATAATGCCTGTAGGTCAAGCACTGAAAGGCGTTTCCCTGCTCCTGGCGGGCAGCATTTCGGGGTGGCCGAGTGGGGCCTCCGGGGTTATTCAAGAACTCAAACCGGCACGCCCGGATATTCCTTGCTATGCCGCTCCGTGCTCGTTCCCTGAAAGATCTCCATCCCTGCGCAATACCGGCCTACCCCCGTGGGGGGATCCAGCCCTCCTGCCGGGTGCGGAAGGGAAAAAGGTGCTGGTTGTCGGAGACTCCTGGGCGCGGGATGCGGCTTCCGGGATTGCCACAGCCTTTGCCGGAAAGGGGCGAGTCAAGGATGCCTCGGCACTCGCCTGCGGGATCCGTAAGCCGATCAATCCGATGCCGAACCGACATTGTCCGAACTGGGAGGTCGAATGGCCTGCCCTGATGAACAAGGTGCGTCCGGACGCGGTTCTGCTGAGCGTCCAGTGGGATGCGGCCGAGCAGCAGATCGACCCGGGTGGGAAGCAGGTGACGATTCGCGACGACGAGGCGCGGAGGAGGTTTGTCGTCAATCTTGACCGGGCCATCCGGATCCTCTCCCAGAGGCGCACCCCGGTCTACGTCTTCGGGTCTACCTTTGCGCATACCCCGGGCTCGATTGCGGTCTTGCTGTCCGGGATTCTTCTAGAATTTAGCAAGAAGTATCCCGGGGTGCATTACCTGGATATCTACCACCAGCTCTGCAATGATTTGAATCAATGCCCGAGGAAGATTTCCGGGGTGCCCGTCTACGGCACCAACGTGCACTGCAGCAAGGAAACCAAAGCACGCCTTGGGAATTGGATTCTCAATTCGATGTTTCACCGGCAGATGGCACGCATGGAAAATACCCGAAGAGGCTGGAGTGGGAAATGATTGACGTGAAGGTCGTGCGAGCGGCAGGCCCGGGACTACTTGCGGCCGCTCTGCTGGCGCTGCTGCCGGCGCCCGCGCATGCGGCTGACGGGGACTTCTACTGGAGCACCTCCGGACTGGGTGCGCAGGACGGAGTGCTGTCTTCCCCGGTGTCGGGTCGCTGTTACTCCCTAAGGGGGGACAACCCTCCGTTCTACGCGTCGAACTACACCGGCTGGACGGTGCGTTCGTATCAGTCCAGCGGGTGTGGAGGCGCAGTCCGGAGCACCATCGAGCCTGGTGGCGTGGGGCACGTCTACAAGTACGTGAAGTTTCAGTAGTGCGGGGGCTTTGGCGCCATACATCTTGAGCCAAGGCCACAAGAAGGGCACAAACGAAACGGGACCCGTGACAGGCAGAAGATCAACACTGCCATCAGGGGTCCCGCTTGGCTTTGGCTCTGTTCCCCACCCTCGGCTAGATCGCCGACCTCCCCGCCAGCCCAAGAAGACCGGCTGGCGGGTGACCGATGTGGGTCCGAATCCCCCGGGCTAATCGAACTTCACGTACTTGAAGACGTGCCCAAACTCGCCGGGACCGATGGTGCTCTGGACTTTGCCCCGACAACCGCTGGACGGGTACGAACGAACCGTCCGGTCCGTGTTGTTCGATGCGTAGAATGGAGGGCTGTTCCCCACCAGGGAGTAACAGCGGCCCGACTTCGGAGAGGACAGCACTCCGTCCAGCGCACCCACTCCGGAGGTGCTCCAGGAGAAGTCCCCGTCAGCCGCGTGCGCGGGCGCAGGCAGCAGCGCCAGCAGAGTGGCCGCCAATAGCCCCGGGCCTGCCGCCCGCATGACCTTCACGCCATTCATTTCCACAGACTCCTTTCTTCTCGATTATTTTCCATGCAATGCGCCTGCATGGAACATGGAATTGAGAATCCAATTCCCAAGGCGCAGTTCAGATTGCTTACTGAGGTGACTGGGGCCGTAGACGGGAATCCCGGAGATCTCTTTCGGGCATTGATTCAAATCGTTGCAGAGCTGGTGGTGGGTATCCAGGTGATGTACCCTGGGATACTTCTTGCTGAATTCCAGAAGAATCCCGGAGTATGCGACCGTCACCGAGCCCGGGTAATGCGTGCCAGGCCATCCGAGCAGGTACACCGGGGTCCGCCTTTGGGAGAGGATCCGGATGGCCTTGTCGAGACTGGTGACGAACTGCTTTCTCGCTTTGTCGTCGAGAATCGTCACCGACTTCCCGCCCGGGTCGACCGGCTGCGGCAGCGCGTCCATCTGGACGCTCATTAGAACCGCGTCCGGACGCACCTTGTTCATCAGTTTGGGCCACTCGGTCTTCCAGTTCGGACAACTTGCGGAATGCCGAACGCGGATCCCGCAGCCGCCTCTCGCGGCATCCGTGACTTGCCCCTTTCCGGCAAAGGCCGTGGCAATCCCGGAGGCCGTAGCCATCCCCCAGGAATCTCCGACCACCAGCACTTTCTTCCCTTCCGCGCCCGGCAGGAGGGTGGGGTCGCCCCACGGGGGGACGCCGGTGTTACGCAAGGCTGGGGGTGTTTGAGGCAACAAGCATGGAGCGGCGTAGCACGGAATGTCCGAGCGCGTCGGCTCTTGAGTGATCCCGGAGGTGCCACTCAGGCACCCAAAAATACCGGTTGCCAGGCACAGGGAGGCGCCTTTCAGCACTTGAATCGCGGGCATTTTCGCCAGCCCCTCCAGGGAAGGAAGTACACAGTTCACCAGCAGATTTCGAGAACTCAGCGAACCAGAGCGTACTGGGGAGGAGCTGCTGTACGACTGCCCAACACGGCGAGGCTAGACGGCATTACGCCTGATCGGCCCTGGGCGACCGGGTGACTGCCACCGAATGATGCATCGACAACGGGCGTGCCAGAACCTCGCGCCAGCAGCCGGACGGCTAACATCTTGCTGATCAATCCGATTGCTTCCGAGTCAGCGCGGGGTTTCGTTCCGCCTGATTACAGAGCTTCTGCGCGCGGACTCGACAAACGCCGTCCGGCGATGATGGACTCCCGAGAATCCCAGCCGCTCGGGCGGATGCGTTCTTCGATCTTTCGGACGCATTGCTGCGCGGAGGGGCCCGTGAAGACACCGGCGGAGCTGTCGCTGACCGCTGGACACCGCCGTGGCTACGGCTCCCTGTACGCCGCGCTCAATCACGGCCGTCTCGACGTAGAGCGGCTGCGTGACCTGCTGGTATCGGTGTCGCTGCCGCGCTTCGGCGGGCGGCTTGTGGTGATCGTGGACGTCTCCCCGTGGCTGCGCTGGGACGCGGCGTTTTCGCCGCAGCGGTTGTTCTGCCACGTGCACGGCCGCTCCCGGTCGGCCGCGCGATGATCCCCGGCTGGCCGTACTCGGTCGTCGCCGCGCCGGCCCCGGATCGCACCGCATGGACCGCCGTGCTGGACGCTCGCCGGCTCGGCCCCGAGGACGACGCCGCGGCCGTCACCGCAGCCCAGCTGCGGCAGGCGATCGAGCGCCTCATCGCCGCCGGCCAGTGGCGCGGCAGTGACCGGGACATCCTGGTCGTGATGGACTCCGGCTACGACGTGATGCGCCTGGCCTGGCCCCTGTCCGGCCTTCCGGTCGAGTTGGTCGGGCGCCTGCGCTCCGACCGGGTGCTCAGGCTGCCGAAGCCGCCGCGTGTCTACGACCCGCTAGCACGGACCGGAGTTCCGCCTGACGAAGGCGGAGACCTGGCCGGAGCCAGCGGTGGTGACCGTGAACGACACGCCCCGCTACGTCTGGTCCTGCTACCTGCGAAGATTCGACCTGGAGCGCACATTTCGCCTGTTCAATCAGTGATTCCAGCCTGTTTGCCAACGAACCCAGTCGCCGGAGCGGAGCGTTGGGGAAGCACGGACGTAGTCGCCGAGCCCATCGCCTCAGAGGATGACGGGTGGTCCCCCACGCGGTTGATCACGTCGCCCGAGTCTCGTGCCGCGTGGCTACCCGAGACAGCCGTGCAGGCCGATGGAACGCGCTGCGGAGCGCGTGAAGATGGCCTGCATGAGCATTCAGCCCAACCCATCCACTGTTGTCACACCCACAGCGCCAGCACCTCGTTGGGCGATCTGGGCCGCGCATCTGACCACGCTGGTGGTCCTGCCGAGCAGCCTGTGGCGCATCGCCCTGGTGCTCGGATACCCGGCGGGTTACAGCAAGGCGGGCTTCGTCGGCTTCGAGACGACAGGGGCAAAGGTGTGGATGCTGACACTCAGCGTGATCTGCGAGCTGAGTGCCTTCCTGACGATCGGTCTGGTACGGCCGTGGGGTGAGATCGTGCCGCGCTGGATACCTCTGATCGGAGGGCGAAGAGTCCGTCCCATGGCCGCCGTCATCCCCGCCGCCTTCGGGGCAATCGCGCTGACCCTGCTCTGGGCCAATGTCCCATGGTGGTGGACATACCCGCACACCGACATGACGCGCGCCGGGCACCTCTTCGTCGGCATGCTCTACCAGCCGTTGGTCCTCTGGGGCCCGCTACTTGCTGCCGTCACCCTCTCCTACTACCGCCGCCACCGCGCCCCGCGCCGCCGGGCAACGACGTGGCTCAACGGGGCGCCGGCGGGGCTGACCGAGTTCGACGGCTAGGACTTGTCCGGGCGATCACGCGACTGCCCTGTGTCTGTGTCGTTGGTGTCGGCATGGGGCGGGGTGATCTGACGGATGCCCATTGGGAGCGGCTGCGGCCGTTCCTGCCAGTCAGTAATGGACGTTGTGGCCGGTGGCGAAATCACCGACAGGTGATCGACGGGATTCTGCACCGGGTGCGGACCGGGGTGCAGTGGCGGGACCTGCCGGAGCGGTTCGGGCCGTGGAAGACGGTGTATGAACGCCACCGGCTGTGGTCGGCAGACGGCACCTGGGAGAGTCTGCTGCAACAGGTGCAGGCCGAGGCTGCCGCCGCGGGAGAGATCGACTGGGACATCTCGGTGGACTCCACTATCGTCCGCGCCCACCAGCACGCGGCCGGCGCCCGTACTGATCCGCCTCCGGTACCTGCTTCAAAGGGGGCAGGTGGAACGGAACATCAGGGCGAGACGCCGAGGCAGAGCCTGCTCGCCCGTTTGGTGGAGGTGGCGCAGGGAGTGAGGGCCTGGGTCGCTCACGCGGCGGGTTCACCAGCAAGCTTCACCTGACCGCCGATGGCCGCTGCCGCCCGCTGTCCCTGCTCGTAACCGGCGGACAACGGGCGGACTGCACCCAGTTCACGGCGGTGCTGGAGAAGATCCGCGTCCCACGCATCGGGCCGGGCAGGCCCCGCACGAAGCCCGACAGTCTGACCGCGGACAAGGCGTACAGCAACGGGCCATGCCGCACCTACCTGCGGCGCCGGGGTATCCGGCACACCATCCCTGAGAAGTCCGACAGCCAGGCGGCCCGCCTGCGCAAGGGTTCACGCGGTGGACGGCCGCCTGGCTTCGACGAGGAGCGGTACAGGAAACGAGACACCGTTGAGCGGGCGATCAACAGGCTGAAGCAGTCCCGGGCCGTGGCGACTCGCTATGACAAGCGCGGCTATGTCTACCTCGGCACCGCCACCGCGGCAGCCCTGGTGATCTGGCTTCAGACATGACCGCCCGGACCAGTCCTAAGCGATCTGGTGCTCCAGACGTCGGCGTTCGAGGAAGTACGCGAGTGCGTTGAGGGCCAGCATGGTTGTGGCGAGGACCGGCTGGATGGGCGGAACCCAGTCGCCGTCGACGAGGGCAGTTCCGGGGTAGAAGATCGCCGACAGCTGGGTGATCCAGTACAGCGACTCGGCGACAACGATGACCTGGACCAGGGAGCGCGTCCAGGCGCCCCGGTGCACCCACAGCAGGTACAGGCCGATCAGGCCGAGTGCAGCGCCCATGCTCATGGTCTGGGCGTTGTGGAACTTGGCGTGCGGCGGCCAGTTGGGGTTGTAGATGTGGGTCTTGTTCCAGTCTGCGATGTAGGCGCCGGTCATGGTGACCAGTGAGGTGAGGGTCAGCAGGACCTTTCCCGTGGTGATCTTGGGCATGGGGTTTCTCCTCGGGGGGTGAATGGTGTGCGCGGCGGGCGTGGTGGCGGGTCCCGGAACGGGTCAGGCGGCGATCTGGCCGCGGAACTTCCCGGCCTGCCGGCGGGCCTGCTGGTGCGCGTCGGCCAGGGACGCCTCGTGGAGCGGGACAAGATGGGTCAGGGCCGGCACGACGGGTGCCATGGTCAACTCGGGTGTGAGCGAGGTGACTTCGAGGCCGAGCATGTCGTGCAGGATCGTCTCCAGCGCGGGCACGACGAAGTCCTTGCCGTGGTTGGGGGTGCCGGGGCCGTATCCGCCGCCGCGTGCCGAGACCACCAGGGCCGGACGGCCGGACGCCGCGGGACCGTCGGGGAGGCCGAAGGTGCGGCCCTTGACGATGACCTGGTCAAGCCATGCCTTGAACGCCGAAGGCATCGTGAGGTTGTACATCGGCACGGTGAACAGGTAGGCGCTCGCGTCGAGGAACTCCTCGATGAGTTCGTCCTGGACAGCGGCGGCCGCGGCTTGTTCCGGGGTGTGCCGGGCGGGGTCGGTGCCCCAGGCCGCTATGCCTGCCGCGCCCAGGTGGGGTACAGGCGAGGCGGCCAGGTCCCGGTGGACGAACGGCGCGTCCCAGGTGTCCCGGAAGGAGCGCGCGACCTGGGACGACACCGAATCGGCGCCGAGCGAGGAGGAGTCGATGTGGAGCAGATAGGACATGGAGGAGCCCTTGCTGGTCGGTGTGGAGAACGGGAAATGGGCAGGGCGGAGCCGCGGGCTGGGCTTGTGCGGTGTGGGTGACGTGACTGCGTCGATGCCGTGCGGGGCCTGGCGGCTGCTTCGATGTAGCCCTCGGCAGGGGTGGTACGTCGGCTGTGCCGGTCACCTGCGCCGACGTCCCGGCGCGGGGTGGGAAGAGCGGTCAGGCCGCGGCGGGCCCGGCGGTCGGTGCGTGGCCGGTGGCGTACCGGTAGGAAGCGGCGATGACCTTCTTGGCCACCTCCAGTTCGGTCTCGTCTCGCGGGGCGTAGAACATGACGACATTGGCGCCACGGTTGTAGAGCGGGTGCTTCTCGCCCCATCCGGAGGCCAGGAACGCGGCGTGGTCGGCCGGGTCCAGGGCCAGGTGCAGGCTGCCGTCGGCGTGCAGGTGCACGAACTCCGCGTCCCCGCGCGGCAGGAACAGCCGGGCACCGCGGGCAGGGGCGGCATCGCCGAGGAACACCGCCCAGGTGCTGGGGACGGAGATCTCGCTGCGGCCCGAGACGGTGCCGGGAAGCGCGGTGGCCATCCACTGCCGCAGTGCCTCCTTGATCTGCGGCGGGCTGAGCTGGGTGAGCTGCAGGTGCGGGACCTCGGGACCGGTCTCGGGCCGGTCACCCGCACGCTCGGGCAGCGCGGGGAACGTCACGGTGGTGCCTCTTTCGGTGGCGCGGACGGCCCGTCGGTACGACGGGTCGCCAGCTGATCGCCGAGCGGTCCAACTGACTGCCGGCTCGCTCGCTGACACCACCAAGCTAGTATCCTCGGGATAGTGGTTTCCTCTAGGAAAGTACCCCGCCGCTGAGTACGGGGAGCGCGGGCGAGAGCGGAAGGAAAGGTGCCGTGACCGAGCCGGCGCAGCAGGTGTGCCCGATCAACCCGGTGGTGGAGCTGGTATTCAGCCGCTGGACCACCCCGATCCTGTGGGCCCTCGAACACCACGGACGCTCGCGCTTCAACGAACTGCAGCGGCTCCTGCCCACGATCACGCCGAAAGTGCTCACCCAGCGCCTACGCCAGCTGGAACGGGACGGCCTGATCACCCGCACCTACCACGCCGAGATCCCGCCGAGGGTCGAGTACGCCATCAGCGAGCTGGGCCGCACCCTCGTCCCCGTCTTCGACGCCATCGCCAGCTGGTCCGACGCCCACCTGCCCCAGGTCACCACTGCCCGCCGGGACTACGACACGGCACGCGCAGAGGAAGAAGCCTGGGCGCAGGGCTGAGGAGAAGCTTTCGGGGTTGACCACACCGGCCTGTGCCTGGTGCAGCTGCCGGGAATGGCGGGCGTGGGTTCGTGGCCGCGCAACGGGCCCCATCCCCTTGCTCACATCAATGATCCGGGCAAGGCGTAGTCACATGATCGGCCGGACAAGTCCTAGCCGGCCGCGGTGAGCCTCGAGGTGGTGAACGGGCGCAACGTACAGGCCGGAGCGCTGCCGCTTCTGGTGTGAGGCGGGCTACAGCACTTTCGGGTGCTCTTGCTGCCAAGGCGCCGCCTGTGTCACTATATCTGCACGCCTCCCCTGCCCAAATGCCGACGGCACAGGCCCCCCTCGCCGCCGGCGGTTCGGCTCCGCCGCCTCGGTCAGGCTGGAGTCGGCAGGGGAATCCACCCTCACAGCAGCTGAGTTGAGAAACCCTCAAAGTCCCTGCTCGCATGCGGGGTTCTCTGCATGGTTCGCCCCCACGTTCCAGCGCTACCTGATCGGCCGGGCGCCGTTCCTCCGTCGTCGCCTCGCCGGCAACTGATCATCCGCGGTCATGTCACATTCCGGGAAGCCGCTTCGTCGTACTGCAGACATGCGTATCCCTGCGCGACCGGCGCGCCGGGCGGGCACGCCCGCCCGGTGGTCCTCATCGGCCGCTGATGACCCGGAGGAACTACCAAGGCAATGAGTACCGTGGCCAAGGATTCACGAGACGGGGCGGACGGCGTCGCCGGTGGCGACCCGCGGCGTTGGCTGGCGCTGACTGTCCTCGCGGCAATGCAGTTCATGCTCGTCATGGACATAACCGTGGTGAACGTTGCGCTGCCCAAGATCCAGACCAACTTGCACTTCTCGTACGAGAACCTGGCCTGGGTGGTCAACGCCTACGTGCTGGTGGCTGGCGGCTTCCTGCTGCTGGGCGGGCGTCTCGCCGACATTTTCGGCCGTCGGCGCATGTTCATGACCGGTGTGCTGGTGTTCGGTATCGCGTCGGCCGTCTGCGGCTCCGCGACCCACTCCTGGATGCTGGTCAGCGCCCGCTTCGTCCAGGGCCTGGGTGAGGCGTTCGCCGGACCGGCGGCGCTCGGCCTGATCCCCGTCCTGTTCCCGGACAACAAGGAGCGGGCGAAGGCGCTCGGCATGTGGGGCGGTCTGTCGGCGCTGTCCGGCGCGGTCGGCTCCGTGCTCGGCGGCACCTTCACCGACACGATCAGCTGGCGCTGGGTCTTCTTCATCAACATCCCCGTCGCGGTCATCGCGCTGATCATGGTGCCGCGCGTGATGGACGAGAGCAGGATGCCCGGCCGGCGCCGGATCGACGCGATCGGTGCGGCCACCGCCACCGGCGGCCTCGTCGCGATCGTCTACGGCCTGCTCCAGGCCGCCGAACACTCGTGGGGCTCCGGGCGCGTGCTGCTGCCGCTGTTCGGCGGCATCGCCCTGCTGCTCCTCATGGTCGCGTGGGAGGCACGCGTTGCGGACCCGATGATCCCCCTGCGGTTCTTCAACAACCGCACCCGCGTGACGACCAACTTCGTCAGCCTGACCATGATCGGGTCGTTCCACGTCTACGCCTTCCTGCTCACCCTGTACGTCCAGCAGGTGCACGGCTGGTCCCCGATGAAGACGGGCCTGTCCTACATCCCGCTGACCATCACGATGATCTTCGGCGCGGGTCTGGCCACCGTCCTGATGCCGCGCATCGGCGTCAAGGGCGTCATGAGCATCGCCGTCTTCGGCTGCTCAGGGGCCCTGCTCATCGTCGCTGCCGGTCTCGACCCCACGGCCTCCTACGTCAGCGGGTTCATGCCCGGCCTGATGGTGTTCGGCTTCTTCAACGCCCTCGGCTACCCGGCCCTGATCAACGGCGCGCTGCACGACGTCACCGGCGCGGACTCGGGCCTGGCCTCCGGCGTCCAGACCGCCATGCAGCAGATCGGCGCGGCGCTCGGCCTGGCCACTCTGGTCCCCTTCGCCTTCCGCTACGTCAAGCACCACATCGAGGACGGCACCCTCGCGCAGGTCGCGCAGACCGACGGTTACGCGCTGGCGTTCCGCATCGCCGCCGGCATCCTCGCCTTCATGGGCCTGGTCGTCCTGGCGGTGCTGCAGAAGGGGGTGGCCACCGAGATGCGCGACGCCGTGTCCGAGGCGGCCACCGCCGAGCAGGCAGGCGCCCGGCCCTCCGCTGCCGCCGCCTCCTGAACCGCGTCTGAACGACGCAACCCGCACCGCCCCCGGACACCTCCCCGGGGGCGGTGCCTTGTTGTGGGCAGGCGGCCGGATGCCGAGGCCTCGTAGAACTCGACCCGAAGGCGGGACAACACGCCAAACGGCTCCACGACAGGGGCATCGGCGGGGAGACTGACCCGAGTTACAGATCGAGTTCAAGGATTCCTGGAACTGATGTCCTGCTTCATTCCCTCCCAGAACTCGGGAGTTGTGATCTCAATGCAGAAACGACATGGGGAGCTGAGCGTGTTGACTCTACCGGCCTCAGCTGAGGGGGTATCAGAAGGCCACCGGGACGGCTCCGTCGGCGTCGGACGCGCCCACGCCAAGGCCATTTTGCTGGGGGAGCACGCGGTCGTCTACGGGGCTCCGGCACTCGCCCTTCCGGTTCCGCAGCTGACGGTCACGGCCACCGCCGGATGGTCCGACACCCCCGACGACGGCGGCGACGTGTCCTTCACGATGACCGGCTCCGCATGGGGCCCGGTGGTCACCCAGGCCTCCGAGGGGCTGCGCCGTCTCATCACCGAGTTCAAGTCCGCCACCGGCGTGACCGACAGCCGCCACCTCGACGTGATCATCGACGCGGCGATCCCGCCCGGCCGGGGACTCGGCTCCAGCGCGGCCTGTGCGCGCGCGGTCGTCCTCGCCCTCGCCGACCTCCACGGCCGCGAGGTGAGCGAGAAGGCGGTCTTCGACCTGGTGCAGTTCGCCGAGAACGTCGCGCACGGCAAGGCCAGCGGTGTCGACGCCCGCTCGGTCGGCGCGACCGTCCCGCTGCGCTTCCAGGCCGGCGAGGCCGAGGAGCTGAGCATCGGCTGCGACGCCCTGTTCATCCTCGCGGACAGCGGCGAAGCAGGCAGCACCAAGGAAGCCGTCGACATGCTGCGCGCGGGCTTCGAGCGCCAGGAGGGCGCGCGGGAGAACTTCGTGGGCCGTGCCACGCAGCTGACCGACGAGGTCGCGCAGGCCCTCGCCGACGGCAAACTGGCCGACGCCGGTGCCCGTATGAACGACTGTCACGAACTGCTCAGCGAGGTCGGCATCAGCACCGACCGGATCGACGCGCTGGTCGAGGCAGCACGCGCGGCCGGCAGCCTCGGCGCCAAGATCACCGGAGGTGGTCTGGGCGGCTGCGTGATCGCGCTGGCCCAGCCGGAACAGGCCCGCGAGGCCACGCGCCGGCTCCACGCGGCCGGCGCCGTACAGACATGGGTGCTACCGCAGAAGGGGCTTGCCGGGCATGCGCGCTGAGACGCGAACCACGCTGGTGCGACCGCGCGAGGGGGACACCGCGGCAGGTGTCACCGCCGTCGCGCACCCGAACATCGCGCTGATCAAGTACTGGGGCAAGCGCGACGAACAACTGCTCCTGCCGCGCACCGACAGCCTGTCGATGACCCTGGACATCTTCCCGACGACCACCACCGTCCGCCTCGCCCCCGGAGCCGGGCAGGACGCTGTGACCTTCAACGGCGTGCCCTCCGAGGGCGAGGCGCTGCGCCGCATCATCGCCTTCCTGGACCTGGTGCGGGAGACGGCCGGGGCCCCCGAGCGGGCCGTCGTGGACACCGTGAACACCGTGCCCACCGGCGCGGGCCTGGCGTCCTCCGCGAGCGGGTTCGCCGCCCTCGCGCTCGCCGCCGCCGCGGCCTACGGGCTCGACCTCGACGCCACCGGGCTCTCGCGCCTGGCCCGGCGCGGATCCGGGTCGGCCTCGCGCTCCGTCTTCGGCGGCTTCGCGATGTGGCACGCCGGGACCGGCACGCCCGCCGAGGCGGACCTCGGCTCCTACGCCGAGCCCGTGCCCGCGGCCGACCTCGACCCCGCGCTGGTCATCGCGGTCGTCAACGCCGGCCCGAAGGCCGTCTCCAGCCGCGCGGCCATGCGCCGCACCGTCGAGACCTCGCCGCTGTACGAGCCGTGGGCCGTCTCCAGCAAGGACGACCTGACCGAGATGCGCGCGGCGCTGCTCGCCGGCGACCTCGAAGCGGTCGGCGAGATCGCGGAGCGCAACGCGCTCGGCATGCACGCGACGATGCTGGCGGCGCGCCCGGCGGTGCGCTACCTGTCGGCGCCCACGCTCACCGTGCTCGACAGCGTGCTCCAGCTCCGGCAGGACGGCGTCCTGGCCTACGCGACCATGGACGCCGGGCCGAACGTGAAGGTGCTGTGCCGCCGCGCGGACGCCGAGCGGGTGGCCGAGACCGTGCGCGGCGCCGTCGGAGACGGCCAGGTGCACATCGCCGGGCCGGGGCCGGGCGCGCGCCTGCTGCCCGAGGGCGGATGATGACCCCGCAGCACACGGTGGTCCGGCGGGCGCCGGGCAAACTGTTCGTCGCGGGCGAGTACGCGGTGGTGGACGCCGGCAACCCGGCGATCCTGGTGGCCGTCGACCGGTACATCACCGTCACCGTGACCGGCTGCGCCGAAGCGGGCGTCGAGATCTCCTCCGACCTCGGCCCGCGCGGGGTGCGCTGGCAGTGGCAAGGAGGCAGGCTCCGCCCGTACGGCACGGACGACGAACAGGGTGTACGCGCCCGCCTGGCCCACGTGGTGTCGGCGATCGAGACGGTGGCCCGGCTGCTGGCCGAACGCGGCCTTCCCGTACCGGCGTTCGGCCTCTGCGTCGAAAGCGGCCTGCACGACGACGGCCGGAAGTACGGCCTCGGGTCGAGCGGTGCGGTGACCGTGGCGACCGTCGCGGCCGTGGCCGCCTTCGCGGGCCTTCGGCTGTCGCTCGAGGACCGCTACCGCCTGGCCATGCTCGCCACCGCCGAACTCGAACCCAGGGCCTCCGGCGGTGACCTCGCCGCCAGCACGTGGGGCGGCTGGATCACCTACCAGGCGCCCGACCGGGCCGCCGTGCTCGACCTGGCCCGCAGCCGCGGCGTCGAGGAGGCGCTCCGCGCCCCCTGGCCGGGCTTCGCGGTACGCCGGCTGCCGGCGCCCAAGGGCCTTGCGCTGGAGGTCGGCTGGACCGGAAACCCCGCCTCCACCGCGGCCCTCGTCTCGGACCTGGACCGGCGGCGGGCCTGGCGGGGCAGCGCGTCCCACCAGAGGTTCGTGGAGACCACCACCGACTTCGTCGGCGCGGCCGTGGCCGCACTGGAGCAGCAGGACCGCGAGGGCTTGCTGGACCAGATCCGGCGGGCCCGGCATGAGTTGGCTCGACTGGATGACGAGGTCGGTCTGGGAATCTTCACGACCAGGCTGACGGCGCTGTGCGACGCGGCCGAAGCCGTAGGCGGCGCCGCCAAGCCCTCCGGGGCGGGCGGCGGCGACTGCGGCATCGCTCTGCTCGACGCCGACGCGTCACGAGACATCGCTCACCTGCGGGAACGGTGGGCCGAGGCAGGGGTGCTGCCCCTGCCGATCGCCGCCGCGGAAGGGAACGAGGAATGATCGCACAACGCAAGGACGACCACGTCCGGCTCGCCGTCGAACAGCACCGGGAGCACAGCGGACGCAACCAGTTCGACGAGGTGTCGTTCGTCCACCACGCCCTGGCCGGCATCGACCGCGAGGACGTGTCCCTGGCCACGACGTTCGCGGGCATCACCTGGCAGGTGCCGCTGTACATCAACGCCATGACCGGCGGCAGCCAGAAGACCGGCATCATCAACCGGGACCTGGCCATCGCCGCGCGCGAGACCGGCGTACCCATCGCGTCGGGCTCCATGAGCGCCTACTTCAAGGACCCGGACTGCGCCGGCACCTTCAGCGTGCTGCGCGAGAACAACCCCGACGGGTTCGTCATGGCCAACGTCAACGCGACGGCGTCGGTGGAGAAGGCGCAGCGCGCCATCGACCTGATCAAGGCCGACGCCCTGCAGATCCACATCAACACGGCGCAGGAAACGCCCATGCCGGAGGGCGACCGGTCGTTCTCCTCCTGGGTCCCGCAGATCGAGAAGATCGCCGCCTGCGTCGACGTCCCCGTGATCGTCAAGGAGGTCGGCAACGGGCTGAGCCGCCAGACCGTCGACCTGATCGAGAAGCTGGGCGTGAAGGTCGCGGACCTCGGCGGCCGGGGCGGCACGGACTTCGCCCGCATCGAGAACGGCCGGCGTGAGCTCGCGGACTACGGCTACCTCCACGACTGGGGACAGTCCACCGCCGCCTGCCTGCTGGACGCGCAGGGCGCCGGCATCCCCGTCCTCGCCTCCGGCGGCGTACGCAACCCGCTCGACGTCGCCCGCGCCCTCGCGCTCGGCGCCTGCGGCGTCGGCGCCTCCGGGAAGTTCCTGCGCACGCTGCTGGACGGCGGCGTCGACGCGCTGGTCGCGCTGCTGACGGCCTGGCTGGACCAGCTCGCCGCGCTGCAGACCATGCTCGGCGCGCGCACCCCCGCCGACCTGAGCCGCTGCGATCTGCTGATCCACGGCGACCTGCGCGACTTCTGCACCGACCGAGGCATCGACACACGGCCGCTGGCCCGCCGCTCCAGCAGCTCCGACGCCGCCCACTGAGACGACAGGAACCACAACGATGACTGAGGCACACGCGATCGCCGGCGTCCCGATGCGCTGGGTGGGACCCCTGCGCATCTCCGGGAACGTCGCCACCACCGAGACCCAGGTCCCGCTCGCCACCTACGAGTCGCCGCTGTGGCCCTCCGTGGGCCGTGGCGCGAAGGTCTCCATGCTGGCCGAGAAGGGCATCGTCGCCACCCTCGTGGACGAGCGGATGACCCGTTCGGTACTGGTCGAGGCGGTGGACGCGCAGACCGCGCTGACGGCCGCGCGGACGATCGACTCGCGCATCACCGAGCTGCAGGAAGTGGTGCGCACCTGCAGCCGCTTCGCCGAGCTGATCAAGATCCACCACGAGATCAACGCCAACCTGCTGTTCATCCGCTTCGAGTTCCGCACCGGCGACGCCTCCGGCCACAACATGGCCACCCTCGCCTCCGACGTGCTCCTCAAGCACCTGCTGGACACGATCCCCGGCATCTCCTACGGGTCGATCTCCGGCAACTACTGCACGGACAAGAAGGCGACCGCGATCAACGGCATCCTCGGCCGCGGCAAGAACGTGGTCACGGAACTGCTCGTGCCGCGTGACGTCGTCGAGAACGTCCTGCACACCACGGCCGCCAAGATCGTCGAGCTGAACATCCGCAAGAACATGCTCGGCACGCTGCTCGCCGGCGGCATCCGCTCGGCGAACGCCCACTTCGCGAACATGCTGCTCGGGTTCTACCTGGCCACCGGCCAGGACGCGGCCAACATCGTCGAGGGCTCCCAGGGCGTCGTCATGGCCGAGGACCGCGACGGCGACCTCTACTTCGCCTGCACCCTGCCCAACCTGATCGTGGGCACGGTCGGCAACGGCAAGGGGCTCGCCTTCGTGGAGACCAACCTGGCCCGGCTCGGCTGCCGTGAGGAGCGCGAACCCGGCGAGAACGCCCGCAGGCTCGCCGTGATCTGTGCGGCGACCGTGCTGTGCGGCGAGCTCTCGCTGCTCGCGGCCCAGACGAACCCGGGCGAACTGATGCGTGCACACGTCCAGCTGGAACGCGACAACCAGACAGCAAAGGTCGGTGTTTAAGGAAATGGCCAGCGATTCCTCCATAGGAATTCACGATCTGTCCTTCGCCACCACGGAGTACGTCCTGCCGCACACGGCACTCGCCGAGTACAACGGCACCGACATCGGCAAGTACCACAAGGGCATCGGTCAGCAGTCGATGAGCGTGCCCGCCGCCGACGAGGACATCGTGACCCTGGGCGCAGCCGCCGCCGCGCCCATCATCGCCCGGCACGGCAGCGACGGGATCCGTACGGTCGTCTTCGCGACCGAGTCGTCGATCGACCAGGCCAAGTCGGCCGGCATCTACGTGCACTCGCTGCTCGGGCTGCCCTCGGCCTGCCGGGTCGTGGAGCTCAAGCAGGCCTGCTACGGGGCGACCGCCGCCCTGCAGTTCGCCATCGGCCTGGTGCGCCGCGACCCCACGCAGCGGGTCCTCGTGGTCGCCAGCGACGTCTCCAAGTACGAGCTCGACAGCCCGGGTGAGGCCACCCAGGGCGCGGCGGCCGTCGCCATGCTGGTGAGCGCCGACCCCGCCCTGCTGCGCATCGAGGACCCCTCGGGCGTGTTCACCGCCGACGTGATGGACTTCTGGCGGCCCAACTACCGCGACGAGGCCCTGGTCGACGGGCAGGAGTCCATCACCGCGTACCTCCAGGCGGTGGAGGGCAGCTGGAAGGACTACTCCGAGCAGGGCGGGCGCCCGCTCGACGAGTTCGCCGCGTTCTGCTACCACCAGCCGTTCACGAAGATGGCGTACAAGGCCCACCGGCACCTGCTGAACGTCACCGGGCACGACACCGACGAGGACCGCGTCGCCCGCGACCTCGGGCTGACCACGGCCTACAACAACGTCATCGGCAACAGCTACACCGCCGCGGTGTACCTGGGCCTGGCCGCCCTGCTCGACCAGGCGGATGACCTGACCGACCGGGCCATCGGCTTCCTGAGCTACGGCTCCGGCAGCGTCGCCGAGTTCTTCGCCGGGAGCGTCGTACCCGGCTACCGCGAGCACCTGCGCACCGAGGCCAACCGCGAGGCGATCGACCGGCGCAAGACCGTCGACATCCCCCGCTACCGCGAGCTGCACGAGCGGTCCTTCCCGGCCGACGGCGGCGACCACCTCACCCCGGCCGAGACGACCGGACCCTTCCGGCTGGCGGCCCTGCGCGGACACAAGCGCATCTACGAAGCCCGCTGAGACCCGCTGGTCGCACAGCCCGTAACCCGCGGGCACGTCGCACTTCCACCGAGCCGCCCGGTCGCGCTCCTCGGTGCGCCTCACCCCGGTCGCACTGGTGCCGCTGATCACCCTCATCAGCGCCGCCGACCCCGATGAACGTCGTCATCCGCGAGCCCGCCGGCAACCATCAGCCCGGCCGGCCCGGATCACACGGACTGCACAGACAGCACAGACAGCACAGACAGCAGGCGACGACGCCTGCCGGTTTCGCGGGTCCCGGCCGCTTGCCGGGGCCCGGTTCGGTTTCTCGCCGGCGTCCGGCCACGCAGCCGCCGTCGCAACTGTCATGTCAAGACCACCTGAGGGGGGAGGCAGGCGCATGACCGAAGTCGGAATCCTCGGTACGGGTGCCTATGTGCCGGAACGAGTCGTCTCCAACGACGAGGTCGGAGCGACGGCACAGGTCGACGACGCCTGGGTCATCCGCAAGACGGCCATCCGGGAGCGCCGCTGGGCGGCCCCCGAGCAGGCCACCTCGGACCTGGCCGCGGCGGCGGGACGGGCCGCGCTTCAGTCGGCCGGCATCACCGCCGACGAGTTGTCCGTGATCGTGGTCGCCACCTCCACGCCGGACACACCCCAGCCACCCACCGCCGCCTACGTGCAGCACCTGCTGGGCGCGAACGACGCGGCGGCGTTCGACGTCAACGCCGTGTGCTCCGGCGAGGTGTTCGCGCTCGCCGCGGTCGAGGGCATCCTCGCCCGGCGCGGCGGCCACGCGCTGGTCATCGGCGCCGACGTGTACTCCCGCATCCTGAACCCGGCCGACCGCAGGACGGTCGTCCTCTTCGGCGACGGCGCCGGCGCGATGGTCCTCGGCACCGGCCGGGGCTCGCGCGTACGGCACCTCAGCGCGCACACCTTCGGCGAACTGTCGGGCCTGATCCAGGTGCCGGCCGGCGGCAGCCGGCTGCCCTGCGACCCGGCGGTCCTCGAGGCCGGCCGGCAGTACTTCACCATGGACGGCCGCGCCGTGCGCGCCTTCGTCGAGGACCATCTGCCCGGGCTGACCAAGCAGTTCCTCCACGAGGCCGGTGTCGTCCCCGACGACATCCGCCACTTCGTGCCGCACCAGGCCAACGGCGTCATGCTCGACACCGTCTTCGCGGAAATGGCCCTGTCCCGGGCCACCATGCATCTCTCACTGACGCACTACGGCAATACGGGGGCCGCCTCCATCCCGATCACCTTGGACGAAGCCGCCCGCACAGGCGCCTTCGAGCGAGGCGACCTGATCCTCCTGGCCGGCTTCGGCGGAGGAATGTCGGCTGGATTCGCGCTGGTCGAGTGGTGAAACCACTGCCTGGTTCAGGCTGTTCAAGTCGGCCGGCGCGGCGCCCGCACGGCCCTCGCTCCGTTGCCCGACATCGGCAGAAACAGGAATCATGACAACGACACATCGCACTGCGTGCGTGATAGGCGCCGGTCCGCGTGGCCTCTCGGTGGTCGAGCGACTCTGCGCCAACGCCCGTTCGCAGTCCGAGGACACCACAGTCCACGTCCATGTGGTCGACCCCTACCCGCCGGGACCCGGCAAGGTATGGCGCACGGACCAGTCCCGTCACCTGCTCATGAACACCGTGGCCGGCCAGATCTCGGTGTTCACCGATGCCAGCGTGGACCTGAACGGTCCCCTGGAGCCGGGGCCGAGCCTGCACGAGTGGTCCGTGGCCCTCGTCGCGGGCGAGTTCGGCGACGCCCACCCGGCACACGTCGTGGAAGAAGCCCGCGCGCTGGGCCCCGACACCTACCCGACCCGCGCGTTCTACGGTCACTACCTCGCGTGGGTGTACCAGCACATCGTCGAGGGGGCGCCCGCCGGGGTGACCGTCACCGCGCACGCCTCCCTGGCCGTGGCCCTGGACGACGCCCCGGACGCCGGTGACGCGGCCCGCCAGCGGGTGGTGCTCGCCGACGGAACCGTGCTGGAGGACCTGGACGCGGTGATCCTGTGCCAGGGCCACCTGCCGGCCCGGGCGGACGACGCCGAGCGGGAGTTCGTCTCCCGCGTACGGGAGGCGGGCCTCGCCTACATCGGGCCGGCCAACCCGGCCGACGTCGACCTGGACGTGCTGGCCCCGGGCACGAAGGTGCTGCTGCGCGGGCTCGGGCTGAACTTCTTCGACTACATGGCCCAGCTCACCGCCGGCCGCGGCGGCTCGTTCGAGGCGGTCGACGGCCGGCTCGTCTACCACCCCTGTGGCAAGGAGCCGCAGCTCTACGCCGGGTCCCGGCGCGGCATCCCGTACCAGGCCCGGGGCGAGAACGAGAAGGGCCCGCACGGCCGGCACGAGCCGGTCGTGCTCACCGCCGAGCGCATCGCCGAGCTGCGCCGCGCCCACGAGCACTCGGGGCTCGACTTCAGGGAACAGCTGTGGCCGCTGATCGCCCGTGAGGTCGTGGCCGTCTACTACCGGACGCTGTTCACCTCGCGCGGACACGCCGGCAGGGCGCAGCAGCTCCAGGACGACCTGCTGGCGGCCGGATCCGGGAAGGAGGCGGGGCGCGCCGTTCTCGACGCGTACGGCCTCGACGAGAAGTACCGCTGGGACTGGGAACTGATCGCCCGCCCCTACCGGGGCCGGGAGTTCACCAGTCCGCGGGACTTCACCGACTGGCTCCTCGGCTACCTGCGCGAGGACGTCGAGGAAGCCGCGTCCGGCAATGTCAGCGGCCCGCTCAAGGCGGCCCTCGACGTCCTGCGGGACCTGCGCAACGAGATCCGTCTCGCCGTCGACCACGGCGGCCTGCACGGCGACTCGTTCCGCGCCGACCTGGACGGCTGGTACACCCCGCTCAACGCGTTCTTGTCGATCGGCCCGCCGGCGCGCCGCGTCGAGGAGATGGCCGCGCTGATCGACGCCGGTGTGCTGCACGTCGTCGGGCCCGACCTGCGTGTCGAAGCCGGCGAGGGCGGATACTCCGTCAGTTCGCCGCTCGTGCCCGGCTCCGCGGTCCGGGTGGACGTGCTCGTCGAGGCACGCCTGCCCGAGATCACCCTGCGCCGCACCGAGGACCCGCTGCTGCGCCACCTGCTGGAAACCGGGCAGTGCGCCACGTACCGCATCCCGACCCGTTCCGGCGGCACGTACGAGACCGACGGACTGGCCGTCACCGAGCGGCCGTTCCACCTGGTCGACGCGGCGGGACGGCCGCACCCGCGGCGCTTCGCCTTCGGTGTGCCGACCGAGTCGGTGCACTGGGTGACGGCCGCGGGTATCCGGCCCGGCGTCAACTCGGTGACGCTCACCGACTCCGACGCCATCGCGCGCGCGGCCCTGGGACTCACCGATGTCCACTGACCTGAGCCTCGCCGCGGAGGCGGGACTCGGCCTCGCGTCCGTGGCGGATCCGGGTCTGCTGTCGCCGGTCTGGGCGGACACCCCTGTCGTGGCCGCGGTCTGCGACGGGGCGTGGCTGCAGGCCATGCTGGACGCCGAGGCGGCGCTGAGCCGGGCGCAGGCCCGGCTCGGCACGGTGCCCGCGGCTGCCGCCCGGGTGATCACCGAGGCCGCGCGGGCCGACCGGCTCGACCTGGTATCCCTGGCCCGGCAGACGCGCGAGTCCGCCAACCCGGTGGTGGCGCTCGTGCGGGAGTTCACCGCGCTGGTAGCGAGCGAGGACCGGGAGGCGGCCCGGTATGTGCACCGCGGCTCGACCAGCCAGGACATCCTCGACACGGCGGCCGTCCTGGTCGCCGGGCGGGCCCTGGAGCTGATCCGCGGCGACCTGGAACGCGTCGAGGAGGCGCTGGCCGTCCTGGCCGCAGAACACCGGGACACCCTGATGGCGGGCCGCACCCTGGCCCTGCACGCGGTGCCGACGACCTTCGGCCTCAAGGCGGCGGGCTGGCGCCACCTCGTGCTGGACGCGGTGGACAAGCTGGACGCATTGAGAGCCGGCCGGCTTCCTGTCCAACTCGGCGGTGCGGCAGGCACATTGGCCGGATATCTCGAGTTCGCGCCGGCTGCCGAACCGGCCGTCTTCGTCCAGGAGCTGACGGAGGCGTTCGCGGCCGAACTGGGGCTGTCGGTCCCCCTCGTGCCCTGGCACGTGCTGCGTACGCCCATGGTGGATCTGGCCACGGCCGCCGCGTTCCTGTGCGGCGCCCTCGGCAAGATCGCGGTCGATGTGCTGTCGATGACCCGGACCGAGGTCGGTGAGGTGCACGAGCCGGCGCCCAGCGGCCGGGGCGCGTCCTCGGCGATGCCGCACAAGCGCAACCCCGTACTGGCGACGGCCATCCGGTCCGCCGCCCTGCAGGCCCCGCAGCTCGCCGCGACGGTGCTGGGCTGTCTGCCGAGCGAGGACGAGCGCTCGGCCGGCGCCTGGCACGCCGAATGGGAGCCCCTGCGCGCCCTGCTGCGGCTGGCCGGCGGCGCGGCGCACCAGGCGGTGGAGCTCGTCTCCCAGCTGTCGGTGGACCCGTGGCGCATGCGCGCCAACACCCAGATGACCGGGGGCCAGATCGTCTCGGAGCGGATCGCCGTCGTCCTCGCCCCGCTGCTCGGCAAGGCTCAGGCACGCGATCTGCTCAACGAGGCGTCCGCCCACTCGGCGCGCACCGGCGAGCTGCTGGCCGACGTCCTGCGGCAGGACAGCCGGGCGTCGGCCGTGTTCTCCGACGCCCGGCTGACCGATCTGTTCGAGCCAGAGGCGTACACCGGGGCCGCCGGCCCCCTGACGGACCGCGCGCTGTCCCGGTTGCTGCCGTCCAGAGGCAGGCGACAGGCGTCATGACTGCGCGGCCGACCGATCATGGAACGTCGTCACCGACGGTCATGATCGGACGGCCGCGCTCACACCCACAGGCACCCCGCCGACCTGCGCGAGAACCATGACGATAAATGCGTCAGGACCGACGCCGTAAAGCTATCTCGGTGAGTTCTTCTATGTCGAACTCCGAGCGGCCTGGTGTGCCGTAGCGGGTTATTTTCCCGCGACTCACCCATTTTCGGATGGTTGCTTCGGACACGCCCGCCGCAAGGGCGGCAACATTGGTGGGAACGAGCCTGTGGCGTGGCGGTTTGGTCACGTGTTGACGACCTTTCGCTGACTCTCCATCAGCGGTCGCAGAGTAATCCACTCGTGCAACTCCCAGGTATGTCCCGACGAGCACCCGATACTGCTCTTTCCAGCGCTCCCGATGTTCTGCGGCGACGTGCTGATCGTCCCCGGGCAGTCGTCCACGACACAGTCCCTGATGACGACGTGGAGTTCGCTCGGACCGGGGTCGATGGTGCGCAGCAGTTCCTGCCCGAGACTGTCGATCTCGTCCGCGAGATCGGCGGCCGGCGGCTGGGCTGCGAGCCACTCGAGGTTGAGCAGCAGAAAGCGCGCCAGGTGCGGAACCGACCGCGTCGGGGCGGCCTTGCCGAGCTTCTCCACGACGTATCCCGACCATGCCTCCAGGACGGCGAGGATGTTGTGCCGGGCGTCGAGCACGGACATGTTCAGGTGATCCCTGTTGCGGCTCCCGGAGACCTTCGCCTGGTACGCCTGCCGGGATATGGGTGATATGTGATGCAGGCATTCCTGATAGAGACTGGGAAGGTTGCGCAGATTACGCTCGACCTGCCTGATACACGGAATACAGAGGACGGACCCGGCGGCGGCACGGAGTTCTCGGGCGTGATTTCTGGGGCATCTGTGAAACTCCATGGAATCTCCTTCATGAGGTGACTCGCCCTGCCGTCGTCACGGATATCATGAAACCTCATGACGACGTTTTGTTGGTGTCAGTTTGGTGGACCATGGAGGGAGGACCGGAATGAACGGACCGCACGCCGAAATCACTGAAGAACGTCACGGCGGTGAACCGGACGCTCTGCGGCAGAAAATGTCGACAAAGGGCCCGTCCGGCCTGGCGGAATACCGGCCCCGACACATTCAGCGGATATCGCGTGTAACGTGCGTCCCGTACCCCCCGACGCTGCCCAGACATAACTGTGGGTGCACTGAGAGACTTCCACGGGGCGGTTGAAGGTGTCAACGCTGATCATTGGCAATCCAGATGCTCTGAATTGACAATCAAGATGCTCTAAAGGGGAACTCCAGACTGTCTCGGTGCCGATCTGGGCATGTGATGCAGGGTCTGCGGGCCCTGCCGGACCCGGCCTTCTCCTGCCGAGTGCTCGATGTTCACCGGAGTCCTCATCGCAACCGCCTGGAAAACCGCTCGAGACCTTCGCGCCCGCCCGGCACCGCGGGCCGGCCCCGCACAGCGCCGCCGACCGGGCCGACGTGCCCGCCCCCACCAGGCAGATCGGCCCGGAAAACCCCCAAGACGCGGGACGTTTCCCGGCCCCGCCCGCAGCGGTGCCGCCGCGCCCGTCGCCGTCCGGACCGGCCGGGAATCCCCTGCCGCGGCGAGGGCCGCGCACCGCATGATGCATCTACAACGCACAGGAGGGGGACCGGAGATGAGCCTGGAGGCAGGTGCCATCGACGGGGACGGCGGCCACGGCCACGCCGTGGTGATCGGCTCCGGCCTCGCCGGGCTCACCGCGGCGCGGGCCCTGGCCAACTTCATGGACCGGGTCACCGTGATCGAGCGCGACCGGCTTCCCCGCGGATTCGGGCGGCGCCGTGGCGTGCCCCAGGCCCGGCACACCCACACCCTCATGCCCGCAGCACACCAGGGCCTGGAGCAGCTGTTCCCGGGCATCGTCGCGGATCTCACCGGCGCCGGAGCGGTCCGGGTCCGCATGCCCCAGGACATGCTGCTGCTCGGCCCGGCCGGCTGGCTGCCCCGCTTCGACGCCGGGCTGTTAGTGCTCAGCGCCGGCCGCGACCTGATCGACGCCGTCGTACGCGACCGGCTGCGCGCCGACCCGAAGGTGACCTTCCTTCCGGAGCACGAGGTCGTCTCCCTGGAGCCCGGCCGCCATGACACCGTCGTCGGCGTCTGGGCGCGCGGCCGGGACCGGCAGGCGCCCGACGGCTGGGGCCCCCGGCACCTGATCTCCGCCGACTTCGTGGTGGACGCCACCGGGCGCGGCTCCCACGCCCCCCAGTGGCTCGCCGCACTCGGCTACCAGGCGCCCCGGGAGTCGGTCGCCCACAGCCGGACCACCTACGCCTCGACCGTGTTCGCGCCGCCCATCGGCCATGTCGCCGACTTCAGCAGCCTGCTGCTCATGGGCACCCCCGACCACCCCCGCCAGGGCATGCTCCACCCCATCGAGGGAGGCCGCTGGTCGGTGACGCTCAGCGCCGGCGACGGCAGCCGCCCGCCCGCCGACCACGAGGCCCTGCTGCGCGCCGCGGGCGACCTGCGCCACCCGCTGCTGCGCGATGTCATCGAGGCCGCCACCCCCCTCGGCCCGGTCTACGCCTGCGCCCGCACCGAGAACCGCTGGCGCCACTACGAGAAGCTGCGCCGCTGGCCCGACCAGTTCGTCGTCGTCGGTGACGCCTACGTCTCCCTCGACCCGGCCCACGGCCACGGCATGACCCTCGCCGTGCAGTCCGCCCTCGTCCTCGACCACGTGCTGGCCAGCCAGGGCACCGCCATCGGCGTCAACTTCCGGCTGCGCCGCGCCCTCGCCGAGCACCTGGCCCCCGCCTGGCAGGCGAGTCTGCGCAACCTCGGTGCGGTCGGCGCCGAGGCGCACCTGGCGCCGGACGGACTGCGCGCCCGGCTCGGCCGGCGCTACGAGGCCCGGATCGCCGCCGCCGCGACCTGCGACGAGGACGCGGCCAGGCTGCTGCTCGAGCGCCTGCACACCGTCGACCCGCCGGCCGCCGGGCTGCGCCGCCGCGAGCTGCGGGCCCTCCTGCGCGCCACGCGCATGCCGGCCCCGCTGACACCGCCCAGCACCACCCACGGCCAGGGCGCCCGGCCGCGCCGCCGCCTCACCGCGCCGGCCGTACCCGCCATCGGGGTCTCCATCGGCTCCGCCAGGCCCCGGGCCACGACCTCCTCGGCCCACTGGAGCGGCACCGGTGGCTGAGCGGCCGGTCTGCCACTTGGCGAAGCAGTCGTAGCAGGTCTGCCAGGCAGGCCACAGTCCGCAGCGGTCGTCACCCCGATCGGCGTGCATGAGGGTCCGTCAGCTTGCCGGCGGATTCTGTTTTTCATGCCTTCCTCGTGCCGGAATATTTCCCTCCGGCGAATTTCAAGTACGCTCGGTGGCCGGTTCCGGGAAACCTACCCGCATCGGGCGCCGGTGATAGCAGCTCAGCAAGGAGAGCAGCTTCTCCCCCGGTAGATCCGGCAGGAAGTCGCACTCACCCGTCGAGTCCAGACGGGCCAGCAGTCCCTGGATGAGGGGGCCCGCGTCGCAATGGGCCGTCGAACCTTTCGATTCCGTCGCCATGACTGGAAGGTAACAGCACAACCCTGCCTGGGAACAGGTGTCGGGGTTCCCCGGGACGCACCCCTGGAAGACGGCTGGAGAAATACTAGAAGACACCTCGCGTATAACTCCACGAAAGCTTTATGGCCCCCTGAGGCAGACCGAGAAGAATCGGCACTGAAGACACTATCCAAATGCTGGTTAAAACTCTGAATCGACGGCCACTGGCAGGGTACGGAGGAAGAATGAACATAAGAGTGCTGGGTGCCCTGAGTGCCGAAGTGAACGGAATCTCGATCGTCCCGACCGCGGGCAAGCCCCGCCAGATCCTGGCGCTGCTCGCCCTCTCCCCCGGCCGGGTCGTGCCGGTGCCCACCCTCATGGAGGAGGTCTGGGGCACCGACCTGCCGCAGAGCTCGCTGACCACGCTCCAGACGTACATCCTCCAACTGCGTCGCATGCTGAGCACTGCCATGGGCCCGGACGTACCGGGCTCGGCCAAGGACGTACTCGCCACCCGCTACGGCGGCTATCTGCTCCAGATCCCCGCCGAGGCCGTCGACGTCTACCGATACGAGCGGCTGGTCGCCGAGGGCCAGCAGGCCTTCGAGAACGGCGAGGACGCCAGCGCGGCCTCCCTGCTGCGCGAGGCGCTGGACCTGTGGGAGGGGCAGGCGCTGGTCGACGTCCGGGTCGGTCCGGTGCTGGAGATCGAGGTGCTGCGGCTGGAGCAGAGCCGCCTGGTCGCCCAGGAACGCCGTATCGATGCCGAGCTGCGGCTGGGCCGGCACGTCGAACTGATCGCCGAGCTGACCGATCTGATCGCCCGTCATCCCCAGCACGAGGGGCTGCACTCGCAGGCGATGGTGGCCCTGTACCGCTCGGGCCGGCAGGCCGCCGCGCTCGACGTCTACCTCCGGCTGCGCCAGTGCCTCATCGAGGAACTCGGCGTCGAGCCCTCGCCGCAACTCCAGCGCATGCACCAGGCGATGCTCTCGGTCGACCCCCGCCTGGACATCGTCGCGGGCCCCCGCCGCACCTCCACGTTCGACTTGTACGCAGCCTGACGCCGCCGCACCTCACCTGTCCCCTTGCTCCCGGACCGGCCAAGGGGCCGTCGTAGACGGCTGTTCCGGCAGCTCTGGCGTTCTTTTTGGGATCCCGATCTCTTTCGACGGATGCCCCGCTGAGCAATCTGGGCGATGACACCGCCTGATCGGTCCCTGCATTCTGGTCTGTGAATGCGCTTTGCGGGAGCAGCAGTTGTCATCACACGCCTCCCGAATGCGGCCGGATCGGAACTGGGGAAGGTCTCGTATGTCGTCCACTCTCTTCGGGTTTTCTGGCGATTTCGATGTCATCGTCATCGGCGGCGGACCCGCCGGTGCGACCACCGCAGCGCTTCTCGCCAAGCGCGGACACCGTGTTCTCGTGCTCGACCGTGAGCGTTTCCCCCGGTATCACGTCGGGGAGTCTCTCATTCCTGGCGTCATGGTGCCGATGGAGGAACTCGGCCTGAAGGAGCGCATGGAGGCCAAGGGGTTCGAGCGTAAGTACGGCGGCACTCTGGTCTGGGGCAACAACGAGGTTCCGTGGAATTTCTCGTTCACCACGGGCGGTCGTATTCCCTACGCCTTCCACACGCGCCGTGCCGACCTGGACGCGCTGATCCTGGACCGGGCCCGCGAACTGGGTGCCTTCGTCGTGGAGGACGCGACGGTGAAGGAGCCCATCGAGGAGGACGGCCGCGTCGTCGGCATCCGCTACGCCCTGCGCGGCCTCAACGGAAACCACGAGGCCAGGGCCCGCCTGGTCATCGACGCCTCCGGGCAGGCCCGCGTGCTCGGCCGCAAGTACTCCGAGGTCAACTGGAACGAGCAGCTGCGCAACGTCGCGGTGTGGACGTACTTCGACAACTGCCACCGTCTGCCGGGTGACGAGTGGAGCAACATCCTCATCGAGGGCACCCAGGACGGCTGGTTCTGGGGCATCCCGATCGACAAGGGCGTCTTCAGCGTCGGTTACGTGACGCGTTCGGAGCTCGCAAGCGCGTCCGACAAGTCCCTCGAAGACCTCTTCGAGTCCGAGATCGCCCAGACCACCAAGCTGAAGGACCTGCTGCGGGACGCGACCCAGGCCGCGGGTTACCGCTCCGCGCGCGACTGGTCGTACACCAACGAGCGTTTCCACGGGAACGGCTGGGTGCTGGTGGGCGACGCCGCCGCGTTCGTCGACCCGCTGTTCTCGACCGGTGTCGCGCTCGCGACCCTGGCGGCCAGCACGCTGTCGAAGGTCGTCGACCAGATACTCCAGCACCCGGAGATCGAGGAGAAGGCGCTCGACCGGTACTCCGCGGCGTACCAGGACTTCTTCCACGACATCCGCCAGTTCGTCGAGGGGTTCTACGACCGCTCGAAGACCAAGGGCTTCTACTTCAACATGGCCCAGGACATGATCGACCCCGAGAAGAAGAACGACGCGGAGGTCGACTTCGTCAAGCTGATCTCCGGACTCAGCGGACGAGCGGGCGGACTGTTCGAGCTCAGCCTCGACGACCTCATCGAGGACGCCACGGGTGCGTCCACCGCCGGGAACTGACGTCCAGGAGGCCGGAACGGACGGCTGAAACGGACGGTCGGAACGCAATAACGGAGCTCGCCGGCAGTCCCCGTGAGGGGGGACTGCCGGCGAGCTCCGTTTTCTTTCCGGTCACCGGCGCGCAGACGCCTTTCACGAATGCGAGCCTGCCGTCTGCTCTGCACGCAGAGGATTCTCGGCAGGCGCAAGCCGGTTCCGCGGCTTCGACTGACCGACAATCACCAGGGCGGCCGACACGATCACCAGGTTCTTGATGATGTACTGCCCTTCAAGAGTTCCGACGCAGAAGGACTCCCAGGTTTCTCTCGGGAACAAGAAGAGCGGAGTGAACGTTCCCGCCATGTGCCCGAGAAGTATCATGACCGTCAGAGTGCGCACTTTTCCGCTGATCAAGAGCAGGCCGATAGATACTTCCAGTGCGCCGGTCAGGACGGAAGCGACCGTTCCGTGGATGATCCCCAACGTCAGCTTATCCACGGTTTTCAGGACCAGGGGTTCCGCCGGGCTGACCCCCGGAA
This sequence comes from Streptomyces sp. NPDC002676, assembly GCF_053592455.1. Classification (NCBI taxonomy): domain Bacteria; kingdom Bacillati; phylum Actinomycetota; class Actinomycetes; order Kitasatosporales; family Streptomycetaceae; genus Streptomyces; species Streptomyces sp. NPDC002676. The sequence goes on along the minus strand of NZ_JBSFVT010000028.1, from coordinate 27,404 downwards.
AGAACTTGGGCACTCCGAACCACAGGTAGATGATTCCTATGGAGATCCGAAGTGCCGCGATCCCGAACGAGGCACCGAGACTCTCGAGGAAGCGAGCGACTTGTCCATAAGTACGCATGGGCCTTAACTCCCCGTATGTGTCACGATTTCCGGCTATTTTCCCTTGAAGGTCTCGCGTCCCGCTTAAGGCTTGGTGGAGACACGGCAGGGCGGCGCCCTCGACGGATTGCGGGCAGCACGGATACGCCAAACGCCTGGTGGTCACGGCTCGACAGCCGCCGTTCCACCAGGCGTTCTCACGTTCTGGCGTCTCCCGACATCGGTCACGCCCAGAGTTCCCGGGTACTCACCGCCCGGGGAATCGGCGCACCACTACTGGCCGGCCTCCGGGGCCGACGATGCGCCGGTGCCGGCGGGGCCGAGCAGGACCTTCGCCTCCAGGGAGCCCTCGCTCAGCTGGTGGTACGTCTGGAGCTTGAAGTACTCGCCGCCGGAGTAGGAGGCGACGTTGTAGAGGCCCTGCAGGGGGCCGGGGTAGGTGTGGGAGACGTTCTTGGCGAACTTCTCGACCTGCGCATCGACCGTGATCCGGTCGGGAAGCGCACGGACGTCCGGAACCATCGTGGCGAACGTGATCCGCTGGATCTCGGAAGACTCCCAGTTCAGCGTGGTGTAGATGCCCACGGCCTGGCGGGCCAGCTCGAGCTGACGCTCACTGGGCTCCGGAAGGCCCAGGTCGCGCAGCATGGCGCGGACCGTTTCGGGCTCGCGGCACGCGTCCGGGAACTGGAGGAAGTAGACGTTCACCGTCCGGCTCGGGTAGTCGATCCCGATCATGCTGTTCTTGTCGTCGAGGCCGTAGCGGGCGTAGAAGTCGAGGTTCTCGGCCAGGCTGCGCGGCATCGACGGCAGAGCGGCGACCTTCTGCAGCTTCTGCAGATCGGTGACAGGCAGGAAGGTCCAGGTCTTCTTGAAACCGCCGACCACCCCGAAGTCCACGCCGTGAGCGGTGACCGGGATGTTCTCCTGGACCTCCTCGAGCAGCCTGCCCACCGGATGGTCGGTGCCCTCGGCGATACCCCGGGAGACCGCGTACAGGTACGGGTTGACGTCCGCCGGCAGAGCCGTGAAACGGCAGTCGAGGTCCTGATGACCACGAGTGGTCACACGGAAGGCGACAACCACCTTGTCCAGGTCGTACGCGGACAGGATCGGCCGGACCTTGTCGGGCGCGGGGGAAATCTCCAGCAGTCCGGCTGCTTCCTCAATGGCCGAGTAAAGACCTTCCATATCTGTCCTGGCCATTCGTCCTCCAGTATCGATCCGAGCGTCTATGTAAATCAGGGCAGATGATTGGCAGTGGCCGGCTAGAAAATTTGTTCGGTCCACTCGTTGACGATCTGTCCACTCGTTGACGATCTGACGAATGACCGCTTGGCGACCTCAATACCGAGGGCCAGGGCCGACGCAGCCGCAGCGACCGGGTCAACACCAGACATGGCGTGTCCTATTCTTGTCGCTCTGTGGAGTGTCGACGCCGAATACTGTGCACGTCAAGCCGATCGCTGATCTTAGTTGATTTCGAGCGCCCCTCTAGTGGTGGCCAGTAAGGTGCGGCCCAGGATTCCGCGTGGAAACAACTGTCGACGTCGACCGCTTGGAGTATTGATGTCCGGAGGCATGACCGCGGAAGAGCTGTACTCGGTCATTGAGGAATCGGCTCGACTGGTGGATGCACCTTTTTCGCGGGACAAGGTCTGGCCGGTTCTGTCCGCATACCGCGACGGATTCGGCGCGAGTGGGGTCATTTTCAGCCTGCAGGCCGGCGAGAAGGTGGAGGAGCTCGAATACACCGTCCAGGTTTCTCCGGGGATCGACGACCCCTACGCCTGCGCCCTGTCGAACGGCTTTGCTGCGGAGACCGACCATCCCGTCAGCACCCTGCTCTCGGAGATCCAGGCGCTGATCTCCGGCGGCGAATACTACATTGACTGCGGAATCGTCGGCGGTTTCAAGAAAATTTACGCGAACTTCCCCCACAGCGCGCAGAAGGTGTCGAAGCTTGCCGAGCTCCCTTCCATGCCGCGCGCCGTGGCCGAGAATGCCGATTTCTTCGCCCGCTACGGCCTGGAAGACGTGGTGCTGATCGGGGTCGACTACAAGCACAGGACCATGAACCTGTACTTCCAGCTCCCCCCCGGCACTGCAGGCAACCTCGAACCGGAGACCGTCCGGTCCATGCTTCGCGAAACCAAGATGCACGAGCCGGACGAGAAGATGCTGGCGTACGCCGCCAGGTCGTACCGGGTCTACACCACCCTGAGCTGGGATTCTTCGGAAGTCCACCGGATCTCCTTCGGCCCTCGGCCGCGTCGTGACATGGACCTGTCCTCGCTGCCCGCCCGGCTGGAGCCGAGGCTCGAGGAGTTCATGCGGGCCACTCCGCACAAGTACGCCGGTGATCTCATCAACGCCTCGGCCGCCAAGTGGTCGCACGCCAACGAATTCCTCGACCTTGCGGCGTACTACCGGATTTCGCCGATGCATCTGGAGGCGTTGAAGGCAGCCGGCGAAGCAGAGGGATAACGGTCCGGCTCACCCGTTCCCGTGGCAGCGCCGGAACCATCGGTGCGTGCAAAGGACCTGGGCCGACGCCGCATGGCGCTGCGGAGCCCTCTTCTGAAGAAAGGACATACCCCGTGACGACGTCCGGTCGCGCCCAGCAGATCCCCTTCGACTTCGACAACGGCAACTTCATCCGGGATCTGATCACCACCCACGGCGGCGGGGGCTTTCCGCCGGCGGACGCCATGGCCCCAGGGGACGTGGCCACCTACACCTGGCTCACCCATCTGCTGCAGACGTCGTGGTTCGACGCGCTGGCGCCGTACCATCCGACCGCGGTCGGCGTGTACTCCCAGATCCCCCGCCGCCCCGCCAGCGAGTCCGCGACCAACCGGAACAAGAACATCGCCGGCCTGTACGCCCTGTACCAGGTGGTGAAGGGCACGTTCGAGGAGAGGGCGCCGGTCCTGCGGCAGGCGCTGACCGCACTCGGCCTGGATCCCGACGACGAGTCGGAGGACCTGACCACCCCGGTCGGCATCGGCAACACGGCCGGCAAGACCATCGTCCAGGCCCGTGCGCACGACGGCATGAACTACCTCGGTGACGTGGGCCGCACGTACAACGGCCGGCCCTACGAGGACTACACCGGCTACCGGTCCGTGAACACGGCCGACGAACTGGTCGACCCCTCGCGCTGGCAGCCGGCGACGGAGCCGCACCGCCGCCGCATCGACGGGGGGCCGGGTGACAAGGGCGTCTTCACCGCTCAGCGGTTCGCCACCCCGCAGCTCGGGCTGGTCACGCCCCAGACGTACAAGGACCCGAGCCAGTTCGAGCTTGCCGCGCCCGACCACCTCGACCACAACGACTCCGCCGCGTACAAGCACGCGGTGGACGAGGTCCTCAAGGCGTCGGCCGGACTCACCGACGAGCAGAAGGTGAAGGCGGAGTTCTTCGAGCACACTCCGCTGTCCGTCACCCTGTCGCCGCGCGCCGCGGCCGTGGCCCACGATCTGGACCTGGACGGCTGGGTCCACCTGTTCATGGTGACCTCGGTGGCGCGCTTCGACAGCCTGATCGCCGCCTGGCACCACAAGCGCACGTACGACGCCGTACGGCCGTTCAGCGCGGTCCGGCACGTGTACGGCGACACCCCGGTGACGGCGTGGGGCGGGCCCGGCAAGGGGACGGTCGACGACATCCCCGCCGACGAGTGGACCGGCTATCTGCCCGTGGGCAACCACCCCGAGTACCCGTCCGGCTTCACCACGCTCTGCGCCGCCCAGGCGCAGGCGGCGCGGCGCTTCCTCGGCGACGACGTCCTGGACTGGACGCACACCTTCCCGGCCGGCTCGGCGCAGAAGGAGCCGGGGCTCGTCCCGGCCGGCGACCTCGAGCTCACCTGGGACACCTGGACCGACTTCGAGAACGACTGCGCCAAGAGCCGGGTGTGGGCGGGCGCGCACTTCAAGAAGACGGTCGCGACGTCCCTCGCGTTCGGCGTGCAGTTCGGCGACCTGGCCCACGAGTTCGTGCAGCGGCACATCAACGGCGACGTCGAGGCCTGACCCTTCCCCGACCGCGGCGGCGGGCATCCCCCGGCCCGCCGCCGTGCTCTGCCTTGCTCCCAACACTTCACTGTCAGACCCGCAGCATCCCTTCAAAGGATCAGGACACAACCATGACGACGTCCGGACGTTCTCCTTTCCCGACCTTCGAGCCGGGTCGCAGGCATCTGCTGTTCGGTGGGCTCGCCGGTGCCGCGACCGTGGCGATGGCCACGACGCTGGGTTCCGCCGGCACGGCCGTCGCCGCCCCTCGCGACGATGCGCCCAAGGTCGACTTCAACCTCGACACCGACAACTACCTCTCGTGGGCGCAGCCCAGCGACGACATGGCCGGGGTGTCGCCCAACGCGGACCTGTTCGCCCCCATGGACGTGACCGTCTTCCTCTGGATCAACCGCCTGACGGCGCTCGCGGTGTTCGACGCGCTGGCGCCGTACCACGAGACCGCGGTCGGCATCTACTCCCAGTTCAAGCGCCGCCCCTCCAGCGAGTCCGCCACCAACCGGAACATGAACACCGCCGCCATCCACGCCACGTACCAGGTGTGGAAGCGGGTGCTGCCGATGAAGATGGCCGGCGTGCGGGCCATGATGACCGCGATGGGCCTGAACCCCGACGACGAGTCGATGGACCCGACCACTCCGGTCGGCATCGCCAACCTGTCCGCCAAGGCGGTCTGGGAGGCCCTCAAGAACGACGGCATGAACTTCCTCGGCTACGCGGACGGCCGTAAGTACAACCCCAGGCCGTGGTCGGACTACACCGGCTACGAGCCCGTGAACACGGCCTTCGAGCTGACCCACCCGACGCGCTGGCAGCCGCTCCTGGGACCGCACGACGGCCGCCGTCTCGGCGGTGGCCACGGTGACATGGGCATCTACGTCGTCCAGCACATGGTCACCCCGCACCTGCGCAAGGTGAAGGCCCACATCTTCGACGACCCGAGCAAGTTCGACCTTTCCGCGCCCAAGCACACCAACAACGCCCACTCCCGCGCCTACAAGCGCTCGGTGGACGAGATCCTGGAGGCGTCGGCCTCGCTCACCGACCGGCAGAAGATGCTCGCCGAGGTCATGGACAACAAGGTCTGGGGCATCGGCCACTCGGCGATCGTCATGGCTCGCAAGCACGACCAGCACGGCGAGCTGGGCATGCACGGCTGGATCCACTACATGCTCGAGCACATCCTGGCGACGTTCGAGCCGGCCATCGTCGCCTGGCACCACAAGGTCAGGTACGACGCGGTGCGGCCGTTCAGCGCCGTCCGGCACGTGTACGGCAAGAGCAAGGTGACCGCCTGGGGCGGACCCGGCATGGGCACGGTCCACGACATGCCCGCCGACCAGTGGAGCGGCTACCTGAAGGTGAGCGACCACCCGGAGTACCCGTCGGGCTCCACGACGCTCGCCGCCGCGTCGGCGCAGTCCGCACGGCGCTACTTCGGCACGGACGAGCTGGGCTGGAAGTTCACCATCGGTGCCGGCAAGTCGCTGGTCGAGCCGGGGGTCACCCCCCACAAGGACCTCGAGCTGAACATCCGCACCTGGAGCGAGTTCGCACAGATCTGTGCCGACAGCCGGGTGTGGGGCGGTGTCCACTTCCAGGAGACCGTCAACAAGTCCCTTGTGCTCGGCCGCCAGTTCGGCGACCTGGCCCACGAGTTCGTGCAGCGGTACGTCAAGGGCGACGTCAAGGACTGACCCTTCCCATCGCGGCGGCGGGCACCTCTCCAGCCCGCCGCCGCGCTCGGCTTCCGTCGACGAAGCCAGAAGGCCACGGCGCAGCCATCGATATCCCGTTCCTCATGAAGGGCCCCTCCGCAGGCTCGCCTCTGGAGGCCCTTCCCTGTCGAGAACAAGGAAGACGATCATGACGACGTCCGAACACACTTCTGCCTCAGGCTCCTCGTTGGGCCGCAGGTCGCTGCTGGTCGGCGGCACCTCGGCCGCCCTGACCATGCTGGCCTTCTCCCGCACGGCCGGTGCCGTCACGAGCGATGAGCCGCTCGAGTTCGATTTCGACCTGGACAAGGACAACTACATCAAATGGGCCCAGCCCAGCGACGATAAGGGCGGTCATTACTCGCCCAGCCTGGCGTTCATCGGGCCGATGGACGCGACCGTCTTCCTGTGGACGAACCACGCGGCGATGCTGGCGGTGTTCGACGCGCTGGCGCCGTACCACGAGACCGCGGTCGGCATCTACTCCCGGATTCCGCGCCGCCCCTCCAGCGAGTCCGCGACCAACCGGAACATGAACATCGCCTCCATGTACGCCCAGCTCGGCATCTGGAAGCGTCTGCTGCCGCTCAACGTGGGCGGCCTGCGGCAGATAATGGTCCAGCTCGGCCTGAACCCCGACGACGAGTCGGAGAACCTGACCAGCCCGATCGGCATCGGCAACGTGGCCGCCAAGACCGCCTGGCAGGCCCTGTCGCATGACGGTATGAACCTCCTCGGCTACGAAGGCGGCCGCAAGTACAACCCCCACCCCTGGGCGGACTACACCGGCTACCAGCCCGTCAACACGGCGTACAAGCTGAACAACCCCTCGCGCTGGCAGCCGCAGCTGTTCCCCCACAACGGCCGCCGTGTCGGCGGTGGCCCGGGTGACATGGGCATCTACGTCGTCCAGCACTTCGTGACCCCGCAGATCGGGCGGACCAAGCCCCACATCTTCGCCGACCCGGGCCGGTACCAGCTCGCCCCGCCCACGCACAGCGACCACACCCGGCCGCAGGAGTACAAGCGCTCGGTGGACGAGATCATCGAGGCGTCGGCCTCGCTCACCGACGAGCGCAAGGCGCTCTGCGAGATCATGGACAACAAGACCTGGGGGATCGGCTTCTCGTCCGTCCTCGTCGCCCGGAACAACGACCAGGACGACCACATGGGCGTGCACCGCTGGGCTCACTGGACGCTCCAGAACACCCTGGCGACCTTCGACACGCTGATCGCCGCCTGGTACCAGAAGTACAAGTTCGACGCGGTCCGGCCGATCAGCGCGGTCCGGCACGTGTACGGCAGGCAGAAGCTGACCGCCTGGGGCGGTCCCGGCATGGGCACGGTCAACGACATCCGCGCCTCCGAGTGGGCCAGCTACCTGCCCGTGAGCGACCACCCGGAGTACCCGTCGGGCTCCACGACGATCTGTTCCGCCGCGTCACAGACGGCGCGGCGTTTCTTCGGCTCCGACGACCTGAACTGGACGATCAACATCCCGGCCGGCGGGTTGATGGTGGAGCCGGGGATCTCCCCCGCCCAGGACCTCAAGATCCACTTCGCCACCCTCACCGACCTCGACAACGCGTGTGCCAGGAGCCGGGTGAACGGCGGCGTCCACTTCGGGAAGACGGTCGCGAGGTCCCTGGAGTTCGGTAAGCAGTTCGGCGACATGGCCCACGAGTTCATACAGCGGCAGGTCAAGGGCGACGTCAAGCACTGACGCAGCGGAACCGGCCGCAGGTCGCCTCCGGTGACCGTCGAGTGCTCCGAGTCGGCGGTCACCGCAGGCGTCAGAAGTCCAGCTCCAGTTCCTCGACGCCCGTGAACTCCACCAGAAGGCCCTGGGCGCGCCGGCCCCGGTCGCGGAAGTACATCTCCCCCAGGGCCTCGGCGAGGATCGACTGGAGTTCGGTCTCGCCGGCGCCTGCTTCCTGTGCTGTGAAGAGGCGGGCCGCGTACTCGGGGGGCAGGGCCTGGTTGATGTGGCGTACGCGGGGGTCGTCGGTGGTGCCGGGGGCTGCCGTGAAGCCGAAGCGGGCGCGGGCCGACACGAAGATGCCGCCGGTGGTCGCCGCCTGCTGCCGGGCCCGTTCGCGTACCTTCGGTTGCCAGCGCCTGCGGGTCTCCGCGGTGAGCCGCTCGGCCAGGTCGCGGCGGGGGTGTTGGAGCTGGCCCTTGACGTAGCGCTCCACCGTGCGCTGGGAGACGCCCAGGAGTTCGGCCACCGGTCTGGTGCCCTTGAGCCGGCGGACCAAGTAGCGCATCTGGGCCGGGGCGGACTTCGGTGCCGGGCGCGTGAAGTGAACGGCCGTGGCCACGTCCAGCGTGTCCCCGATCCCGACCATCGCGCCGTTCGCCCTTTCGTCGTCGTGCCGTGTCCTGACTCTCGACGCTGACGTTACCCGGGTGGGCCGGGCCGTACTGCGGCGGGGCTTGAGCGGATCTGCGGCAGTGCTCCGGCAGCGCTCCGGCGGCGCGCCGGACAGTGGCGCGGACGACTGACACCGCGACGACTGAAGGAGCCCGCCTTGTGGGAGCTGCTGCGCCCCGGCCGTGTGCTGCGTGCGGTCTACCGTGCCCTGGTGGAGTTCGGCATGCTCTACATCGGCCCGGAGCCGCAGGCCATGGTTGCCTCCCACCGTGCTGCCGGCCACCGCGAGGGCGAGTCCGTGCCGGTGATCGGGCCACCGCCAGGGCCGCTCACGGGTCCGCCCGCCGGACATCCGGAGCGGCTGTGCGCGGATGTACCGCTGACGCCGTTGGAGCGGGAGCTGGTACGGGAGTGGGAGTTGGGGGCGGGGTAGCGCCTGCGCGTGCGTCACACCGGCGCCGAACACAAAAAAAGCGCCGCTGCCGGGGCCCATGTGGGGCCTCGGCAGCGGCGCTTCTCCGCTTGGCCGTAGTGCGCGATCCGAAGGCACACATCAAGCAGGGGAGCCCTGCCTTCATGGGCGCCCTACAGTGTCAGGCCGCGCTCCAGCAGCGCCAGGGCCCGGTCGACCATCTCCAGCAGGTCGGTGTCCTCGCTGTGGTCTCCCCACAGCACCTGGTGGAAGGCGCCCGTCACGGCGCCCACCAGGACGCGGAGCTCGAGGTCGTCCGCCGGGCGGCCGGTCCGCTCGGCGAGCACCGCGCACGCGGCGTCGACCATCCTGTCCTGGGTTTCGCCCACCAGCGCCCGTACCGCGGGCACCTGGCGCACCAGCTCTCTCCGCCACCGGTACTCCGCGCTGACGTCCCCGGCGAGCCTGCGCACCATCTCCGTCAGCGCCCCCCGCAGGGCGGCCAGCGGCGGCTCGTCCGCAGGGCGCTCGCGCAGGAAGGCCATGCTGGACTGGGCGTAGTCGTCCGTCAGGACGATGTGCTCCTTGCTGGGGAAGTAGCGGAAGACCGTGCTCGGCGAGACCTCGGCCATCGCGGCGATCTGCTCGATCGTGGTGTTGTCGTACCCTCGCTCGTCGATCAGCCGACGGGCCGCCTCACGGATGGCCCGGCGGGTGCGCAGCTTCTTGCGTTCGCGCAGGCCGAGGCCGGCTTCGGCGACTGCGGGTGACGTCGGCACGGTGGACGTGGCAGAGGGCATACCACTCATTGTCGCGCACCCTCGGCCGGGCCGGTCAGGGACTCCGCCGGGGCCTGGTCTCCTGCGCTGGCGGAGTCTTCCGCTCCGCTCCGGGTGCTCAGCGCCCCCGGTTCGCCTCGCGAAGGATCGCGTAGGCCTCGGCCACGGGATCGGGGTGTCCGGGCTCGTCGGGGGTGATGACCAGCTGGAGCTCCGAATTCCGGCCTTCGGAACTGTCGAGCGCGAGGGCGTTGAGGACCTTGCCGGTCCGGTCGCGGAAGAGCGAGCCGGGCCGGCCGTCCACCGGCCGCTCTTCCAGCGTGACGCCGACCCGCAGCAGCGGAGGGACGATCGCGGCGAGCAACCGGGCCACGTTCTCGGCACCGGCGATGTACGTGGGCCATGGCAGCGGCTCGCGGCCACCGTCGCTGGTCATGGCGATGGCGGCGACGAGCTGACGGCACGCCGCCTCCGAGCACCCGACGGCCGATGCGATGTCGGAGATACCGCACCCGAACGCTTCCCGCAGCACGAAGACCGCGCGCTCGAGCGGGGAAAGCCGCTCGAGCACCAGCAGGGCCGCCGTCAGCAACGAGTCGGCCAGCTCCGCCGACCGCTCCGCATCCTGGTGAGGACCGCCCAGCAGCGGTTCGGCAGGCCACGGCACATGCTCCTGCCCCCGTCGGCGGGCCGCCCGCAGGGCACGGGTGGAGATCCGGGTGACCTCGGCCGCGAGATGGCCCTCGATCGACGCGGGCCGCGTCGGCGTGTCCGCCCAGCGGTGCCATGTCGCCCGGACCGCGTCCTCCGCCTCACTCGCACTGCCCAATATCCGGTAGGCGATCGCGAACAGCAGCGGGCGCAGCTCCTCGAACTCCTCGGTCCTGGTCACAGCGGCTCCTCCCTGAACCCCTGACTCCACGACGGGCGACGGCTCCCCGCCCGGGCTCCCCCGCTCCGGCAGCGGTGACCTGATGCACCATCACGTCCGACCGGCCATCGCGCCACCCTCGTCCGCGCGGTCAGGACTGCCCGGATGCGAGGGCCGACAGCGGCCTGGGGCCGGAAGGCGGCTCGGCCTGCTGCCTCTGGCTCCGGGCGCGCAGCGCGAGCGTGGCCAGGAGGCCGATTGCGACCGGCCCGACGAGGACGAGAAGGACCGTGTGCAGCCTCCAGCCCGCGTCGACCATCAGGCCGCCCAGCAGACCGCCGAACACCGGACCCAGCTTTCCCGCACTGTTCGCCCAGCTGATTCCGGTGGCACGCACGGACGACGGGTAGGTGACCGCGGCGATCGCCTGGAGCACGGAGGTGGCCGCCGGCAGGCAGAGCCCGAGGGCGAACCCCGTGACGAGCAGCCCCGCGAAGTGCTCGGCCCACAGCGCGGCCGCTCCGAGGCCGAGCACGCTCAGCACCCACAGGACCGCCAGCACCCGGAACCGGTCGAATCGCTTGAGGACGAAGGACACGGAGAGCTGTCCCATCAGGCCGCCCCATCCGAACGCTGCGACGCCCAGTGCGGCCCGTGCATCCGACAGGCCCGTGTCCTCGGCCAGCTGGGGCAGGTAGCTGATGATCAGGTACGCGATTCCCTGCCCCAGGAACAGACACAGCCACAGCAGGAGGGTGGTGGGGGCGAAGTCCCGTGAGAGAACGATCCGTGGCGCGGGCCGCGAGCGTCGCTGCACCGTGGTCCGGTCCCACACCACACGGGACAGATCCTGGTCGGGAGCGACAGCGGCGAGGGCTCTGTGCAGCTCCGCCTCCGGCCGCCCTCGGGTGGCGAGCAGGCTCACGGACTCCGGGATGAACACCACGACCGCCGGGATCACCAGCAGGGGGACGATCCCGCACACCACCAGCAGCGTGTGCCAGCCGAACGCGGGAATGAGGACCGAGGCGAGAATTCCGCCGACGGTGGTGCCGGCCGTCACCCCGGCAAAGGCCAACGCGATCATCTGGACCCTGCGCTTGGCAGGCGTCCAGTCCGCGACAAGGGCCATCATGGTCGGCAGCACCGCGCCGAGTCCCAGGCAGGCCACGAGCCGCAGCCCGGTGAGGACGCCGATACCGGGCGCGAGCCCCATGCCGGCCGTGCCCAGGCCGAAGACGGCGGTGCCGATGACGGCGACGCGCTTGCGCCCGTACCGGTCGGCGAGCGGGCCTGCGGCGATACCACCGACGATCATCGCCAGGACGCTCAGCGTCACGATGGCGGTCACCGTGCGGCCTTCGGTTCCCCAGTCGTCCTTGATCTTGGGGTAGATGAAGGCTGCGACGGTGGTGTCGAGTCCCTCGGCCACCATCGTGAGCAGGCCCAGCACCACGATGAGCCACTGCCGACGGCTCATCGGATTCTGGTCGATGAACTCTTGCGGACTCAGCTGTGCCGCAGCATCCGCGGTCATGGCGGACCCTTTCCTCCGAAGGTACATGGGAGACGCGCAGGCCTTGACCGCTCGGCGAACGACACGTGCGGCATCTGCGCCCCTAGGCGACCGTGCCCACCGTCCCTGCCGCGTGTTCGAGCTCGTCGGCGGTGTCCTTCGGGCGGCCGAGGATCCGGTTCAGCAGGGGCCCTGTCATCGCGGTCGTGAGCACGGCCATGACGACCATGAGGGAGTACAGGTCCTGTTCGAGGAAGCCCAGTTGCAGGCCCACGTTCAGGACGATGAGTTCGGTCAGGCCGCGGGTGTTCATCAGCGTGGCGAGCGCGGCGGACTGCCTCACCGGCATCCGGTTCAGGCGGGCGGCGGCGTACGCGCCGGTGAACTTGCCGCCGACGGCCACGAGCAGGATCAACGCCAGGGCTCCCAGCCCGCTCGCGTCCAGCTTCGAGAGATCCACCTTGAGACCGGCGACCAGGAAGAACACCGGCAGCAGCAGCGTGCCCGTCATCTGCCCCATGTGGTCGTGCAATTCGGCGCGGAGCCGTTCGGTGCCGGTACGGGGCAGGACCACACCGAAGAGGAACGCGCCGAAGATGTAGTGGAGCCCCACCCACTCGGTGGCGGCGGCGGACAGCAGCAGGCCCGCGAGGACGCACGCGAACACGGTCGGGGTGAGCCGGAATGCGGGCCGGCCGGCTGCGAAGCGGTGCAGCAGGGGGCGCACGACGAAGAACATGCCGAGCAGGTAGGGAATGGCGAGCAGGATGCGCCACTGGTCGGCGCCGGCCGAGCCGTTGATGGCGACCACGGCTGCGAGCAGGACCCATGCGAGGGCGTCGCCGATGGAGGCGCAGGCCAGTGCCATCACGCCCAGCGGGGTGCGCGCCATCCGCCGGTCGGTGAGGATGCGGGCCAGTACCGGGAACGCCGTGATCGCCATGGCGATGCCCATGAAGAGCATGAACGCCGTCTTGTCGCCCTTGCCGTAGTCGTCCATCAGGTAGAGAGCCAGGAGCATGCCGAGGCCGAACGGCACCAGGATGGAGCTGAGTGAGACGGTGGCGGCGAGGCTTCCGCTGCCACGGATCGTCGCGGCGTCCCACTCCAGGCCGATGATGAACATGAAGACCGCGATGCCGACCGCGGCCAGGGCGCTGAGCAGAGGCTGGACGGCCTTCGGGAACAGGGCGTCGGAGACCGCCCCGTGAAACAGGGTCGGTCCCAGAGCTATCCCGGCGAGGACTTCCCCGATCACCGCCGGCTGGCCGAGCCGTCGGGTCAGCGCGCCGAGCAGGCGTGCCAGGAGCACGATGACGGCGAGGCTGAGGAGAAGTGACGTGGTTTGATGCGTGTTCATGCGTTCTGTCTCCGTAAGGCGGGCGTGGGGCGGGGCCAGGGCAGCAGCTGCACTGCGGTGCCGTCGGTTCCTGTCCAGGTTCGGGGCAGGTCATGCCGCCATCGGCTGCGGGTCGATGCCTGCCAGGGCGGAGAGGATCGGCGGTCGGGTCCAGTCCATCGGGGACAAGGTGATGTCGAGCGGCTGCCGCGTATCGCCCTTCACCTGCACCGGGCCCACGGTGGCCATCAGCAGGGTGAGGTCCGCACCGGTGGCGCTGTCGGGGTGCCTGCCCTGGGCCACCGCATGGATGTACCACGTGCCGGTGGGGATCCGGGCCAGTGTGAAGCGCCCCGGCGCGCAGGCGTTGCTCCAGGAGGCGGGGGCGCCCTGCAGTATGGCGCCGTCGAACGCTCCGATGTAGGCGGTCCGCAGTTCGGCACCGGTGGTGCGCAGTACCCCCGTCACCGAGCCGGTGCACCGGGCCGCAGGCACCGGCACGGCCGGCGCCGCTTCGGACAACGCGTATTCCGGCATGTCGCCGCGGGCCGAGAGCGACAGCTTCCGGTACTGCGTGGGAGAGAGCCCGACCGACTCGGTGAAGCGACGGGTGAAACTCCCCGAACTGCTGTATCCGACCCGCACCGAGACCTCGGCGACATTGAGCGAGGTGCTCAGCAGCAGGCGCTTGGCCTCCTGGAGCCGCACAGCACCCAGAAACCTTCCCGGAGTGACACCGGTGACCCGGCTGAACACTCTCAGGAAGTGGTACTTGCTGAGCATCACGCTCTGCGCAAGATCATCGAGGGTCAGCGGCTCCCAGAAGCGTTCATAGATGGTGGTGACGGCATGCCGCACTAAGTGCTCCATGAAAGGCTCCTGATCTGCGTGGAGCGCAAGCAGGGGGTTGGGCTCAGCTGTTGCGGTAGGTGGCGCGCACGGCCATGTCCGCCAGTTCGTTCCGCCACACCGGGGCTATGGGCGCACCCGCCATGGCACCGCGGCCCCGCTCGACGAGGCCGGCGATGTGCCGTTCGACGTCCTCGGGAACACCGGTGGCCTTCAGGCGCAGATACACCTCGTCGGGGGTGTGTCCCGGCTGCGTCATCAGGGTGCGGATCTGCTCGTCCCGCTGCATCGCCCAGCCCAGCAGCAGCGTCATCTTGTGCTGGCTGAGGTCGAGACCGGTGGGCTTGCCGGTCTCCGCGGAATCCCCGAACGCGTCGAGCAGGTCGTCGCGGAGCTGGAACGCCTCGCCCACCGCCTCGCCGTACTCCGCGAAGGCGGCGGCGAGGTCGGGCCGTCCCGCCCCGCTCGCCCCCATGACCAGCGGCCGGTGGATGGTGTAACGGCCGGACTTGATCAGGGCGACCAGGCGGGAGAGGCGGGGATCGACCGAGAACTCGGCGGCTGCGGCGACATCCAGGCACTGGCCGAGATGCACTTCGGAGCGCAGGCTGTGCCACTCCGCACGCATCCCCGACGGCGCCTCGGACATCAGCTCGTCCGAGTAGACGAGCGCCAGGTCGCCGATGAGGATGGCCATGCCCTCGCCGAACCGGCGCGACTCGCCCCGCCAGCCGCGGGTCTCGTGCAGTTCGGAGAAGGCCGTGTGCACGGTCGGCTTTCCGCGCCGCTGGGAGGAGTTGTCCAGGACGTCGTCGTGGATGAGGAGGGAGACGTGCAGCAACTCCAGGCCGGCAGCCGCCGCCACGATTCCGGGGTCGTTCGGATCACCGCCGGCGGCGAGATAGCCGGTGATGCAGAAGGTGGGCCGCAGCCGCTTGCCGCCCGCCGTGACCATGTCGGACAGCGCGTCGAGGGCGACGACCGCCCGTTCGTCCACCTCGGCATAGCGGGCGCGCTCGGCCGAGAGGAACGAGCGCAGCTTGTGCTCCACCCGCTGCAGCAGGTCATCAGTGATACGGCGCACGGAGGCGGTCGTCTCCTGACCGGCGGCGGGCCAGGAGTTCACTTCGGTAGTCACTGCATATCTCCTTGAGCGGACCTATGAGCCTTTGAAGCGGGGCGTGGTGAACGGCACGGCCGACCTCGGACTCGGGTGGTCGACGTGTCCCGGGGGAAGCACGAGAAGAGGCGATGGCCGTGCGTACGTCGCCGGGGGCGGCCGATCGCGGGTCACGCCTGCTGCTGAAGCCGCTCCTCGAGCCGGCGGGCCAGCGCCAGCCGCTGCACCTTCAGCGTGGCCGTGCGGGGCAGCTCGGCCTGCAGGATCTGCACCGGCTCGGCCAGCTGGGGGAAGTCGGCGACGGCCGCCTTCCAGCGGTCCCGGTCCAGCGGCTGGTCGCCCTGCGTGCAGATCACCGGGACCGCCTCGGAGTTGGGGCCCTGCACGACGACCAGTTCGGTCAGCTCGTCCATCTTGCTCAGGACGACGTCCTCGATCTCCAGGGAGCTGCGCACCCCGGGGATCATGTCGACCTCACGGTCGAGCATGTGCAGACAGCCGAACTTGGTGAAGTAGCCGATGTCACCGGTCCCCCACCACTCGCCCTTGCGGTTGCTGTCGTAGCGGTCCTGCTCGCCGTAGTACGTCTTGGCCAGGCCGGGCCAGGCGACCTCGATGCGGCCGGGGTTCTGCTCCGTCGGGCGCTGGCCGTCGCGGCTGACGACGCGCACCTTCGCCGCACCCCACGGCATGGCCCAGCCGACGCAGCGCCCGTTCGCCTTGTGGGCGGAGTTGCGGAAGTAGGCGCGGCCGACGGCGGGGCCGACCTCGCTCTGGCCGTAGATCTGGAAGAACAGCGCACCGCGCCGGGCCGAGGACTTGAGCAGCTTGCTCATCGTCCCGGGGTGGATCGCGTCGAAGGTGCTGCTGAACACCTTCACCGACCCGAACGGCATCCGCGGGTCCTCGGTGAGCCCCTCCCACTCCATCAGGGAGTTGGGCAGCGCCTCGATGAGGGCCGGGCGGTGCTTGAGGAAGTGCTCGGCGACGACGGCGGGGTCCGACTCCCGCATGAGCAGGACCGGGTACGCCTTCAGCAACGCCAGGGACATCGCCGCGACCATCCGCGAGTGCACGAAGGGCACGTGGATCGCGACGGTCTCCTTCTTCCGCATCAGGGACAGCAGCCGCCACTGCGGCAGCAGGCGCAGCCCCTGGGTGCGGGCCGTGTGCACCACGAGCTTGGGGATGCCGGTGGTACCGGAGGTGTGGGTGATGACGGCGGCCTCGTCGATCGGCCGGACAACCGGCTTGACCCGCGGCGAGCCGGCGAGTTCGGCGAGCGAGACGGTCCCCGGCCTGTCGTCGGCCGAGGTGATCACCCGCCGGGTGATGTCCGCCAGCGGCACCTCGGCGAGGACGTCGAGCTTGGCTCCGTCGGTGAGCAGCGTCGGCTGGTCGACCCGCTGGATCAGGACGCCCACGGTCTTGGCGTCCAGGGCCGGCGAAAGGTTCACGACGACCGCGCCGATACGGGACACCGCGGCGGCGAGCATCCAGTGGTCGGCGTTGGCGGTCTTGTAGATCACGACGCGCTCGTCGGGCCGGACACCGGCCGCCCACAGGCGGGCCGCCAGGTCGTCCACGTGGTCGGCGTACTGGGCCACCGTCAGACGCCGCCCCGCCTCGGGCAGGACGTCCAGGTCGTGGTCCAGGATGATCGGCGTCGACCCGTTCACGGCCGCGGCCATCTCCGGCAGAAGGCCGATGTGAAGACCGCGCTTCTGTATCGACTTGTAGGCTATTGAGCCCTTCATGGGGACTGTCTCCTTTGGAGGCGCGAGGCGAGGTCGACGACGCACGTGCGGGATTCCCGGCCGTGGCGGGTGCTGACAGCGGCGCTTGCCGAAGCGGCGGCGGCCTGGGGGAGAGTGCGTGCGCTACGCGGCGCTCGAGGTGGACGTCGCGTGGGTCCGCAGCGCGGTACGCAGGGCCGTCGCGACCCGTTCGACCTGGTCCGTGCTCAGCTCGGCGTGCATGGGGATGGCGAGCTGGCGCTGGAAGAGGTCCGCCGAGACCGGGCACTTCTGCTTCGTCTCGAACACGGGCTGTACGTGGGCCGCGAACGTGCCGTGGCCGCAGCCGATGCCCTGGCCGCGCAGCTCGGCGGCGACCGCCGCGCGGTCCACGCTCGCGTCCAGCGTCACCATGTAGGTCTGCCAGGCGTGGGTGCGGTCCTGCGGAACGGACGGCAGCGTCAGGAGTTCCTCGCCGGCGAGCAGTTCGCCGTACCGCGCGGCGACGGCGTCGCGGCGCTGAAGCAGCTCGTCGATCCGGCCCAGCTGCACCTGAAGGATCGCCGCGGCGATGTCGGACAGCTTGAAGTTGTAGCCGATCTCGGTGAACGTCGGGATCGGCAGGCCGACGACGTTCCCCATGTCGAAGATGCTGCCGATACCGAAGGAGGAGCGCAGCCGCGCGTCCTTGCCGATCTTCGGGTCGCGGGCGAGCAGCGCGCCGCCCTCACCGCTGGAGGCGCCCTTGCGTCCGTGGAAGGACAGGCAGCCCACCTCGGCGAGCGCGCCGGCCTGGCGGCCCTGGTACGTCGCGCCGACGGCGCAGGCGGCGTCCTCGACGAGGAACAGGCCGTGCCGGTCGGCGATCGCCTGGAGTTCCGTGTAGTCGGCGGGCATGCCGACCGTGTCCACCGCGACGATCCCGACGGTGCGCGGGGTGACCAGGTCGGCCACCGCCTGCGGGTCGATGGTGTAGGTGTCGGGACGCACGTCGGCGAAGACCGGGACCGCGCCGACGTAGAGCGCGGCCTGTGCGGGCGCCGGGAACCCGTAGTCGGCGACGATCACCTCGTCGCCCGGCTTGACGCCGAGCGCGAGCATGGCCAGGTGCAGCGCGGCGCCGCAGTTGCTGACCGCGACGGCGTCACCGACGCCGTACTTCTCGGCCAGCTGGGCCTCCAGCGCCTTGCCCCTGGGGCCCTGGCCGGCCGGCCAGCCGGAGGCGAACACCTCGGCCACGGCTGCCAGTTCCTGCTCGCCGAGGCTCGCGTGAACGAGGGCTATCGGTTCTGTCGTGGTCACTTTCCGCTCCGCTCCGCGTTCGTTTCCTGGCCGGGGATCCGGGGGGCCGGCGGTTCGTAGCGCAGCGGCGTGATCTGGCTGACGTCGTACCGCTTGCGCATCTCCTCCACGGCCACGGGGTCCACCGCGGTGCCGCGCGACCAGATCTCCGCGATCTCCTCGAAGTAGTCCTCGTGATCGGGCGAGGGGAAGCACTGGAAGAGCATTTTCACGGCCTTGTCCGTGGCGTTCCTGAACGCGTGCGGGGTGCCGGGCGGCACGAACATGCAGCTGCCCTCACCCGCGCGGATCACCCGGTCGCCCTTGGGGGACTCCCAGTGGTGCCAGCTGTCCTTCGTGCGCTCGGTCGGCTCGAAGCACAGGAGATCCAGCTCGCCGTCCAGGACGTAGAAGAACTCCTGGGACTGGTTGTGCACGTGGGCCCCGACGTCGAATCCGGGCGGCACGATCACCTCGAAGATCGAGACGGAGGATCCCATCTCCTTCGTGGCCTTGAAGGTCACCTCCTGCGCCGGGGTGATCAGCTTCCGCCCCGCGCCCGCCGGAAGGATGAGGTCAGTCATACGCTTCGCTTCCTTTGTCCGTGCACGGGTTCAGACGACGGTCTGCGGGACATCGGCCCCCCAGGTGCCGAGCGCCATCTCGGCGGTGATACCGGGACCGAAGCCGGCGATGAGACCGGTGGCGCCGACGGCCGGGGTGTCCTCCTCGAACAGCCTGCGGGCCGCGTCGAGTACGACCGCGCTGGCGATGTTTCCGTACTCGGTCAGGGTCGCCCAGCTGTGGCGGAACACCTTGCGGTCGACCTCGAGGAACTTGGCGAGGTCGTCCAGGATCCGCGGGCCGCCGGCGTGGACGATGTAGAAGTCGAGGTTGCCGGCGTCCATGCTGTTGTCCTTGGCGAACTCGCGCAGCACCGGGGCCAGCGGCTCCATCGTCCCGGGCACCCGGCGGTCCAGCTGGAAGTGGAAGCCGGTGTCGCGCACGTCGTAGGAGATCCAGTCCTCGGTGTTCGGGATGAGGTACGAGGCGTTGTGCTCCAGGTCGATGCCGACGCCCCCGCTGCCGCGCACCACGGCGGCGGCGACCGCGTCACCGAACAGCCCGTCGGACAGCAGGGAACCGATGTCGTCCGCGTCCGGCTGGTAGCACAGGGAGCACAGCTCGCACGACACGATCAGGACGTTGCTTCCCGGGTGGGCCAGGCAGAAGTCGTGGGCGCGGTTGATCGCGGCGCCACCCGCCGCGCAGCCCAGCTGCGCGATGGGTATCTGACGGGTGTCGGAGCGGAATCCGAGCTTGTTGATCAGCCATGCGGTCAGCGACGGCATCAGGAACCCGGTGCACGACACGTAGATGATCGTGTCGATGTCACGTGCCGTCAGTTCGGCGTTGGCCAGGGCCTGTTCGATGACTTCGGGGGTCCGCTTCTTGGATTCGACCTCGTAGATGCGGTTGCGTTCCGTCAGGCCCGGGTGGTGGAGCGTCTTCTCGATGGGCTGCACGAGGTGCCGCTTCTTCACGCCCGTGTTCGTGATCAGTCGGAGCGCCAAAGGCAGCTGCGGCTTTCCGGCGTGGACTCGTGATGCAAAGTCCAGAGTCTCTTCCATCGTGATGACGTATTCCGGCGCTTGCATCGCGGGCTTGCAGAGCCTTGGCATAGCTGGGATCTCTTTCTCTAGGTCTGCCATCAGTACGTGAAGAGTCGTTCGCGCACGCCCGGTGCCCCTGACGGGGCGACAGCGGGGGGTCGGCTGGGGGGCGGTGCCCGTCAGCAGATGGAGATCCGGACCGGCGGCGCTGTCCAGATGACCGCCGTACGCCACCGGGTGGAGGTGCCCGTGCCCGTGCGGACGCGGGCAGGCGTGAAGCGTCCGACGCTTCACGCGGCCGAGGCCGCTGGAGGTTGGGGAAGCGCGCCGGACGGCGAGGAACGGGGATATGCATCGCGCGCCGTGGCGCTGGACGGCCGACGGCACGCGCGTGGTGATGAACGGTCAGCGCGAAGAGCCCGGCAGCCGGTCGGCGGTCAGCTCGACCGTTGCACCCGGCGTCATGCCCAGCACTCTGCCCGGTCAACGATCCACATCGGACCCAGGGCGGATTTTGGGCAGGAAAGGCGTGCCGAAATAGTGACACGGTTGGCTTGTCCGCGCCAAGGGCACCCCAAAGTGACCTGGCTCACGCACCTGTGGTCGCGGAGGTCAGCCCGTCGTGTTCTGTTCCGGCGGCAGGATCAGGGTGGGTTCGAGGACGACGCGGGCGGCCGGCTCCTCGTGGACCCGCACCAAAGCGGGCCGCGCGCCCCGCTGCTGGCGCCACCCGGCCTGTGCGACCACCACGGCAATGTAGGGGATGCCGACCGCGCCGACCAGGGCGCAGACCGCGAAGACCGGCCAGCGGTTCCAGGTGAGGGCCATCAGGGCCACACAGGCGGTGCGCACCAGCATGGCCATGAGGTAGCGGCGCTGACGGCCGCGCAGGTCCCCTGTCAGGCCGGTGCGGGCCCGGGTGATGGACTCGGCCCGTGGGGCGCCCCGGCGCCAGGGGGTTGTGGTCATCGGGCCTCCGTGGACACTCCGGCACGCAGGCCGGACAACCGGAAAGGGAGCGGGCCCCGGCCCGAGTGGCCGGGAATGGTGCGCAGTGCGGGCGTTCGTCCGATCTACGGCCGCGCGCTGCACCGCGGCGGCGCGCGCCGGCGCCGTACGGCCGGGTCAGGGATGGCTGCCGCGCGCCGCGCGGCAAGGGACGACCGGCGTCACGGGAGATGGTGGAACGACGGCGGCGCGGGTGACCGTCTTCTGATCACCCGCGCCGCCACTGCTGCCTCGTCCCTCGGCGACGTACGCCGGGTCAGTGCAGTTCCTGCTCCGGCTCCCGCTCCTCGGCGGTGCGCTTCGCGCCGGATTCCAGCTGCCCGTTGGGCGAGCCGTGCCCGTTCAACGAGCCATGCCCGTTGGACGAGTGGGAGAGATGCGCCCGGGCCTGCTCCAGCTCCTTCGGCGTCGGCTTCGCGACCTGTCCGCCGTACAGCCAGCGGCTGAGCCGGTAGCGCAGCACCTCCTTGCGGAGCTCCGGGTTGGGCACACCGTCGCGTTCGGCCACGGGCGCCGACAGCGGCGCGTAGTTCTCCGTGGCCAGCAGCGCGTACTCCTTCCCGCGCGGCAGGCGCTCGTGCACCTCGACGAACTCGCCGTGCGGCAGCCGCTTGATCCGCCCGGTCTCGCGGCCGTGCAGGAGCTTGTCGTGGTCCCGCCGCTGCAGGCCCAGGCAGATCCGCCGGGTGACGACGTACGTCAGCGCGGGCACGAGGAAGACGCCGATCCGGACCGAATAGGTGATCTGGTTCAGGGACAGATGGAATTCCTCGGCCAGGACGTCGTTGGCTCCGCCGAAGAACAGCACCAGGTACAGGGAGACGAACGCGATGCCGAACGCGGTCCGCGTGGGGTGGTCACGCGGCCGGTCGAGGAGGTGGTGCTCCCTCCTGTCTCCGGTGACCCAGGCCTCCAGGAAGGGCCAGAGGGCGATCACGCCGAGCATCAGCGTGGGCAGGACGACGGCCGGGAGCAGGACGCCGAGGTTGACGGTGTAGCCGCCCCAGAGGGTGAACTCGCACGGCGGCATGGCGCGCAGGGCGCCTTCCAGGAAGCCCATGTACCAGTCGGGCTGGGAGCCCTGGGAGATCTGGTCGGGCCGGTAGGGGCCGTATGTCCAGATGGGGTTGATCTGCGCGATGCCCGCCAGCAGCGAGAGCACGCCTGCGACCAGGAAGAAGAAGCCGCCGGCCTTGAACGTGTAGTTCGGCCAGAAGGGCTCGCCGACGACGTTCTGGTCGCTGCGGCCCGGACCCCGGAACTGGGTGTGCTTGTGGTAGAAGACCAGGATCAGGTGGACCGTGAGCAGGGCGACCACGATGGCCGGGATCAGCAGGATGTGGAAGCTGTAGAACCGGTTCACGATGTCATGTCCGGGGAACTGGTCGCCGAACAAGAACATGTGCAGATACGTGCCGACCAGTGGGATGGCCAGCAGCACACCCGAGGCGATGCGCAGGCCGGTTCCGGAGAGCAGGTCGTCGGGCATCGAGTACCCGACGAAGCCCTCCAGGGTGACCAGCACCAGCATGGCCATGCCGAACAGCCAGTTGACCTCGCGCGGCTTGCGGAACGAGCCGGTGAGGAAGTGCCGGAGCGTGTGCAGGCACAGGGCACCGATCATGACCAGGGCCGACCAGTGGTGCAGCTGGCGGATGAACAGGCCGCCGCGCACCTCGAAGCTGATCTTGATCGTGGACTCGTAGGCCTCCGACATCCGGATGCCCTGGAGCGGGACGTGCGGGCCGTGGTACACGACCTCGCCCATGCTCGGCTTGAAGAACATGGTGAGCCAGAGCCCGGTCAGCAGCAGGACGATGAAGCTGTAGAGCGCCACCTCGCCGAACATGAACGACCAGTGCTCGGGAAAGACCTTCCGGACAATGAAGCGGAAGTTGTAGATGCCGAGCCGGCCGTCCGTCCAGTCGGCGATGCGCTCGCCCTTGGACGCCTCGGTGCGCGTACTCGGCGGTGCCGTTTCGGTCGCGCTCATACCCGCGCACCCTCCCCTTGCCGCTGGACTGTCACAGGCACATCGGGTCCGGCCGGCGAGCGGTCGGTGATCGGAGCGGCCTGCCGCGGCGGTGCAAGCGGGCCCGTGCCTTGGAGCAGCTGAAACGCTATCGACGCGTGAGGCGGACGAACAACCGCCCTCGAGTCTAAGCCCAGTCTAAACTCGAGCCGTTCTCGAGTGAGTTGCGAGTCGGCAAAGAGCATGTGGACCTTCTTCGGACTCAACTGGGCTTGCTTTGCAGGCTCGTTATGAGTGAATTTCAGCCACGCATCACTCAAGTGCTCCCGCGCAGACGCCAGTTGATCTGCGTGTGTCATATATGAAGCGTAGGACGGTGCTCCGGACGGCGCACGGCCGGGTACGGCTTGCCGCGCGGTTTTGGCCGCATGGCGCTTACGACCGCCGCCGGTCTGGCCCACGGTCATCCAGGGCGGGTGCTGCTGTTCGCCCTGCCCCGCGGATATCATCAACGACCCTGCCGCGCGGCAGATCTGGAGACGGTACGGCTCTGCGATGCCATCGACGAGGCTCTCCCACCCCCGAGAACCCCCGGCGGTGACGGGCGGCCCAGGCCGCCCCAGGCGTGCACGAGCGGTTATCGAGCTGTGTCGACACACTGTCAGGACATTGGCGGCGGAGTCCTGCAAAATGTGCCCCAGAACGCCGCGCCCCGAGTATGCCGTGCCCCGGGACCGCTGTGAACCTGCGGTCCTGTCCGTGGTGAGGCAGCGACTGCGAGGAGGACGAGACATGGCGAGGACAGGCCGCCGGCTCCGGGAATGGCTGGGTACCGACCGCCGCCCGGCAATGCCCGGACGCACTTCACCGACGATCGTGCCGGTGCCCTGGCAGCGCTGCGACGCACTGCTCGACTCCACCGTGAACCGGTTCACGGGACGGCATGTCGAGCAGCTGTGGTGGCGCTGGTACGGGCCGCTGGACACGGAGCGGTTCGTCACCGCCTGGCAGTCCGTCATCGACAGGGAATCGATTCTTCGAGCGGCCTTCGAGTGGGACGCGAGGCCGCGCCTCGTCCTCCACGCACACGCCCACGCCGAGGTCGTACGGCACCGGCCAGGCACCGTCGACTGGGACGAACTGCTGGAGCAGGACCGGCTGTACGGCTTCGACGTGAGCCACCCCGGCCCGCTGCGCATCACCCTCGTCGACACCGACGTACCCGACGTCACGCGGGCCCTGCTCACCTTCCACCACGGGCTGCTGGACGCCCGCAGCGTCCTCCTCCTGCAAAGGGAGTTCAGCCGCGCCTACCTCGCGGGCGGTGTGCTTCCCGGCGGCGAGCGCCGGCCCGACATCCGCGACTGGATGCGCTGGCTGGAGGGCCAGGACACCACCGCGGCACGGGACTTCTTCCGCCGGACCCTGCCCGCGGAACCCCCCGCCGTGATGCCCGCGCTGCCCGGCCCCCGCACCCGGCAGCACGGACACGGCCGGGCCGAGGCGCGGCTGGCCGCCCCCGACGTGGAGCGGCTGCACCGGTGGGCGGCCCTGCGGGGCCTGCC
Organism: Streptomyces sp. NPDC002676; assembly: GCF_053592455.1. Taxonomy (NCBI): domain Bacteria; kingdom Bacillati; phylum Actinomycetota; class Actinomycetes; order Kitasatosporales; family Streptomycetaceae; genus Streptomyces; species Streptomyces sp. NPDC002676. The sequence goes on along the minus strand of NZ_JBSFVT010000028.1, from coordinate 3,112 downwards.
GGAGTCCAGCGTGCTGCACGCTGCGTGGGCGCTGCTGCTCTACCGCGCGGCGGACACGACCGGGGCCGTCCCGGTGAGCTTCGGCATCACCGTCTCCGGGCGCGGTATCGCCCTGGACGGTGCCGAGCGGGTGGTGGGACCGATGCGCAGCTGTCTGCCGATGACCGCCGTGGTCGACCCCGCCCGGCCGATCGGCCGTCTGCTGGCCGACCTGCGCGACCGGGCGCTGGACATGGCGGCGTACGAATGGGTCTCCGCCGGGCAGATCCAGGAGTGGACCGGCCACTCCGCCCGGCTGCCGGAGAGCGTGGTCTGCATCGAGCCCACCCCGCGCGCCCTCCCCGGCCTGCGGGCCCAGCTCGACGACGCCGGCATCCGCTACGGGCGCCGGCACACCGGCGGTGCCCACTCACTGCCCGTCGCCCTGCACGTGCGGGACGACGCCGACGGCTCCCGCGTCCTCACGGTCCTCCACGACCGCACCCGCATCTCCGACACCGACGCCGGCCTCCTGGCCGACCAGTGCGCCCGCCTCCTCGGCCGCATCCCCGCCCTCGACGACACCGAGCCCGTGACCGGGGTACTGGCCGCGCTCGCCGAGACCGGGCCACCCCGCGTGGCCCCGCCGCGCCGCGGGACGCGGCACTGACGCAATGGGGGCCTCGGCTCGGGCATGACGTACCGGCGGCGCCTGGCTGTCCGGGGCGCTGATCGACTCCCCACACGTCAGGGCCGCTCGACGTGGCCCAAAGGCGGGCCGAGCCCGGTCGGCCGGGGTCGGCCCGGCAGCGATGCCCGACAGGAGGAGGGCACGTATGCAGAGGGAAGTGGCCTTGGCGTCGAGGGGCCGTCCGCGTTCGTGCCGGTGTCAGCTCAGACCGTGCGGGCCACCAGGCGGCGGCCCGGGGCGTTCGGGGCCGTTGTCGCCGAGGCCTCGGGGCGGGCCATGAGAATCGAGCGCTGCATGCGGCTGAGCGCGGCGGACGGCTCCAGGCCCAGCTCGGAGACGAGCGTGGTGCGCAGGCGCTGGTAGACGTCGAGCGCCTCGCCGCGGCGCCCCGAGCGGTGCAGGGCCAGCATGAACTGTCCGTGCAGGCTCTCGTGCATCCGGTACTGGTTGACCAGCACCGTCAGCTCCGGCAGCAGCTCGCGGTGTCGGCCCAGCCTGAGGTCGGCCTCGATGCGCTGGTCGAGCGCGCACAGCCGCGCCTCCTCCAGCCGCCTGGACTCCATGTCGATCCGGATGCCGGCCTGGACGTCGGTGAGCGCGGGCCCGGTCCACAGCGAGAGCGCGTCCGCCAGCCGGCTGGCCGCGCCGCTGTAGTCCTCGGCGTCCATGGCCCGGTAGCCGGCGCCCGCGCGGCGCTCGAACTCCCGGAAGTCGACAGTGCCGTTCCGCGTCTCCAGGCGATAGCCGCCGGGCACTGTGGCGAGGATGTCCTTGGGGGTGCACTGCTCGTTCTCGCCGTGGTTGAGCGCCTCGGCGATCAGCTCGCGCAGCTGCAGCACGTACGTCTGCAGGGTGGTACGAGCGCTGCGCGGGGGCCTGCTCCCCCACAGCTCCTCCACCAGCGCGGTCACGGGGACCACCTGGTCGGCGTGGAGGGCGAGCAGGGCGAGAACCTGCCGCGGCTTGGGCGCCGTCGGTACTATCGACACACCGTTTTCGCGCACTGACAGCGCGCCCAGCACTTCGATGTCCACGTTCTCCCCCATGAGTTCAGGCAAGAGACCGGTGTTCGGCCGTTCGCGCTTCCGCCGCCGGGTCCCGTGCTCTGCTTGATTCTGGACACCCTGATAAAAAAACAGCACAGTCGGTTTGTCAACACAGGCCCGTCATCGCGCCACCCGAGCGGCGACATCCGGCCACCTGCATATCGAACCGACGTTCGCTCAACACCCCACCCGGCCTGGAGAAAGTGCAGGCTGAGGCTGGAGTTCCGCTTCCGCAACGCACCGAGCAGCGGAAACATGGAGCCGACGGAAGTCCGGAATGGCCCGCTCGAATCATCTGGATATGTGCGGCGTCCCCGGCCTGCTTCGGTCACCCCGCGGGACGGGGCGCGGCCGAGCCCGGTACAAGCGTCAGAATTCGGCCATAACACGGCCTAAAATCCCGGCTAAAAAAACGGATCGGTCTGCTTGCTTCCAGGTTCTGGGCCGGTCGCCCGGTCTCCTGGGACACCGACCCGGCCTCAGTCGAGACAGAACTCGTTGCCCTCGATGTCCTGCGTGCGGCGAGGCGCTCTTCACCCACGAGCCCGGTGCCGACCCGCACGTCGAGATGCACCCGATTCTTTACGACCTTGCCTTCGGGAACGCGCTGGAAGAACAGCCGCCGTCTCCTCGACGGCGTCCGCCAGCGCGCCCTTGCCGGCAGAACAGGGCTTCCCGCGTGCACACCGCACGTTCCTGCTCGGCCATCAACTGCTTCGCTACTGCGGTGGGTTGCCGTGCTTGCGCGAAGGCAGGTCGGCGTGCTTGGTGCGGAGCATCGACAGGGAGCGGATCAGCACCTCGCGGGTGTCGGCGGGGTCGATCACGTCGTCCACCAGGCCGCGCTCGGCCGCGTAGTAGGGGTGCATCAGCTCGGCCTTGTACTCCTTGACCATGCGCTCCCGCATCGCGTCGGGGTCGTCGGCCTCGGCGATCTGCCGGCGGAAGATGACGTTCGCGGCGCCCTCGGCGCCCATGACGGCGATCTCGTTCGTCGGCCAGGCGTAGGTGAGGTCGGCGCCGATGGACTGCGAGTCCATGACGATGTAGGCGCCGCCGTAGGCCTTGCGCAGGATGAGGGAGATGCGGGGCACCGTGGCGTTGCAGTAGGCGTAGAGCAGCTTCGCGCCGTGGCGGATGATCCCGCCGTGCTCCTGGTCCACGCCGGGCAGGAACCCGGGGACATCCAGCAGAGTCACGATGGGGATGTTGAAGGCGTCGCACATCTGGACGAACCGGGCTGCCTTTTCGCTCGCCTCGATGTCCAGGACGCCGGCCAGGTTCTGCGGCTGGTTGGCGACGATGCCGACGACCTGGCCGTCGAGCCGGGCCAGCGCGCAGATGATGTTCCGCGCCCAGCGCTCGTGGACCTCCAGGTACTCGCCGTCGTCGACGA
>NZ_JBSFVT010000027.1:0-69289 GCF_053592455.1 Streptomyces sp. NPDC002676 | reverse complement strand
GAGGTGCTGGACCGGCATCTGCACCACCTGCCACCAGCCCCTTCCCAGCAGGACACACACAACACCAAGATCAAGACAGACCTAACGGAGTCCTAAAAGGATTCACCGCAGAAACGATCACGACAGACCACACGGACGTGACCCGTCGAAACCAGCGTCGTTCCGGCACCACGACACGCCCCGCCCGGAGACGAAGCCATAGGGCCGGGCAGGGTGCGCCCCGGTCGGCACCATGGCGTCCACCGCCTCTCAAGAGCCTGTTCTGAACCTCCGCTCGGAGCGGCGGGACCATGTCCCGATGTAGGGGGAGGGCGAAGCCCCTGGAACCGCACCAGTCGCGCAGTTTGGCATCGGTGCCACAGGGGGCTTTCGGCAGTGCTTGTCGCTGCCACCATCTGGCTTCGACAGCGTTAATCGGCTTCGTTCGACGGTGGGATTCGGCCCCACTCGGCGATCTTTCGGGCATGATCTGCCAATGGAACCTGGCCCCACCCAAGTCGCGCGGCATGCTGATCCGACATGCCGGGCCCGACGACGGGGCATGGCGACGGGGCGGGGAGGATCGAGTTGATCGTCTGGGTGAACGGTGCGTTCGGCAGCGGTAAGAGCACGCTGGCGGACGAGTTGCGTCCGCGCTGGCCCGAGGCGCTGGTCTTTGACCCGGAGATGATCGGCTATGTCCTGCGGCAGATCGTGGAGGTGCCGACCGGTGATTTCCAGGATCTGCGGCTGTGGCGGCGACAGGTCGCCGGCCTGGCGGTGGGTCTGGTCGAGGAGTACCACCGCCCGGTCCTGATCCCGATGACCCTGGTCGACCCCGGGTATGCCAGTGAGATCTTCAGCGCGCTGAAGGACGCGGGCATCACCGTTCACCACTTCTTCCTCAAGGTCTCCCGGGAGGTCCTGGAGAAGCGGATCGACGGACGGAGCTTCACGCCGCACGACCCCGAGCAGGACGAGCGGGTCCGGCGCTGGTGCAAGGGCAGGATCGGATCGTGCATGGCCGTGGCTGACACCCTGCCCAGCGACACCGTGTTCCTGGACGGCGAGCTGACGCCGCATGAGTTGGCCGACCAGGTGCTGAACCGTATCGGAGCGGGTCCGAGCCGGTAAGGCATCCGGTCTGGTGATGGCGGTGATGGCCTGCGGGCATCCGCCGTCTTGATGGATCTTGGCATGGGGTGGCGGGACCACCGGCGGGTGATCAACGCGGTAGCCCAAGGGCCCCCTCTTCCACGACACGGTCACCGTCGCCGCGATCCGGCTCTGGGTCCACCCGTAGGGTCCAGCCGTGGCTTATCGCATGACCGGACGGTTGGCAGCGGTGTACTCGTCCGCCACGTTGAAGACGCTGGCACAGCCCGGGCATTCCGCATCACCGAACAGATAGGCAATGCCATCGGCGAGGACCTCCTGCCCATCGGTGGTGGTCCGGGCCGCCGCTGTGCACCTGTACCGGTGCCTGCGCGTCCTTGGCTACGGGCGGTTGGAGCTCTGTCGGTGTCAGCGCACCGTCACTGTGTCGCCAGGTGACGTCACCCGGGCAGTGGTCGTGGTCCCGGGGAAGTACCAGCGCCAGGTGCCGGAGGCGTTCGCGATGACGGTGGTGCGGAGCTTGCCTGCCGCATCGGTCACCACCGTCTTCACGGTGCTGTAGGACGACGAACCCGTCTTCTTGTACTGGAGCTTGACGTCCTGGGCGCCGTAGCCGTGGTACTTGAGGTCCTCCCAGTTCGCCCGGGTCAGCGAACCGGTGACCGTCAGCTTGCCGCCCTTGGCAACGGGCTCCGGCGAGGCGTCCGTGACGAGCTTCGACGCCCTCTGCACCTTGAACCGGGCGATGTCGTCCGAGATCCAGTAGTCGCCGTCGTTCGCCTTGACGGTGGCGTTGACCTGGTAGACACCCGCTGAAGCGTTCCCGCCGTTGTCGGCCATGTATACCGGGACGAACCGCATCGTCGCCGTGCACACCGATGTCGTCGAGGACGACTTCGTGCAGCTCGTGCCGGTCCACTCCGCATCGCCCGATCCATTGTTCACGGAGAACGCCGCCAGGTGGGTCACGCCCTTGACTCCGGAGTCGTCCCTGATCGTCATCACGATCGGGAACTCGATCGTCTTCGACGTCCCGACGACGACGTTGGTGCCATGATCGACAACGGTCTTCACGACCCGGATGTCCCCCCTGCCCTCCGCATGGGCCGTGGTTGCCGCCGCCACGCTCACCGCCGTGACCACAGCGGCAGCACTCCAGACACCTGCTCTGCGCATGTCCCCTCCCCCTCGTTCTGCGCGATTACCGGCCCGGCCCTCTCGGCCGACGGCTCCTGACACGCGCGGACCGCAGAGCATATCCGGGCACGCGCCAGGGGCCCCTAGGCTAGACCGCCTGTATCTGCTGCTGTACGTCATAGGCACGCCGATCAGGCTCGCGGTCACGGTGCTCGTACTCTTCCTCGTCACGCTGGTGTTCGCTCTCCCGGCACTCCTCGCCCGTGGGATCGGCGCGCTCGAACGGGGCATCCTCAACCTGCTCATGCCGTCCCGTCGCTGCGCGCTGCGGGAGCGGCGACAGGCTCTTGAGCGGCAGCGCAGGATGCGTGGGCGGTCGGACCGGGTTGCACGGCTGGTCGACGAGCACGGCCACGAGGAAGCGTTCCGCCTGCTCCGGGAGGAGTACCGCGCCGAAATGGCCGCACGCGAGGAAGCGATACGCGCCAAGCTCCGCGACCGCGACGGACCACCACCAGGTCCCCACCGGTATCCGCCGGCGGGGACGCCACACAACCTCGAACGGTGAGAGAAGCCGTGACGGAGCGGGCGCTGCCGGATGGTCAGTACCCCTGCGCCGTTCCGGCACCGGCAGCTCACGAGCAAACGGGAATGCCGCGCACGGCTACACCATTCCACCCTCGACAGCCAGGTTCCGGACGCCCGCCGACGTCACCGCGTTCCTCGCGAACAGCAGCCCCGCAGGGATCAAATCAGCATGTTGATTCTCTGCGAGCCCTTATTCCGCGCGGTGTGGTTTGTGGCGGGCGACCTGGAGGCGGACCTCGGCGGGCATGTCAAGGAGGCCGGTGGATCGACGAGCGGTCCGGAGCGGGCCTTCGCACAGAGCGTCGAGAGCGGCGCCGGGGGCGCCGTGAGGGGTGAGGGTGAGCCTGACGCGGGTGCGGGGATGGGCTGGTCGGCCGGTGATGTGTACAGCCGCATGCTCGACCTCCGGCAGGGCACCGGCGTCGGTCGCGATCGCGTCGCCGAGCGCCCGGTCGCGCAGTTCGACGCCCTCCTGCGGGGGTGTGCCGCCGACGGTCAGCGCTCCGGGACGGCATCGGCTCAGCTGGGCGAGCAGCCACCACAGGGCGAGCAGGGCGGCGAGGACAAGGACGGCGATGACCGCAGGCCACCACCACCAGCCCTGGCTGCTCCAGCGGGTCCGGTCGGCGGAGCGAAGCAGGACATCGTCCGGGGTGGTCAGGGGCCATCCGCCAGGCGGGACCAGATCGTATCGCCGGTAGAGGTCGAGCCCGGCGAAGAGGATCAGCAGGCCGCCGCCGAGCAGGACCACTCCACCGAGGGTCAGCAGGCTGCGGTTCATTGCGGATCGCGGTGTCATGGTGCGGACTCCGGTGCTGTCTTCGGTCAGTGGGTGCGTTGCCGCACCCGCACGATGATGCGGGGAGGACGAGCGAGGGCCAGCCGGTCGCGTTCCTCGTCGAGGACGGCGGTGAGGTCCTCCTTCACCTGCCGGGGTTCGCGGAAGCGGACGTCCGCGCGGGCTTTGATGCGGTGACGGCGCACCCGGATGCGCGCGGCGCCGACTCCGGGAACCCGCATGGCGGCGTCGCGCAGCAGGTCGGCGGCGCCGTCGCGGTCCAGGGAGGCCCGCAGCCGGGGGCAGTCGGCGGAGGAGCGCAGGGGTAGCCAGTGGCGTAGGCCGGGGGTGAGGGCCAGGACGATCAGCCAGACACCGAGGGCGGCGGCCACGGCGGCTCCGGTGAGCATCCACACGTCGTCCACGGAGCGGGTGGCCAGTGCGTCGGCCAGGTGACGTCGCCAGGCTGCTGCCGGGCGTCCCGCCCGTACGGCGATGACGTCGACGAGCGCCGCGACCGCCGCCACGAGGATCACCGAGGCGACCAGGGCTGCTGGGATGCCGCGCGCGGACCACGGGCGGCGGGTCCGGTGCCCTCTGCCCCGCTCCTCGGCCGTGCGGTCCGGGTTGGGTGCGTCCTGTTCGGGTGGATCGGGCTCCTTCGTCAGCGGCACTGTGGCCCGGTGCGCGGACGGCGCGGAGCCACGGCCGGGAAAGCCGGGTTCGGATGTCATCGCGGGCCCCCTTCCTGCACAGCGTGCCGGGCGCCCCGGGCCACCTGGACGCTCACCGGACCCGCCCGCGGCTCGCGTCGACGGCGGTCACCAGCCGCCGGACAGTGAGAGTGACCTCTCCCACCCGCAAGCCGGTCAGCTGGGCCACCCGTTCGGCGACGTCCTGCTGGATCCGCTCGCAGACACCGGGGATGTCGGTGGGGTAGGGCAGGTCCATGGTCAGATGCAGGCGCACCGTCCCAAAACGGACGGCGGCGGAGGCGCTCGGCACCACCGGTGCGCTCCGCTCGGGCGGAACGGCGGCGCGCCGTGACTGCGCCGTGCGTGCGGCCCGGGCGGCGATACGGGCGACCACCCTGTCCGGGATGACGGTGGCGCCCCGCTCGGCCGGGGGCGGCAGGCCGATGGCAGGCGCCGGTGGGGCCGGGCCCGACCCCTCGCCGGGGGAACCGGGCCGGGTCTTCACCGCTGCCTCCGTACCCGGAGGTCGAGGTCGCCCTGCATGGCGAGGCCGACGATCAGCCCCGCCGCACCCAGGACCAGCACCAGCAGAAATGCCCAGAAGCCGCCGAAGTAACCGGCGAAGCCCAGGGCCATGCCGGCCGCGAGGCCCGTCGTTGCTGCGTTCATCTTGCACTCACCCGTCTCGCGAACGTACGTCGCCGTTCGCGCGATCACCCGCGCCCGCCCGGGGTGCGGCGGTGGATCACCTCACGCGGCTCTGGTCCGGTTCGGCTTCTTCCTCCTCGTCGGGCAGGTGGACGTCATCGACGGCGATGTTCACCTCGACGACCTCCAGGCCCGTCATCCGCTCCACGGCGCTGATCACATTGGTACGTACGTCGCCGGCGACGTCGACGATGGAGACGCCGTACTCGACGACGACGTCCAGATCCACGGCGGCCTGCTGCTCGCCGACCTCGACCTTCACTCCCCGCGTGACGGCTCCGCCTCCGGCCCCGCCGGGAACGCGGTCCCGCACGGCGCCGAAGGCGCGGGCCATGCCCGCCCCGAGGTTGTGGATGCCTGGTACCTCGCGGGCCGCCATGCCCGCGATCTTGGCCACCACGCCATCCGCAATGGTGGTCTTCCCCCGTGTCTCGGCCGGAGCCCCGGCCCCGGTAGGACCCTTCAACGCGCTCACGCCCGCATCGGGCCGGCTGCCTCCGCCGACGCTGGTGATGTTGTCCGTCATGACGGTCGCCTCGATCGGTTCCGGACACCGGTGTGGCGCCCTTCGAGGGTTGGACATATCGGTCGGCGCATCTCTCACACATATCGAATGTGATATGCATCACAAATGACCTCTCGGGGTACCCGGACGGCCGGGGCCCTGCGCGGGAGCGCCATGATCGAACGCACTGCTTTCCCACCACTGGGATGCGACCTGCCGGACGGACTCCTGGCCGTACGGGCGGTCGAGGGAGACGAAGACGCCTTCGCCGTTCTCGTCCAGCGGCACGGCCGGCCCCTCCTTTCTCTGGCCCACGGCATGCTCGGCAACCCCCAAGACGCCGAGGACGCCGTTCAGGACGCCTTCGTGAGCGCTTGGCGGCGACTGCCGGAATACCGCCACAGCGCGGAGTTCCGCACCTGGATGTACCGGATCACCGTCAACCGCTGCCTGACCATGCTCCGACGACGGCCGCCGCTCCTCTTGCTGGACACGGTCGCCGAGCCCGCGGCGGAAGACGTTTGGAGCCAGCCCGCCCGGTCCGCCGAGCAGGACATGGCCTCCGCCGCCCTGTCCCGCGCGCTCGGCGATCTGAACGCCGGGCAGCGGCTCTGCTGGATCCTGCGGGAGGTGCAGGGCCTGTCCTACAAGGAGATCGCCCACGTGACACGGACCAGCGAGCAGACAGTACGCGGCAGACTGTTCAGGGCACGCCGATCCCTGCAGGAGGCGATGGGCCCATGGCGCTAGACGACCCGCACGCGCGAGCTTTCGAATCCACGGAAGCCAACGGACCTCCTACCGGCCCGGCCACCGACACACCCCCGTTCGCAGGTGATGAGGTGCTGCCCTGCGGCCGCCTGCTCAGCCGGGTCTGGGAGCAGGCGCGGGACGCGGCACCGGCCGCCGACCCGCACGCCGTCTCCTGTCCTCACTGCCGCGATGCCGTCGAGGGGCTGGCCGCGGTGGACGCGGCCACCCTGGCGCTGCGCGCCGAGGACACTCCCGGCCTCCATGCACTCGCCGACCGCGTCATGAACATCGTCAAGGCGGAAGTACGGCTCGGGCGGCTGCTGCCCCTGGCCGACCCGGACCGGGATCTGCGGATCACCGAGAACGCCGCGGCGAGGGTACTGCGGCAGGCGGCGGACACGATTCCCGGTGCGAGGGCCGCGGGCTGCCGGCTCGTACCCGAGGGCGAAGGTGCCGACGTGCGGGTGGCCATGACCCTGGCCGCTACGCTGGACCGCCCGCTGCCCGACCGGGTCCATGAGGTGCGCCGAGCTGTTCTTCACTCGGCCGAACAGGCCCTGGGCCTTGCCCTGACTACCGTCGACATCACCGTGGTCGACGTCCTGGAGCCGGATCTGCCCCTCCGCCCCGGCGTCACGACGGGCGGCGGTGCGTGATGACCGCCATCCGCACGGCCACGCTCCTCGGCGTCGCGGCCGAGGCAGCCCTCGCGGTTCCCGGCGTGGCAGGCCTGCAACCCCGCCTCTCCCATCGCCTCGCGGCAGCCGCCGCGCCCAACCAGACGGACGCCACGCCGCACCGATCCCCCGAGGCAGGCATCCGCGCCGACCGGGCGCCGGACGGTTCGGGGTGGCACATCGAGGTGCGCTGCGTCCTGGCCGAGGGCCGGCGGGCGCTGGACATCGCCCAGAACGTCCACGACCGGGTGGAGGCCGTCGTCCTCTCCCACCTCGCAGCCCACGATGCCGCGGAGCGGGTCACCGTCGAGGTCGTCGTGACCCGTATCGCCGACCGCCCAGGCTTCCCGGCAGGGCTTGGTCAGATTCAGTCGTAAGTGGCGTGCCCGCTGGCCTGTGCGGGGGTCTGTCAAAGACCGTACAGACCCCCGCTCGGTGAACGTCGTGGAAGTCCGCCAGCCCCTGCGGAACGATCAGCGGCCCGGCGCCGGCTCGGACGCGGGTACTGCCGACAGCGCCCAAGGACAGCTCCGGCAGTCCGGCTCAGGGTCCGTGCGACGGGAGGCCGGCTGGGAGCAGACAGGATCGGAGGTGACGGTCATCGCGTACCGCACCTCCCAGTCTCCGTTCCTGACCGTTGGTTTCGCATCCAGCCCCGCCCCAGACTCTGCGCCGCCGCATCGCTCTACACCCTGGACGCCGTTGGCCGGCCGCAAAACGTCCAGCGGTCGGGCAAGATCTTTTGCCCGGGAGGTGGCGGCGGTCTACTACCGCCGCCCCACCCTGTACGACGAGCGACAGCAGCGTGGAGGAGAAGGTCGGCGCCCGCCGTGCCGCACCTGCGGGTTCTTCCAGTCGGGTTCGTCACTGTCGAACTGCGTGATGAGCGTCGGGAGACGGGCGACTCACCTCCGCTCGCGCAGAGAGGACTTCTTGACCTCGAAGCCGACCGACACAATGTCCGGCTCACCTCCGCCCGGGCGGAGGTGAGCCGGAGCATCATGGCCGAGGCCAAGTACTGCAACGGTGCTTGCCGTGACTGATGGCCAGGTCACGGGCCATGTCCGGCGATCTCAGAATCGCCGCACTCCTGCGTGACCGAGCCAGATCCGATGAGGACTCGGCCGTGCGCGAGGCAGCGCTCGAGGCGCTCGCCGCCGGCTGGCAAGGCGATCCGCACACCGCGCACCACTCCTGCGCGAGTGTGCTCTCACCGACGACAGCCAGACCGCGCAGCGCAAGGCGGTTCGCGCCCTGTGCGCCGGATGGCCCGACGACACCCATGCAGTCCTGCACCACCATCTCGACGCCGGGCACCGGAACGCGAAGGTTCGCTACGTCGCCCTGACGGAACTGGCCGCCGGCTGGCCCGACGGCCCCGCCACGGCGTCCGCCCTCGTCCGGCACGCTACGGACGACGCGGCCGCCTCCATGCGGAAGGCCGCCGTCGCCGCGCTGGGAGCCAACGTGGCGGCTCTCAAGGCCGCCTGGCGCGCGCTGGTGTCAAGTGGCGTCGGCTCCCTCGTCCCGCCCGTCCCGGTCGACCGGGACCAGGGAACCGGGTGCAGCACCTACGGGGGACGGGTGCTGGCAGGCCTCCGCCCGGCGGTATCTCGCCCGCCGGGGCCCACTGCTGTCCAAGATCAAGTGCTTAGCGCCAACGGCCCCACCAGTACCGAGCCCGCTACCACTCCTCACCCGGCCGCTACGTCGGCAAGGACTGCTTGGTCGCCTTCGACGCAAACCTCTACTCGGTGTCGGCCCGCAAGATCCGCCCGCGTCAGCTGGTGGAACTCAGTGGGTAGGAAGTTTCCCGTCCTTGAGGATTTGCAGGCCGAGTTGGTCTGTGGCCTCGGGCGGGCCGTTCAGACGGTGCACAAGCACCCAGCGGCCGTCGGGCATGGCGCCCGCGAAGACGGATGCATCGCGGGTGGCGCCGTTGTGCCACAGCAGGGGGCCGGCTGTCTGCCAGGCAAGACCGGGGCCGCCGAGGCTGCGCTCGATGAGCAGGCCGACGACCAAGTCAGCCGCGGCGCGCGGGGTGGCCCACAATCCTCCGGCGGGGAGGATCGCGCCAGACATGGTCCATGGGCGGCGCTGCCTGCGCAGCCGGCCCGGAGCGAGCAGGCGCCGCTCAGGGGGTGGGTCGGCCATGACGTCACCGATGCCCAACGGGGCTAGCACGTATGTGTGCACGAGTTCTTCATACGGTGCGTCACCGGCCACAGTGAGGGCGCGGCCCAGGACGGCGTAGCCGAGATTGGAGTACTCCTCGTGTTGCCCCGGAATCCCATGGATGAGCGTGTTGAGGCGCCCCAGCAGCGAGTCCAGGGCGTGGTCGTCGAAGGACTTGTAGGGGTCGTGGCGCGAGATTTTGGGGGGCAGCCGCGGCAGCCCTGAAGTGTGCCGTGCGAGATGGCGCAGCGTGATGCGGCTGCCGGGCGGTATGGGCAGCCAGCGCTCCAAGAGATCGTCGCTGTGCAGCAGGCCCGTCTCCTCCATGCGCTGCAGGACAGTGCTGGTGAGAACTTTGGTGAGGGAGCCGATCTCGACGAAGCGGTCTGCGGCGTGACCGCCGCTGATCCGGGCGGGTTCCGATTTGCTCAGGATGCAGGTGGGCGTGCGACGCATGATGGGAGGGTGGTCTTTCAGGTGTGGGAGGCGGGCAAGGGGCAGGCTGTGGTGCCGCCGGGCAGCCGATGCCGGTTGCGAGCCACCCATCGGTAGAGATAGCGGGCGCTAGGACGCCAGGGCTGTTGCAAAGTCTCGTGATCTTGGATTGTTGCTGAGCAGGTGAGGTTCAGGAGGTCGAGCGGGCGGCGGAAAGGTTCGCAGGACATCTCGCGGAGGCCGGCCGCGATGTTCGCGTAGCCCGCCGCGCGGAGCTGGTTGAAGCCGCCGGGGCGGGCGTTTGCCGGCTCGCGGTCCACGGGAAAGGCCGTGATGGTCACCGGGAAGCGGCCGGGACGTTGATGTCGGCTGTCGGCTCGTCTGCGGCCCTTGCCGCCGGGTGCGCCTTGGTGAGGGTGCAGACGCCGTCCGCACACTGGCGCTCCAGACGGCCGCGGGAAATGGTCTGCGCCAGGCCGACCATCCAGCAGGTGGGGCAGCCGCGGAAGGCGATCAGGGCCAATGGGGCCGCCAGCAGGGTGGCCGGGCCGGCGATGGGCACCAGGCCGATCGAGCCGATGATCAGTCCGAAGCCGATGGCGCCGCGCGCCAGGTGGCGAGGGACGGACTTGCTGGCGAAGTTCATCTCGGGCGCCACGGACTGTGTCGTGACCCGGGCCTTCGCCCCCTGCGCGGGCTTCACGGTGTTCACGGTCATGAGTCTCCTCCGACTGGTTGGTCGATGACTTGATCGGTCGCTGTCAGTGAGTGGCGCAGAGCTGCACGTGCTCTGTGCAGCCGCGATTTCATCGCGGCGTTGCTCAGACCGAGCGAATGGGCGACGGTCTTGCCAGGCAGGCCCTGTACGTCCCGCATGATCAGGACCTGCCGCTGGTCACGGGGAAGGGCACAGACCGCCGCCGCGACCCGCTCCACCTCCAGCCTGTGCAGCACCGCGTCCTCGGCGGACGGTTCCGCGGACGCCTCCGGTTCGGCCGACGCATCGTCGCCCCGCGAGACGAGCAGCCGTACCTGCCGGAGGCATTCGTTGCGCACAATCCGGAACATCCATGAGGCAAGCGCGCCAGTGGCCCGCAAGGTGCCGATCTTCCGGTAGAGGATGATCAGCGCCTCCTGCGCCGCGTCCTCCGCGTCCTGCGGTGACGCGCACAGCGACATGGCGAACTTGCGCACATGAGGCTGCGATTTCATGACGACGGTGGTGAGCGAAGTGACGTCGCCGTCCTGAGCAGCCTTGATCAGCCGCTCGTCCGGCCAGGGGAAGCGTTGGTTCATGTGCTACTCATCCCCGGAAGGAGCCCCGTGCGCAGGCGCCGGCCGGCTTCGGCTCTTGTAGCGCCGCATCAAGTGCCAGCTGCACGCGCCCACGAGCAGGGATCCGATCACTACGAGGCTAGTGATCATCATTGGTGTTTCCTCCCGGTTCCGCCGGCCCGTTCGGCCGGTACACAAATAAGAGGCGGGGAGGTCCGGAAAGGATTCACCTCCCAGCGCTGTTGCAAAGTCTCGTGATCCTGGATTGTTGCTGATCAGGTGAGGTTCAGGAGGTCGAGCGGGCGGCGGAACGGCTTCTGCGCTGCTCCCTGTGTCGCAAGCTCTTCGGCCACGTCTCGGCCGGGCGGGTAGGGTCACGCGCATGTGGGAGGGGCTGGAAGCGGTCGACTGGGCAGGTCTGGAACACAACTACGGGTCTGCCGAGGACGTGCCCGGGCTGCTGCAACGATGTGCAGGACCGAATCCGAAGGACGCGGAGGAGGCAGCGTTCGAGTTGCTCAACCTGCTGTTCCACCAGGGCGGTTGGATCTGCCCCGCTGTCCCGGCCACGCTGCCCTTTCTGCTCCGTCTGGCTGCCGCCCCGCATGTGCCGAGCCGTCGCGCGGTGCTGGAACTGGTCGCGAGGCTGGCAGCGGAGGCCGGGCAGGTCACCGAGAGGTTTCTCGATCCCGACTGGGAGCCGACGTGGGAACGGGTGCTGCCCGACGTGCTGGCTCTGCTGGCCGATCCCGCGCCCGAGATCCGGCGCGCCGCAGCCGACATATCCGGTGCCTGCGCCAGCCCCGGTGCGCTCCTGCTGCCCTCGCTCCTGCGGTGTTGGCGGGCGGAGAGTGATCTGGTGACCCGCCTTGACCTGGTCCTCGCACTCGGCCAGGCGGTCCGGCGGGAGCCGGCCGGTGACAGGTCCGGCGAGGTCAGCACCCTCCTCCACACGTTGCTCGACTCCCCCGAGCCTCAGCTTCCTTTGGCAGCGGTGCATGCGCTCGCGGCCGGCGACTCGGGCCTCGCGGCGAGGCGGCTGGAGCTCGTGCTGGACGCGGTTCGTGATCCGAGTGTGGAGTTGTGGCAGCGCACCAGCTCGGTGGAAAGCGGGGCGCGAGGTGTACAGCACTGGACGGCGGCGCTGTTCACAGGCACGTCCTCCGCCTTCACGCTGGGCCTGCTGGCCGATCACCCCGACGAAGAGCAGCGGATCGGAGGCCTGGCGCAGGCGGGCGGGCTGCTGTCGCAGTGGCGCTCCCCGGTCGATGCACTGCTGCCGGCCATCGTGGCGCGGCTGGACGATCCGGTCGCCGAGGTGCGCTACCGGGCGGCCGAGCTGCTGGCCTGCCTCGGTCCGTCAGCCGCGGCCCATGCCGACGCGGTCGCCGGGATGCTCGGCGACACCGCCGCCCGGACGACACGCAAGGGAGAGACGGTCGCCGAGGCGGCCCTGTGGGCGCTTGCTCGGATGAACGATCCACGCTGCGTACCGGGCCTGGCCGAGCGCGTGGTCGGCGCCCGCTCCGGCTTCGCATCGGCCGCCGCCTTCCACGGCAGCGCCCGCGACGCCTTCCACCACCCGGGCCTCCCCGCCCACCACGAGATACTCGTTCGCCTTCCGGACCACGCGGAGCTATTGCTGCCGGCGATCTGCGACCGACTCGGCACCACCACGGACATCCAACTGCTCAATCACCTCTGCGAAGTGCTCGCCGCCTGGGGACCTGCTGCGAAGGCAGCAGTGCCGCAGCTGCTCGACCTGCTGAGGGACAACCAGAGGTGGACCGCGGCGGCGACAGCCCTGGCCGGGATCGGGATGGCAGGCAACGGAGGACGTGAACTGCTACTGGCCCGGTCGATCGCCGCAGGCGCAGACGCGGAACTCGCCGCGTGGGCGTACTGGCAGGTCGGCGGGGAGCCGGACCCGGCCTTGAAGGTGCTGGGGCCTGCCGCCACTGGGGGCCGCTTCCCCCACCCCGCCTTGCGCAAGCTGGCCGACCTCGGCCCCCACGCCGTCAACTTCGCGGACCAACTCCGGACGATGATCGGTGCCGCCGACCCCTGGACCAGCGTCGAGGCCGCCCACGCCCTGTGGGCCGCGACCGGCGACACCGAGAGCACCGTCCCGGCCCTCCTGGAGGCCGTGCGGAACCTGGCCGAGGGTACCTACCTACCGGTCATGCTCCCCGCGGTGCGCTATCTCACCCGGATCGGCCACGCTGCCCAGCCCGCCGCTCATCTCTTGCGCGACCTGCCTACAAGTGACCGGCGTTTTCACTACTTCGGCGGGTGGCGCGCCTTCTGCGAAGACGAGTCCATTCGCATTGCCGTCGACGAGTTGCTCAGCGCAACCGACTGACTGCTCAGTCACATCGGCCGCTACTCGTGCAGGTCCCTCGGTACCTCGCCGCTAAGGTTTCCCGGCGCCGGTTCGGCGGGCGCGGCGCCGGCCGCCTACCGCGCCCGCCGGGCCCGCCGGGCCCGCGGCGAGGGCGACCCCGACGGGTACGGCAGGTGTTCACGTTTCGTGCGGGCGCAGGCCCTGCTCGGCACGCTGGTAATCGCGTGCCGACTCGATCTGTGAGCGAATCCAGTCGCTGTACAGCGCGTCGGGATCGCCGTCCGGCGTCGCCAGGCTCAGGAGTGTGGCGACCTGGGAGGCCAGGACGGTGGCCACCTCTGCGCTTCCCTCGGGCCCGCGCGTCAGGAGCAGAGTCCGCATGTCGTCATCGATTCGGTCGATCACGGCGTCGTCCATCAGGAGGCTGAGCCCGTCCACCAGGAAGCGGCGGACCAGCGCCACGGCGTCACCGAGAGGCTGATCGACCCGGAACTCCTGTCGGGCTGCGCGGCTGGCCTCGAGGATGGCGGGAGAAGGCGGGCGTCGGGTCTCCGGGATGAGCCCCTGCTCCGTCCATTCCTCGTACGGCGGCGGTCCGGCGGCGTCGCGCCGGGCCCGGTGGTGGTCGGTGGGGTAGCCGGAGGCGGAGCGGCAGGCGCGGCCGGCGCCCGCGCTGCAGGTGGGACACTCCACGCACCGGAACCAGGCACGGACCCGATCAGACAATTCCCCTGAGTGGAACTGGGGCCGCCAGTGTCCCCAGCTTTCCTGCTGCGTCACGATTCCCCCGTCGCGGTTGCCCACTCATCCTCGCGGACGTCGGCCGCCTCGCGGCGGGGGTTGCCGGTCCCCGCCGTGAAGGGCTACCGCGTCCGCTACACACTTGCCACGAGGCTGGTGAACGAGCTGGTCGAGGCCACCGACGAGATGGAGGCCGTCGACACGCTCGCGGCGGTCACAGCTGCCTGTGCGGCCTGGGACGCCTCGCGCCGACGGCGCCACTGAACTTCGTACTCGTCACCAGTGAGGCCCGTCCTGGCCCCGGGCGACTTCATCTCCCTGGTCGTGCCGGTGGTGGTGTTGCGCACGCTCCTGCTCAGCGGATCGGACCAGGGCGAGAGGCCGGGATCAGGCGGCGTCGACGACGCCGGAGGCCGCGATCTCGACCTTGCCCTTGGGGGCACCGGACTGCGAGCCCAGGGCCTCGATCTGGTCGACGAGCTCCTGGCCCTCGACGACCTCGCCGAAGACGACGTGCTTGCCGTCGAGCCAGGGGGTGAGGACGGTGGTGATGAAGAACTGCGAGCCGTTGGTGTTGCGGCCGGCGTTCGCCATCGACAGCAGGTACTTGCGGTCGTGCTTCAGCTTGAAGTTCTCGTCCTCGAACTTCTCGCCGTAGATGCTCTTGCCACCGGTGCCGTTGTGGTTGGTGAAGTCACCGCCCTGCAGCATGAACTGGGGGATGATGCGGTGGAAGCCCGAACCGGCGTAGCCATAGCCGTTCTGGCCGGTGGCCAGCTCACGGAAGTTGCGCGCGGTCTTCGGGACGACCTCGTCGAACAGGTTGAAGACGATACGGCCAGCAGCGGAGCCGTTGATGCTGATATCGAAGTAGACGTTGCTCATGGGGCTCATCCTGTCACCCCTGATGCCGGGCACGCCGAACGGGCCCGGCATCACCAGACATGCAGGACGAGGCGAGCACCGGGCGCGACGCGGTCATACAGCTGGGCGCGGCCACACCCGGGCCCAGTGAACCCCGTACTCGGTAGGCGTGGCGAAGCCGTCGCAGCACAGACAGGTACCGCGCTCGGCGACAGGCCCTATACCGATCCGGCAACCCAGACAGCGCAACAGTTCCCCCTGGCATCAGTCCAGTTCCAGGGGCTTCCCGCAAGTTGCCCAAGTGCGCAATGCCGTGCGGTCCACCAGGGCGATACCGTACCTCGCCGCTGCCGCCTCCGCGTCCTGAGTGAAGCGTGCGTTCGTCACCATGATCGGATGGGTGGCCCGGTGGTCCGGCCTGGCCGTTCCGTTGAACGTCTGCACCTCGGGCGATCCGATCTTGGCGGACGGTGTCCTTCGGAGTTTGCACTGCACAACAATCCGTTCACCGTTCCCTCCGGTGGCGATGACGTCCGCGCCCCTGTCACCGGCACCCCCGTACGCGCGCTGCACCACGTATCCGTCGCGTTCCAGGAGCGAGGCGATGAGCGTTTCAAACTCCCGGCCCGTGAGGTCGCGTATCTCCTCAAGGGAGATGCTGGCGCTGCTCTGGAGGTACTCCTGCCGTTGCTGTTCTTCCGCATCCAGCTGCTGCAACTCGTCCTGGTGGGTTTCCGAAGCACAGGCGTAGCGTGCCCGCGCCCGTTTCAGCTCCTCAAGCAGCTCGCCCAACGGGGCGGCCTTGGCCGAGGGAAACTGCGTGCGCCGCTCCCTCATCAGTCGGCCGAGGTCCATCATGACGTCATGACGCGCCTGTTCGCACCGCTGGACGGCCTTGTCCGTTACGGACACCAGCTCGCGCAGGTCCCCCTTGAGAATCATTTCTGCCGCGCAGCGCCCGTAGCGCACGGTGTCCTGTGGTGCCGTCACATCCTTGAGGGTCCGGATGGCCTTCTCACAGCGGGCGAGTTCGGCTTTCACCTCCTCGCCCAGCCCACGCCAGTCAGCCAGGAGCTCCTCCGCCAGACGCCCTTCCGTCATCCACGCGAACGCGGCCTCCAGGTCCACAGACGTCGCCTGCTCAAGGGCCGACTCCAGCACACTCCGCACCGTGCGCTCCGGCGACGGCCGGACCGAATCCGCGGAAGGTTCCAGCAAGCTCATACGAACAGCCTAGAAGCAAACACTGACACACCAGGGCCTGCGCTCCCACGATGAGCGCCTGGTCGAACAGCTGGCCTCGCGCGCCCTGTCCCGGGGCCGGCACGAGCGCAAGATGCACGTGAAGCGTGACGAGGAGGGCCCGACCGTCGGCGCCGACGGCGAGGACCAGGAGCAGAAGAACACCGACGGCACTGCGGAGTCCGCGCTGCTCTGGCCGAGGGGCGGTGCGTGAGCCACGGGCGCTCTTGCCGTCGACGGCCAGGGTGTCGGCCCCGGCAGGATCGGTACCGAGCAGGTCCGAGAGCCCGCCCGGGCATACGGGCGTTCAGGACACGGCGGATGGTCGCCGCGCTCGGCGCGACACAGGCGCTGAACGCGGTCGTGGTACGGGCGCCGAGGCGGGCGAGGGTGTCCTGCGGGGCGCTGCGGGCCCCTGCCCGATCGCAGCAAGCGAGCGCACTCCGGCCAACCACCCATGTTCGCAAGCCTGTTGGAGTCCCCGCGTCCAGGTCAGCACTGCTCACACGGGCGGCGAGCTGACACGCTCCCGCTTCGAGCCAGACCGTCCGCAGCCCACCCTTACGCACGTGGTGGGGCGGGTCGGCGATCGGGGTCGGTGACCGCCCCGACCGCTTGGTGAGACCTTGGCGGACACGCGTGTGTACCCCCCTCCCGAAAAGGCGCCGCCCCATCCGCCCGCTTCCACGCGACGGACCTGCCCTCCGGCCGCGTAGAGCAGACGACGGATTCACCCACGGAGGGGACTGCACAGTGACAGCGCGTGCACTCAAGGGGGCACTGAGGGGTGCCAGGGCTACGGCGATCGCGGCGGCGGCGATGGCCGTCCTGACCGCGTCGCAGGCGCCGGGGGCAGTCTCGGCCGAGGCCGCGGAGCCCGCGCGGAAGGCGGCTCCCGCCGAGCACGGCCCCAGCGTGTCCGGCAACACCCCGTACCGCACCGGACTTCCCCCGCTGCGGACACGGAAGAACGGCTCGGCACCGGGAGCGACGGGCGGCGGCGCCCTGCCCGCGAGCGCGTTCGCCGCGTACCGGCGTGCCGAGGAAGAGCTGGCGCGCAGCGAGCCCGGCTGCCGGCTGCACTGGCAGCTACTGGCCGCGATCGGCCAGGTGGAGTCCGGGCAGGCATGGGGCGGCCGGGTGACCCCGGACGGTACGACCGTGACGCCCATCCTCGGCCCGCGGCTGACCGGCGGCGCCTTCGCCGTCGTGCCGGACACCGACGGCGGCGCGTACGACGGCGACACGGTGTACGACCGCGCGGTCGGCCCGATGCAGTTCATCCCGTCCACCTGGGCCCGCTGGGGCGCGGACGGCAACGGCGACGGACGGTCGGACCCGAACAACGTCTACGACGCGGCGCTCGCCGCCGGCCGCTACCTGTGCGCGGGCGGCCGGGACCTGTCGCACCCCGCCGACCTGGACCGGGCGATCCTGGGCTACAACCACTCGGACGCCTATCTGCGCACCGTCAAGGCCTGGTACGCGTACTACCTGACCGGACACCGCGTGGTGCCGGACGCGTCCGCCGGATCCCCGTCGGACCGGCTAAAGCCGTCCCGCCCGCAGAGGCCGAAGCCCTCGCCGTCGAAGCCCTCGGACGACCGGAAGCCGAGCCCTGGTCCCTCGCGCACGCCGTCCGCGCCGCCCGCCTCACCCTCCCCCAGCCCGTCCCGTACGGCCGGCGTCCCGAAGGCGTCCGGGACGCCGCTGGTCCCCGTCCCCGAGCCGACTCTCACGCTGCCCGGCGGCGGCGTGCTGCCCGACGCCGGGCCGCTGACCATCGGCAACGGCTAGAACACGATGGGCGTCTCCCCCTCCACAACCACGACTACTCGGCGGTAGTGTCGCCGCCCGCCGGGAGCACAGGACCGGCGGGTGAGTGCGAAGGGGCCCTCATGGCGACGGACATACCTGCGGACACGGACATACCTGCGGACACAGCGGCCGCCGAGGAGCGTTGGCAGCGCATGTGGAGCCATCGTGAGCAGCTGCTCAAGGTGGCCCGACGACGCTCCATGAGCCAGGAGGACGCCGAGGACGCCGTGCATGAGGCGATGCTGCGGGCCGCGGAACGCCCGGACCTCGACGACGAGCGACTCGGCGCCTGGCTGACGAAGGTGACGATGCGGCTGTGCGTCGACCGGTACCGGCAGGTCAACCGCGAGGCCGAGGTGGGCAGCCGCCCCACGCTCGTCGCGCCGGGCCCGGTACCCGTCGAGGAGGCGGTGTGCGACCGGGCCGAGGCGAAGTGGCTCGCCGTGCGCAGCGGAGAGCTGCCCGCCCGGCAGGCGGAGGCGCTCCGGCTGAAGTCCGAGGACCTGGACGTGAGCCAGGTCGCGGTGCGGATGGGGCTCAGCTATCGGACCGTCGAGTCGCTGCTCGCCCGGGCCCGGCGGACGCTGCGCGCCTCGCTGGCCGGGACGCTCGGGCTGGTGCTGTTCCTGGTCGGGCGCGGGCGGCTGCGCGGGGGCGGCAAGGTCCAGGTGGTCGCGGTGACCTCGACGGCGGCGACCCTGGCGGTGGCGGGGTTCGTGCTGCCGTACGCGCTCAATGCGGGCGGAAACGGGAACGGTCCGGCGCCGCGGCCGGCCGCGTCCAACGCGCAGGTCCGGCTCAGCGACGCCACGGGCCGGGGACGCACCCCCAAGACGCGCACCTCCTCGCCCCCGGCGCGCGAGGCCCGGAGTCGGACGCCCTCACCCACCGGGAGAACGGCCCTGCCGCTGCCGGTCCCTGTGCCGTCCCTGCCGGACGTTCCCTCGTCCCCACTGCCGGGGCTTTCGGCGCCGCAGGTGCCCGGCGTGCCGAAGGTGCCGGACCTGCCGACGAGGTCGGCCGCCTCGTCGGTCCCGTCGCTTCCCCCGGCCTCGGCGGTACCGGCCGCTCCGTTCTCCGCCCCTGTCCCTGCCCCGAGGACGCCTTCGCGCACGCCGTCGCCGAAGCTGCCGTAGCACGCCGTAAACGCGTCCGAAAAAAATCCCGGTCGCCGCGACGGACGCCCCGCGCCTCCCCGTAGAGCAGATGTCGGAGCTGCTCCACGGGCGAAGGGTGGAACCGGATGGGTGTCGAGATCTGTGTGGAAGGACTGACCAAGTCCTTCGGCCACCAGGTCATCTGGCAGGACGTCTCGCTGACTCTGCCTGCCGGGGAGGTCTCGGTGATGCTCGGCCCCTCGGGGACGGGCAAATCGGTGTTCCTCAAGACGCTCGTGGGGCTGCTGAAGCCGGAGCGCGGCTCCATCACGATCCAGGGCCGGGACATCACCAAGCTCCGTGAGCACGACCTGTACGAGGTGCGGAAGCTTTTCGGCGTGCTGTTCCAGGACGGCGCGCTGTTCGGCTCCATGAACCTGTACGACAACATCGCCTTCCCGCTGCGCGAGCACACCCGCAAGTCCGAGAGCGAGGTCCGGCGCATCGTGCTGGAGAAGATGGACATGGTCGGGCTGATCGGCGCCGAGGGGAAGCTGCCCGGCGAGATCTCCGGCGGTATGCGCAAGCGTGCCGGGCTCGCCCGCGCCCTGGTCCTCGACCCGGAGATCATCCTGTTCGACGAGCCGGACTCGGGCCTGGACCCGGTCCGCGTGGCCTACCTCAACCAGCTCATCGTCGACCTCAATGCCCAGATCGACGCGACCTTCCTGATCGTCACCCACGACATCGCCTCGGCCCGCCAGGTCCCGGACAACATCGGGCTGCTGTTCCGGCGCGAGCTGGTGATGTTCGGGCCTCGCGAGGAACTGCTGACCAGTGACGAGCCCGTCGTACGGCAGTTCCTGAACGGCCGGATGCAGGGGCCGATCGGCATGGCGGAGGAGAAGGACGCGGCCCAGGTCGAGCAGGAGCTGGCCCAGATCGACGAGGGTCCACGAGTCCGGGACCTGACTCCCCGCCTGCTGCCCGGCCCCGGCATCACCCGCCCGCCCCGCTGGGAGGCGATCGCGAGACGCGAGGCAGAGCTGCACGGGACGGGGGTGAGCAGCGCATGAGGCTCTCCCCGACAGGTGCGCTCCGACACTCGGGCAACCTCTTCGCGATGGCGCTGGACGTCGTCCGGACCCTGCCCCGACGGCCCTTCCAGGCACGGGAGTTCATCCAGCAGGCGTGGTTCGTGGCGAGCGTCACCATTCTGCCGACGGCGCTGGTCTCGATCCCCTTCGGGGCGGTCATCGCGCTGCAGATCGGCAGCCTGACCCGGCAGTTGGGCGCGGAGTCCTTCTCCGGTGCCGCGTCCGTGCTCGCGGTGCTGCGCGAAGCCTCGCCGATCGTCACCGCGCTGCTGATCGCGGGCGCAGGCGGCACGGCGATCTGTGCGGATCTCGGGGCGCGCAAGATCCGGGACGAGATCGACGCGATGCAGGTGCTCGGCATCGACCCGATACACAGGCTCGTCGTACCGCGCGTGCTGGCGTCGATGGTCGTGGCCGTGCTGCTCAACGGCCTCGTCTCGGTCGTCGGCGTTGCGGGCGGCTACTTCTTCAACGTCGTCCTCCAGCACGGGACGCCCGGCGCCTACCTGGCGTCCTTCACCACCCTCGCCCAGCTGTCCGACCTGTGGGCGGCGGAGATCAAGGCGCTCGTGTTCGGGGCCATCGCGGCGATCGTCGCCTCGTACAAGGGGCTGACGGCACAGGGTGGTCCGAAGGGCGTGGGCGATGCCGTCAACGAGTCCGTAGTGATCACCTTCATGTTGCTGTTCGTGACCAACTTCGTGATGACCGCGGTGTACTTCCAGGTCGTCCCGCAGAGGGGTTAGCCGATGAGACCTCGGAAAGTCCTCGATCGCCCCTTGCGCTCACTCGAAGAGCTGGGCGCCCAACTGTCCTTCTACGGGCGCTCGCTCGCATGGACGGGCCGCACCCTGCGCCGCTACAAGAAGGAGATCCTGCGGCTGCTCGCCGAGGTGAGCTTCGGGCGCGGCGCGCTCGCCGTCGTCGGCGGCACGGTCGGCGTGATCGCGTTCCTGTCCTTCTTCACCGGCACCGAGGTCGGCCTCCAGGGCTACGCGGCCCTCAACCAGCTCGGCACCTCCAACTTCGTGGCGTTCCTGTCGGCGTACTTCAACACCCGGGAGATCGCCCCGCTGGTGGCCGGGCTCGCCCTGTCCGCGACGGTCGGCGCCGGGTTCACCGCGCAGCTCGGTGCGATGCGGATCAGCGAGGAGACCGACGCGCTGGAGGTGATGGGCGTCCCGTCGCTGCCGTTCCTGGTGACGTCGAGGATGATCGCCGGCTTCGTCGCGGTGATCCCGCTGTACGTGATCGGGCTGCTGTCCTCGTACCTGGCCGCCCGCACCATCACCACCAGCTACTACGGGCAGTCGACGGGCACGTACGACCACTACTTCCACCAGTACCTGCCGCCTGTCGACGTGTTCTGGTCCTTCGGCAAGGTGATCGTCTTCGCCGTGCTGATCATCCTGGTGCACTGCTACTACGGCTACCACGCGAGCGGCGGCCCGGCGGGCGTCGGCGTCGCGGTGGGCCGTGCGGTGCGGACCTCGATCGTCGCCATCAACGTCCTGGACTTCTTCCTGAGCCTCGCGATCTGGGGCGCCACCACGACCGTACGGATAGCGGGGTGAGAGCGGTGCGCATCCACAGAATGAGACTCAGGCTGTACGGCATCGCCTTCCTCGCCGTGCTCGCACTGCTGCTGTCGCTCGCGGTGGCCGTCTACCAGCAGGCGTTCACGTCCGTCGTGCCCATCACCCTGGAGGCCGGCACCCTCGGCAACCAGCTCGGTCCGCGCGCCGATGTCAAGCTGCGCGGGCTGCTGGTCGGCGAGGTGCGCGAGGTGCACGCGGACGGCACGAAGGCCACGCTCGACATCGCGCTCGATCCCCGGTACGTCCCGTACATCCCCTCGGACGTGCACGCCCGCCTTCTGCCCAAGACGCTGTTCGGCGAGAAGTACGTCGACCTGGTCCCGCCCCCGCGTTCTGCGCGGTCGTCGGCTCGGCCCATCCGCGCCGGAGACGTCATCACCCAGGACCGCACGAAGGTCGGCATCGAGGTGCAGCAGCTGATGAACGACCTGCTGCCGCTGCTGCGCACGGTCCAGCCGGGTGAACTCAACGCCACGCTCTCGGCGTTCGCCACAGCGCTGGAGGGCCGCGGTGACCGGATCGGTGACAACCTCACCCGGGTCGAGGGTTATCTGCGCCGTCTCAACCCGCACATGCCCTCCCTCAAGGAGGACATCTCGCGGTTCGCGGACGTCACCGAGGTGTACGGCGACGCCGCGCCCGACCTGATGCGGATCCTGCGCAACACGGTCACCACCAGCCGCACGATCGTCGACAAGAAGGAGCAGCTGGCCGCCGCGCTCCGCTCGACCGCTTCCGTGGCGGACACGGCGAACGACTTCCTGTCCGAGAACGGGGACCGGCTGATCACCCTGGGCCGGGTCTCCCGCCCCACGTTGGAGCTGTTCGCCCGCTACTCCCCCGAGTACCCGTGCCTGTTCCACGGACTGGTCCGGCAGGAGAAGGCCTCGGAGGACGCGTTCCGGGGTGGCGAGATGCGGATCACCCTCGAAGTCGTCCGGCCGCAGGGAGCGTACCAGCCTGGTGAGGAGCCGGTGTACGGCGAACGGTCCGGCCCGAACTGCCGTGGCCTGCCGCATCCTCAGGTGCCCGGCCCGAAACCCCATCTCAATGACGGTACGTCGGCCGGAGGTTCCGGCGGCGCACTCCCCGGAGGTGTCAACGTGTCCGCCACCCGGGCCGAGCAGCGGGCCGTCGGCTCGCTCGTGGCCCCCGTCATGGGCGTCCCCGCCGACCAGGTGCCGCCGGTCGCGACCCTGCTGTTCGGTCCGCTCGCGCGCGGAACGGCGGTGAGTGTCGCATGAGCAGGTCAGGAGCCCGGCAGACCGCTGCCCCGCTGGTCAAGTTCAGCCTCTTCGCACTGGTCACGATCGCGGCGACGGCGCTGCTCGCCGCCACCATCGTCAACATCTCCTTCACTCCGAAGGACACCTACCACGCCGTGTTCACCGACGTCACCGGGCTGGAGACCGGCGACGACATCCGCGTGGCCGGAGTGCGGGTGGGAGAGGTCGAGGGCATCCGGGTCAAGGACCGGACCCTGGCGGAGGTCACGTTCACCGTCAGCGCGGTCCGGCCGCTGCTCGCGGGGACCCACGCGGTCGTCCGCTACCGCAACCTGGTCGGGCAGCGGTACATCGCGCTCACCGAAGGCCCCGGCGACGTCACCGCCCGGCTGCGGCCGGGCGGCACCATCCCGCTGTCCCGTACCCAGCCGGCGCTGGACCTCAACGCCCTGCTGAACGGCTTCAAGCCGCTGTTCGCCGCGCTCAGCCCGAGCGACGTCAACCAGCTCGCCACCGAGATCGTCCGGACCCTCCAGGGCGAGGGTGGCACGGTGAACAGCCTCCTCGCGCACACGGCCTCGCTCACCACCACCCTCGCCGACCGCGACAAGCTGATCGGCTCGGTGGTCGACAACCTCAACACCGTCCTGGACACGCTCGACAAGCGCGGCTCCCGCTTCTCCGGGCTGCTCACACAGCTGCGCCGGGTGGTCTCGGGGCTGGCCGCCGACCGCAAGCCCATCGGGAAGTCGCTGGTGAGCGTCGGTGACCTCACCGACGTCACGTCGGGGCTGCTGAAGGACGCGCGTCCACCGCTGAAGGACGACATCGCCGGGCTCGGCGATCTCACCGGAACCCTGAACAAGAACGAGCACACCGTGGAGGGCGTCCTGAAGCGGCTGCCGAACAAGCTCAACGAGCTGACCGGAACGGCGTCCTACGGCTCCTGGTTCAACTTCTACCTCTGCGACTTCGACGGCCGGATCGTGCTGCCGAAGACCAAGCAGGTGATCTCCCCGGACCTGCACGTGGCGCGGGCGAGGTGTGGCGGATGAGACTGCGTGTCCTACGTCGGCGCCGTCCTGAGCCGCTGGTGAAGGTACGGGTCCTGCCGCCGAAGCTGCCGAAACTCCCCCGGCTGCTGCCGAAGCGCAAGCCCCGCCCCCAGCCGCTGGTCAAGGTACGCGTCCTGCCGCCGAAGCTGCCCAGGATCCGGCTCAAGCGCCCACGCCTGAAGCCCTTCCGCGAGAGGAACCCTGTCGTCGTAGGCGCCGTCGGCCTCACCGTCCTCGCCCTGCTCACGTTTGCCGCCTTCAACGCCGACAGCCTGCCGCTGATCGGCGGCGGCAACACCTACAGCGCGGCCTTCTCCGAGGCCGGCGGGCTCAAGCCGGGCGACGAGGTACGGATCGCCGGGGTCAAGGTCGGCAAGGTCGAGGGCGTCGACCTGGACGGCGATCACGTCAAGGTCACCTTCAAGGTGAAGGGCCATTCCGGGTTCGGCACCGACACGGGCGCGGCGATCCGCGTCAAGACGATCCTCGGCGCGAAGTACCTGGCCCTGTACCCGAAGGGGCCCGGCCAGTTGAAGCCGGGCAGCGAGATCCCGCTCGGCCGGACCGTGTCGGCGTACGACGTCGTCCAGGCCTTCAGCGACCTGACGACCACCGCCGAGGCGGTCGACACGGACCGGCTCGCGAAGGCGCTGGACACCATCTCCCTCACCTTCCAGGACTCCCCCGAGGAGGTGCGGGCGTCGATCAAGGGACTGTCACGGATCTCCAGGACCGTCGCCTCCCGTGACCAGGCGCTGCGCGGGCTCCTCGACCATGCGAACGGGGTCACCAAGGTGCTGGCCGGTCACACCAAGGACTTCTCCGCTCTGGTGAAGGACGGTGACGCGCTGTTCAAGGAGATCCACAACCGGCGCGCGGCGATCCACACGCTGCTCAAGAGTTCCGCGCTGCTGGGCATCGAGCTGTCCGGCCTGGTCGACGACAACAGCAAGGAGATCGGGCCCGCACTGAAGAACCTCAACACCTTCCTGAAGATGCTCGAACGCAACCAGGCGAGCCTCGACCGCAGCGTCCAGCTCCTCGCCCCCTACGTGCGGCTGTTCACCAACACCCTCGGAAACGGCCGCTGGTTCGACTCCTACGTCCAGAACATGGTCGCCGCCCCGGTCACGCCACGGACGGGAGGCACCCGATGACCCGCAGACTCCTGGCCCTGTTCACCGCGCTCGCGGTCGTCGCCGGCCTCGCCGTCGTCCTCTGGCCGGGCCCCGGCCCCGTCCGCGTCACGGCGTACTTCCCGCGCACCGTCGGCATCTACCCCGGCTCGGACGTCCGCGTCCTCGGCGTCCGCATCGGCGAGATCAGGAAGATCACACCGGAGGGCGACCGGGTTCGGGTGGAGCTGGAGTACGACCGGGGGCGCAAGGTCCCCGCCGACGCACAGGCCGCCATCGTCAACTCCTCGGTGGTCAGCGACCGTTACGTGCAGCTGCTGCCGGTGTACCGCAAGGGCGCGGTCATGCGGGACGGAGACGTCATCCCCGAGTCCCGTACGGCCGTCCCCGTCGAGCTGGACCGGATCTTCGACAGCCTGCACACCACCGCCGAGGCGCTCGGCCCGAACGGCGCCAACAGGCAGGGCTCGCTGTCCCGGCTGCTAGGGGTGAGCGCGGACAACCTCCGGGGGCAGGGCCAGAACCTCAACCAGACGGTGGACAACCTGTCCCAGGCGGTCACCACGCTGTCCGACGGGCGCGGCGACCTGTTCGGGACCGTACGGAACCTTCAGGTGTTCACGGCCGCGCTGGCGGCGGACGACACCAGCGTGCGGTCGTTCAACACCGACCTCGCCGACGTGGCCGGGCAGCTGGCCGGGGAGCGCAAGGATCTCGCCGCCGCGCTGAAGTACCTGGCCGCCGCACTCGGTGACGTGGCCGGCTTCGTGAAGGGCAACAAGAAGGCGCTGACCTCGGACGTGCAGGGCCTGGCCAGGGTCACCAAGGTCCTCGTCACCCAACGGGCCGCACTGGAGGAACTGTTGACCGTCGCGCCCACGGGCCTGTCGAACCTGCAGAACGCCTACAACCCCGCCGCCGGCACCCTCGACACCCGCAACAACGCGCAAGCCTCTCAGGATCCGTCATCGCTGCTCTGCTCGATCCTGAAGACGACCGGCGACGACCACGACAATTGCGCCGGGCTGAAGAAGCTCTTCGACTCCCTGCCCAAGGTGCCGTCGGCCCCGGCGTCGACGGGCGCGGTCGACAAGACCCTCGGCGGAATCCTGGGGGCACCGGCATGAGGGGGAAGCGCTCGGGGCGGGTGGCCGCCTGGACGGCGATCGGCTCGCTGCTGCTGACCGGCTGCGAGTTCAACGGCTGGTACGACGTCCCGCTCCCCGGCGGCGCCGCCTCGGACGGCCACGCCTACCACGTCACCGTCGAGTTCCGGGACGTCCTGGACCTGGTGCCGCAGTCGGCAGTCAAGGTCGACGACGTCACCGTGGGCACGGTCGAGAAGGTGGAACTGGACGGCTGGCACGCGCGGGTACGGCTGCGCATCGCCGACTCGGTGAAGCTGCCCGGCAACGCGGTCGCCGACCTGAGGCAGACAAGCATGCTCGGCGAGAAGTACGTCGCCCTGTCCGCGCCGGCCGGCGCCACGCCCGTCGGACGGCTCCACGACGGCGACCTCGTCCCGCTGTCCCGCAGCGGCCGCAACCCGGAGGTCGAGGAGGTGCTCTCGGCCCTGTCCGCGCTGCTCAACGGCGGTGGGGTGGCCCAGCTGAAGACGATCACCGTCGAGCTGAACAAGGCCCTCGGCGGCCGCGAGGACCGGGTCAGGTCCCTGCTGAAGCAGCTCGACACGTTCCTCGGCGGCCTCGACGACCAGCGGGCGGAGATCGTGCGCGCGTTGAAGGGCGTCGACCGGCTCGCAAAGCGGCTGAAGAAGGAGAAGAAGACGATCGTCCTGGCCGTCGACACCATGCCGCCCGCCCTGAAGGCCCTCGCCGACCAGCGCAAGGACCTGACGAAGATGCTCACCGCCCTGTCCGGACTCGGCAAGACCGGCACCAGGGTGGTGAACGCCTCCCACGACGACACCGTCGCCGACCTGAAGAAGCTCCAGCCCATCCTGCAGGAGCTGAACAAGGTGGGCGACGACCTGCCCAACTCCCTGGAGATCCTCACCACTTACCCGTTCCCGCGCAACGCGACGGACGCCGTCAAGGGCGACTACGTCAACCTGAAGATCACCGCCGACCTCGACCTGGCGGACCTGTACGGCAACATCACCGGCAAGCCGGTCAAGGGCGGGAAGTCCCCGGCCCCCGGGACCCCGCACCTTCCCGGCCTCCCCACTCCCGCCCCTCTCCCGTCCATCCCGTCCCTGCCGGGCACCCCGTCCGCGCCCCCCGTTCCCTCCGCACCCGCCGTGCCCTCGACGCCCTCCGACGGCAGCACCCTGCTGTGCCCGCCTGTGTGCACCGCGGCCTACAGCCCCGAGGGCGGCTCGCGTCGTCTCCCGCCCGGGATCGATCTCGGCCTCGCCGAGCTGATGCTGAAGGGGATAATGCCGTGATCACACGTACGGTCAGGGCCCAGCTGCTCGCCTTCGCAACCGTCACGGCCCTCGGGGTGTCGTACGTCGGCGCCCGGTACACGGGCCTCGTGGACGACGTCCTGCACCGCGGGTACACCGTGCGCGCCGACTTCGCCGAGTCCGGGGGCGTCTTCCCCGGCGCCGAGGTCACCTACCGGGGCGTGCCGGTGGGCCGCGTGGGCGATCTGCAGCTGACCGGGTCCGGGGTCTCGGTGGCGCTGAAGATCGAGGACGGCGCCCCGAGGATCCCGGCCGACACGCTCGCGGTGGTCGCCGACCGTTCGGCGGTGGGCGAGCAGTACGTCGACCTCCAGCCGCGGCGGTCGGGCGGGCCGTACCTCATGGACGGCAGCCCGATCCCGCGCAGCCGCACCCGGACCCCGCTGCCGGTCACCGACCTGGTCCTCAGCCTCGACCAGCTGGTCAACTCGGTCGGCAAGGACGATCTGCGGGTCACCGTGGACGAGCTGGGCAAGGCCTTCGCCGGCACCGGACGGAACCTGAGCCGGCTGGTGGACTCCGGCAACGCGCTGGTGGAATCGGCATCCGAGTCACTCCCCCAGACGGTCTCGCTGATCGAGGACTCGCGGAAGGTGCTCAAGACACAGGCCGACCAGGGCTCGGCCATCAAGTCGTTCTCCCGCGACCTGGCCACGCTCAGCGAGCAGCTGAAGTCGAGCGACGGCGATCTGCGCAGGCTGATCGGCAACACCGCGCCCGCCGCCCAGCAATTGGACTCCCTGCTGAAGTCCACCCGGCCGCACGTACCGGTCCTGCTGGCCAACCTCATCAGCGGCGGCCAGATCACCCTGGCCCGGCTGCCCGGCGTCGAACAGGCCCTGGTCACGCTCCCGCTCACGGTCGCGGGCAGCTACACGGTCATCCCCGGCGACGGCACCACCCACTTCGGGCTGACCGTGAACGCCGACGACCCGCCCGCGTGCACCCAGGGCTACGGCACCCAGCGGCGCGACCCCGCCGACACCGGCACGCGCCCGGCGAACACCGGCGCGCGCTGCACGGCACCGCGCGGCAGCACGACCTCGGTGCGCGGTGCCCAGAACGCGCCCGGCCCGGCCACCGGCCGGTACGGCGCCGACCAGGCCGCGTTCGTGGCCCCGTACGACCCGGAGACCGGCACCGTGACCGGCCCGGACGGCACGCCCGTCGAGATCGGCTCGACGGGCGGCGAACAGACCGTGTTCGGAAAGGAGTCGTGGCAATGGCTGCTCGTGGGACCGATGGCGTGACAGGGGGCCGGGCGAGGCTGTTGTCGGCGGGGCTCGTCGCCGCGACCGTGCTGACGACCGTGCTGTGTGTCTGGCTGGGCCTGAAGCTGTCCGACCAGCACGCGGCGGAGCAGCGCCGTCAGGACATCCTGGCGGCGGCCCGCCAGTCGGCGCTGAACTTCACCTCGCTCGACTACCGGCACTACGACCGGGACAGCCGCACCGTGCTGCAGGGCGCCACCGGTGACTTCAAGAAACAGTTCGCCGCGCAGACCGCGCAGCTGACGAAGCTCGTCGCCCAGAACAAGTCGGTGTCCGAGGGGCAGGTCCTGGAAGCGGGCATCGTGCGGTCCGACGCGCGCTCGGCCCGGGTCCTGGTCACGGCCGACAGCAAGGTGACCAACACCGCGGCGCCCGAGGGCCAGACGCGCACCTACCGGCTCCAGCTCGACCTCGTGCGCGTGGCAGGCCGCTGGCTGACCTCCGATGTCGCGTTCGTGGGCTGACCCGATGAGGCCATCAATGAGGAGAGACACCGTGGCGAACCCGACCTCCCGCACCCGTGGCACCGGCTCCCCGGCCCGCCGCACCATGACCGCGGCCGCCCGCGCGGCGGCCAAGCGCGCCGGGCGACCGACGCACCCCGAGCGCGCTGACCGCCAGGAAGAGGAAGCCATCCCCGGGCGCACCCTGCTCGTCGAGCCCCCGGCGGACGGCTGGGAGGACCCGCCGGAGCCCGAGCCCGAGCCCTTCGAGGATCAGCCGGAGGAAAGCGCGCCCTCGCGCAGGGTCGGACGGAGCGTGCTCACCACGGTGCTGGGCCTCGTCCTCGTGGCGGCCCTGATCATGGCCGCCGTCCTCGGGTGGCAGTACCGGCAGGGGCGGCAGGCGGAGCAGGCCCGGGGCGAGGCCCTCGCGGCCGCGCGGAAGGCGGCGCCGGTCGTGCTGTCGTACGACTACCGGCACCTGGACCGGGACTTCGCCCGGGCCCGCGCCCTGCTGACCGGGCACTTCCGCGACCAGTACGGCAGGACGACGAAGACGGTGGTCGCGCCGACAGCGACGAGGTACCACGGCGTGGTGAAGGCGACCGTGGCCACACCCTCCGACGGCGGCACCCCTGCTGCGTCCGTCGTGTCGGCCACACCGGACAAGGCCGTCGTCCTGCTCTTCGTCAACCAGGTCACCCAGAGCACCCAGGTCGCGGAGCCCCGGCTGGACCTGAACCGGGTGCGATTGACGCTCACGCGCACCTCCGACAGCTGGAAGGTGAGTGGCGTCGACGCCCTCTGACCAGGCGTATGAATTCACGGTGATTCGAAGACATCATGCCGAGCACGTTCTAATTCATAACTCCCTCACTTTCTTGGTTCGTCCTCACAGAGGGGCCCTGATCGGGTAAGAGGCAAAGAAAGCGGCGGATTAACTGACGCTAAGAGGTCGTTTTATCCGCTGTTTTATCCCAGAATTGGTTGTTTAGAGGTTGTCTCACGTGGGCAGATTCCTGAGTTCCTTGCAGCAGGTCGGGGCGGTGGCCATAGCTGACCACGGCTCCGCCAGTCGTTGCGGAGCGCGTACGGGATCTTGAGACCATGAGCAGCCCATGGCAGGCTCGTGCCGCATGATCGATGAGTTCGCGAAAGACAACCTGCACAAGAGACTGCGGCGGGACCGTGAGGCGCTGCTCTGGAAGCTCGATGGCTTGTCCGAATACGACGCGCGCCGGCCTCTGACAGCGACCGGGACCAACCTCCTCGGCCTGGTCAAACACGTGGCCACGGTCGAGGCCAGGTACTTCGGTGAGGTCTTCGACCGCCCTTCTCCGGAACCGCTGTGCCGATGGCAGGACTCCGACGGCAGCGATCAATGGGCGGCCGAGAACGAGACGCGCGATCAGATCATCGGGTTCTACCGGCGCACGTGGGAACACTCGGACGCGACGATCAACGAGCTTGCCCTCAATGCCCCCGGCCACGTGCCCTGGTGGTCGGAGCCTTATCCGAACACGAACCTGTTCGCCATCATGGTTCATGTCCTCGGTGAGACCATTCGGCATGCCGGGCACGCAGACATCTTGCGCGAGGGCGTCGACGGCCGGACCGGGGTGCGCGCCGAAAACGAGCAGCCGATCGACGAGGAAGCCCGTGCAGCCTACTTCGCGAAGATCGAGCAGGCCGCCAGGACGGCCGCACCAACCAAGGCTTAGAAGGCTGTCCCACGACGTGACGTGATGTTCGAGCGGCATGATGCCGGCCGTGAGTGCTGATCTGTCGAAGCGTCTGGTTCCTGATGCACTATGGGAGCTGGTCGCCCCGTTATTGCCGTCGTTCGCGGCTCGACCGCAAGGTGGTGGGACCGCTCCGTGTGACGAGCGGGCCGTGTTCACGGCAGTGGTGTACGTCCTGACCAGCGGCTGTGCCTGGCGGCATCTGCCGCCGACGTTCGGCACGTCGCCCGCCACCGCGCATCGCCGCTTCACAGTATGGACCGAGGCCGGCCTATGGCGTCGGCTCCACCGGGCGGTGCTGGACGAACTCGGGGCCTGGGGCGAGGTGGACTGGACGTCGGCGATCGTCGACGCGGCCTCCGTTCGCTCCAAAAGGGGGGATCGCTGACCGGGCCGAACCCGGTCGATCGCGGCAAGAAGGGCAGCAAGCTGCACGTGCTGTCCGATGCCCAGGGCGTCCCACTCACCGTCGCCGTGTCCGGCGCGAACATGCACGACAACCTCGCCCTCAAGCCGCTCGTCCTCGGCATCCCCGCCATCCGGTCCCGTCGGGGACCACGGCGACGCCGCCCCGTCAAACTCCGCGCGGACAAGGCGTACTTTTCCGCCGACCACCTGGCCTGG
This sequence comes from Streptomyces sp. NPDC002676, assembly GCF_053592455.1. Taxonomy (NCBI): domain Bacteria; kingdom Bacillati; phylum Actinomycetota; class Actinomycetes; order Kitasatosporales; family Streptomycetaceae; genus Streptomyces; species Streptomyces sp. NPDC002676. The sequence continues at coordinate 37,742 of NZ_JBSFVT010000027.1, read as the reverse complement.
CTGCGCGAGCGTGGGCTCGTCGCGCGCATCGCGCGGCCAGGCGTCGAGTCCGGCGAACGCCTGGGTCGGCACCGCTGGAGGATCGAGCGGTCGATCGCTTGGCTCTTCGGCTACCGCCGCTTGACCGTCCGGTATGAACGAAAGGGCTCACACTTCCTCGCCTTCCTCGGCCTGGCTGCTGCCCTGACCTGCTACAAGAAGCTCGCGAAACTTGCCACGTGAGACACCCTCTTAGTGACTGTTTTCGGATCGCGCCAGGAGATGGTGGCTTCGCCGGTGAGGCGGAGAGCCATGAGGTCGGTCGTGGCGAGGTGGACGGTGTCCGCCACAGGTCAGCTCTTCGGGACGGCGTCGGCGAAGGCGGTGCGCAGGTGTGCCGCGGCCTGCTCCACGGCCCGGCGGGCCGCGTCGAGCGTGCCGGACATGGTGAAGAAGCCGTGGGCCATCCCCGGGTAGCGGGTCGATTCGGCGGGCACCCCGCTCTCCCGCAGCCGCTGGACATAGCTCTCCCCCTCGTCGCGCAGCGGGTCGTACTCGGCGGTGATCACCAGTGCGGGCGGCAGACCGGAGTGGTCGGGGGCGCGCAGTGGGGAGGCGAGGGGATGGGTGCCGTCCTCGGGGGTGGCGAGGTAGTTGTCCCAGTACCAGTGCACCGACTTGTCGTTGAAGAGCAGCGGGTCGGTGTTCTCCCGGCGGGACGGGGTGTCCGCCAGATGGTCCGTGTTCGGGTAGACGAGCAACTGGGTCAGGATGTCCGGGCCACCCGCGTCACGGGCCATGAGGGTCACGGCCGCGGCGAGGTTGCCGCCGGCGCTGTCACCGGCGACGGCCAGGCGGCTCGCGTCCCCGCCGAACTCCTCGGCGTGCTCGGCGGCCCACCGTACGCCCGCGAAGCAGTCCTGTGGTGCGGCGGGGAACTTGTGCTCGGGTGCCAGGCGGTAGCCGACGGCGACGGTGAGACAGCCGACGGAGTTGGCCAGGTTTCGGCAGAGCGCGTCACTCGTGTCCAGGGAGCCCAGGGTCCAGCCGCCGCCGAAGAAGTAGACGAGCACGGGCAGCGCGCCCTGGCCCGACGGCCGGTAGACGCGCACTGTAAGAGGCCCGCCGGGGCCGGGGATCGTGAGGTCGTGCACCTGGTCCACCGGCTCGGGTGTGCCGGCCTCGGCCTGGATGGCGGCGAGGTCGGCGGCCCGAGCCTCCTCGAGCGTCATGGTGTACAGCGGACGGATGCCCTCCGCCGCCCGGCGGTCATACAGGGTCTGCAACTGCGGATCAAATGGCATGGTGCCTCCGGTCCAGGCCCGCGAGCCCTGCGGTCACGGGCGGTTCAAGGGTGTCAGGTAGCAGCGACATGAAGTTTCCGTGCAGTACGGATTCGGCGCTGGCCATTTCCAAGAGAGCGACGAGTTCGAAGGCGAGCTGGGCGGAGTCCGTGTCCGTGCGGACCTCGCCCACTTCCTTGGCCTCGCCGATGGTCGCGACCACAGGACCGGGCAGCGCAGCAGAGCGGGTCTCCCCTGGATCACGAATGCCTGTACGAGCGCCCGATGTTCTGGCGACGTGCAGCGGGAACGAAAGGGTCACATGACAGGCTTGCCACACCAAAACAGGGCCTGCGACCCGTACCATCACTGCTCCAGGTGTTACTGCTTCAGCTTCCGCGCGTTCCCAGTCCGGAGGATCTACCTGACCTGATACGTCGGCCACCAGGACCCGAAAAATTCGGCCATACAGGAGGACATGATGTCTGGAAGCATCCCCTCAGCCACCGAACTGACATCGCAGTACATCAGCCAGGTGACCAGCGACCTCGAACGCAACGCCAAGGAGCAGGAACGCATCACGGCTGAAATCGCCGCGCTGCAGCAGCAACTGGCTGCTCTGCAGCATGACCACAGCGTCCTGGACACCATGCGGGAAGCACTCGGTGCCCAGGCCCACCCTGTACCGGCTGCTGAGCCGGCCGGCGCCTCCGTGCCCTCGCCCCGGAAGAAGGCCGCCACGGCCGCCGGTCGGCGCCGGCAGGCGAAGACCGGCACAGCTGCGCAGCCCGACGTTGCGAAGCGGCCCCGTAAGAAGGCCGCGACTGCAGCGCAGTCCGGAAGACCAGCTCAGCCCACCCTGGTGACACTCATCGACCAACACCTGACCAGCCAGAGCGAACCACGCTCAGCAGCCGAAATCACCGCCGCCCTCAGCCAGGCACACCCCGACCGGGACATCCAGGCGACGGTCGTGCGCAACACTCTCGAAAACCTTGTGGCAAGGAACAAGGCCCAACGCACCAAGCAGGGCCGCTCCGTCTTCTACACCGCGCACAACACGCCGGAACCGTCGGCATCCCCTGAGGCTGAGGAACAGCCCGACACCACTGAATAGCCTGCTGAAGACGCACTTTGGGGTTCCGCGGCCCTTCGCGGCACCGAACCTGCCGGCCTGGTGCTGTGCGCGTCTGGGGCTCCCGTACCGAGAACGGCCTGCGGCATCTGCTCAATGAGGGGGATCCGATGGGCGTTGGGTGCAGTTCCCTTCAAAGGAAGGCTCGCTGTCGCCCGGCCAAGCGAGTCGTCGTAAGTATGGTGTCGGCGCGGGTTCGCAGTGTGTGTGGTCGTCGTCGGCAATGCATTGGTCGGTCCAGGATCATCGTCTCGTCCACGGCACTGCAAGCCGCATGAACGCGGCCTGCGATCAGGGCCACTCGCGGAGGGAATCCAGGCCAATAGGCGCCGCTACCCCTGCTGCTGGCTGAAGCCCGAACCAATGAGTAGATCAGCACCGGCTGACAGCAGCTGCCATGCACGCCAGGATGCGCTCATGGACCAAGGGCTCGCGGCAGCACTCGGCGCAAGTGTTGGTGTGGCCGGCACTCTGGGCACAGCCTTTCTCACGTATGTGGCGGCGCGTCGCCAGTCAGATGAACAGGCAAAACTCGAACATCTTCGCAGCCTGCGAGCCGAGCGCCGTGAGGCATACCTGGCGGTGTTTCAGGCCGCTGAGTCCGTTGACCGGGCCATGATGCTCATAGCGGCGAGGGACGATGTGCCTGGTGCCAGCATGCGATCGGCTCCTGACGAAGAAGTGTTGCGCAACCTAGCTGACGCCCTCGGCGTGGCCGTACACGCGTTGTATGCCGCCCAGGCTCGCTTGGCCCTCGTGGGGCCCGACGATGCAAGACAGTCGGCAGTCGATGTTTGGGCAGCGGCACGTGAACTGCGCCGCTTTGTTGAGGAGGTTCGGCGAGGTGACGTGGCACCAGCTGAGTATCAGACCCGGTGTGGCGGTGCAGTCGATCGATACGAGCACGAGAGAACACGCTTTGCAAATCTGGTGAGATCAATCATGGAGGCACCCCCGAAATGACCGGCCGGTTCCACACCACAGTGTCCTACCGGTTCCGGAGCGCCTGCTCGGTGAAAGGGAGGCACACGCCCCGACCCGCTGAACCTACGCGGCCACAGCACTAGAAAGCGAGGAGTCGGACGAGCAGCACCACCAACGTCCCCCCGGTGAGCACCGACCCCACCACGGTGAACAGCTTGTCGACCGTCGCCGTGTCCCACCCCTGAATGGCAAACCGACGCGGGTCTTCCGGGTCGTATTGGACGGTGACCGTCGTTCCCACGCCGAGGCGCCTGCCGAGGGACCCACGGCCGAACCTGGACGGGTACTCGCACGCTCGCCCGTCCCGGGTCGTCCAGGCTGCGACCGGGTGGACGAATTTGACGCCTTCGTCGCTTCGCGTGACGTCGTGGCGGACGATGCGGCCCTTCACCGTGACGCCTGTGCGCCGGATAGCACTGGCGCGGCGGAGTCCGTACACGCCGAAGCAGAGGTGGACCACGCCAATCGTCAGCGGGATAAGCGAGAACAGCCAGCCGCGTTCCATGTGGGGTGTGACGCGTGCGTGGGGATGTCGGTTGCGAGTGGGCCGGGTCCGTCGCCGCCGGTGAATCTGTGAAACGCGCAGGCAGAGGGCCGGAGCGCCGGTGGATACTGCCGGGGTACCGGGCGGCTCCGGAGATGCGGTGGGCCTTCCGCCGGTGGCAGGACGACAGCCCGCTGCGGCGTGCCGCCTTGGCAGGCTGGCCTACCTCCAGCGGGGACGGCTGGCTGGAGGTGGTCCAGCCCACCGCTCGCGCCCGCTGAACGCTTTGGTCATCCGGCCAGGACCGAAGGCGGCAGCCTTCCACGGTTGAGGAACCGGTCCGTGCCCGAACTCACGGGGTTCTGTGCGACCTGGTGACCAGGCGATAGCCTCGTCTGTCAGCGACGCGCGGAGCTCAGCCCATGTGAAGGTCCGTATGGGTTCGAAATCTCCCGGGCCGCGGCCGACAGCAGTCTTCTCCTCTCCCAGGACTACTGATGCAGGGGGAGACAGTCGTTGCCGTGGGATGACCTCAAGTTGACCGACCTGAGCCGCCTGCGCCGTTCTCTGGCCGACGCCCTCCGTGATTACTACGGCGGTGAGGACGGCACAGCAGTGATGACGGTCGACGCGAGCTTGGCGAAGGGGCGCGTACCTGGCGATCCGCGGCAAGGACGGCTCGGTCCGGCCGCTGTACCTGTGGCTGGCCCCTGCGGAGCAGTTCGGAGGCGACGGCTCCAACAACCCCGAGAGGGGGCCGTACATGATGCAGAAGGTCATCCCCGTCGCGGAGTCGCCCCAGCGCCGGCCGCCGGCAGTAGCGGAGGCTCTGACGACCTGGGAGTCGCGATCATGGCAGGGGTGGCAGGAGTCGAACCTGCGGCATCCGGTTTTGGAGACCGGCGCTCTGGCCTCTGAGCTACACCCCTTCGATGGGAGTCAGCTTGGCACGCCCGGCACTCGATCTCCACGGGATTTCGACGGGGCAGTCTCGTGCTGCCGTGCCTGCGGGAGGGCGCTTCGACCTCGCTGACCGCGACCTGAGTGCCAATGGTTGCTCGGCTCGGAGGCTGTGCAGGACTGTGACGGCCTTGCCGAGGATGGTGGCACCGTTGCCGTCGATGGGCGCGGATCTGCGGCAACACGGCCTCCATTCTCGGCAGGGCCGTCGCCGTCATGCGCGGCGTGTGAGTGCGGGTCGAAGAGCAGGGGCCTTGAGGGCTGGACCAGTGGGGAGGTACTTCCGGGAGCTGCCTCATGAGTCGAAGGCCGTCCTCGCACTGTGCGGGCCGGACAATGTCGTCGTCGACGTCGCCGCGGCCGCACTGGCGACCCAGCGTGAGCGGTGGGAGCAGGAGAGGCGCTGCGCCCGGATCCATCGGCGCCTGCCCGCGGACCTGGCCGGGCTGGTGCCCGCAGATGTCGGTGCGCTGCGGTCCGGTCTGCTGGAGGAGCAGGAGTTCCGCACCAGCACCTACCAGGTTGAGCGGGACCGAGCCGTGCGGTGGCTGCGCGCCCTGACCGGCACGGCGGCCTATCTCGCCGCCGCGCACATGGTGCCTGCTCCGCTCGCTCTGGACGTGGTCACCACCGCCCCGCTCGACGAGCAGACCCGGGCCGCCCTGCGTCGGCCGGCCCCCTGGTCGCTCATCACGCACGACCCCGTTCCCCTGCGCGCGGCCGAGGCGGATGACGACGAGCTCGCCGCGCTCATCGAGGCCGGCGTATGTATGGGGCCGGAGCCCGTCATCCTCGGCGGCCTGCTCGCCGCCCAACCAGACAGGCAGCTCGACACGACGTCCGGGTTCCTGCTCATCTCCTCCTTCGACGCCAAAGGCCGGCGGTGCTGGATGCTGCAGCCGGCCGCGTTCGGCGACCACGCCGGAGGCCGCGTGCTGTACGGGTACGCCGCGCAGCTCGCGTTCGCCCAGTGGACGCCACCGCCCGTTCTCCCCGACCCCGGCCCGCGCCCCAGCTCGCGCAGCGCCCTGGGCAGGATCGCCACGAGCGAGGCCGTCGCCTGATCGACCGCCAGGTGTCACCCCTCCCCTCCTCCCAGCCTGCGCTCCTTCGCGAGCGCTGTCATGTCGTGAGCAGCCTTACCCCCCTGACGCGAGGCTCGCGACGTCATAAGAGCCGCACCAACGCGCCGGGCCTTCATGAAGGGGGCAGGTACTCCGATCACCCGGCGATGACGCCGAGTACGTGGACAACGCGGACAGCACCTGCGGAATCAGCTGAGGCCGCAACGCGGCAGGTCCAACACGTCTCGGCATGCGAGGGAGCGACGCGTAGGAGCCAGGAGCAGGCTGGATACGGGAGGTGGGTTGCCGTGGCGCACAACCAAGCCATTTCGCCCGTCGAGGGTGCGGCAGTACTGGAAGCTCTGTTCCACCAGTCCCCGACTGGCCTGATGGTCCTGGACACGGAGTTGCGAATCCTGCGGATCAACGTCGACACGCCGTTCCTGTACGAAGTGCCCCCTGAGCAGATCACGGGCCGACGCGTCACCGACGTGTATGACTTTTCGGCGCCCGGTGAGGTCGAGGCGATGCTGCACGGCGTGCTGGAGAGCGGCGCGCCCACACAGGGGCGACTGGTGGGAGTGCGTCCGAAGGGCGCGCCGGGGCCGGAGTACCTGTTCTCCGTCTCGGCGTCCCGCCTTGAGGATGCGCAGGGGAGGATCTTGGGGGTGCTGACGGAGATACTCGATGTCACCGAACGCGAAAAGGTACGTGCCCGTCTGCGCGTCCTCGGCGCGGTGCGCGAGCGCGTGGGACAGACCCTCGACGTGGTGGCCACCTGCGAGGAACTGGTGCAGGCGGTGGTGCCGGATCTTGCCGACATCGCCGTGGTGGAAGTGGTGGACGCGGTGGTGCGTGGCGAGGAACCTCCGCCAAGTCCTCTCGGACGGCAGGTGCCGCTGCGCCGTGCCGCCTTCGGCCGCAGTGGCGGCGAGGAGCAGGTTCAGGCACATCCGGTGGGTGACGTGCGCGCTCTGCCATTCCCGACGCCATACGCGCGGACGCTGACCGACCTCAAGCCCCGCCTCGTCGCCCTGGGCCCCGAAACACCCTGGTTGGCGGCCGTCCCGCAGCGCGCCGAGGCGATCCACGCCTCCGGTGCCCACAGCCTTATCACCACACCCCTGACTCTGCGGGGAACCGTGCTCGGACTGATGAGCCTTTACCGCACCGACCAGAGCGACGTCTACGACCAGGGCGATGTCACCCTCGCCGTCGCACTGGCCGCTCACACCGCCCTGTGCATCGACAACGCCCGCCGATACACCCGCGAACACACCATCGCCTTGACCATCCAGCGCCACCTGCTGCTTCCCGAGGCTGCGACGCAGACGACCGTTGAAACCGCGCACATACTGGTGCCCTCTGAGGTGGGCGGAGGTGGTGGGTTCGACACCTTCGCCCTGTCCGGCGCCCGTACCGCACTGGTCGTCGGCGAAGTGGCCGGCCAAGGCATCCACGCGGCCACAACCTTGGGACAGATAGGGACCGCCATGCACTCCCTGGCCGCGCTCGGCCTGGAGCCCGACGAGCTCCTCGCTCGCCTCAACGACACCGCAATACGTCTGGCCCAGGAACGCGCAGCTCTGCCGCCCGGCGATCCCATGCCGCTCAGGGGAAGCTGCGTGTACGCGGTCTACGACCCGCTCGCCCAGACGTGCACCATCGCCCTGGCCGGCCACCCCCCACCCGTGATCGCCCATCCCGACGGGAGTACCGAGATCCCTCACCTGCCGAGCGGACCTCCCCTGGGCAGTACCGAAGGGCCCCCCTTCGCTGCCACCACGGTCTCTGTCGCCGACGGCAGCATCCTCGCCTTCTACACCCCCTCCTTCCTGAACACCCCGCAATCCCCGGAGACCCTCCAACGGGTGCTGGCCCACACTGACCGGCCACTGCAGGATCTGTGCGACGACGTGCTCTACCGGCTGGGGATCGACACCCGCCACGGCGACGTCATCCTCCTCCTCGCCCGCACCCACACATTTCCCGCGGACCAGGTCGCCGCATGGCATCTCGACCACCACCCCAAAGCCGTTGCCACGGCGCGCGCCCACACCCAACACCAGCTCACCCATTGGGGAGTGGATGAGGAAACCGCCTACACCACCGAAATGGTCGTCAGCGAACTGGTCACCAACGCCATCCGCTACGGCACCCCGCCGGTGCGGTTGCGGCTCATCAAGGACCGCACGCTCACCTGCGAAGTCCACGACAGCAATGCCCTCGCGCCACGGCTGCGCCACGCGAAGACGGTCGACGAAGGCGGGCGCGGCTTGTTCATCGTCGCCCAACTCGCACAGTACTGGGGTGTCCGTTACTCCCTCGACGGCAAGACCGTCTGGGCCGAGCAGACTCTCCCGCCCGCAACCTCGCCCCGCCCCCAACAGCGGTCATAGCGACACCGAGGGCGCGCGGATCGTCGTCGGCCAGCCGTATGCGTCCCTAGAACACCTGGCCGATGCAGCCCGGACGGGTCAGCCAGTTCCGTGGGTCCCCTCCATCGCGCCGCGCATGGTGGTCAGCGGGCCACGACCGGGAAGAGCATGCAGCTGCTGGTGGCGTGGGCCAGGAGCCGGTCGTCGGAGTCGCGGAGCTCTGCCTGGGCGAGAGCGGTGCGGCGGCCGCTGTTGAGGACGGTGCCTATGGCGCGGACCTTGCCGGTGTCGACGGTGATCGGGCGCAGGAACTTCAAGGTCAGGTCGATCGAGGTGTATCCCATGCCCTGAGGCAGCACGGACTGCACCGCGCAGCCGGCCGCCGAGTCGAGCAGCGTGGCGTAGACGCCGCCGTGGACGCTGCCGATCGGGTTGTAGTGCTCCTCGCCCGGCACCAGGACGAAGACCGCCCGGCCGTGCTCGGCCTCCTCCAGGGTGAAGCCCAGGGTGGCGGCGATCGGCGGGGCGGGCAGGCGCCCGGCCAGGATCTCGCGGAGGAAGTCGAGGCCGCTGTGGTGAGGGACGGCGTCGGCGGAAATGGCAGGGTCTTCCCAGCCGAACACGCGTGATCTGTGTATTGCCGCTCCTGCCCGGTCGGTCGCGTCGGCACTCAGGGACTTCTTCGATGTTTCGGACATGCGGGAGCTCCTCGGGGGCGTGAGTTGTCGGTGTAGCGTGCCGGTTGGCGATGGCGGGGGCGGGCCACTTCTGCGGTGGAATCGTCCTGTCGGGTGTTTCAGCCGCCGCTGGGTTCAGGGGCTGTCCGGGCTGACGCGGATGAGACCCGGGCCGGCGTCGACGAACGAGTCCCCGATCGGCACGTCGTGGCCGTCGTCGCAGCGGAGCACCGCGTGCACCGGGGCGCCGCAATTCTCGTGGCGTACGACCACGGGGGGCCCTTGTTCGTCGGTGGCCCAGGTGTCGCCCCACTGCCGCAGCGCCATGATGACGGTCCGGAAGTCCCGCCCCTTCTGGGTCAGTTGATAGGCGTACCGGGTCCGCTGGCCGGGCTCCTGATAGGGGACGCGTTCCAGGAGACCGGCGGCGGTCAGTTCTTTCAGGCGCGCCGCGGCGGCGGGTTCGCCGATGCCCACACGCTTGGCGAAGTCGTCGAACCGGCGTGTGCCGAAGAACGCCTCGCGCATGATCAGCAGCGCTGTCCTGTTGCCGACGATCTCCAGAGTCCTGGCGATGGAGCAGTTGGCCGTGGACCAGGCGTCCCGTTCCTCCAGCAGATCCTTCATCTCTCCACCCTTCACCTGGCTTGCCTCAAGCAAAGTCAGCCTATACCCTCATAGCTGACTTATGCAATCGTAAGTCAGCTGGGGTGTGCGCATCACGAGGGAGGAATCATGGACATCAGCACAGCAACCGTCCTGGTCACCGGGGCCAACCGCGGGCTCGGCAGGGCGCTCGCCCAGGAGCTGCTCGCGCGTGGCGCCACGGTGTACGGGGCGGCCCGCCGACCGGACCAGATCGATCTGCCCGGCGTGAAAGCGATACGGCTCGACGTCACCGACCCCGCCTCCGTCGCCGCGGCCGCCGAGGAGGCCCGTGACATCTCCGTCCTGATCAACAACGCGGGCAGTTCCACGGGCGCCGATCTGCTGACCGGCAGCTGGGACGCCGTCCGCCTGGAGATGGAGACCCACTATCTGGGCACCCTCGGCATGATCCGGGCTTTCGCTCCCGTGATCGAGTCCCAGGGCGGAGGCGCCGTCCTCAACATCCTGTCCGCGCTGTCGTGGATCAGCTTTCCCGCCGTCGGTGCCTACGCCGCCGCCAAGTCCGCGGAGTGGAGCCTGACCAACGCGGTTCGCCAGCAGCTCGCGCCCCGGGGCATCACCGTGTCCGGACTCCACGTCGGCTACATGGACACCGACATGGCCCGCCATGTCAACGGGCCCAAGACCGACCCGGCGGGCGTCGCCCGCGCGGCCGTCGACGGCATTGCCTCCGGGGCTGCCGAGATCGTCGTCGACGACCGCAGCCGCCAGGTACAGGCCGACCTCTCCGGCGGCGTCGCCGCCCTTTACCCGCAGCTCGGCTGAGACGAGGACACCGTGACTTCCGCTCCTTCCCCCGCCCCGGGCCGGCTCAAGCCGACCGACCGGCACACCGGTGTCCGGCCCTCCCCGAACCACCCCTCCCGGCTCGCCGCCGGCGTCACACTCATCGCGATGTGCCTGGGCGCCATGACGACCTTTCTGCTGATCACCGCATCGGTGTCGGCACTGTCGGCCATCCAGGACGAGCTGCACGTCTCCCCGACCGGCCTCGTCTGGATCCCCTCCGCGTACACCCTGGTCGTGGCCAGTCTGGTGATGTCCGCGGGCACCATCGGCAACCTCTACGGCCGCAAGCGCGCCTTCGTCACCGGCGCCGCGATCATGATCATCGGCTCGCTCATCGTCTATGCGGCGGGTTCGGCGGGAGGCGTCATCGCCGGCCAGCTCGTCTCCGGCCTCGGCGGCGCACTCATCCTGCCCAACAGCCTGGCCATCCTGGGGGCCACGTTCCCCGACCCCCACCGGCGCACCGAAGTCGTCACCATCTGGGCGGCCTCCTCGGGCATCGGACTCGCCGCAGGCCCCCTGATCGCGGGCACACTGCTGGACCACTTCCACTGGAACACGGTCTTCCTGTCGACCGCCGTCCTCGCCGTGGTCACCCTGGCCGCAGCAGCCTTCATAGCGGAATCGCGCGGCCCCGCCGGCAAGCTCGACATCCCCGGCCAGGTCCTGGCCGTCCTGGGCATCGCCGCCCTCGTCTACGCCCTCATCGAAGGCGGACACGACGGCTACACCAGCCCCCGCATCCTCATCGCCTGGATCACCGCGGCCGCGGCCCTGACCGGTTTCGTCCTCGTCGAGCGCGCCGGCCGCACACCCATGCTGGACATCACCCTGTTCCGATCGGCATCCTTCAGCGCCGTCATGTTCGTCGCGGCCGTCTCCCTGTTCGGCTTCACCGGCCTGGCCATCCTGTCGGTGCTCTTCTACGAGCGTGTCCAGCACCTGTCCGCCCTGGACGTGGGATGGCGGCTGCTGGCCTTCTTCGGCGTCTACGTCATCGTCAGCTACGCGACCGGACGCGTGATCCGCCGCACCGGCTTCAAGCTCCCACTGACCCTGGGCTTCCTCATCGGAGCCGCCGCCACGGCCGGACTCACCACGCTGGAGCCGACCACCCCCTATGCCCGGGTGTGGTGGCTCTACGCGCTCTTCGGAGCCGCAAGCGGGATGGTGGCCGCGCCGAGCACCGCCGCCGCCCTGGTGAGCGTCTCCCATGAACACGCCGGCATGGCCTCCGGAGCCGTCAACACCTTCCGCCAGATCGGATCCGTCACTGGCACCTCCCTCCTCGGCGCACTGCTCGCCAGCCGGCTCCAGTCCCAACTGCCGCCCCAGCTGGACGCCCACCACGTGCCCCGAGCGGCCTGGCCCACCGTCGAACACGCCGTATCCAGCGGCAGCGGCGGCCACCGAGCAGCCCCGCCGAACGTGACCGCCGCGATCGGCGACGCCTTCACCTCCGGCGTCCACGCCGGCATGATCGTCATCGCCGCCGTGTTCCTGTGCGCGGCCCTTGCCTCAGCCCTGCTGGTACACAACCGACCGCACCACACCACCGCCACGCCGAACTGACGCGCAGCTTCTCGCCGTCGCAGCGATGCCGACGGTGCCGGGGCGGTCAGGCTGCAGTGGCGGGGCGTGGCTCGCCGTGGAAGACCTGGCGGGCGTGCCAGTCGCGGTGAGCGGCCGCGACAGGGTGCGCGCCGGGCTGTGGGCCGAAGAGTGGCCGGCCCGCGAGGGCTATGACGTGCTCGCGGGCGGCGGGGCTGTGGCCGACGAAGCGCTGTGAGACCAGGATGCGCTGATCGTCTCCCACGCCGAGGACGCCCTTGTCGAAGAGCTTGTGGTGCAGCGAGCACAGGCACAGCCCGTTGTCGATGTCGTCGGGACCGCCGAACGCCCACCAGCGCACGTGGGCGGCCTCCAGCCCGACCGGCACCGCGCCGATCCTGCCGTCGTAACCGCAAAAGGCGCACCGGTACTCGTAGGCGGTCAGCACCAGCTCCCGCATCCGCGGGTCCCGCTGCCTGCGTGCCGTCGAGAGGTGCTCGGTCTGCGCCCGCTCCAGTTCCAGGCCGACGGCTTCGCACAGTTCGCCGTGGAGGGAGGGTGGGAAGTGCAGGTCGAGCAGCAATCTCGTGATCCTGCCGAGCAGTTGCGGTTCGCGTCGCAGTGCTGCTCTCAAGTCCGGCGCCGGCCGTCCGGTGGCACCCGTCTCGCGCAGCTCCCGCACCCGCTTCCCGGGCTCCCGGGCCCCCGGTCCGGGATCGTGGTTGCCGACCAGATCACTCCGTTATGGGCAGGCACTCGGCGAGCAGGTCGACGACGTCCCGCCAAGCCCGCTGCGCGTGCTGAGGGTGAAAACCGACCCCAGGAAGCACGATGTGGTCGACCGGTGGGTGATGGAAGGCGTGCAAGGCGCCGCCGTAGACCACGAGGCGCCAGTCAACGCCCGCAGCCTGCATCTCGGCAGTGAATGCGTCCCGTTGCGCGGGCGGCATGATCGGGTCTTCCGACCCGACTCCGGCCCACACCGGGCAGTGAATGCGCGCCGTCTCGCCTGGTCGGCCCGTGGTCAGTCCGTTGACTGTCGCGATCGCGCGCAGGTCGACGCCGTCGCGCCCGAGTTCCAGCGCGATTGCGCCCCCGGTGCCGTAGCCGACGGCGGCGATCCGGTCCGGGTCGGTCCGCGGCTCGGCGCGGAGCACGTCGAGCGCCGCGTGGCCGATGCCTCGCATCCGGTCGGGGTCGGCGAGCAGCGGCATGCAACGGGCCAACATCTCCTCAGGGTCGTCCAAGTAGCGCCCGCCGTGGAGGTCGAAGGCCAGGGCCACGTATCCCAGCTCGGCGAGCACATCGGCCCGGCGGCGCTCGACGTCGCTGAGCCCCATCCCCTCGGGCCCGACCAAGACCACGGGCCGGCGGTCGACACCGGCCGGGAGCGCGAGATGCCCGATCATCGTCAGGCCGTCGGCCGCGTATTCGATCGTGCGCGTTGTAACCGTCGTCATGAGCCTGGACTGTAGTGATCGTCGAGCCCGGTCGGGCCGGTGTTCTGCCGCCGGCAGAAGGCAGGTCTCTGGCGTATTCCGGAACCACCCCGTCAGCGGTTCAGCTCAGAGCCTGTGGACAAACCGCCGTCCGCCCGAAGGGCGGGCGCACCGGACGCCGCTGCTCGCAGACGGGGTTTGTTCACAGGCTCTCATCGACTGTCGCCGGTCCTCGAGGAAGCCAGCCTGTTGGTCACCTTGCGTGATCTCCTGGGGCGTATCGGCTCCATGTCCCGCCTGTCTCTCTGATGAGGCGGCTGGTGGTCTTGTCGTGGTAGCCGAGGGCGTCCGCAACGACGGGTGGGTACGTCGGTGAGTTTGGGGAACAGGTGTCGGTTAGCGCCGTGAACGACTCGGGTTGAGGCGCGTGGATGTCGGTGAGTTTCGGCAACACCGGAGGACTTGCGGTGGGAGCATGGCCCTGCTCCATGCTGCGAGGAGGCGTCGGTGGCGCCGAAGTCCAAGGTTGAGCTGTACGCGGCGATCCGTAGGGACTGCCGTGCCGGGCCGTCGAAGCGTGCGGTGATGCGCAAGTACGGCGTTGGCCACCCGACGATCCAGAACGCGCTGGAGTCGGCCTGGCCCAAGCCCCGTAAGAAGCTGCCGCCGCGGGCGACCCGTCAGGACCCGTACAAGCCGCTGGTCGATCAGATGCTGCGGACCGATCTGGACGCGCCGCGAAAACAACGGCACACCGCCAAGCGCGTCTTCGACCGGCTGCTTGAGGAGCACCAGGCGCACGGCATCTCCTACGGCATGGTCCGCGACTACGTCGCGGTGCGCCGGGGTGAGATCCGCGCGATGGCCGGCCGTGGTCCCGTTGAGGCGGTCGTGCCTCAGTCGCACCGCCCGGGCGTCGAAGCGGAGGTCGACTTCGGGACGTGACGGTGCGTCTGGCAGGACAAACGGTGGTCTGCTACCTGTTCAGCTTCCGTCTGTCGTATTCGGGCAAGGCCGTTCACCGGATCTTCACGTCCGGCGGACAGGAGGCGTTCTTCGAAGGCCACGTGCACGCCCTCAGCGTCCTGGGCGGGGCGCCGACCGGGAAGGTCCGCTACGACAACTTGAAGGCTGCGGTCGCCAAGGTGATCGGGTTCACCCGGGAAAGACGGGAGAACGAGCGGTGGGTCGCCTTCCGCGAGCATTACAGCCTGGACAGTTTCTACTGCCACCCCGGCCTGGCCGGCGTCTCGTGCTTGTCTCGGGGCGGTCCGGCCACCGCCGCGACAGCCGCCTGAAAATCCCTCCACCGGCGTTCGGCTGCCTGCCCGCTCGACGCCAATCCGAACGGCAAACAGGAACATCACCATGCCTCATAGCGCCGGGACCTGCGGAAAGGAACCTTGTTGGGTTCCTCGGCTCGGGCCCGGGTGCTGGCGAGCCGCTAGGAGTCGGTGCCGGTCTCGATGATCGTGCCGTTGAAGGTAGGGTCCGCCCGCAGGATCCCGCCGATCACCGCCTTGTACGGATCCGGCGCGGTCGGCCGCGGCGGCAGCTTCCTACGCGGCTCCGGCCAGACCGAGTCCACCGCCTTGCGGACCGTCCGTCACGACACGTTGTACTTCCGCTCGATACCCCGCAGCGTCATGCCGCCGCGGTGGTCGCGTCGGATCGCGGCGTACAGCTCGACCTTCGACATCTGCGGCATGACCAAGGCCATTCACCAGGAGCACCTCGATGCTCCCGTGGCAAGTGCCCCAGTGATCCCTTCTCATCCTGTGGTTCGAGGCTGATGTCGAGGGGCTGCTGGGGGGCATGACGGGGCAGGGCTCCTGGTCGTCCAGTTGGTGATCTCACTCATCAACGCCCGGACGCAGGAGCCCTGTTGGTCCCGTAGCGGTCAGACACTTGTCCGGAAAGCGCCAGGCCCCTGACGATCCCGTGATCGATAGGCGGATGGCGTCTCAGGCCAGCCACGTGAACAGGACTCGTGGCACGCCCTGGAACGGGAGCATCGCAGCGTCACTCACACGTCACCACCAAGATCCACCGGGTGCTCCCTACGGAGTGCGGCCTTGGCTCCGCGACCGGAGCTGACCAGGGCTGCTGTGGAAGCGGCAACGGTGACGGTCAGTATGGGCATCGTGACCAACTGGGCCGCGTCATCGGTATTCATGGCCAACGCCGCCACGCAGGCGATGCCTGTAGTCGTCACGGCGAACGCCACCGCAACCCCGGACAGGGCAAGCAGCCGCAAGAGCTTGACGGATGGTCGGCACCGGGTGACGACGACGGCCGGTGCCACCGCCATGGTGATGAGGAACGCTGCCGGCCCGAGCACCGCCAAGGCTCCGACCCAATAGGAGATCGGGTCGATGGAGGCGTACGCCAGGAGGAACGGCGCGATCAGCCACGTGGGCAGCGTCGGGACAACAGCCACCATCGGGCGCCACGCGGCCCGGTTGCCGGTTCGGGAGGTTTCCGCGAGGAGGGCGAGGGCGCCAGCCAGCAGGATGAGCCCAGCGCCGTACATGGCGTACTGCGCAATGTCGAGCAGTCGGCGCACCGGGTCCGGAGTCAGGCCGGGATCCTCGGACAGGATGAAGTCCAGCATCGGCAGGGCATACAGTGCGGCGCACCAGGTGACCCAGGTGGTGGCGACGCTTGCCTGCATGCGGCGCCGGCGCCGTTCGGTGGACTCTTCGGGCATCACCGGGTGAAGCCATGCCCGCAGCGCGCCGACAAGAAGGTCCGCGACGATGCTCGGGCCGGCGCCGGTGTCCTCGACCAGTGCTTCAAGTTCGCATCCGTAGCGCTCCCGGAACGAGGGAGGGTATGCCCGCAAGGCCACCCGGGCCGCCATGTTGATCACGCGTTTGCCACCCCCAGTCGGGTCAACCCGGTGCGTGCGAAGCGAGCCATCGCCCGGAGCCTGTCGTCGAGCACGGTCTGGCCTTCCGCGGTGATGCGGTAGGGCCGCCGACGCTCATCCTCGTCCAGCGGCGCGACCAGGCCGCTTTCCTCCAGCCGTGCGATGGCGGCATACAGCGTGCCTGGTCCCAGCCTGATGGACGTCTGCTCCGCGACATCCTTGGTGATCGCGTAGCCATGCTTGGGGCCGTCGGCCAGGCTGGCCAGGATCAGCAACGTGGGTTCGGCCCATCCGACGCGGTCCCGTTGACGCGGCATCAGCTACCTCCTTCATCCCTCGCGGCTATTACGTTATACGATACTGCGTCGTACGTAGTACTAGGCGAGTCCGGCAGGACCCGGGCACCATGACTCTCGCAGCGCCCCGCCCACCGCCGAGGCCACGCTGACCAGCGGCAGATCCACCTGGCCCCCGGCCTGCCGCCTCAGCGAAACCCTTCTCGCCCTGAGGTTCGAGGCTGATGGCGAAGGGCCGGTGGGGGTTCGTGACGTGGCAGGGCTCCTGGTCATTTCGGTTGGTGATCTCACTCATCAACGCCCAGACATAGAAGCCCTGTTGGTGCCGTATCGAGCCATGCGGGACGTCGAGCATGAGGTCGTCGAGTACGTCTCCTGGCTCATCTACGCCCGAAGGCGTGAACTGCGCTCGCGCTGGCGGCGGCTGAGCTGCTTTCAGCAGGCCGTCCTCGTGCTGGTGCACCTGCGCAAAAACGAGACACTGCAGCAGGTGGGAGTCGGGTTCGGTGTCACCACAGCCACCGCCGGCCGGTATGTGACCGAGGC
Organism: Streptomyces sp. NPDC002676; assembly: GCF_053592455.1. Taxonomy (NCBI): domain Bacteria; kingdom Bacillati; phylum Actinomycetota; class Actinomycetes; order Kitasatosporales; family Streptomycetaceae; genus Streptomyces; species Streptomyces sp. NPDC002676. Next base: position 20,636 of record NZ_JBSFVT010000027.1, on the reverse strand, counting down.
CGTCGTGCTAGCCGACCACGCTCCCACCCTGCTGGACGCACTGCACCATCACGACCCGAACGAGTTCCTCATCCTGGACAGCACCCTGATCAGGACTGACCGCGTGGCCGCCGACGAGCCGTACGCGGCCCGGGAACTGTCCGAAGAGCTGGGCGTTCGTGTGCCCGTGCGCTTCATGTTCAAGTTCCTTTGCCGGGAGGGAATCAGCCCCGTGTGGTTTGGGGTGCATGAGGCTGTCGTGGCGGAGCCCCTGGTCCCGGACCCGGGTGAGATCGCCTGGCAGGGCTGGTTGACAGAAGCCGAATTGTGCGAGGTCGTCGATCAATGGCTCTTCGTTCCGGGAGGACGGGAAGCTCTGCGCCGATATCTGCAGTCCGGGTCCGGCAGCTGAAGAGGGAGTCTCCCCGGCGATCTGCCGATGATGTCAGTGGCGGCTGCGATGCTGTGGGCATGATCCCTTGGAACCTGCTGGACATCGACAAAGCCTTGCGCGCCAGTTGGGCCGCCGACACCTGTTCTCCTGACGACCTCGCTCGCGCCGACTGGCAGCCCGGCAACCCAGCGTGGGGCCACTGTGACATCACGGCTCTGATCGTGAACGACATCTTCGGTGGCGACCTCATGGTCGGGGAGGTCCACTGCAGCGGGGAGCAGCATGGATTTCACTGGTGGAATCGACTGCCCAGCGGTGTGGAGCTCGACCTGACGCGCGAGCAGTTCCTGGATGGCCAGACTGTCACCGCAGCCCGTGACGTCAAACGCCCGCCGGGGCCTCTGCCTCGGCGCTGGGAGGAGTACCTCCTCCTGCGTGAGCGCGTCATCAAGCACCTCGGTCACCTCCCCGAGCCCGCCGTCTGACCGAGCACGGATCGTCCTTCAGCTGCAGGTTCCGATCACCGTGGTCTGCGGTGAGGGAGACGACAAACCCGGCTGGTTCCAGCAGCGGCCTCACGGAGGCGGACGATCTCGTGCTGGGCGGCGAGCCGGGCCAGGGCCTGGCTGCGGAAGTCCGTGAGCTCGTCGATCCTCTGTTCCGAATGTGCCAGCCGCTCCCTGAGCTTGGTGTTCTCTGCCTTGAGTCGGGTGATCTGGGCTTCGCGGGGGTCGGGGATCTCACCGGTCTGCTGCAGGGCCTGCAGGCGACGTTCGAACTCTTCGCGGAGGTGTGCGTAGGGGTGGGTGCCGTAGAAGGCAGTGCGGTCGACGCCCGCTTCGTGGGCGAGGGTCTTGAAGTCACACTTTCCGCCGGGCGGGATCTCGCCGCGCAGGAGGCGGTCCACGGCGGCGCGGATGTGGTTCTCGTACTCGGCCCGCTGGGATGCGGAGATTCTCATGCGGAGTCCTCATTCATGGTGGTGCAGGCGGCGTCGATCTCGGCGACGACGCGGAGGGCCCGGTCGTAGTCGGCCTTCAGGCGGGTGCGTTCGGTCTTTCGTGTGGTGCCGAGCTGTCCGAGGAAGGTCTCGGTGCGTTCGGCGTGGTCGGCCCAGACGGGCCAGTGGCAGGTGTGATGGGTGGCCTGCGGACAGCGGGCGGAGTCACGCATCCCGACCAGCGGACGGTCGGCGGTCGGGGTGCCGGCCGGCTTGAGGCAGAGTGCCCGGGACGGGTCGGTGAACCAGCAGTAGTTCGCGGGCCCGAGGTGAAGGACCTTGGCGCGTTTGATCAGCAGGTTGAGCACGTCGCGGTCACTGCGCTGGGTCTTGGGGGCCGTGGCTGACGCCGGGTCGAGCTTCTCTTCGATGCTGGCGAAGCACTCGGTGAGGCTCCGGGCTCCGGGGCCGGCCGGGAGGATGCCCTGCTGGTAGTTCCGGAACTCGGTCAGGACCAGGTCCAGGTTCCGGTCGCTCTCGCGCTTGTTCACCTCGGCCAGCAATTCGGCCTGAGCTCCGCCGGGGCGGGAGGCATACCCTTCTGTTGCGGCTACTGCGATGTGCTTCAGGTGCAGCTTGGAGGCCAGCACGCCGCCCGGCCGGTAGGCCATTTCCAAGGCCAGCGTGCGACGCAGCCGCCTCGGATTGACCTGCCCATCTGGGATGGGCGCGAGCGCGAGGCGGTGCCCCGCCGGGGAGTTGCCCCAGTTGCGGAACCACTTGTAACAGAGCTGGACCGGGCCGCCACGACGGACGGCTCATCTTGGCGGCCTCCACGGCGCTGGGGCGAGCCGCTGATGGTGACCGAGCCGGATGCCCGAGGAGGGCTGATCAACGGCGTCCGGCGCCCCTGGGAGTCACAAGTGGGTCCGCCGATGGCGGGCCGAGGGGGACGACGGCCTGGAGGACCGCTCCCGCAGACCACTCACCACGCCGCATCGAACGGCCGCCACGAAGGAAGCGGATGTGTGCCGGCTCCGGCAGGACCGCAAGCTCGGCCCGGCCAGGATCGGCCCCATACTCGGGCTCCCCCATCCACCGTGCACCGCATCCCGGTCCGCCATCGCTTGAACCGCCTGGCCTGGCTGGACCGGCCGACCGGCGGGCCGATACGCCGCCACGAATGCTCCCGTCCCGGCGAACTCGTCCACGTGCACATCAAGAAGCTGGGCAACATCCCTGACGGATGAGGCTGGCGAACTGTCGGCAGGACGGCCGGCAACCGCAACCGACAGGCCACCACCACCGAGCGCAGGAGCTGCACGCCGGTGATCGGCTACTCCTACATTCATTCCGCAGTGGACGACCATTCCCGCCTGGCCTACAGCGAGATCCTGCCCGACGAACGCCAGCACACCGCCATCGCCTTCTGGCAGCGAGCACTAGCCTTCTTCGCCGCCCACGGCATCGCCGTCGAACGGGTCCTGACCGACACGGCTCCTGCTACAAGTCGAAGCTGTTCACCCAGTGCCTCACCGCGGCCCGCATCGTCCATAGGCGCATCCGGCCCTACACCAGCAACACCGAGCGGACCGAAGCCCTGGCAGACTTCGTCCACACCTACAACCACCACCACTGCCACACCGCACTCGGCGGCCACCCACCGGTCAGCCGCGTGAACAACGCTGCGGGTGAATACAGCTAGGCCGTGTCTTTCGGATCACCTCGCTGACCGGATGAAGATGGCGGCGAGGTAGAGGCCAGCGGGGCGTGTGGTACGAGTTCGCCGGATGACCGCTTGAGGGTGAGGGCGATGAGCAGCCCGAAGGCGAGGGCGGCGGTGGCGGTGCGGGCGTCGTTGAAGAGTTCCCAGCGGCGCAGGATCTCCGCGTGGTCGGGCGGCGGTGCGGTGGCGGCCCACTGCTTGATGCGGCCGTTGATCGGGACGTTCCCGAACCGCGTGATCAGGAAGGAGGACACCGTCAGGAACCCCGCCGCGCCGGCCAGGACGCGGGCCCGGCCGCGTACCGAGGCGGCCAGGGCGAGGGTGCTGAGGGCCGAGACCGCCATGGTGGCCTGCATGGTGATGCCGTTCATCTTCATCAGCTCGGCGTGGAAGTCGAGCCGCATCTCGATCGGCACGGCGTTGAAGGTCGGGACAAGGTTGGCGGCGCCGTAGCCGAAGGCACCGGACAGCAGGCCGGTGGAGAAGAGAGCGAGCGCCTGGAGGAGTCGGGTGCGTCGCACTGCCGTCACCGGCCGGTGAAGCGGCCGGCCGCCTCGCCGCGGAGTCGGCCGGGCGGCAGACGGCGGCCGAAGGCGAGCAGGAGGAGGTCTTGGGCAGCTCCGTATACCGGATCCGCCCCGGACCCGTAGGACCAGTCCGTGTCCTGCGCGCACACCCGTACGCCGGTGAGGTCGACGCCGAAGAACTTCAGGCCGCGGGGCTGGATCGCGTCGAGCAGGATGCGCAGCCGGTCCTCGGGGACCCGCCGGTCGAGCCCGAGGGCGGCCGTGACGTCCAGGCCGTGGACCACGTCGTGGCCGAGGGCGGCCGGGAGCCCGCCGACCGGCGGGGTCCACGGGTGGTGGGCGTGGTCGCGGAGGAAGGCGCTGAGCTCGGTAGTGGAGTGGGCGGCCGCGTCCCGGCGGGCGACTCGGTCGGTCATGCGGTGGAGGTTGCCCCGTGCCCTCAGGAGTTCGCCCAGGGTGGCGGGGAGGGAGAGTCGGAAGCCCATGGACATGTGGGCGACGACCTCGCGGACGGTCCAGCCCGTACACAGACTGGGGGCGTGCCAGTCGTCGACCCGCAGGGCGTCGAAGAGATCGGCCAGCTCGCGGCGTTCGGCGGCGATGGCGGCCTTGAGGGCGGCCTGATTGTCTGCGGTGAGTTCCGTCGCGCTTTGCATGTGATCAAGCCTGCGGGTGGCTGATTCATATGGCCAATAGATAGTTCTGCTGCCACCTAGCATCAACAGTTATGGAACTCCGCCAGCTGCGCTACCTCGTCACCGTCGTCGAAGAGGGCGGCTTCACGCGTGCCGCCGCCCGGCTGCACCTGGCCCAGCCGGGCCTGAGCGCACAGATCCGGCAGCTGGAGCAGGAGTTGGGACAGCCGCTGCTCGACCGCTCACACCGGTCAGTGACCTTGACCGAGACGGGCCGGGCGGTCCTGCCGTACGCGCGGGCGGCACTGGCCGCCGCGGACGCGGTGCGGGATACGGTGGACGCGTACACGGGGCTGCTGCGCGGGCGGGTGTCGCTGGGGCTGGTCTCCGGGGCCACGGGGCACGCGTTCGACATCGCTTCCTTCCTGGCGGACTTCCACGACGCCCACCCGGCGCTGGAGATCGCGCTCACCGAGGATTCGTCGGAGCGGATGCAGGCCGCGCTGCTGGCCGGTGAGCTCGACATAGCGCTCCTCGGGCCGACCGAGGAGGTGCCGCCGCCCGGGCTGTCCTTCCAGACGGTGATCGACGTCCCGCTGGCGGTCCTCGCAGCGGCCGAGGACCCGCTCTTCGAACGGGCCGACGGTACGAGCGTGCCGCTGGCCGAGCTGCGCGACCGGGCGCTGATCTGCCTGCCGCGCGGGACCGGGGTGCGGGCGGCGCTGGAACGGGCCTGCGGGCGGGCGGGATTCCGGCCGCGGGTCGCCTTCGAGGCGGCGGCGCCACATGTGCTGGTTCAGCTGGCGGCCCGGGGGCTGGGCGTTGCGGTGCTGCCGGGCGGGGAGGGCGAGGAGGGGCACCGAGAGGCCGAGGACGGCTCTGCTTTCGGCGGCCCCGCCCTGCGGACCCTGACCATCGTCAACCCCGGCATCCGCGCCCGCATCGCCCTCGCCTGGCGCTCCGCCGGCCCCGCGAGCCCGGCGGCGAAGGTCCTGCTGGACAGCCTCCGCGGGCGGCTGCGCGAGAGCCTGCCGGCGATGGCGGAGCGGTCCGAGGTGCCGGCGGGCTAGGTGTTGCGGGTCAGGACGTTGGTGACAGACGAACCGGTCTCTGCACGATCTGCGCGCTCGCGGCCGTCGACGAGTTCGTCCCAGTGCTCGGCGGTCCAGGCGTAGACGTCCAGAAGGACGGCGAGGATGCTTTGTCCGAGTGGAGTGAGGCTGTAGCCGGGAAAGTCGGCGCCGGCGTCATGGGTGATGAAGCCGTCGCGGTTGAGTGAGCGCAGTGCCCGGGTGAGCTCTTTGGGGCTCGTCCTCGGCAGCGCCCTGCGTACCTCGCGGCGCGGGCGGGATCGGTACGGAGCTTGGCGAGGATCCGCCAGTTCTTCAGGTGGGCGAAGCCGTGCTCGACCGGTGCCCGTCCAACTGCCAGGACACGGTTGGCGGTCTTCTGGCCTGCAGTGCGCTTGTGGGTGCGGCCGGCGGCGTAGCCGGTGACGATCACGGGGTCGCTGATATCGTTGTCCAGGCCGCGGAAGCCGAGGTCTGCCAGCGCCCCAGGGCCGACGGCGCGCAGGTGGGTCAGGGCGGCGGTGTTGTCGTGGGTGTGGCCGGGCCTGGCTGCGGATATCCAGATCAGGCACCCCTTCTCGTCGGTCAGGGCGAGGAAGTGCAGGCCATGGCTACGGTGCTTGCGGGAGTAGTTCCGCCGGTCGGCCCTCCCGGTGCGGCGCTGAGTGTGGATGAGGGTGCCGTCGATCAGCACCACCCCCCCCCGCCCTGCTTGGAGAGCTTCTTCAGGGCGCGGTCCAGGCGCGGCGCCTGCGCGGCGGAGCAGGGCGATCAGCTCGTCGCGCCAGCGGCGGACGGTGGACTCGGACACGTTGTTGCCGCCGGCCATGTCGGCCAGGCGCCGGTCGTGACGCAGTACGGCCAGAACGATGACCGCGGTCCCCGGCGGCAAGATCCGCCATCGGGACCGAATCGCTTCAGATGACGCCTGAGCAGCTCGGTGAGGTGGTTGACGGTGCGCGTGGACAGCGGCAGGCGGCACTCGTAGACAAGCGGGCAGGTGTCCTCGGCGTGCCTTTTGGTATTCGTCACACAATTCCAACGGCCGCCGGGGGTCACCCGGTTACGCTCTCGCCGTCCAACCCAGAGCGGGGTCGTTCCTGTTCACAGGCGGGTGGTGAATCGACCCTCCGGCGTTTTCCGCAGCCAGCCGCGATCGGTCAGTCTGACCAGCTTCCCCCGCAGCGGTTCCAGCTTGCTCCGCATGCTGATGTCCGCTCCCAGCATCTCCCCGACTTCCCGGGCCATGATCGGTCCAGCAGCTTGCCGCACAGCAGCGAGGATTCGCTGATACTCCGGCGGAAGCATGGTCTCCTCCACGCCCGGCTCGCGGTGCGGGATCAGCATCACCGCCCGGCCGCCCACCTGCCCGGGCGCCGGCGGGGCCGAGGCGCGTTCGTCGGCGAGCTGCTCACTCACCTGCTCAAAAACACGTTCGGCGACGGCGAGCTCCTCCATCATGAACCGGATCGTAGGAGGCGCCGGGCCGAGGAACGGCAGGAACCGTCGAGACCGTCCCAACTCGCCCGTCAGATGACCAAGACCGCGGACTCCCGCGCTCGACCAGGTTCTTAACGCTGGTCTGCCCCAGCAGCGTCCGCGGCGCGGAAGCCGTCGGCGGTCCAGTCGCGGACCTGACCGTCCTGGTGGTGCTGGCAGGCGTCGGTTCCGGGGACGACGGCAGCTCGGCACCAGAGCCGACGGGCGTTCAGGTGCGGGCAGGCCGCAGAGTTCTTGGACATGTCTGGTTCCCCTCAGATGAGATGACGGACCCAAGCCATGCCCTGCCAAGCCAAGACCTCGAATGTTGCAGTCATGCCTTCAGCGCGGCATGGGCCAGGAGCGGCGTGCTGTCGTCGAGCCCGAAACCAGTGGCGGTACCGGCTCCGGGCATGCCGATCAACTCCGACGCTCCGGGCCTAGCAGGCTCGCCGCGCGTGGAGTCCGCTCGTACAGGACGTGGTGGCCGCGGCGGGTCCGGGCGATGAGACCGGCGCGGTGCAGGATGCCGAGGTGGTAGGAGACGGTGCTGGCGGCCAGGAAGTGACGCTCACCCAGTTCGGCAGTGGTTCGTGCTGTGCCGAGATCAGACAGCAGACGGGCCCGGGTGACCCCGAGCAGATCGGGCGTAGTCGACGTCGGCCTGGCGCCGGCGTCGGGACCGCTTCGGACCGGGTAGGTGAACATGGGCTGCCGCTGGACGGGATGTGGCCCCGAGTCGACGACCATGAGCAGGTCGGTGGCGAACACCGACGGTGTCAGCACCAGGCTGGTCGTTCCGCAGAACCGGCCCGGGAAGCGGGTCGTCAAGCGCAGGTGGTCGTCATTCCAGGCGACTCGGGGATGCAGGCTGGCCAGCATGCCGCTCAGTCCGTGCCGTGCGGTGATACGAGCGCGGTGGTCGATGTCGGCCTCTATAAGGGTGCGCAAAGTCGTCCAGTGCGGGGCTATGGCTGCGTGCCACAGCTGGTCGAGCTCGGTCGCAAGCCGCTTGGCGAGCGCACGCTCGCCGTCTTCAAGGATCTTCCGCATGATCGCAGGAGCGGCGCGGCCCACTACCCGGTGCTCGGCGACGCCCCCCGTCATGATGCGAACCTCAAGCCGAAGTCGGTCGGAGTCGGTCATGGCGACCGCGTGCAGCTCGTCTTCCAATGTAGCTTCGGGCGTGTCGGGCTGCGGAGTGATGAAGTCCGGCACGTAGTCCCAGGAGCCGGAGAACAGCACCCTCAGCACTTCCAGCTTTCTTTGACGGATCGTCTCCTGGATCCGGGGCCGCCACCCCCCTCCGAAGGCCGGGCTGTTCGAGCGCAAGAGCCACAGGCCGCTGACCGTGGTGTTCAGTGGCGAGATCGCGAATCGCGTGTTCGTGAGAGCGATTGCGTCCATGTCGACACGCAGCACTTCATCCCCCGTGCGTGACACTGTCGGCGAGACGGGAAGCCGTCCGCTTCGAACCTGATCGAATCATTCGACCGCGAGCATGTCATCAGATTCGCTGGAACCAGCGCACTTGTCCACAGTTAACCGGCGGACGAGAGCGCGCAGGCTATCGCCGTTACGTGAGGAGACAGCAAGCATGCTCAAGCTCCGCAAGACCCGACGCGCCCTCGCCATGACCGTCGCCACCATCGCCCTCGCTGGTGGCATGAGCACCCTCTCGGCGGGGCCGGCGTCGGCCACCAGCTACGTCTGCGTCCCGCTGTCGTCCGGCGTCGACACCTCTCAGTGCTCCCACACGTCCACCCTGCACACCGGCAGCGAGTGGACGCCCACGACGACGTTCAACAGCGCCTTCACGTACCTGCGGTTCCAGGGCGACGGCAACCTCGTCCTGTACTGCAAGTACAGCGGCTACTCGTACGGCCTGGGTCGTAACGTCTCGGCTGGGCAGGCCGTGTGGGCGAGCGGCTTCACCAACAGCGGCACCAGGTACAACGCGGACAAGTGGGACTTCTGGTCCGACGGCAACATGGCCACATACGGGTCTTACCAGGCCATCGGATCAAACGACCCCTGGCACGTCACCTGGAACACCCAGACCTGGTACGGCTCCGACACCATCGCCATCGTGCAGACCGACGGCAACTTCGTCCTATGGGAGGGCGGCGTAGCACGCTGGGCATCGAACACCTACCACTACTGCCCCGGCAGCCAGGACTACTGGAACGGCTACCGGTAACACTGGCCGGGCACCGCACAACTCGCTGCGATCGGGGAGGCTCGCTCTTCCCCGATCACAGCAGTGCAGAGGAGCAGTTCCTAGGGCCACAGGGTCGCGTCCACCATTCCGGGCCGTGCAGCTCCGCCAGGTGGTCGGCCGTCGCGACGAAGCCGGCGGCGCGCAACTCCGCATCGCCAGTCGACGGGTCGGCAAGCAGGTCCGCGATGCGCTCGTCCACGGCCGCGCTGGTCCGCGCGACGAATGCCTGCTGTGCACTGAGACCAGTGCGCTCCAGTCGAACACGGCTTCGCCCGCCTGAGAAACTGGCGGATCCTCACCAAGCTCCGCACCGACCCCGCTCGGGCCACAGCCCTCCTGCGCGCCGTGCTCGTCCTGCTCGTCCTGACCAACCTCGAAGCCGGCCGCTGACGGACGATCAAGGCCGCAGACACGCGCCCGTCACCAGCACGAGCACGGTCAAGGACCATCACGCCAGCCCCGCTGACCAGCACGTTCGAAGATGGCGAAGCTTCACTGTGCCCCTGACTATCGGTGGGTGACCAACCGCGTGCGTCAGAGGTGGGCTCGGCGCGGCCGCGAGGAGCGCCGACTCGCTGCGTGATCACGATCTACAGCTGGAGTATTAGGGCCTGACCGCAAACACCATGCCAATGTCGCCGGCCTGCTGCACCGAGTCCTGCTCGGTGCTGACCGCGAAGCCGTGCATAAGGAGGACCTCGCAGACAGTGTCGCGGTTCTGCTGCCAGCGCTCCACCTCGACGACGGCCTGGCGGACCAGCGGCCAATGCCGTTCCTCGATGCCTCTGAGCACATCGAGTTCCGCGCCTTCCACATCAACCTTGAGCAGGTCGATGTGGTCGATGCCCTGCTCGTCGAGCGCTGATGACAAGGGCCTGACCTTCACCCGGTGCGTCTCAAGCCGCCGCATCACCCGCAGCTTGCGGCTGACGAGAAGAGTGAGGATGGGAGCGGGTACGCGGCGCAGGACCGGTCCCAGGCCGCCCTGGCGGATCATTTCGACAACGCTGGCGGTGACCCGCCGCCGCTCAGCCTCGATGTTCCCCTGATTCCGCGATGAGGACGAGAAGATCGTGGCGGCCGGAATGTAGCTGAAATCGAGCTCGTCGTCACGGGACGCCAGGCCGTAAGGGAGCACGGTCAGACGTCCGTTGAAGAATTCGCGGGCATTGCGTTCGAGTGTCGCGTGGAGTGGCGGCACCGGCTCGAAGGCGTAGATCCGCACGTCCCCGTCCAGCCGCTCATAGACGGCCGCCGAGAACACACCGATGTTGGCGCCCACGTCGAGTACCGTCGCGCCCGGCGTGCACTCGACGCCGTGGGTGAAGTAGCCGCCCACCTCCTCGCGCAGGAAGGACGCCTCCCAACGATTGATGCTGTGCAGTTCAATCGTGTTCGTGGCCATGACAAGACGATTTATCAGGGTTGGAGTCAACAATCCAGTCCGCAGGCTTCACTTCGGCCGAGTCCCTGATCCACAGGGTGCGACACCACCCCATTCTCATAGCAGTGAGCCCTTTCCAACCTCCCGCGTCAGCTGGGCAGCTGGCCTGACAGATGGATGAAGCCCCTGGTAGATGGGTTTTCGACCAAGAGAACCGTGTCCACCAGAGGCTTCGCATGCTTGTCTACCTGTCCTGGCGTCGACGCGTCCAGCTCCTTCCCGCGCTTCCTCGCCGCCCGCCTGAGGGAACACCGCCGCGCTCTCGGAAACCGATGGAGGCGCCTGAACGCGGGCCGGCAGGCCCTGCTCACCCTCGCCCATCTGCGCAACGGCCAGCCCTACGCCCAGCTCGCGGCCGGTTTCGGGATCGGCACCACCACCGTCTACCGGTACCTCGTCTCCAGCGTGTCGGAGGAGGACTTCGGCTCGCACGCCACCCGCATCTCGGCAGACGGGACGATTTGGCGCCCGTAGTTGGGCATCGTAGACCGCGGCCTCACCGAGACCGGCCTGAGCATCAGACCCGCATGACCTGCCGCGACAAGGCCTGCAAGATTGCTCTCGGGTGTCTTGTCGTATCAAGGCGCGATGCCCCGCCAGGCCTTCAGCTTGTTGATCAGGCGCTCGACGGTGTTCCGCTCTTTGTAGAGATCAGCGTCGTGGCGTGTGGGGCGGCCACCTCTGCCCTTCTTCTTCCGGTTGGCGGGGCCGGCCGACGGGGAGACGGATGCGCACCTTCTGCGGCGCTGGGACGAACTGCGGACTGTCGGCGGCCTGTCCTGCGGTCAGGACGAGGGACAAGGGACGGCACTTGCGGTCTACGGCGAGATGAATCTTGCTCGTCAGTCCACCGCGAGATCTGCCGAGCAGGGCTTGGTTCAAGCGGAGCTTGCGCCGTCGCCTGATGTGCCGCCGCTCCTCCTGACCGGGGTCGTCACTGCCGCGCTGTCCGTTCTGCTCTGGCGGGCCGCCCCCTTTTGCCGGGCCCGCTCCTGCTCGATGGCGGCCTCTTCAAGGGCGTCCAGAACCTCCTTGCCGATGCGCATCCCGGCTGCGTCGTGGTGGGCGCGGGCCGTGGTGGAGTCCACGCTGACCAGGGATAAGTCCGTCTGCCCCTGGCGAGCGGCCTCGGCGATCAGGCCTTCGAGCAGTGCGGTGAAGACGCCGGCATCCCTCCACACCCGGAAGCGGCCGTAGACAGTCGGCCACGGGCCGAACTCGGCGGGCATCTCCCGCCACTGACTGCTGGTGCGGAACCGCCAGATCACACCCTCGAACTGTTCCCGCAGCCGCTCGGGGTACGGCCGTATTCGCCCATCGGCAGGAACGGCTCGATCAACTTCCACTGCTCGTCGGTGAGTTGCCTGCGTGTCACGATCGTCTTCCTACCGGATCCGCCTTCCCGAGGGACCCGGATCAGCAAGATTGATCACGACATCACACAGGCCCTAGATGTGCCGGCACTCTCATGACATTGGTTCCTCGCTGTCAGGTTTGGCGGGCGTAGGACGTGAGGCGATCGGCGAGCGCGATGACGAGGTCGCGCAGTTCAGCGGGGCGCTCGATGACGAACGGCCGGTCGAGTGAGGCGAGTACCCGAGGCAACCAGTCGAGCTGTTGCGCCCGTAGCTCGACGCGCAGCCAGTGCTCGGCCGCCGGATCCTGGCCGGCCGCGGGCTCATGCTCCTCCAGGCTCGCGACGCTGGCGGGGAGGTACGCGCGGATTTGCTCAACTGTCCCGTGGATCCGCAAGGTCACCTCATGCCGGTACTCGGCCGTGGCAAATCCTGACAACACGCGCTGTGCCGGACCGGGACCCACGGGCGCTTCGAATGAGCCGGGCAGGGTCCGCGTGTCTGCGATGCGATCGAGCCGGAAGGTTCGGTCCTCGCCGACCTGGGCGTCCTTGCCCGTGACGTACCACCGGCCCTCATGGGCGACGATCCCGTACGCGTGCAGCGTGCGTTCGCTGCGCCGTCCGTCGCGGTCCGTGTAGCGGATCGAGACCGGTCGGCGGTGGCGTACCGCATCGGCGATGGTGAGCAGGACCTCAGCGTCCGGGTGGTCTAACTCGCCGGGGTGATCCGTGAAGGCGAGAGCTTCCAGGAGTGTGTCGAGCCGACGGGCGATGTGCTTGGGCAGCACCCGCCGGATCTTCGCTGACGCCGTCTCGCTTGCCGTGCGCTCCGTCGTCGTCAACCCTGCTCGGCGGCCGGCGACCAGGCCGAGCAGCACGGCCAGCGCCTCGTCGTCGCTGAGCATGAGTGGTGGCAAGCGGTACCCGGGAGCCAGCCGGTACCCGCCGTAGCGGCCGCGCACCGATTCCACGGGCACGTCCAGGTCGATCAGCTGGTCCACATACCGCCGCACGGTGCGCCCTTCGACGCCGAGCCGGTCGGCGAGTTCGGCCACCGTCCGGGTGCCACCCGACTGCAGCAGCTCCAGGAGTGTCAGCACGCGGCCGGTGGGTCGAGGCACGCTCGCAGCCTAGCGCGAATACAGGACCGATTCTGTCCACTATTTCTCCTAGCCTGCGACGTGCACGCCTCCAACACAGCCAAGGAGATCCCCATGGACTTCGTCTCGATCCGCATCATCACCAGCGACGTAGCGCGCCTCGTCGAGTTCTACGAGCGAGCCACAGGGGCGCGGGCGACGTGGGCCACCGAGGACTTCGCCGAACTCAAGACCGCGGGTGCCACCCTCGCGATCGCCGGCACCCGCACCGTCCCGCTGTTCGCCCCGGGCTCTGCCCGCCCGGCGGACAACCACAGCGTGATCACCGAGTTCCTCGTCGACGACGTGGACCGCGTTCACCAGAACCTGACCGGCTTCGTCACCGACTTCGTCAACAAGCCCACCACGATGCCCTGGGGCAACCGGTCGCTGCTGTTCCGCGACCCAGACGGCAACCTCGTCAACTTCTTCACCCCCGTCACCCCGGAGGCCATCGAAAAGTTCGCACGCTGACGCCATGCGCAGCCGCTCACGCGGGAGCCCTGAGACCCCAGGGCTTCCGGTGAACGAGGCCGCCGAGTCCAGGAACGCCACCAGCAGGGGACATGGGAACGCACCGCTGACCCCTCGAAGGAGTCCGCGCTTGTGTCTGCGGATCGACGCCGGACGTCCGATCGCGCACGTGGCTGCGGAAGCCGGGATCTCCCGCCGCTGCCTGGCCAAGTGGTACGCCCGCTGGCGCGTGCACGGCGAGAACGGACTACTCGACCGCTCCTCCCGCCCCACCACCAGCCCCGCCCGCACCCCGAGGACATCGCTGACCTGGTGGAGGCGCTGCGGCGGCAGACCAAGCGCGGGCCGGCCCGGCTCGCCGCCGACCTGCAGCGGCTGCACGGCGTCACACTCGCGCCCGCGACCGTCCACCGCATCCTGGTGAGGCGAGGACTCAACCGGCTCCGGGACCTCGACCCACCGACCGGCGAGCAGCTGCGCGAGGTCATCCGCCACGAGCACGACCGGGTCGGCGACCTGGTCCACGTCGACGTCAAGAAGGTCGGACGCATCCCGACCGGCGGCGGCCGGCGGATGCACGGCGTCGGCACCGAGTCCGCCCGCGCCTCCAAACGCACCGGTCCCGGCACCGGCAAGGCCGGATACACGTACCTGCATTCGGCGCTCGACGACCACTCCCGGCTCGCCTACACCGAGGCCCTGGACGATGAGAAGGCCGTCACCGCGGTCGCCTTCTGGCACCAGGCCGTTGCCTTCTTCACCGCCCACGGCATCACACCGATCCGCCGCTGCCTCACCGACAACGGCGCGAGCTACCGGTCTACGACCTGGGCTGACGCGCTCGCCGCGACTGGTACGAAGCACAAGCGGACCAGGCCGTACACGCCGCGCACGCGCGGGAAGGCGGAGAGGTATATCGGGACGCTCCCCCGCGAGTGGGCGTACGTCCGCGACTGCACAACCGAGCGTGAACGCCTAGTCGCACTCGCGGAGTTCGTGAACTACTACAACCACGAGCGGCCGCACGCCGCGCTCGGCGGCCGACCGCCCATCAGCCGGACCGCCGGGAGCGACTACCGGATCGCCTTCGACCAGCCGACCGAACCACTCGCGGACATCGTGCGGCAGCTCACCTTCGAGGACTTCGCGTAACCAAGGTCCCGAGACACCACAGCTGGGGATCCGGCCACCCCGCGACCTGAACTCGCCGTGGCTCAGCTCACGTTGAGATCTGGCCGGATCATGAGGGAACTGTGCGGACGCCATGGCATGCTCATGGCCCGACACCGAGTTACCGGCCGGTTCTACCTGCGAGTAGGACCGGTCGCCGGTGTCTCTTCACCACCCCCCACTCCACACAGGACCGACCTTGCGCAGACGTATGAGGCACGGGCGCGCTTTCCTGCCCGCCTTCGCCGTGACCACCCTCTTCCTCGCCGCCTCCTGCTCCTCGCCCGCGCCGCACGCCGAACAGTCGGCCCCCGGCCACGGCCAGGAGATCCGGGCCACCTCCCACCCCTCCGCCGACCCGGACCACTCCCTTGCCGTCGCCGCCGCCCCCGCGGCCACCGCGACCGCCACGGCGGGCCCCGCCGGTTCGGGCCGGCAGGCACACAAGACCGCTCTCACCGTCAGCTCGTACGACAGCCGCACCCGGCACGCGGTGCTCGCCAAGTAACGGTCGGGCAGCGGTACTTCATCCACCAGGCCGAGTACGCCGACCCCGTCGAGCACACCGGGCACCGCGTCCTCCCCCGCCCCGCACAGCGCCGCCGTCGGTGACGTCATCGCCAGCGCCCCGGCGCCGGGTGCGCCGCACGGGCTCCTCGCCAAGGTCACCAAGGTCATCGGCGACACGGACCACGGCACCGAGGTGCAGACCGAACCGGCCACGCTCAACGCACTGTTGGGCGACGACACGGCGAAGGGCACCGTGCCGGTCGACCCGTCCGCCTTCACCGTCGACAAGCTGCTGCCCGATGTGAAGGTGTCCTGGTCGAAGACCGGTGACGTGCACGTCGGCCCCAAGGGCGCGGCGGTGCCGCTCGGCAGTCTCCGACTCGACGTCAGCGCCGCAGTGCCGACGGCCAAGGACGCCCCCGTCTCGGCCGCCGCCTCGGTGTCCGGCTTCGTCCAGGTCGCGCCGCAGGTCGACTTCACCTACGGCGGCGCGGGGTCCGACGCGCCGCCCGGCTCGGCCTACCTCGGCGTGTCCGGTGACTGGACCTCCGGGTGGGCGGTCAAGGGCCGGGCCGCCGCGGCCACCGGCACCCCGCTCCGTATCCCGTTCGCGAAGCTGCACGCCGACCCCGTCCTGCAGGTCGGCCCCGTCCCCGTCGTCGTCAACCTCGACCTGACCTGCTACGTCCAGCTCAGTGGCGACGGCCGGGTCACCGTGGACGTGGAGCAGAGCCTCAAGGGCGACTTCAAGGCGGGCGGCACCTTCGGTCCGGCCAAGGGCTGGGCGCCGGTCAGCTCCTCCACCATGACGAGCACGCCGGTACGGGCCTCCGTCACCGCCGCCGGCGACGTGAAGACGGCACTCGGCGCCGAGGCCTCGGTCGGCCTCTACGGCACCGTCGGCGTCACCGCCGACCTGGCCCCGTATCTGCGCGGCGAGGCTTCCGGGACGGTCACCACCTCCTCGGACGGCGGCGGTCCGAAGGCCGAGGGCACCTGGGGTGTGTACGGCGGGGTCGACTTGTCGGGCACCCTGCGGATCCAGTTGTCGATCTTCGGTACGCCGGTCTTCCAGCGGAGCGTGCCGCTGGGCTCCCTGCATCGCGAGTGGAAGCTGGCGGGCGGCGACTTCTAGGCAGGCGGTCCGGAAGCCCGGCGCGGGACCTACTGCGGCCGGATGCGGGCTACGGCTCGGCAGGCCAGGTCGTCCCTACGCCCGCGTCCTGCTCACCATGACCGAGGACGGCACCGCCGAGGGCCCGCTACTAGGCTGCACCGTGTCCTTCATGCCCGCGCGCACCCACGCGACGCCGGTGTTCGGCAACCCCGCCCACCGGGCCACAGGCCTCCCGGAGAAGGGCCGTACGGCCCGGCACGCCCCGCAGCGGATCACTGCGCGAGGGCGGGCCGGTGAAGCTGTGGGAACGCGTCGAGGACGTCCTGGACGTCTACGACGCGGCTGGCGCACCGGGCCCGGAGACGTTCACGCTGCCGTGTACTGCGGCGGGCAGCACCTGGGGCATTCGCAGATGCCCGGTCTGGCCGCGTGCTGAACGCGACCGCCGGGCCGACGGCGACACATTCTCCCGCTGAAGTCGCCCAATCGCAGCACTGCCCTGCGGTCACAGGGCGCGTCGGTACCGTCCGGCTCCTACTGTCTGCAGTGGCATGCCCTGCTCCCTCCTGACGGGCGCGGGCTGGTGGCCCCGTGTCTTCTTCGCACGTTGCACGGGGCCACCCCAATCGGCAGTCTCCTCAGCCGCGGATACATCCGCCGATCACGTCCCCGCCGCTACGCTCAATTCCCATGACCGGCATGACCGGCTACTTCCCAGACGTCGGCCGTGCGCTCTTCAGCAAGCTCGAGACCGCTCAGGATTGGTGCGAGCGACGGGCTGCGGAGAAGTACCCGGGCGACATCGTGGAGTGGGCCGATCGGGAGGAGCCAGAGCAGGTGGGAACCTTCACCGGCCAGATCGGCCAAACATGGCACCGCCAGGTCCCGAAGGCGGGCCACAACATCCCTCGAATCAGCCTCGGTAGCGTGGTCTCAATTCCGCTTGAGGCGGAGACGTGATCGGACTCGTCCACGAGCACCGAACGGATGGTCTCGGAACGGAGACCCTCCTCGTCGACATCGAGATGGAGTCGCTGCAGGGGGATCCGGGCTGGACTCTGTGTACGTCGGTGTTGTTGTCGCGTCTGCTGTTCGAGGGCGGGGACGAGGGTCTCGGGCGAACGTGTTCGTAGTGGCGCGCCTTCTCCAGGGCACGTCAGCGCGTCTGGTGCTCCGGGTGTGCTCGTCTCTTGTCCGTCCCGGCCCGTGTCGGGGTCACCCGGCGCCTCTGCTGACGGAGGCGGCTCCGGCGATGCCGGGGCCGTAGCGGGCACGTGCCTGGTCGAGCCTCGCGACGTCTCTCACGACCGTCGCACACGGCCATCAACTACCCGATGAGCCATCGACTCTGCGCAGGCGGCCCGGCGCCACTCACCTCCTGCTCCGCGGGCGCACCGCAGGTCACCCTTCCCCAATGAAAGGGCGGTCTCACGCCTCGGACGGCGCGCCACTGCCTTGGCGCTGCCGCTGACGGTGTTTGCGCATCGACACCTGAGAGCCGCAGCCAGTGCTGCAGTACAGCCCTCCCCCATTGCGGGTGCGGTCGAAGAAACCGAAGTGGCATGGGGGGTTCCGGCACGCCTTGATGCGCCCCCAGTCGCTGCTCTGCGCAAACGTCGTCACTGCGGCCAGTACGGTTCCGAACACACGCGGCACCCCCGCCTGCGGCGACGCCAGCTCGACACCGCCAGCCGTGACCACCGTCGCCAGCGGGTAGAGCGAACCCACGCGCCGCAGGTGCCGTTCGGCACGCTGCAGCGGCTCACCCAGAGTTTCCTCATCGCCCGAGTGCGCGAGCAGCACAGTCACCAGGGCGTCACGCAGCTCGCGCGCGACCGCGGCGTCAGCGTCGGTCACCACGGTTTCGCCACCGAACTCGTCGCGCTCCGCCAGCCACGCTGCGAACGAGTCCCCGTCTTCGAACAACTCCCGGCGACCCGATCCGTCCGCGCGGGTGTTCACGAACGCAAGGACGGTCTCCACCGTCGGCGGGACGGTGCGAGGGCTGAGTTTGGGAGATCCGGCTGCCGCACTGCTCATACATCCACCCTACATCAGTACCAACGGAGCTAATCCAGCTAGAGAGCAACTCTGGCTTCCAAGTGCGTTGACGCGTTGCGATCTAACGCCTTACGGTCGCAACATGAATGGAACTTCCAACCAGCAGACCCGCCTCCGCACATGGCTGATCACCGGCGCGACGTCCGGCATCGGCCGCGAACTGACGCTCCAGGCACTGGAGAGCGGCGACGCCGTCTCAGCCCTCGCCCGCGACACCTCCTCCCTGGATGAACTGGCGGAAGCGCACGGTGAGCGCCTGCTTCTCGTCCGGGCGGACGTACGGGACGAGCAAGCCGTCCGGGACGCGGTGAAAGGCACGCTCGCACGGTTCGGCCGCATCGACGTGGTGGCCAACAATGCGGGATACGGACTGTTCGGAGCCGTTGAGGAGGCCTCCGACACGCAGGTCCGTGCCGTGTTCGACACCAACGTCTTCGGAGTGCTCAACGTGCTCCGCGCAACGCTGCCGGTGCTCCGCGCACAGCGGTCCGGGCACATCCTCCAGGGCTCGTCGGTCTACGGGCAGTCCGCCCATCCCGGCGTGGGTCTGCTGGCCGCCACCAAGTACGCGGTCGAGGGGCTGTCGGACGCGCTGGCGGCCGAGGTCGCGCCGCTCGGCATCAACGTCACGATCATCCAGCCCGGGCTGACCGCGACGTCCTTCCTGGCCAACCTCGATGTCGCGGCTGACCTGGGCGACTACGACCAGACCGTCCGAGAGGTCCAGAAGGGCATCGGAGAGCTGCCGGCATCCGCATTCTCCGCCGCGGCGCGGATCGCCGCAGGCATGCGGACCGCGGTCGACAGCCCCAACCCTCCGCTGCGCCTGGCCCTTGGCGTCTCCAGCGCGACGGGCATGCGCCCCGCTCTGGAGGCACGCATCGCAGACCTGGACAGCTGGCAGCACGTGACCGACGGCGTCGACAGGTAGCAAGCCACGAATCCCGCCGGGGGGACGTGGTCATGGCGGAGGCGGCCCGGGCCCTCCTCACCGCCCGGCCGACCAAGAGGCCTGGGTCGAAGCCACGGCAGATGGCTTCGACCCAGGCCCCCTACCGCTGCGCTGCGCTCTCCCTGGCGGACGTCGGCCGCGGTCCGTCCGCCTGCTGGCCTGGGATGGTCACGGCTGGGTGGAGGTCGAGCCGGTTGCCGTGTCGAGCTCGAACCGGCCAGGGCCGTGGCGGACCCGGTCATCGAGGCCGGGGCGGGCACCGCGAGCAAGGTCGCGTCAGCCGCGGCCGGGGCATCGGGGAAGGCGATCCGGGGCCGGGCCGGGTCCGCGCTGCCGTTCACCGCGGCTAGCTGCCAGCCGCGCTGTATGGGCCCGGAGTCCTATCTCTGGCCCAGGCCGCAAGCTGGAGCCGGGCTCTCGCTGATCGGAACATCCGCGGATCCGGCCACCACCCGCGGCAGCCTGCTGCGCCCCCTACGGCGGCGGCGTGTCGCCGCACGCGCAGTTGCCGACCACCGACAGACCATCGTGGACGTCATCTGCGCATACCTGCGCATGCCCTACACGCCACCCGCGATCTCCGCCCCCAGCAAAGGGGAGCACAATGGATGGCGGCAGAAGGCAGCCCGTTCCCGGCAGGCCACCCGAGCACGCGTCCACGGGAAGATGGACAACCAGCGACGGCAGGAACTTCAGGTTCGTAAGACCGCCGAACGCATTCTCACCGAGCCTCATTCATCCTGTGCTGGAGGGTGAAATGGGCTGGTCAGCGGGTGTGGTGACGAGGCAGCGCCCCTCGTCGTCGGCGTGGTGATTCCACTCATCACACCGGCGACCGAAGGGGCCCTGTTGGTTCCGTATCGTGCCATCCTCGACGTCCCGTATGAGCTCGTCGAGCATGTTTCCTGGCTGTTGTACGAGCACCGCCGGGCCCGCAACACCCGCTGGCGCAAGCTCGGCTGCTTCAAGCAGGCGCTCCTCACACTGGTCCACCTGTGTAAGAACGAGACGTTCTCGCAGCTCGGAGCCGGTTTCGGGATATCCCAGGCCACCGCCTGGCGATACGTCGACGAGGCTCTGGATGTACTGGCCTCCTGGGTGCCCGGCCTGCACGAAGCCCTCACCGGTCTCGGTGAGGGCGACTACGTCATCGTTGACGGCACCCTGATCCCCATCGATCGTATCGCTGCGGACGAGCCGTACTACTCACAGAAACAGCTCGCAACATCAGGGCAGTGACCAGCGTCGAGGCCTGAGCATCACAGCTGGCTACTTTGCCCCTGGGGACAGAGATAGGAGCCCCGGGTCCTCATCCCCGCTATGCGTTACTGACCTTCCCGTTGGGTTGAGACACCTCACGTTGTTATGCGGTCAAGCTGCGGCGGCCAGCTCGGTGGGAAAGGCGGTGTTTTCGTCGAACAACTTGCGGTGCTGGAGGCAG
>NZ_JBSFVT010000026.1:0-76415 GCF_053592455.1 Streptomyces sp. NPDC002676 | reverse complement strand
CATCAGCCACGGCGACCTGGTCCGCAACAACCCCGACCAGACCATGACCATCGACCCCTGCAACCTGCAGTTCCTCTACCAGGGCAAGTCCCCCACCGCGACCGGCCCCTACGACCGACTGCCGTGGCGGCCGGGTGTCCTCACCCTGCAGCGCTGACCCGCCTGATCCACGGTGATCGCGATCGGGTGCGGTGCACCGGCGCGTAGACGAGCGGTCTACGGCGTGGGCACCTCCACCCGCTGACCGATACTCACCGCCTCGAGGAACCCCAGCCGTGCGCCGGCTGGGGTTCCGATCGTTCGGGAACCAGGCGGAGGCCCGGCGAGGCCTGTCCGGCAGATGGGTGTGCTCCCGATCCTGCGCGGCGTGGGCGCCGACGTCCCGGATCGGCGTTCTGCCGGCACCTGTCAGCACCATCATCCCCTCCGCCAAGGCCGCCTCGGTCGACGCCCGCACCGACGGCGGCATGGCCGGCGCCGGCCGAGGAGTCCGCAGCCCGACGAAGATGACGAAAATGCGCCCCCATCGGGGAGATGGGGGCGCATTCGTGCCTTCGCCTACTTGAGCGCTGTGCCACCTGAGTTGTGGTAGGCGATGGTCTTGCTGATCAGGTTTCCGCCGTCGGTCTCGGCCGTTGTCTGTTCCTGCTGCCCTGGACCGAACAGCAGCCCGGCGACATGCGCGTTCGCCACCTGGTCCATGTGCGCGAAGAACCAGTCCACCTTGTCGTCCTTGTAATGGTTGAGGGTGTTGTTCTGCGCCATGTTGCCCACGGGGATCTGCCACAGGACCACCGGCTTGCCCACGGACTCGGCCATCGTCTTGTAGAACCTCAGCGAGTCAGCGGCCTTCTGGTCGGTCCAGAAGGTGTCACGGCCGCCGTGGGCCGGCTGTGCGTACCAGCCTGCGTCGCGGTCCGACACGTCGGTGACCAGGAAGTCGGCGTTCTGTGCCCCGAGGGTCGCGTAGTCCTTGACACATCCCTGGGTGTTGTTCTGCCAGTCCCAGCAGGTGAGGTGGAGGCCCACGGCGGTGTTCGGCGCGTACTTGTGCGCCATCGAGATCAGGCAGCGGGAGAGTCCGGCGGCGCTGTTCTCCTGGGATCCGCAATCCGTCGGATTCGCGGCCGAGACCTGCGCGGCAACCTTGTGCGGATCGCCGAGCGACCGGACGTAGCCCCAGAAGTCGGGTTCGAGGTCGATCATGTCGTGCGAGGTGCCGATCTTCTGGAGGAAGAAACGGTAGTCGTTCATGTACCGGGTGAGCAGGTCGAGCCGGTTGATGGCCACGACCTCGCCCGGACCGTCGCCCTGGCCTGCCGCATCCCCGAGGTCGCGCAACGAGTACCAGGTCCAGAGCATCTTCTGCGGGCGCGGGCTGCCCTTGTACGTCGCGTGGGCCGCCACGGTGTCCCGCCAGGTCACGTAAGTGCCGGGCGCCGTGGTGCTGCCGTTCCAGCAGCCCCACCAGCTCGACCACGCGGCCTGGCAGAGCGATGCCGAGTAGTAGGCCGACGAGGGCGCGGGCTGGCTGTGCACATAGGCGTACCGCACGTCGAACGGCGCGGCGGCCGCCGAGGCGTCAGACATCGAGCCGCCGATGAGCACCGTGCTACTGCCCATGAAACGTGTCGTCGAGCTGCCGCCACCAGCCTCGGGAGACGACGGCGACGACGGGGGCGAGCCGCTCGGAGTCTGGCTTGCGGGAACGCTGCCGCCCGGCACGGTGGGCGTACCGGCGCTGCCGACACTCCCGGCCGGGACGAGTTGCCACTGCTGATCGGCGCCGCCCCGGTCGCGGTTCTGGACGACGTCGCCCCCGTCGGCCTTGGCGGCGTTGTGGACATCGACGGCCATGCCGCTGAAGCGATTGACCAAACGCACGTAGCCGTCCGGCGACTTCGCCAGTTTGAACTGCTGGTTGGTGCCGTTCAGGTCTCGCCACTGCACGAGGGCGGAGCCGGCGGTCTTCGACCAGCCGAGGTCGTCCAGCACCTTGCCGGAGTTCCGGTTCTGCAGCCGGTAGTACCCGTCACCCGTGTCGATGAACCGCCACTGCTGGTTGGCACCGCCGTGACGGCTCCACTGCACCACCGCCGCGCCGTCGTTCGTGGCGAAGGCGCGGTCGTCCAGCACCTTGCCGCTGTTGCGGTTGACCAGCACGTACCACTTCTTCAGATCCAGGGTTTGCTGCGCCGAAGCCTGGCTGACCACGACAGCCGAGCCGGCCACGACAACCATGACGAGGCCCGCCCAGAAACCCCGACGCGCGAGCAACCGACGGCCACGATGCTTCGGGCGACCACCGCGGGCGCCGCCGTCGGCACGGTGGCCGCCGACGCGGGACGCCACCGATGACGTGGGTGGGCCGGGGACATGTCTGTGCTCTCGTTCCAGGGACATGCCTGTGCTCTCTTTCAGCCGTTGCATCTGACCGGACCACTTGGCCGGACAACGCTGAGTGGTCCGAGAGGCCGAAAAGGTTGCCGCGAAGAGCCACAGATTTTTTTGCCTTGACCGCTTCCCGTTCGCTGCGGAGAACGGCACGGCTGACGCCGGCGGTGGCGAACGCCTGATGGCTGCTCCCGGCCCTGCCGCTTACCGCGTACCACGCCCGCCACCGGACTTCCCCGCGGGTGTGACGGCTGCCCCACCGCTGGGAGAGCTGAGCGACGATGAGGAGGCCCCGGCCGCCTTCGTCGGAGAGGCGGGCGCGTCGCAGATGCGGGGCTGTGCTGCTGGCGTCGCTGACCTCGCAGATCAACGCCGAGTCACGGATGAGCCGCAGGTGGATCGGTGGGGAGCCGTACCCGTGAACTCGCCTGTGAGCGTCTGGCCGCCTGGCACCAGCAGGAAGCTGCCTTCACCGCGGAACTCGTGGTGAGCGAACCGGTCACCAATGCCATCAGCCAGACACGCCTGGCGGCATCGCCAGAGCCCATCCCGTGCAGCTCCGTCGTCACGGGTTCGCCGGTGGCCACCACCTGCCGCAGGGCCTCGGCGACACCCCGGGAATCCGCGAAGGTCCGGCCGGAGGCGGAGTGCCCCATGGGCCGGCCGAGCAGGTCGTGATCCCGCTTGCCCGTCTCGCGCGTCATAGCGGCGTTGATTTCGATCCGCACCCCGGTGCGGTCGTACAAAGCCATGGGCAGGGGGAGCTGGTCCAGGGCCCACTGCTTGAGCAGCGCGGTGTCCGGTGCACCGCCGTCGCCCGGCGAGGGCGCGTACGGCTTGAGGCGTGCCACCGTGAGGAACCAGTACGCCTCCCCGGCTGAGTCCACCAGTGGGTGGGCCTGGACAGTCAGTGCCAGACCGGTCGCCGTCACGGTGCCCTGCGGCCCAAGTACGCGCACGGCTGCGGTGCGGATCCGTGTGGCAGGAAGGCGGGCTACTGCCCCAAGCGGGCGCAGATCCGGCGCGAGCACAAGTCGACGAAGTCACGCGCGGGGCGGCGCACCATCGGGCTACCTGACCCGCTG
This sequence comes from Streptomyces sp. NPDC002676, assembly GCF_053592455.1. Classification (NCBI taxonomy): domain Bacteria; kingdom Bacillati; phylum Actinomycetota; class Actinomycetes; order Kitasatosporales; family Streptomycetaceae; genus Streptomyces; species Streptomyces sp. NPDC002676. The sequence goes on along the minus strand of NZ_JBSFVT010000026.1, from coordinate 72,936 downwards.
ACTCCACGACGCTCGCCACACCGCCGCGACCGTGCTCCTGCTCCTCGGTGTCCCGGACGTCGTGATCGACGCGATCATGGGCTGGGAGCCTGGGGGAGCGGCGCGGATGCGCGCCCGATACATGCATGTGACGGGAGTCATGCTCCGGAAAGTCGCTCAGCAAGTCGGAGACGCGCTCTGGGTGCTGCCCGGCATCGAAGAAAAATCCGACTGAGACGGAAACTGAGACGGACAACGTCGAAGGGCCCCACTGCGAACAGTGGGGCCCTTCGACAACGTGCCCGGTGAGGCACTGGCGGAGGATACGAGATTCGAACTCGTGAGGGGTTGCCCCCAACACGCTTTCCAAGCGTGCGCCCTAGGCCTCTAGGCGAATCCTCCGCCGGAAACATTACATGACCGAGGGGAGTGCTCGCGAACTCGTTCCCGCAGGCCCGGATCGGGTCCGGATCGGGTCCGCATCGCGTTACTGCCCGCGGGCCGCGATCGGGTACTGTGGGCGCAGCCCCTCACGTGGCGCTATCTGACTGAACTCCCCCAGGGCCGGAAGGCAGCAAGGGTAGGTCGGCTCTGGCGGGTGCGTGGGGGGCGCTTGCGTTTCCGGGGTCTGTGGCCGGGACCGGTTGTCAGTGGGCGCCTATAACCTCGTATGCGTGTCGTCTCTCGCGTTGTACCGCCGCTACCGCCCGGAGACCTTCGCGGAGGTCATCGGGCAGGAGCATGTCACCGACCCGCTGCAGCAGGCGCTGCGGAACAACCGGGTCAATCACGCGTACCTGTTCAGCGGGCCGCGCGGCTGCGGCAAGACGACCAGCGCACGGATCCTCGCCCGCTGCCTGAACTGTGAGCAAGGTCCCACTCCGACGCCATGCGGGGAGTGCCAGTCCTGCCAGGACCTGGCCAGGAACGGCCCGGGGTCCATCGACGTCATCGAGATCGACGCCGCCTCGCACGGCGGCGTGGACGACGCCCGTGAGCTGCGCGAGAAGGCCTTCTTCGGCCCCGCCTCCAGCCGGTACAAGATCTACATCATCGACGAGGCCCACATGGTCACGTCGGCCGGCTTCAACGCGCTGCTCAAGGTCGTCGAGGAGCCGCCGGAGCATCTGAAGTTCATCTTCGCCACCACCGAGCCCGAGAAGGTCATCGGGACGATCCGGTCGCGCACGCACCACTATCCGTTCCGGCTCGTGCCGCCCGGCACCCTCCGCGACTACCTCGCCGAGGTGTGCCGGCGGGAGAACATCCCCGTCGAAGAGGGCGTGCTCCCGCTCGTCGTGCGCGCCGGTGCCGGGTCCGTGCGTGACTCCATGTCCGTCATGGACCAGCTCCTCGCCGGTGCGCGAGAGGAGGGTGTGACATATGCCATGGCCACCTCCCTCCTCGGCTACACCGACGGGTCCTTGCTCGACTCCGTCGTCGAGGCCTTCGCCACCGGTGACGGCGCCGCCGCCTTCGAGGTCGTCGACCGTGTCATCGAGGGCGGCAACGACCCGCGGCGCTTCGTCGCCGACCTGCTGGAGCGGCTGCGCGACCTGGTGATCCTCGCCGCCGTTCCGGACGCCGTGGACAAGGGGCTCATCGACGCCCCCGCCGACGTCCTGGAGCGCATGCAGGCCCAGGCCGGCACCTTCGGCCCCGCCGAGCTGAGCCGCGCCGCCGACCTCGTCAACGCGGGCCTCACCGAGATGCGCGGCGCCACCTCGCCCCGCCTCCAGCTGGAACTCATCTGCGCCCGCGTGCTGCTCCCCGCCGCCTACGGCGACGAGCGCTCCGTCATGGCCCGCCTCGACCGCCTGGAGCGCGGCGTCAGCTTCTCCGCCGGTGCCGGCGCACCCGCCATGGAGTACGTCCCGGGACCTGGGGCCCATGGCGGCGGTGGGGATCCGGCCGGCGGTGGCGTGGCTGCCGGCGGCGGTCCCGCGGCAGCCCGCGCGGCCGTACGGGCTTCGGGTGCGCCGAGCGCCGGTGGTGGTCCGGGCGTCGGCCAGGGGGCAGGTGCCCCGGCGGCTACGACGCCCGCGCCCGCCCCGGCGACCCCTGCTCCGGCACCTGCTGCCCCGGCCCCGGCAGCACCCGCGCCTGCGGCGGCTCACGCCCCGGCCCCCTCTCCGGCGGCCCCCGCGGCCACCGAAGCTCCCCCCGCCCCGGCCCCGGGTGCCTGGCCCGCTGCCGCCCCGGCCGGCGGCGGGCGACGCCCCGGCGGCTGGCCCACGGCCGCCGCACCGGCCGGCCAGGGCCAGGGCCAGGGCCAGGGCCAGGGCCAGGGACAGGGACAAGGGCCAGGTCAGGCAGGCCCCGGCCAGCCGCAGCAGCGCGCCGCGGCCCCTGCCCCGGCCGCCCCCTCCACCCCGCCTCAGCCTCAGCCTCAGGCCCCGGCAGCCGCCCCCGCCGGTGGCCTCGACCCCCGCATGCTCTGGCCGAACATCCTGGAGGCCGTCAAGAACCGCCGCCGCTTCACCTGGATCCTGCTCAGCCAGAACGCCCAGGTGGCCGGTTTCGACGGCACCACCCTCCAGCTCGGGTTCGTCAACGCCGGTGCCCGCGACAACTTCGCGAGCAGCGGCAGCGAGGACGTGCTGCGACAGGCGCTGGCCGAGCAGTTCAGCGTGCAGTGGAAGATCGAGGCGGTCGTCGACCCGTCGGGCGGCGGCTCCGCGCCCATGCCGCCCGGCGGCTCCTCGGGCTACGGCGGTGCCACCGCCGGCGGTGGCTACGGCGCCCCCGCCGCTCCTCGCCCCGCCCCGCAGCCCACCCCGGCGCCCGCCGCACCCCAGGGCAGCGCCCCGGCACCGGCCACTCCCGCCCCGCAGCCCGCCCCTGCGCCCGAGCCGCCCCCCGTCGCCCCCGAGGACGACATCCCCGAGGACGACGACCCCGACCTGGACGAGTCGGCCCTGTCCGGCCACGAACTGATCGTGCGGGAGCTGGGCGCGACCGTGGTGGAGGAGCTCTCCAACGAGTAAGGAGGGAGCGGCTGCCCTCTTCCTTCGTAGGAACCCACAGGATCCCCGGCTCCCGGCCTTCGGCAACCTTGCCATTAGGCTGAACCCCGTGAAGGTCCTCGTCATCGGCAGCGGCGCCCGCGAACACGCCCTGTGCCGCTCCCTGTCCCTCGACTCCGACGTCAGCGCGCTGTACTGCGCCCCCGGCAACGCCGGCATCGCCGAGGTCGCCGAGCTGCGCCAGGTCGACCCGCTCGACGGCGCGGCCGTGGCCACGCTGGCCACCGGCCTCGGCGCCGACCTGGTCGTGGTCGGCCCGGAGGCCCCGCTGGTCGCCGGCGTGGCCGACGCCGTGCGCGAGGCGGGCATCCCGGTGTTCGGCCCCTCCGGCGAGGCGGCCCGGCTCGAGGGCTCCAAGGCCTTCGCCAAGGACGTCATGGCGGGGGCCGGTGTGCCGACCGCGCGGTCGTACGTCTGCACCACGCCGCAGGAGGTCGCCGAGGCCCTCGACGCCTTCGGCGCCCCCTACGTCGTCAAGGACGACGGACTCGCCGCCGGCAAGGGCGTGGTCGTCACCTCCGACCTGGAGGCCGCCAAGGCCCACGCGGCCGGGTGCGAGCGCGTCGTCATCGAGGAGTTCCTCGACGGCCCCGAGGTGTCCCTCTTCGCCATCACCGACGGCAAGACCGTCGTCCCGCTGCAGCCCGCCCAGGACTTCAAGCGGGCCCTGGACGGCGACGAGGGCCCGAACACGGGCGGCATGGGCGCCTACTCGCCGCTGCCGTGGGCCGACCCGAAGCTGGTGGAAGAGGTGCTGGAGACGGTGCTCCAGCCGACCGTGGACGAGCTGCGCCGCCGCGGCACGCCCTTCTCCGGTCTGCTCTACGCCGGACTCGCGATCACCTCGCGCGGTGTCCGGGTCATCGAGTTCAACGCCCGCTTCGGCGACCCCGAGACCCAGGTCGTGCTGGCCCGCCTGAAGACCCCGCTGGCCGGTGTCCTGCTCTCCGCCGCGAACGGCACCCTCGACGTCCTGGAGCCGCTGCGCTGGAGCGAGGAAGCGGCCGTCACCGTCGTCGTCGCCTCGCACAACTACCCCGGCACGCCGCGCACCGGCGACCCGATCACCGGCCTGGACGAGGTCGCCTCCGAGGACGCCCCGCACGCGTACGTGCTGCACGCCGGGACCAAGCAGGACGGCGACGCGGTCGTCAGCGCGGGCGGGCGTGTGCTGTCCGTCACGGCGACCGGCCAGGACCTGACCCAGGCCCGCGAGCGGGCGTACCGGGCCCTGGGCCGCATCCGCCTGGACGGCTCGCAGCACCGCACGGACATCGCGGCTAAGGCGGCCGAGACGGCTGGGGCGGTCGAGACGGCCGAGTCGGCTGAGGCTGCCGAGGCGTAAAACCGCCGGTCAAGCACGCCGAACGCACCAGGCTCCGGACGAACATCCGGGGCCTGGTGCGTTTGGCGCGTCATCCGGGGCCTGATCCTCGCTGTCTGTCACCCACCTCTGACCAAAGCCATTCCATCGGGTGAGCAATCTTCCATACGGCTGACGGGGGCCGGGGCCCCAACTAGGGTGCCGCGCAAGCGTTCCGGCACTTGGCCCACCGGCATTGCGATGTCAGCGACGGGTGCCACAGTGGGGGAGTGAGCAACGCCAGGACGGCATCGGATCGGCAAGGAGGGGGCGAAGGCCGCTCGTGACCGGAATCGGAGTGGAGACGGGCGCGCAGGCCGCGCGTTCCCGGGCCCTGGCCGTGCTGCGCGTCCGCGGCCGGGCGCTGGGCGTGGCCCTGCTGCCCGCAGCCGCCGCGGTGATCCTGCTGACCGGCGGCTCCACCGGGCACTTCGTCGGCCGGGGCTGGGACACCGCCCGCTGGGTCGTGGGCGTGCTCGCCGTGCTGGTGCTGCTGGCCGCCGCCAGCATCGCCCTGGTCGTGGCCCGAGCCCGGCCCGCCGTCAGCCCCACGGTCCCGATCCCGGAGCGGTCCGCCCCGGACCTGTACCGGATGGTGCGCGACCTCGCCGACCGCCTGGACGTCCCGGCGCCCTCCGCCATAGCCCTCACCCCGGACTGCGACAGCTGGCTGGAGGACCGCACCCACCCGGCCCACGCCCCGCCCCCGCGCCCCGCGCACGACGAGATAGCGGGCCCCGGGCACCGCGCCCAGGCCCGCGCGGCCACCGCCCCGGTCCTCGTCATCGGCTCCCCGTTCCTGTGGTGGATGCGGGTCGGCGAGCTGCGCGCGGTCCTCGCGCCGGTCGTCGCCGGTACGGGCCCCTCCGCGCATCCGGACATAGCCGCCGCCCGCCGCTTCGTCCGCGGGCTGGACGCGGCCGTGGCCGTAGCCGCGGCCCCCGGCCGCCGCCCGCCGGCCCGCTGGGTGTGCGCGGCCGTCGGCGCGGTGGCCCGGCTGCTGCTGCGCGGCTGCCGGGAGCACGCGGCGCAGATGGAGCGCGGGGTCGCCGCCGCCGCGGCCGAGCGCGCGCAGGCGGTGGACTACGGCCTGCGGATCGTCGCGCAGGAGCAGGTCGGGCTGGCGTACGCCGGCTGGGACCGGCTGCTGACCAGGGTGGCGCTGCCCGCCTGGCGCATGGGCCGCTGGCCGGCCCGGCTGGACGCCGGCGTGGTGGCCGCGCTCACCGAGCTGTCCCGGCGCGACCGGCTCGCCGAGGGCTTCGCCTCCCGCCTCGGCGAACGGCCCGCGTGCGACCTGCTGGAGGAGCCCGGCGCGGTGGACGAGGCCATCTCCCTGCTCGCCGCCCGCCTCTTCCACGGAGGCCCCGCCGAGCCCGGCCGGGACTGGGCGCCGGTGGACTGGCAGACCTATCCGGAGGAGGTCGTGGACCGCACCTGGCGCGCCCACGCGGCCCGTCTGCACCGCGTCCTGGACTCCCTCGGCGTCCGCCCCTCCCCCGACCCCACGGCCCCCGACCCGGGCGGTGCCACCCTGGCCCGCGTCATGGACCACCTCACGGAACCCGCCCCCGGCCCCGCCGCCCACGAGCACCCCGGGGACGAGGCCGCCGTCGACGAGGCCGCCGTAGACGAGACCGACGGGGCTGAGCAGACCGCCGAGACCGACGAGGCGTACGACCGCGACGGGGAGTACGACGGCGACGACGGCGAGTGCACCGACCCCGCCACCGAGCGCAGCGCCGCCCTCGCCGCCGGGCTGAGTGCCGCACTGGCCCGGGAGGAGGGCGCCGCGCCGAGCGGCGCCACCGCACCCGGGCAGGGCCCCGGCGGCTCCCTGTGGGACGACGGCGCCCTCCCGCTGTTCCCGCTCCAGACCCCGCGCACCGCCCGTGAACTCCTCGCCGACCACGTGACCGCGCTGGTGTGCTGCGCGGCCGTCGACACCGCCGGCGCGGCCCCCGGCCTGGACTGGCTCGACGGCCCGGCGCTGCTGCTGGACGGCGAGCGGGCCGCCGACCTGACGCCCAGGGTCCTCAGCCTGATCGAGGAGGGAGACCCGGGCCCGCTGCACGACTGGCTGGCCGCGTCCGGCATACGCCCGGAGAAGCCGGTGCGCCTCGTCTGACCCGCCCCGAGCCGCGTAGGCGGAGCAGTGACTTCCAATTCCGGTCTATTCGCAACGAATAGTGACCGTACCCGTGCGTTATGTGATGTGCTGGGACCGGCCACGCACCTGGCAATGGCTTGCGACATACGACAGCGCGACCGAGAAGCACCACGAGCACACGGGGGCATGAGGGAGGGGAGGGCCCATGGCCTCGGACCACATCCGCCGTTGGGAGTCCGGAGCGCTCGCGCACGCCGTCACAGACCCCTTCGGCCAGGGCCCGGTGCCCTGGCTGCGCGGCAGCGAGACGTACTTCGACGACACCGGCCACGTCGTCCCCTGGTACGTTGACCCGAACCCGCAGCAGCTCACCGGTGACCACCCGCGCGTACCCGCGCCGCGCAGCGCCCCCGGACCGCGCTCGGCCGACGACGTGCACCGCCAGATCAAGGGCTTCACCGCGACCGGCACCGTCCGGCCCGGCGAGGCGATCGACTTCCACATCACGGTCGACCCGCCGCAGGAGTTCAGCGTCGACGTCTACCGGATCGGCCACTACGGCGGCGACGGCGCGTCCAAGATCACCACCAGCCCCCGGCTCTCGGGCATCGTCCAGCCCCCGCCGCTGACCGCCGACCGCACCGTCTCCTGCCACCACTGGTGGCTGTCCTGGCGCCTCCAGGTGCCCTCCTACTGGAGCATCGGCGCCTACGTGGCCGTCCTCACCACCGCCGACGGCTACCGCTCCCACGTGCCGTTCACGGTCCGCGACGACCACCCCGCCGACCTGCTCCTGCTGCTGCCCGACATCACCTGGCAGGCGTACAACCTCTACCCGGAGGACGGCCACACAGGCGCCAGCCTCTACCACGCCTGGGACGAGAAGGGGCGGCTGCTCGGCGAGGCCGACGCGGCGACCACCGTCTCCTTCGACCGCCCGTACGCGGGCGCGGGCCTGCCCCTGCACGTCGGTCACGCCTACGACTTCATCCGCTGGGCCGAGCGCTACGGCTACGACCTCGCCTACGCCGACGCCCGCGATCTGCACGCCGGCCGCGTCGACCCCACCCGCTACCGGGGCCTGGTCTTCCCCGGCCACGACGAGTACTGGTCGACGGCCATGCGCCGCGCGGTCGAGCAGGCCCGCGACCACGGCACCTCGCTGGTCTTCCTGTCCGCCAACACCATGTACTGGCACGTGGAATTGGGACCCTCCCCGTCCGGTGCCCCCGACCGGCTGCTGACCTGCCGCAAGCGCAAGGGCCCCGGCAGGCCGGTGCTGTGGCGCGAGATCGACCGGCCCGAGCAGCGGCTGATCGGCATCCAGTACGCGGGCCGGGTGCCCGAGCCGCACCCGCTGATCGTCCGCAACGCGGGCCACTGGCTGTGGGAGGCCACCGGCGCGCAGGAGGGCGACGCGATCGAGGGCCTGGTCGCCGGCGAGGCCGACCGCTACTTCCCGCGCACCCCGCTGCCCGCGCACGAAGAACGGATCCTGCTCTCCCACTCCCCCTACACCGACACCGCCGGCACCCAGCGCCACCAGGAGACCTCCCTCTACCGCGCCCCCTCCGGAGCCTGGGTGTTCGCCTCCGGCACCTTCGCCTGGTCCCCGGCCCTGGACCGCCCCGGCCACCAGGACCCCCGGATCCAGCGCGCGACGGCGAATCTGCTGGACCGCATCTGCAAACGCGACTGACCGTCGCACAGCTCACCGGCCCCCTGGCCGAAACCGATCGCCCGCATAAGGGAGAATCGAGGCACTTGGACAGAACCACGGGGAGGAACCGTGTCCGGATTCGTAGAAAAGCCCGAGCCGATCGAGGTTCCGGGCCTGGTGCACCTGCACACCGGAAAGGTGCGCGAGCTGTACCAGAACGAGGCGGGCGACCTCGTGATGGTCGCCAGCGACCGCATGTCCGCCTACGACTGGGTGCTGCCCACGGAGATCCCGGACAAGGGCCGCGTGCTCACCCAGCTCTCCCTGTGGTGGTTCGACCAGCTGCGCGACCTGGTCCCCAACCACGTCCTCAGCACCGAGCTGCCCGAGGGCGCCCCCGCCGACTGGCAGGGCCGCACGCTCATCTGCAAGTCCCTGAAGATGGTCCCGGTGGAGTGCGTGGCCCGCGGCTACCTCACCGGCTCCGGCCTGCTCGAGTACAACGAGTCCCGCACCGTCTGCGGCCTCGCCCTCCCCGAGGGCCTGGTCGACGGCTCCGAACTCCCCGGCCCGATCTTCACCCCGGCCACCAAGGCCGAGGTCGGCGAGCACGACGAGAACGTCTCCTACGAGGAGGTCGCCCGCCAGGTCGGCGCGGAGACCGCCGCCCAGCTGCGCCAGGCGACCCTCGCCGTGTACTCCCGCGCCCGGGACATCGCCCGCGAGCGGGGGATCATCCTGGCCGACACCAAGTTCGAGTTCGGCTTCGAGGGCGACACGCTCGTCATCGCCGACGAGGTCCTCACCCCGGACTCCTCCCGCTTCTGGCCGGCCGACCAGTGGCAGCCGGGCCGCACGCAGCCTTCGTACGACAAGCAGTTCGTCCGGAACTGGCTGACCTCGGCCGAGTCGGGCTGGGACCGCAAGAGCGAGCAGCCCCCGCCGGCGCTGCCCGAGCAGGTCGTCGCGGCGACCCGGCAGAAGTACGTGGAAGCGTACGAGCGGCTCACGGGCGTCAGCTGGAGCTGAGGCACGAGAAAGGCCCCGGTCGATGACCGGGGCCTTTGCTGTGGAGCGGACGACGAGGCTCGAACTCGCGACCTCAACCTTGGCAAGGTTGCGCTCTACCAACTGAGCTACGTCCGCGTTGCGCCGTGGCGCGAGGCCAACTATACCCAACCTCGCTCGCGTGCGAGACGTATCGCTGTATGACGATTCTCCGCGCCGAGCTTCGTGACGGCCGAGGAGAGGTAGTTCCGGACGGTTCCCGGCGACAGCGCGGCCCGCTCGGCGATCTCCGCGACGGGCGCTCCGTCGGCCGCCAGCTCCAGCACCTCGGCCTCCCGAGCGGTCAGCGGTGAGTCCCCGGCGGAGATTGCGTCGGCGGCCAACTCGGGGTCGACGTAACGGTTTCCGGCGTGCACGGTCCGGATGATCTCGGCGAGCCGCTGGGCGCTGACGGTCTTCGGGACGAATCCGCGCACACCCGCCGCGAGGGCCCGCTTGAGGTGGCCGGGCCGCCCGTGACCGGTGACGATCAGCACCCGGCAGCCGGGCAGTTCGGTGCGCAGAGATGTGGCGACCTTCACACCGTCCGCGCCCGGCATCTGGAGATCCAGCACGGCCACGTCGGGTTCGTGGGCCCGCGCCATGGCCAGCGCCTCGGGCCCGCTCGCCGCCTCGGCGACGACGAGCAGATCCTCCTCCAGCGAGAGCAGGGCGGCCAGCGCGCCCCGGATCAGATGCTCGTCGTCGGCGAGCAACAGCCGTACCGGCGAGCTCATCGCGTCACTCCTCTCACTCCCGTCAAGGGCACCTCCGCCACCAACCGGAACCGATCCTTCCCGACGGCTCCCGCCTCCAGCGTTCCGTCGAGCACGGCCAGCCGCTCCCGCAGTCCGACGAGTCCGGAACCCCCACCCCCGTCGGGGGCCCCGGACGCCCCGTCGTTCTCCACCGTGAGCACCGCACGCCTCTCAAGCACCCGCAGCCCCACGGTGCACCGCTCGGCGTCCCCGTGCCGCAGGACGTTCGTGACGGCTTCCCGTACCACCCAGCCGAGCGCCGACTGCACTTCGGCCGGCAGCCCGCCGGGCTCCCCGGTCACCTCGCAGTCGATACCGGCGGCCGTCAGCACCCCCTGGGCGCCGATGAGTTCGGCACCGAGGTCGGCCTCCCGGTACCCGCGTACGACGGCGCGCACCTCCCGCTGCGACTCCTGCGCGATGCGCTGCACCTCGATCATCTGCTCCACGGCCTCCGGCCGCCCGCGCCGGGCCAGTTGCACGGCCAGTTCGCTCTTGAGGGAGATGACGGACAGGTTCCGCCCCAGCACGTCGTGCAGGTCCCGTCCGAACCGCAGCCGCTCCTCGGCGACGGCGAGCCGGGCCTCGATCTCCCGGGCGCGCTCCGCCTCCCACAGCACGGCGAGGGTCCAGGCTCCGCAGCGGCCGGCGAGGAGGGCGAAGGCCACCTGGGAGACGGTCATCGCGCCGGTCGCCACCAGGCCCAGGCCGTCGTGATCGGCGAGCCCGATGGCGGCTGTGAGCACAACCGTGAACACCGCCGAGCGGCGAAGGAGCACCCGCACCGGGACCGTGAGCCCGTAGACCAGCACGAAAGGCAGCACCAAGCCACCGATCGCGAACCGGACCGCCATCGGGCCGGCCGCGTCCAGCCCGGCGAGCGCCACGAGCAGCGCCACCCCCAGCCCCAGCAGGACGGCCGGTGTGCGGTGCGCGCGGGCCGGCAGCTCGGCGCGCCCGAGGTAGTGGTCGAGCGCGGGCCGGGTGAGCCGGTTCGAGACGGCGCACTGCAGGATCCCCACGAGGATGAAGAGGGCGCCGAGGCCGACCGACACGGGCCGGTAGGTGAGGCCGCCGACCATGGGCAGCAGCAGCCAGCAGAACATGATGAACCAGACCGTGCAGTACCAGGTGAGGAGGCTGAACAGCTCGACCCGCTCGGCCTTGCTCCGCTCTCCCCAGTGCCGCTGCTGCCACCGCCGTATCCACCCGACCATGTGTGCCCCCGTGCTCAGCGCCGCGGCTCCCACCGGAACCACCGCCGTACAGCAAACACCGCCGCGACGGTCCAGGCCAGCGTGGTCGCCACGGCGCCCAGCACCTCGTACGCGCTCAACTGGCCGGTCCAGCCCCCGCGCACCAGCCGGATCGCGGGGGACAGCGGAAGGAGTTCGCAGACGGAGGCGAGCCGGTCGGGCAGGACCTCGGTCGGGATCGCGATGCCGGAGCCGATCATCGAGAAGAACACCAGCGGCAGCGCGGTGATCTGTCCGCTCTCCACGCTTCGGGTGAAGGACGCGGTGAGCGCGGCCAGCGCGGCGCTCAGCACGAGCCCCGCCACCAGCCCCAGCAGGGTCAGGTACGGCGCCTTGGGCACCCCGGCGTGCAGCAGCGCCGCGCAGCCCGCGCACAGCAGCAGCGCCTGGGCGAGGCCGAGGCCGACGGCCGGCAGGGCCGTGCCGGTGAGGATCTCGGCGTCGGAGAGTTCGCCGGTGCGCAGCCGTTTGAGGACGAGTTCCTCGCGGCGGGCGACGTAGGCGTTGACCAGGGAGGTGTAGACGGCGAAGAGGAAGGAGAAGCCGATCGCGGCCGTCATCATCACCGCGCCGACGGCGAGCCCTTCCTTCTTCAGGTCGATCTGGTCGAGGGCCGGCCGCACGCTGAACGGCAGGGCGAGCGGGAAGACGAGCGCGGTGAGGACGACGCTGCGGTTGCGGCCGAGAAGGGCGAGTTCGGCGCGGGCCAGCGCTCGCAGCCGCCTGCCCGCCGGTGCCCAGGCGAGAGTGCTCATGCCATGGCCTCCTGCTCCCGAGCGATCCCGAGGAACGCCTCCTCCAGCGAGGCCGAGCGCACATCGAGCCGGCGCAGCTCGACCCCGGCCCGCTCGGCCCAGGCCAGTACCCCGGTGGCGGTCCGCTGCAGCTCCCGGGTGCGCAGCCGTACGAGGCGGCCGTCGCTCTCGTGCCCGCAGACACCGAGGTCGGCCAGGGGCGGCAGGTCGCCGAGGAAGTAGCCGTCGGGCAGCTCGAAGGACATCCGGGAGGGCCGGCCCGCGGTGACCTCGGCCGGGGTTCCGGAGGCGGCGATGCGCCCCTCGTGCAGGATGGCGAGCCGGTCGGCGAGGCCTTCCGCCTCCTCCAGGTAGTGCGTGGTGAGCAGCACGGTCGTGCCCGCCGCCCGCAGGCCGTGCACCAACTCCCAGGTGTCCCGGCGGCCTTCGGCGTCGAGCCCGGTCGTCGGCTCGTCCAGGAACAGCACTTCGGGGTCGCCGAGCAGGGCGAGCGCCAGGTCCAGGCGCCGCCGCTCGCCACCGGACAGCTGCTTGACCCGTACGTCGCCCTTCCGGTCCAGCCCGACCAGCTCCAGTACCTCTGTCTCGGGCCGGGCCCCGCTCGTGCAGCCCGCCCACATCCGGGCGGTCTCGGCGATGGTCAGGTCGGAGGGGAAGCCGCCCTCCTGGAGCATCACCCCGGTCCGCGGGCGTACGGCGGCCCGCTCGCGGTAGGGGTCGTGGCCGAGGACGCGGACCTGGCCCCCGGCCGGTGCCGCGAGGCCTTCCAGCAGTTCGACCGTCGACGTCTTGCCCGCGCCGTTGGTGCCCAGCAGGGCGAAGATCTCCCCGCGTGTCACGGAGAAGCTGATTCCGCGTACGGCCTCGAACCCGCCCCCGTAGACACGCCTGAGGTCGGTGACCTCGATCACGTGCTCGTGTTCGTTGGTGTTCATGCCTTCAGCGTCCCGGCGCCCGGGCCGGAACAGCAGTGCGCGGTGTCATCACCCGGCATGACAAATGTCAGACGGGTACAGGGCACACGAAAAGACCCCGGTCCAGTGGACCGGGGTCTCATTCCCGAGCGGACGACGAGGCTCGAACTCGCGACCTCAACCTTGGCAAGGTTGCGCTCTACCAACTGAGCTACGTCCGCACTGCCCCCGACCGGCTCCCACCGATCGGTGCGAGCACCAGCCTACCTGATCCACAAGAGTGGTCGTGACGACCGGTGCCAGAGCGGGTGACAGGAATTGCACACTGCGCCTTCCCCCTGGAAGGGGGATGTTCTGCTACTGAACTACACCCGCATGTACTCCGTGGGATCCGGCCTTCCGGCCTCGCCCCTCGGCGTGTCCCAGACATTAGCTGATCAGCAGGGGGGTAGCGCAAGTCGGCTGTCCGGGCGGGCCCGCGGGCGGCCGGGGCGGGCGGCCCGCGCGGCCAAGTGGACGGCCCTCAGGGCCCGCTGACGGACCCTGAGGGGTGCCCCTTCGCGGGCTCACGGGCTCACTGCGCGGCGCTGAACGCCTCGTAGACCTTCTTCGGGATGCGGCCTCGCGCCGGTACGTCCATCTTGTTCGCCTGGGCCCAGGCGCGGACGGCCGCCGGGTCGGGGGCGACCTCGGTCTGCTTGTACGCCTTGCCGGAGCGGGAACGCTTGCGGCCGGCCTCCACGTAGGGCGCGAGCGCCTTGCGCAGTTTTTTGGCGTTGGATTCGTTCAGGTCGATCTCGTACGACTTGCCGTCGAGTCCGAAGGCGATCGTTTCCGCCGCTTCCGAGCCGTCGATGTCGTCAAAGAGAGTGACCACGACCTTTTGCGCCACGAATATCGGTCCCTTCGTGCGGCACGTCGATACAGCTCACCGGCGATGACGTGCCGAGTATCGGCTATTGCCAATTCATTTGTACAGTGCCCGGCAATGCAAAGTGAAGCCCTGCTAAATCCGTCCGCGTGTCCCAGTGCAATACGCGCGGTGCAGGGGTCGGGGGAACTTTCCCAGAACTTTTCATGGCGGCAACCGTTCGTCACCCGATCGTGATGCCCATCACGTAGTTTCCTACAACTCTACTCGCGTAGAAATTTTGTGCGGGTAGTCTGAAGGAACCTGCTCAGCACCACACACCGGGAGTGCCAGTGGCACGCGTCGTAGTCGACGTCATGCTCAAGCCGGAGATCCTCGACCCCCAGGGCCAGGCGGTCCAGCGTGCGCTGCCGCGCCTGGGTTTCGACGGGATCTCTGACGTACGTCAGGGAAAGCGATTCGAACTGGAAGTTGAAGGACCGGTCGACGAGGCCGCGCTCGCCCGCATCCACGATCTCGCGGAATCCTTCCTCGCCAACACCGTGATCGAGGACTTCACCGTTCGGGTGGAAGAGGCCGCGGAAGTCGCGGAGGCGGCGAAGTGACCGCTCGTATTGGCGTCGTCACTTTCCCGGGAAGCCTGGACGACCAGGACACCCGGCGCGCGATCCGCCTCGCGGGTGCCGAACCGGTCGCCCTCTGGCACAAGGACAAGGACCTCAAGCAGGTCGACGCCGTGGTGCTCCCCGGCGGTTTCTCCTACGGCGACTATCTGCGGGCCGGGGCCATCTCCCGGTTCTCGCCCGTGATGGAGACCGTGATCGAGCAGGCGAAGGCCGGTATGCCGGTCCTCGGTATCTGCAACGGCTTCCAGGTCCTCACCGAGGCCCACCTCCTCCCGGGCGGGATGCTCGGCAACGACCACCTCCACTTCATCTGCCGCGACCAGAAGCTGCGGGTGGAGAACGCGGAGACCTCCTGGACCGGCGACTACACGGCGGGCCAGGAGATCCACATTCCGCTGAAGAACATGGACGGCCGGTACGTCGCCGACTCCTACACGCTCGACAAGCTGGAGGCCGAGGGCCGGGTCGTCTTTCGGTACCTGGACTTCAACCCCAACGGCTCGCTGCGGGACATCGCCGGCATCACCAACGAGGCCGGGAACGTCGTCGGCCTCATGCCGCACCCCGAGCACGCCGTCGAGCCGCTGATCGGCACGGGCCGCACCGACGGCCTCCCGTTCTTCACCTCGATCCTCAAGAAGCTGGTCAACGCATGAGCAAGACCCCTCTGGACACGGTCGAGCACGCCGCCGCGACCCCCGACGTCGAGCTGCCCTGGGCCGAACTGGGCCTGAAGAAGGACGAGTACGAGCGGGTCGTCGAGATCCTGGGCCGCCGCCCGACCGGCGCCGAGCTCGCCATGTACTCGGTCATGTGGTCCGAGCACTGCTCGTACAAGTCCTCCAAGGTCCACCTCCGCCAGTTCGGCGAGAAGGCCCCGCAGAGCGACGCGCTGCTCGTCGGCATCGGCGAGAACGCGGGCGTGGTGGACGTCGGGCAGGGTTACGCGGTCACCTTCAAGGTCGAGTCGCACAACCACCCGTCGTACGTCGAGCCCTACCAGGGCGCGGCCACCGGTGTCGGCGGCATCGTCCGCGACATCATCGCGATGGGCGCCCGCCCGGTCGCCGTGGTCGACCCGCTGCGCTTCGGTGCGGCCGACCACCCCGACACCAAGCGCGTCCTGCCGGGCGTGGTCGCGGGCATCGGCGGCTACGGCAACTGCCTGGGTCTGCCCAACATCGGCGGCGAGGTCGTCTTCGACTCCTGCTACCAGGGCAACCCGCTGGTCAACGCGGGTGCCATCGGCGTGATGCGGCACGAGGACATCCACCTGGCCAAGGCCTCCGGCGCCGGCAACAAGGTCGTCCTGTACGGCGCCCGGACCGGCGGCGACGGCATCGGCGGCGCCTCGATCCTCGCCTCCGAGACCTTCGACGACGCCAAGCCCTCGAAGCGCCCGGCCGTCCAGGTCGGCGACCCCTTCCAGGAGAAGCTCCTCATCGAGTGCACCCTGGAGGCCTTCCGGGAGAAGCTCGTCGTCGGCATCCAGGACCTGGGTGCGGCCGGCCTGTCCTGCGCCACCAGCGAGCTGGCGTCGAACGGCTCCGGCGGCATGCGCGTGACCCTGGACGACGTCCCGCTGCGCGACTCCACGCTCTCGCCCGAGGAGATCCTCATGAGCGAGTCGCAGGAACGCATGTGCGCGGTCGTCGAGCCGGAGAAGGTCGAGCGCTTCCTGGAGATCTGCGAGAAGTGGGACGTCATCGCCACGGTCATCGGTGAGGTGACGGACGGCGACCGGCTGGAGATCTTCTGGCACGGCGAGAAGATCGTGGACGTCAACCCGCGCACGGTCGCGCACGAGGGCCCGGTCTACGAGCGCCCGTACGCCCGCCCGGACTGGCAGGACGCCCTCCAGGCCGACGACGCGAACAAGCTGCCCCGGCCCGCCGATGCGCAGGAGCTGAAGCAGCAGGTCCTGAAGCTGGTCGGCTCGCCGAACCAGGCCTCCAAGAAGTGGATCACCCAGCAGTACGACCACTTCGTGCAGGGCAACACCGTCCTCGCCCAGCCGGAGGACTCCGGCATGATCCGCGTGGACGAGGAGACCGGTCTCGGCGTCGCCATCGCGACGGACGGCAACGGCCGCTACGCCAAGCTGGACCCGTACGCGGGCGCGCAGCTGGCGCTGGCGGAGGCCTACCGCAACGTGGCGACCACGGGCGCCAAGCCGCTCGCCGTCTCCGACTGCCTGAACTTCGGCTCGCCCGAGGACCCGGCGGTCATGTGGCAGTTCGCGGAGGCCGTCCGCGGCCTGGCGGACGCCTGCCAGCAGCTGGGCACCCCGGTCACCGGCGGCAACGTCTCGCTCTACAACCAGACGGGCGAGGTGGCGATCCACCCGACTCCGGTTGTGGCGGTCCTGGGCGTCATCGACGACGTGGCCCGCCGCACGCCGGTCGCCTTCCAGGAGGAGGGCCAGCTGATCTACCTCCTCGGCGACACGCGCGAGGAGTTCGGCGGCTCGGCCTGGTCCCAGGTGGTCCACGACCACCTCGGCGGTCTGCCCCCGCAGGTCGACCTGGAGCGCGAGCGCCTGCTGGCCGAGATCCTGATCTCCGCCTCCCGCGACGGCATGATCGACTCCGCGCACGACCTGTCCGACGGCGGTCTGGTCCAGGCCGTGGTCGAGTCCGCCCTGCTGGGTGGCAAGGGTGCCCGCCTGGTCGTCCCGGACGGCCTGGACGCCTTCACCTTCCTCTTCTCCGAGTCGGCCGGCCGCGCGATCGTCGCCGTGCCGCGCTCGGAGGAGGTCCGCTTCAACGACATGTGCGGCGCCCGGGGCCTCCCGGTCACCCGCATCGGTGTCGTGGACGGCGACGCGGTGGAGATCCAGGGCGAGTTCGCCCTCTCCCTGACGGAGCTGCGCGAGGCCCACGAGGGCACGATCCCGGCGCTGCTGGCGTAAGTCCCTTGTAGCCAGGGAGATATGAAGGCCCCACCCGGATTCACGCTTCCGGGTGGGGCCTTCTCGGCCTGCCGGCTCGGCGGACGTAGTTCTTGAGGATCTCGGTGTCGAGCTCGATGTTCATCGGGTCGGGGAGGGACACCTTCTCGCCGAACTTCGCGGTGTGGATGTCGCGATAGCCACCGACCCTGCCGGTCCGGACCGCCGTCGGTCGGTGTCCGAGTCGTACGAGGTGACCTCGACGCTTCGCCCTGCCCTCTCGGTACGCATCGACCCGGCTCGGCGCTCATGCTCCCGCCGGAGGCCTGGGCAGATTTCGTGCGAGGCGTTTGTCAGTGACCGTCGGTCCGCCCGCCGGTCACTGCGAGGCTGGGCTGGTGGAAGGCAGCCGGGGGCCCTCAACCGGTGACTCCGGCTCCGAAGCGGGGCGTACCCCGTGGGACCTCGGCAGTCGCAGGGCGAGGAGCAGGCACAGGGTCATCAACCCGGCTCCGCACAGGAACACCGTGTCCATCGCGGAGACGTACGCCGTCACGCCCGCCGCGCGCTCCGGGCCGCTGAGGCCGGCGAGGGAGCCCACGTCGCCCGGGCCGTCGTAGAGGCGGTTGAGGAGGGTGCCGAAGAGGGCGGCGCCGAGGGCGGTGCCGAGGGTCTGGAAGAAGCGGATCGAGGTCGTGGCCACGCCGAGCTGGTGGCGCGGGGCCGCCTGCTGAACCAACTGGATCAGCTGGCCCAGGAGTTGGCCGAAGCCGAGGCCGACCAGCAGGAGGGCCGCGCGCAGCTGCCACAGGGAGGTGTGGGTGCCGGTGGTGGCCAGCAGCAGGAAGGCGGCCGTACCGACGACGCAGCCGCTGATCACGAACGTCCGCTCGGACCAGCCGCGTTCGGTGAGCCGGCCGGTGGCGATGCCGACCGCCATGATGCCCGCCGCCATCGGGATCAGATACAGACCGGCGGAGGAGCTGGTGATGCCGCGGACGAGCTGGAGGTAGACCAGCACGTAGTAGATCGCGCCGGTCATGGCCGCGCCCATCAGGCCCTGGACCGCGAAGCCCAGGCGCAGCTCGGGGATGCGGAAGAGCGAGGGCGGCAGGATGGGTTCGGCGGCGGTGAACTGGCGGCGCAGGAAGAGACCGAGTGCCAGGACGGAGGCCAGGACCACGCCTATGACCTGCGGGGACGTCCAGGCATACTGCTTGCCGCCCCACTCGGTGACCAGCAGCAGCGCGGTGGAGAACGTGGCGGCTAGCGCGGCGCCGGTGAAGTCGACCGCGCGGCCGGCGGCCTGGCGGGGGAGCTTCAGGACGACCACGGCGGTGGCGAGCGCGGCGATGCCGAGCGGCAGGTTGACGTAGAACGCCCAGCGCCAGCTCGCGTGGTCGGCGAGGAAGCCGCCGAGCCAGGGGCCCACGGCGATGCCGCCGCCCGCGACGATCCCGCCGGTGCCGGCGCCCTTGCCCGTCCTGTCGCTGGGGCCCGCGAGCTGGGCGATGACGACCATCGTCACGCTCATCAACCCGCCCGCGCCGAGGCCCTGTACGGCCCGGGAGGCGATCAGCCAGCCCATCGAGGGAGCCGCGCCGCACAGTGCCGAGCCGGTGAGGAAGGCGCCGAGGGCGCCGAGGAAGACGGGCTTGGCGCCGATGACGTCGCAGAGCCTGCCGTACAGCGGGAGCATCGCGGCCGAGGCCAGGGAGAACGCGCTGACCAGCCAGGGGATCTTGTCGATGCCGTGGCCGGGGTCGAGGTCCCGGACGATCGGGACGGTGACGGCGGACACGATCTGCGTGTCCAGGACGGCCAGGACGATCGTGATCAGGCAGACGAGGAAGCCGATTTTGCGCTGGGTGTCGGTCATGGGCAGCACCATGCCCCCCATGCGTGTACCGAGTCAATGTTTTTTCTCGGCTCAGATTTCATCCTGGCCTAAATTTCGCCTTGGTAAGGTGCCCGCATGGCTGAGGTGATGGGGCTTCGGGAGCGCAAGAAGCGGCAGACCGCGCTGCGGATCTACCGGACCGCCATCGGTCTGTTCGCGGAGAAGGGGTTCGACGCGGTCTCGGTGCAGGAGATCGCCGATGCCTCCGAGGTCTCCAAGATGACTGTCTTCAACTACTTCGGCAGCAAGGAGGACCTGGTCTTCCGGCCGATGGAGGAGCACTTCTCCGATGCCGCCCGTGCCGTGCGCGAGCGGGCGCCGGGCGAGTCCGCGGTGGCGGCCGTACGCAGGCAGTTCCTGGAGATGATCGAGGCGCGGGACCCGTCGGTCGGTCTGAACGCCGAGCCGTTCGCCCGCCGGATCCGCGAGGTCATCTTGGCCACGCCGGTCCTGAGGGAGCGTGCGTACGTCGCCTCCGAGCGCGGCGCACGGGAACTGGCCGTCGTGCTCACCGAGGAGACCGGCGACCCCACGCTGGCCCTGATCGCCGCCGCCACGCTCAACATCACCCGCACCGCGCTCGTGGAGGAGCACCACCGCCGCATCGACGACGGCGAAACCCCCGACCAGGTCGCCGCCGACGCCGCCGAACGGGCCCGGCGCGCCTTCGACTTGGTGGAAAACGGGCTGAAGGGCTACGCCGTGAAGGCATAGGCTCGCCCGTATGCCCCCGGCCAGGAAGCGTGCCCGCAGTTACGACCCCGCCAAGACCCGCGCGGCGGTCCTCGCCCAGCTCGGCAACGTACGGGAGGCCGTCCGCGGCCTCACCCCGGAGCAGCTCGCGCTGCCCACCCGGCTCGGGGAGTGGACCGTACGGGAGCTGGCCGTGCACATCGGGATGGCGGTCACCGCCGTCCACCGCGCGCTGGACGCGCCGGCCCCGGCGAAGCAGGACGTCACGCTCGTCGAGTGGCCCTCCGGCACCGCCGTCAACGCCGCGGCCATCGACGACTTCACGCGGAACCTCGCCGCGGACCACCCCGACGTCGACGCGTACCTCGCCCACGTCGAGAGCAGCCTGCGGGCCCTGCTCGACGAGCACCCCGGCACCCGGCTGCTGGCCACCAGCGTCGGCGCGATGCCCCTGGACGACTACCTGGTCACCCGGACCGTCGAACTCGTCGTCCACACCGACGACCTCAACGCCGCCGTCCCGGGCCTCGACGTGCCGTTCGACCGGCAGGCCCTGGCCGCCGCCACCCGGCTGCTCGCCGACGCGCTCGCCCTCAAGGCGCCCGGCGGCTCCACCGAGGTGCGCGTGCCGCCGTTCGCCGTCGTGCAGTGCGTCGAGGGGCCCCGGCACACCCGCGGCACCCCGCCCAACGTCGTGGAGACCGACCCGCTGACCTGGGTGCGGCTCGCCACCGGGCGCGTGGCCTGGAAGGACGCACTGGACGAGGCCAAGGTCAGCGCCAGCGGGGAGCGTGCGGACATCGGGGGGCTGCTGCCGCTGATGGCCTGAGGGAACCGGCGTCCCAAGGGGTACGTCGAATGCGTATGAAGCGGTACATACGATGCGCAGTTCCGATGGCGGCGGCGCTCCTTCTCCCGCTCGTGGTGGCCTGCGGCGGCGGAAGGGCGGACAGTGGTGCCGTGGCCGTACCCGAACCCGTGACCGGCGTGGAGTGGCGGGTCGACAGCGTCACCGCCGACGGCGTCATCCACCCCGCGCCCGCCTCCGGCTCCCCCCGCCTCCGCATCGACGCCGACGGCCAGGCGGCCGGCAACCTCGGCTGCAACCTGTTCAGCGCCCAGGCCGCCGTACACGGCGACCGGATCACGTTCGGGGACCTCCGTACGACCAAGATGGCCTGCGGCCGGGAGCGGATGGACTTCGAGCGCGCCCTCGCCCGCACCCTCACCACCGGCACGCTCACCGCCCGGGTCGACGACGGCAAGCTGACGCTCACCGACAGCGACGGCGACCTCGTCCACCTCAGCCATGGCGCGCCCGAATGATGTGCGACGCCTCACTCATGCACGCGGCGAAGACGCCCGGCAGGACGTTGCAGAGGGTGCCCCGTGGGGGGTCCGCCCGCTGATTCACCCCATCTGACCTGCGGAAACCGAGAAACCGCCAAGATGGTCACCGAGTCGTGATCCGTTACGGGTGCGTATCCCCAATTCGGACCAGTGGTCGACCTCGCCTACACTCGGTGCCGTGCCACGTGGTGACGGTCGACTCAATCACGATCTGCTTCCCGGCGAGAAGGGCCCCCAGGACGCTTGCGGCGTCTTCGGTGTCTGGGCTCCGGGCGAAGAGGTCGCAAAGCTCACGTACTTCGGGCTCTACGCCCTCCAGCACCGGGGTCAGGAATCCGCGGGAATCGCGGTCAGCAACGGCTCCCAGATCCTTGTCTTCAAGGACATGGGCCTCGTGTCCCAGGTCTTCGACGAAACCTCTCTCGGTTCGCTCCAAGGTCATATCGCGGTCGGTCACGCCCGCTACTCGACCACCGGCGCCTCCGTGTGGGAGAACGCCCAGCCGACGTTCCGCGCCACCGCGCACGGTTCGATCGCGCTCGGCCACAACGGCAACCTGGTGAACACGGCGCAGCTCGCCGAGATGGTCGCCGAGCTGCCGAAGGACACCAACGGCCGCTCCACCCGGGTCGCGGCCACCAACGACACCGACCTGCTGACGGCCCTGCTGGCCGCCCAGGTCGACGAGGACGGCAAGCCGCTGACCATCGAGGAGGGCGCACACGCGGTCCTCCCGAAGGTGCGGGGTGCCTTCTCGCTCGTCTTCATGGACGAGCACACCCTCTACGCCGCCCGCGACCCGCAGGGCATCCGCCCGCTGGTCCTCGGCCGCCTGGAGCGCGGCTGGGTGGTGGCCTCCGAGTCCGCTGCCCTGGACATCTGCGGCGCCAGCTTCGTCCGCGAGATCGAGCCGGGTGAGTTCGTCGCCATCGACGAGAACGGTCTGCGCACGTCGCGATTCGCGGAAGCGAAGCCCAAGGGCTGTGTCTTCGAGTACGTGTACCTGGCCCGCCCGGACACCGACATTGCCGGCCGGAACGTGTACCTCTCCCGCGTGGAGATGGGCCGCCGGCTCGCCAAGGAGGCCCCCGCTGAGGCCGACCTGGTCATAGCGACCCCGGAGTCCGGCACCCCGGCCGCCATCGGCTACGCGGAGGAGAGCGGGATCCCGTTCGGCGCGGGTCTCGTCAAGAACGCCTACGTCGGCCGCACCTTCATCCAGCCCTCGCAGACCATCCGCCAGCTCGGTATCCGGCTCAAGCTGAACCCGCTGAAGGAAGTCATCAAGGGCAAGCGCCTGGTCGTCGTGGACGACTCGATCGTGCGCGGCAACACCCAGCGGGCCCTCGTGCGCATGCTGCGTGAGGCCGGGGCCGCCGAGGTCCACATCCGGATCTCCTCGCCGCCCGTGAAGTGGCCCTGCTTCTTCGGCATCGACTTCGCCACCCGCGCGGAGCTGATCGCCAACGGCATGACCATCGAGGAGATCGGCACCAGCCTCGGCGCCGACTCCCTGGCGTACATCTCCATCGACGGCATGATCGAGGCGACCACCATCGCCAAGCCGAACCTGTGCCGCGCCTGCTTCGACGGCGAGTACCCGATGGAGCTGCCGGACCCCGAGCTGCTCGGCAAGCAGCTGCTGGAGACCGAGCTGGCCGCCGGGCCGGCCGCCACGGCCGCGGCCGACGCGATCCGTCGCCCGTAAGCCCCGTAGAAACCAACCCGAAAGATCCCAGGCAATGTCTGAGAGCCGTTCCACCGGTGCTTCCTACGCGGCTGCCGGAGTCGACATCGAGGCGGGCGACCGCGCCGTAGAGCTGATGAAGGAGTGGGTGAAGAAGACCCAGCGCCCCGAGGTCCTGGGCGGCCTCGGCGGCTTCGCCGGGCTCTTCGACGCCTCCGCCCTCAAGCGTTACGAGCGTCCGCTGCTGGCCTCCGCCACGGACGGCGTCGGCACCAAGGTCGACATCGCCCGGCAGCTGGGTGTCTACGACACCATCGGCCACGACCTGGTCGCCATGGTCATGGACGACATCGTGGTGTGCGGTGCCGAGCCGCTGTTCATGACGGACTACATCTGCGTCGGCAAGGTGTACCCGGAGCGGGTCGCGGCCATCGTCAAGGGCATCGCGGAAGGCTGTGTGCTGGCCGGCTGCGCCCTGGTGGGCGGCGAGACGGCCGAGCACCCGGGCCTGCTGGGCGCGGACGACTTCGACGTCGCCGGCGCCGGTACGGGCGTCGTGGAGGCCGACCGGCTGCTGGGCCCGGATCGTATCCGCAAGGGTGACACCGTGATCGCCATGGCGGCCTCCGGGCTTCACTCGAACGGGTACTCCCTGGTCCGCCACGTCCTGCTGAACACCGCGGGCCTGTCCCTGGACGCGGAGATCGCGGAGCTGGGCCGCACCCTCGGTGAGGAGCTGCTGGAGCCGACGAAGATCTACTCGCTGGACTGCCTGGCGCTGACCCGCACGACGGACGTGCACGCGTTCAGCCACATCACCGGCGGCGGGCTGGCGGCCAACCTGGCGCGTGTGATCCCGGACGAGCTGCACGCCACCGTGGACCGCTCCACCTGGACCCCGGGCGCGATCTTCGACCTGGTCGGCCGGACCGGGAACGTCGAGCGCCTGGAGCTGGAGAAGACCCTCAACATGGGCGTCGGCATGATGGCGATCGTCCCCGAGGAGTCCACGGACGCGGCCCTGGCCACACTGGCCGACCGCGGTGTCGACGCCTGGGTGGCCGGCGAGATCACCGAGCGGGGCGACAAGGAGACGGGCGCCGAGCTGGTGGGGACGTATTCAATCTAAAGGCGCCGCCGCCTGATCCGGCGGACGGTGACCGTGCAGACAGCACAGAAACCGGTCGGTGGCTCTGCCACCGACCGGACTGGTCACTGCAAGGTCAAGCGCCGCGACGATGCTGTTGGTGAGGATCGTTGTCGTCCTCTTCCTCGTCGTCGTCCTCGTAGAGGTCGGCGTAACGAGAGTAGAGATCGTCCTCGTCGTTCTCATCGTCCTCGAACGGCTCGCCGTTCGGCGGCTGGTTCGAAGTCGATGCGCCCAGTTCACTGGCCAGACGTGACAGGTCAGTCCCACCGCTGTTGTACTTCAGCTGGCGGGCGACCTTTGTCTGCTTGGCCTTGGCCCGGCCGCGCCCCATGGCTCGACCCCCTCGGTGACAGGGGCTCGATGGCCCCAGAGTCTGACACGCGTTCATGATCCGGAACGGACCCTCCGTAGAGAGGCCGGTCCGTAGGGCTTCCACGGTACCTGAGCCCGCGCCCATACGGTACGTCGCCCGCACTACGCGCGTGTGCACAGGACCGTCAAGGCGCCCTGTCCTTGCTGGTCAGTGCCGATTTTAACCACTTCTTGGGGCCCGACCCGCCGGTGGAAGTGAGAGTTCTCTCTAAGTTCCCGCCGGCGGGTACCGCTCAGCTGTACGAATCAGCGCGCGGCGCGGGCCTCCGCCATGCGCTGCTCGGCGATCCGGTCGGCCGCGGCGGCCGGCGGAATCCCGTCTTCCTTCGCACGTGCGAAGATCGCCAACGTGGTGTCGAAGATCTTCGCGGCCTTCGCCTTGCACCGGTCGAAGTCGAACCCGTGCAGTTCGTCGGCGACCTGGATGACACCGCCCGCGTTCACCACGTAGTCCGGCGCGTAGAGGATCCCGCGGTCGGCGAGGTCCTTCTCCACACCCGGGTGGGCGAGCTGGTTGTTGGCCGCGCCGCAGACCACCTTGGCGGTGAGCGCCGGCACGGTGTCGTCGTTCAGGGCACCGCCCAGGGCGCAGGGGGCGTAGATGTCGAGCCCCTCGACGCGGATCAGGGCGTCGGTGTCGGCGACGGCCGTGACCCCCGGGTGCTGGTCGAGGATCCGCTGCACGGCGTCCGCACGCACGTCGGTGATCACGACCTCGGCACCCTCGTCGAGCAGGTGCCGGACCAGGTGGTGGCCGACCTTGCCGACGCCCGCGATGCCGACCTTGCGACCGCGCAGCGAGGGGTCGCCCCACAGCTGCTGGGCGGAGGCGCGCATGCCCTGGTAGACACCGAAAGCGGTGAGCACCGAGGAGTCGCCGGCGCCGCCGTTCTCGGGGGAGCGGCCGGTGGTCCAGCGGCACTCGCGGGCCACGACGTCCATGTCGGCGACGTAGGTGCCGACGTCGCACGCGGTGACGTAGCGCCCGCCGAGCGAGGCGACCATGCGCCCGTAGGCGAGGAGCAGCTCCTCGGTCTTGTCGCGCTCCGGGTCGCCGATGATCACGGCCTTGCCGCCGCCGAGCTCCAGGCCGGCCATGGCGTTCTTGTACGACATTCCGCGCGAGAGGTTGAGGGCGTCGGCGATGGCCTCCGCCTCGGTCGCGTAGGGGTAGAAGCGGGTGCCGCCGAGGGCGGGGCCCAGGGCGGTGGAGTGGATGGCGATCACGGCCTTGAGGCCGCTGGCGCGGTCCTGGCAGAGCACGACCTGCTCGTGGCCGCCCTGGTCCGAGTGGAACAGGGTGTGCAGGACGTCGGCAGGTGCGCCAGTTACGTCGGTCACTGTGGTGACTCCTGAGTAAGTAGCGGCGGGTGGGGAGCGGCTCCCGTACAGGTGGCGGAGGCCGTGGCATGAGCGTAGAGCCTGCGGTCACCCGCCATGGGCCCAGTGTTCAGGATCACCCTCGCGAGCCGCTTGTGCACGCATGACCGTGGCACGATCTGCAGTGGTTGAGCGGCGGGTCCGGTGGGGAGGGAGCAGGCGTGCCCAAGGTGTCCTCGGTGATCGTCCCCTATGCCGCGTACCTGCGCGTCTACGAGCCGCTGGCCGCCTTCCCGGAGCCGGAGCGCACCCACTGGGCGCGCTACGCCCGCCGCGTCGACCGCCCCTCGTACCAGGACGAACTGCGCCGCTCCCTCGCCGACTTGCTGCCCACCCCGCCGATCGCGGTGCCGGTGCAGGAGAGCGGCGACGCCTTCGTGCTGGAGACCGACGGGGTGGTCTGTGTGTGCCCCTGGCGGACCCGGC
This sequence comes from Streptomyces sp. NPDC002676, assembly GCF_053592455.1. Taxonomy (NCBI): domain Bacteria; kingdom Bacillati; phylum Actinomycetota; class Actinomycetes; order Kitasatosporales; family Streptomycetaceae; genus Streptomyces; species Streptomyces sp. NPDC002676. Next base: position 46,723 of record NZ_JBSFVT010000026.1, on the reverse strand, counting down.
TGCGCGGCTGGCTGGCGCTGGAGGACCTCACCGCGGAGCTGCCGCCGCCGCTGCTGGACGCGGTGCTGCCGGAGGTGGTGCGCAACCAGGCCGCGCAGGACTACGAGCGCTGGCTCGCCCGGAACCCGGACGCCCGCCCGTGGATCCGCACCGCCACCTGGCAGGTGCCGCTGAACTGGTTCGTGCTGGTCTCCGACGAGGAGCGCCGGTACGAGAAGGGGACCGGCGAGGTGCCGCCGCTGCTGCGGTACCGCACGCCGATGGTGCAGGCCCGGCGGCGGGTGGCGCGGGCGCTGCGCACGCTGAAGGACACGGTCGGGGAAGGGCCGCTGATCGACGGCCTGGTGGACGTCGGCCGCTGGCTGGAGGAGTTCCACCCGCGCGCGCTCGTGGAGCTGGACTACGGCGGCCTGGTGCACGTGGTGCCGGCCGGCGAACTGGAGGACGACCACTCGGCGGCGGATGTGGCCGCCGGCATCGAGGCGTTGAGCCAGGGCGACGGCACGGCCGCGGGGGAGGCGTACGCGCGGCTGGTGGAGCGGTGGCGGGCGGTGCGGGACCTGCGTTCCGCGAACTGAGTCGAACTGAGTCGCGCAAAGTGACGTGCATCACGGTCGAAATGGCATCGAACGGCGTACCGTCTACGCACTTAGACCACCTGACGGGACGTAGGTCCCGATCCGGGCTTTTGTCTCAAGGGTGATGGACGGCACTTACGCGGCTCTTGCGCCTCTTGCCGCCCCTCATGCCAAAATAGGACAAGGGGCCCGGGGAGGGTCCCGTCCGTCCAACTATGCTCCACCATGGGCGGAATCTCAGCATTGCACGCTTTGGGGGGTCTGGTGACTCCTGATCGTCCTGTGACTGATCGTCACAGTGGCGTGACTGTCCGCTATGGCATGGTCCATCGGCTTCCGTCGCTGATGAACACCTGGGAGGGCAATTCCATCGGTTTGGCCGACGCGGCTGGACAGATGGTGTAGTTGTAGTGCCGAGGACAAGCCGTTCGTCCTATAACCGACTCGACTCGCGTCCGCCATTTCGGGCAACGCGGGTCAAGGTGCAGAATTTAGAGGAAAGAACCGAGAAGGTTCGGTTCTCCCGAGGAGGCCGCTCATGACCGCTCGCACCCCTGATGCCGAGCCGCTGCTGACCCCGGCTGAGGTCGCCACCATGTTCCGCGTCGACCCCAAGACGGTCACGCGGTGGGCGAAGGCCGGCAAGCTCACGTCCATCCGTACGCTCGGCGGGCACCGCCGCTACCGCGAGGCCGAGGTTCGCGCTCTGCTCGCGGGTATCCCGCAGCAGCGCAGCGAGGCCTGAACAACCGAATAACCGGGCAAAGCGGCTGGTCCCCCATCCGGCCGAGGCGCCCGAAACCCTAGCTCCAAGCGACGCGGGAACTGCCCCAACAGGACCCACGCCCGAGCCGAACAAGACTTTCAAGGCAAGCGACACAGGGTGCGTCGTCGATCGCGCTGGACTCCGCCGGGTCCAGCGCGATCTTTTTGTGTGCCGGGCCTGCGCGTTGGGCGTGTGTGCTGGTGACGGGAGTGGCGGGTGTGGCAGGGGATGCCGCGAGCGCCGTGCAATTGCACATATTAAATTGACCTGTTGTAGGGCAGGGGTAAAAGCGGGAGTTTCAAAAACTGGTTCGGTGACTCCCGTCACACGAGCGGCGCCTTGCTGCCTCTGCCTGACGTGCGCTAGTGGAACCGCGCATTCCAGCGTCCCACGCACACAAGGGTGTTGGGGCCGCCGTCCGCTCACGCGCTACGCGGACTCTCGTCCCCGCCGGCCTCCCCCTCGGGGCGCTCCGGGGCGTGCGGGACGGAGTCCATCGCCAGCCGCTGCAGGTGAAGGCAGATCGGGCAGCGGCGGGTCAGGTGCCGATAGGACGAGGCGGCCGACAGATGGGCCCTCAGGAGCGCCCGCGTCTCATGCCTGACCGATGCCGCCATACGCCACCTCCGGGGGCCGCACAGGGGAACGGGGGGCCTGGTTTCTAGGTACCGAGCGAACGTGCCACCGTCAACCCCGAGGACGGCTGCGCCGGGAACAGCAGAAGGGCCCCCGATTCGGGGGCCCTTCCTTACTGTGCGGTCCTGACGGGATTTGAACCCGCGGCCTCCACCTTGACAGGGTGGCGAGCACTCCAAACTGCTCCACAGGACCAGGTTTCGCGGCGCTTGGCTTGCTGCGTTGCGCTGCGAGAAGGACTGTACAGGAGGGTGAGGGCCCTGGTCGAACTCACCCCCTGTACACGGGTGATTACGGGACGGCCGCGTCGATCGCCTTCACGATCCGCTTGTCCGAGACGGGGTACGCCGTGCCCAGCGCGTGGGCGAAATAGCTGACCCGCAGTTCCTCGAGCATCCAGCGGATGTCCAGCACCTGCTGCGGCACCGGCCGTCCCTGCGGCAGCTGTTCCAGGAGCCAGGCGTACTCGTCCTGCATCTCGTGGACCTTCTCCATGCGGGTGGTGTCCCGCTGGACCCCGGTCGGCATCTGCTGCAGGCGCCGGTCCGCGGCCACCAGATAGCGCATCAGGTCGGGCAGGCGGCGTATCCCCGCCCACGTCACGAAACCGGGCTTCACAAGGGCGTCCAGCTGCTTGCGGACGTCCGTGAGGTTCGCCAGCAGCGCGGGGCTGCGCACGGCCTTCAGACGGCGCTCACAGGCCTGCCAGGCCGCCAGGACCTGCTGCACCTGGGCGACCGTACGGACCGTCGTGTCCACGATCTCCGCGCGCACCTTGTCGTACAGCTTCCGGTACGACTCCTCGTCCCACACCGGCCCGCCGAAGTCGGCGATCAGCTTGTCCGCCGCCGCCATCGCACAGTCGTCGAACAGCGCCTGGATCGAGCCGTGCGGGTTCGAGGACAGGGCGAGCTTCTGGGCGTTCGTCAGCTTCTCCGAGGCGAACTTCGCCGGGTTCACCGGGATGTTGCGCAGGATCAGCCGGCGCGTGCCCTTCCACATGGCTTCCGCCTGCTCCGCCTCCGTGTCGAAGAGGCGTACGGAGACCGTGTCGCCGTCGTCCACCAGCGCCGGGTACGCCTTCACCGGCTGCCCGGCCCGGCGCGTCTCGAAGACCCGGGTGAGGGTCCCGATCGTCCAGTCGGTCAGGCCCTTGCGCTCCAGGGACTCCCCGCCCTGGCGTTCAGCGGTCGCTGCCGCCGCCTGGGAGAGAGCCTGCCTCGCCTTCGGCTTCAGGCGCAGCTTCAGCGCCTCCAGGTCCTTGTCCTCCGCGAGCTTGCGGCGCCGCTCGTCGACGATCCGGAAGGTGATCCGGAGGTGGTCGGGGACCCTCGCCCAGTCGAAGTCGTCCGCCTCGAAGGGCACGCCGACCATGCGCTTCAGTTCCCGCGCCATCGTCACCGTCAGCGGCTCCTGAAGGGGCACCGCCTTCTCCAGGAACGACTTCGCATAGTTGGGCGCGGGCACGTAGTTACGGCGGATGGGCTTGGGGAGGGAGCGGATCAGCTCGGTGACCAGCTCCTCCCTCAGGCCCGGGATCTGCCAGTCGAAGCCCTCGTCGGTGACCTGGTTGAGGACCTGGAGCGGGACGTGGACCGTTACACCGTCCGCGTCCGCGCCCGGCTCGAACTGGTACGTCACCCGGAACTTGAGCTGCCCCTGCCGCCAGCTGTCCGGATAGTCGGCCTTCGTGACCGCCTCCGCCGACTCCCGGATGAGCATCTCCCGCTCGAAGTCCAGGTAGTCCGGCTGCTCGTGCCGCTTCCGCTTCCACCAGGAGTCGAAGTGGGCGCCGGAGACGACATGTTCGGGCACCCGCTGGTCGTAGAAGTCGAAGAGCGTCTCGTCGTCCACGACGATGTCCCGGCGGCGGGCCCGGTGCTCCAGCTCCTCGACCTCGCTGAGGAGCTTCCGGTTGTCCGCGTAGAACTTGTGGTGCGTACGCCAGTCGCCCTCGACCAGCGCGTTGCGGATGAACAGCTCACGCGAGACCGCGGGGTCGATCCGGCCGTAGTTCACCTTGCGCTGGGCGACGATCGGGACGCCGTACAGCGTCACCTTCTCGTACGCCATGACGGCCGCCTGGTCCTTCTCCCAGTGCGGTTCGCTGTACGTCCGCTTGAGGAGGTGGTCGGCCAGCGGCTCGACCCACTCGGGCTCGATCTTGGCGTTGACCCGCGCCCACAGCCGGCTCGTCTCCACCAGCTCCGCCGACATCACGAACCGGGGCTGCTTCCGGAACAGCGCCGAGCCCGGGAAGATCGCGAACTTGGCGCTGCGGGCGCCCAGGTACTCGTTCTTGTTGCCGTCCTTCACGTCCTTCATCCCGATGTGGGAGAGGAGGCCGGCGAGGAGGGAGGCATGGATGCGGTCGGCGGGGGCGTCAGTACCCGCCGAGGGCTCCTCGATGTGGATGCCCATCTGCTTGGCGACCGTACGCAGCTGGGTGTAGATGTCCTGCCACTCACGGATGCGCAGGAAGTTCAGGTACTCCTGCTTGCACATCCGGCGGAAGGAGCTGGAACCCCGTTCCTTCTGCTGCTCGCGGATGTACCGCCACAGGTTCAGGTACGCCAGGAAGTCGCTGGTCTCGTCCTTGAAGCGGGCGTGCTGCTGGTCGGCCTGGACCTGCTTCTCGGCCGGGCGCTCGCGCGGGTCCTGGATGGACAGCGCGGCGGCGATGACCATGACCTCGCGGACACAGCCGTTCTTGTCGGCCTCCAGGACCATGCGGGCCAGGCGGGGGTCGACGGGCAGCTGCGCCAGCTTGCGGCCGGTGTCGGTGAGGCGCTTGCGCGGGTCCTTCTGGGCCGGGTCCAGCGCGTGCAGCTCCTGGAGCAGCTGGACGCCGTCGCGGATGTTGCGGTGGTCCGGCGGGTCGATGAAGGGGAACTTCTCGATGTCGCCGAGTCCGGCCGCGGTCATCTGCAGGATGACGGAGGCGAGGTTCGTCCGCAGGATCTCGGGGTCGGTGAACTCTGGGCGGGCGAGGAAGTCGTCCTCGGAGTAGAGCCGGATGCAGATGCCGTCGCTGGTACGGCCGGAGCGGCCCTTGCGCTGGTTGGCGCTGGCCTGCGAGATCGCCTCGATGGGCAGCCGCTGGACCTTGGTGCGGTGGCTGTAGCGGCTGATGCGGGCGAAGCCGGGGTCGATGACGTACTTGATCCCGGGGACCGTCAGAGAGGTCTCGGCGACGTTGGTCGCCAGAACGATCCTGCGCCCGGTGTGCGGCTGGAAGACCCGGTGCTGCTCGGCGTGGGAGAGCCGGGCGTAGAGCGGCAGGACCTCGGTGCCCTGCCAATTAGCGCCTCCGGCGCGGGGGTACTTCTTCTTCTCCAGGGCGTCCGCGGTGTCCCGGATCTCCCGCTCGCCGGAGAGAAAGACGAGGATGTCGCCCTTCCCCTCCGCCATCAGCTCCTCGACGGCGTCGGTGATGGCGGTGATCTGGTCCCGGTCGGCGTCCTCGGAGTCCTCTTCGAGGAGCGGCCGGTAACGGACCTCGACCGGATAGGTACGCCCGCTGACCTCGACGATCGGGGCATCGCCGAAGTGCCGGGAGAAGCGCTCGGGGTCGATGGTCGCGGAGGTGATGACGACCTTGAGGTCGGGCCTGCGCGGCAGCAGCTGCGCGAGGTATCCGAGCAGGAAGTCGATGTTGAGGGACCGCTCGTGGGCCTCGTCGATGATGATCGTGTCGTAGGCGCGCAGCTCGCGGTCGGTCTGGATCTCGGCGAGCAGGATGCCGTCCGTCATCAGCTTGATGAAGGTGGCGTCCGGGTTGACCTGGTCGGTGAAGCGGACCTTCCAGCCGACGGCCTCGCCGAGAGGCGTCCGCAGCTCCTCCGCCACGCGCTCGGCGACGGTCCGGGCGGCGATACGGCGGGGCTGGGTGTGCCCGATCATGCCGCGCACGCCGCGGCCCAGCTCCATGCAGATCTTCGGGATCTGCGTGGTCTTTCCGGACCCGGTCTCGCCGGCGACGATGACGACCTGGTGATCGCGGATGGCCTCGGCGATCACGTCCTTCTTCTGGCTGACGGGCAGCTGCTCGGGGTACGTGATGGCGGGCACGCGGGTGCGGCGCCCCTCCATCTGTGCCTCGGCCCTGCCGACCTCGCCCTCGATCTCGGCGAGGACGGCGGCACGGGCCTCCGGCTTGCGGATCTTGCGCGCACCTTCGAGCCGCCTGCCGAGCCGGTGTGCGTCGCGCAGCGACAGCTCGGTCAGGCGGGAGGCAAGGGTGCCGAGGGCGGGGGCGGGATGCGTAGACATACGCGTTCCAGGATCTCACCTCAGGGAAATCACTGGCGAACGATTTGCTCCCGGCCCGTCGGCCAGGGCTTACGAGGTCCGCTGGGCGGGCGGTGCGTGCCCCTGCGGCGGAGGCGGCACGTGCTGCTGCTGCCGTGCCGATGTGTCGCCGAGGGCGATCGACCTGGCGGTGTTGGAGACGGCCTTGATGCCCAGGTAGGCGGTGGTCATGCTGCTCACGGCGGTGAAGGCGGCAGTCAGCACGCCGACGATCACGGACCTGTCCCCGTGGAGCCGCCACACGCCGAAGATCGCGACCCCGGCGATGGCGAGATTGCTGACGACGACCGCCAGCAGCCCGTACCGGGCCCTGTCCTTCTCCAGATCGGTGTCCCGAATGGCCCTGGTCTCGTCCCGGCTCATCGTCCCCCGCCTCGCAGCTCCGCGACACGCACGTCCACCTGCGTACGGTCATACCCGCGCCGGACGATGTCGAAAGCAGGCGGCGCCTCGGGTGCCGTTCCTGCGGCCAGCTGCGACAGATACGCGTCCACCTGCGCGCGGTCGTAACCCCGGCGGACGATCTCGAAGCCGCGGAAGTCCTCTGCCATCACTGCCTCCCCCGTGCCGAAACTCCGTGCCTATACGGCGAAGGCCCCGTTCGGATGAACGGGGCCTTCTGGTTGTGGCTGGGGCCGGGGTCGAACCGGCGACCTATCGCTTTTCAGGCGATCGCTCGTACCAACTGAGCTACCCAGCCACGAGGTTTCACGTGAAACCTCAGCGGTCCTGACGGGATTTGAACCCGCGGCCTCCACCTTGACAGGGTGGCGAGCACTCCAAACTGCTCCACAGGACCAAGCTTTCGTACGACAGTGTCGCACAAGGTGTTGCGTGCCCCCAACGGGATTCGAACCCGTGCTACCGCCTTGAAAGGGCGGCGTCCTAGGCCGCTAGACGATGAGGGCTATCGGCCCGCCTGGGCGCTTCCTCAGCGCGTCGGGGACGTGAGAAGCATATGGGATGGCGGGGAGGATCGCCAAAACGGTTTACGACCCCGGTGGCGAAGGCGGGGTGGGGGGCCGGGTCGCACCTGGCAGGTTCTCCTCCGGGAGGTGGCGGCTGACCTCGGCTGTCGTCAGGCCCAGGCCGCCCAGTCTGATCTCGTCCCAGGCCTGGAGGCGGCGGGTGTCGCGGTCGAAGTAGAGGATCGAGGCCTCGATCGGGTCCGGGTACTTGCCCTCCACCGCGCGCAGGCCGCTGCCGCCCGTCGAACCCTCCATCCGCAGCCGGGTGCCGTACCGCAGCATCTCGGTGCCCTGGTGGTGCAGATGTCCGCACAGGACCAGCGGCACCGTGCCGTCCGTCTCGCGCGCCGCCGACGGTTCGTGGGCGATCGCCACGTCCACCGGGGTGCCTGCCGCCCGCTGGTCCCGCAGGCCGGCGGCCAGGCGGTCGCCCGCCAGCTCCTCGGCCGCGTTCCCGCCGGGGGTCACCGAGCGGTCCGGGGTGTACTGCGGGTCGCCCATGCCCGCGAAGCGCAGGCCCGCGACCGTCTCCGCCCGGCCGTCGTCCAGGACGTGCACGTTCCTCATGCGCGCCAGGTAGCGCTGGGTGGCCGCGGAGTCGTGGTTGCCGCGGACCCAGACGTACGGCACGCCCAGGTCCGCGACCGGGTCCAGGAAGCCGTTCTCCGCCGCCGCACCGTGATCCATCGTGTCGCCGGAGTCGACGATCACGTCCACCTTGTACTGCTCCACGAGCGAGCCGATGATCTTCCAGCTCGCCGGGTTGAGGTGGATGTCCGACACGTGCAGGACCCGGATGGTGCTCGGGTCCGGCTGGTAGGCCGGGAGCGTGGACGTGACGTCGTACAGCTTCGTCACGTTCGTCACCAGGCGGGCCAACTCCTTCTGGTAGACGTCGAATTCGGTGACGATGCTGCGCGCGTTGCCGATCAGGGACGGCGCCGAGGACAGCAGCCCGGAGTACCGCGGCTCCAGGACCGACTCCGGGTTCCAGGTGGCGTACGCCGACGCGCCCGAGGCGGCGAGGAGCGCGAAAGCCAGTCCGCCGGCCGCGAGCGCCCGGCGCGGGCGGCGGTAGACGGCGAGACCGAGGGCCGCCGCGCCGGAGACGACGGCGACGCAGGAGCGTACGGCCAGGTCGAGCGTGCCGTGCTCGACGTCCCGGGCGACCTCGTCCTGGAGGCCGGAGAGCCGTTCGGGGTGGTCGACCAGGGCCTGGGAGCGCAGCGGGTCGAGCTGGTCGACGTTGACGTCCAGACGGACCGGGGCGACATGGCTGTCCAGGGTCAGCGCGCCCAGCGGGGAGACGTTGATCCTCGTGCCGCCGGTGAGGGAGGGGCGCAGCGCCATGGTCGTGTCCATGGGGCCGACCGACGCCCGTACGTTCCCGACGATCAGCAGGCCCAGCCAGGCACCGGCGAGCACCACCGCGGTCAGGCCCAGCGCGCTCAGCCAGGGGCGGGCGCGGGCGGCCGGTTCCAGGTCCGGGAGGCCGTTCGCGGGGCGCCTGCGGGGCCGGGTCCCGCGGTTCGGGGGCCGGCCCGGTTCAGCAGGCTGCTCAGGGCTGCGAGGGAGGTGCGGGCCATTGGTCGCGTATGCCCAAGTCCCACGGTGGATATGCGGCATCCGTACCGGACAATGGCCCTGTGCTGGAGATGACGCGCGAGGAGTTCGAGGAACTGGTCGCCGAGGCGCTCGACCGGATTCCGCCGGAGCTGACACGGCTGATGGACAACGTCGCGGTGTTCGTCGAGGACGAGCCGCCCGCCGAGGATCCCGAGCTGCTCGGGCTCTACGAAGGGACCCCGCTGACGGAGCGCGGCGAGTGGTACGCAGGTGTCCTGCCGGACCGGATCACCATCTACCGGGGGCCGACGCTGCGGATGTGCGGCAGCCGGGAGGACGTCGTCGCCGAGACCGAGGTGACCGTGGTCCACGAGATCGCCCACCACTTCGGCATCGGTGACGCGCGGCTGCATGCGCTGGGGTACGGGTGAGGCGACCCGGGTGCGCGATGTGGGCGGGGCGCGTGTCCTCTTGCGTGCGGCGGGAGTTGGGGAGGTTGAATCCTCTCCTTGCCTCCGGAGGTGGCCGCCGTGCGCCCCTTGTACGTACCCGCCCGTCTCGCTGTCGCGATACTGGCCGTCGCCACTGCCGCAGGATGCGTGAACGTGGGCGATGACGCCGGCGGGGCCAAGCCCCCGCACTCGTCGGGGCAGCACGGCGGGGTGGCGCCGGACGACGGCCCGGTCGGCGGCGGAGGGGGTCCCGGGGGCGGCGGGGCGGACGACGGCAGGCACGGGCACGGCGGGAAGAGGAAGCCCGGGGAGTCGGCCTCCGCCTCGGCGAGCCCGTCGGGGACGGACAGCGCGTCGGCGGCCCCCGGAAAGCCGGGGAAGCCGAAGTCGGGGAAGCCCGTCCAGCCGGGGGACCCGGCACCGGCCCAGCCCGACCCGACGCCCCCGACCTCCTCCACCCCGCCCCCCGAGCCGCCCGCGCCCACCCCGCCCCCGGCCAGCACGGAGCCGCCGTCGGCCGAGCCGTCCTCCTCGGCCCACGAGGCGACGGGACCGCAGCTGGTCGAGCGGGAGCCGGCGCCCGCGGCGGGCGTCCCGGCGTGAGCGGGCGGGCGCGCCGACGCAGGAGGGCGGGCGTGCCGACCTGCGGAGTGAAGGAAGTCTCACCTGTGGGCGGGGGATCGGGTTTGCCTTCGGGGGTGGTGGGTGCGTATGGTGGTAGATCGTTTGATCCCATTTGCCCGGCGCCACCGCAGAGCGCGCCGTGTGGCGCGTACTCTCCTTTGCCGTGGCGGACCGCATTGAGGCGGTCGTATGCGAAGCACGGAGTTGACGGGCGCGTGCCGAAGAGACTCCGGAAGGTTTCGCATACGCATGTCCGTGTCCAGTACTGATCAGATCGTCATGCCCGAGAACGACAACGAGCTCGTGGACGTGACGACCGAGGTCACCGAGGCCGTCGAGGCCGCTGACACCACCCCCCAGATCACCTTCGCCGACCTCGGCCTGCCCGAGGGTGTCGTGCGCAAGCTCGCGCAGAACGGCGTGACCACCCCCTTCCCGATCCAGGCCGCGACCATCCCGGACGCCCTGGCCGGCAAGGACATCCTCGGCCGTGGCCGCACCGGCTCCGGCAAGACCCTCTCCTTCGGCCTGCCGACCCTGGCCCAGCTGGCCGGCGGCCGTACCGAGAAGAAGCGGCCCCGCGCCGTCATCCTCACCCCGACCCGCGAGCTGGCCATGCAGGTCGCCGACGCCCTCCAGCCGTACGGCGACGTCGTCGGCCTGAAGATGAAGGTCGTCTGCGGCGGTACGTCGATGGGCAACCAGATCTACGCCCTGGAGCGCGGCGTCGACATCCTCGTCGCCACCCCGGGCCGTCTGCGCGACATCATCAACCGCGGCGCCTGCTCCCTGGAGGACGTGCAGATCGCCGTCCTCGACGAGGCCGACCAGATGTCCGACCTGGGCTTCCTGCCCGAGGTCACCGAGCTGCTCGACCAGGTCCCCGCGGGCGGCCAGCGCATGCTCTTCTCCGCCACCATGGAGAACGAGATCCAGACCCTCGTCGACCGCTACCTGAACAGCCCCGTCTCGCACGAGGTGGACGCGGCCCAGGGTGCGGTGACGACCATGTCCCACCACATCCTCATCGTGAAGCCCAAGGACAAGGCGCCGGTCACGGCCGCGATCGCCTCCCGCAAGGGCCGCACGATCATCTTCGTCCGCACCCAGCTGGGCGCCGACCGCGTCGCCGAGCAGCTGCGCGAGGCGGGCGTGAAGGCCGACGCGCTGCACGGCGGCATGACCCAGGGCGCCCGCACGCGCACGCTGGCCGACTTCAAGGACGGTTACGTCAACGTCCTCGTCGCCACGGACGTCGCGGCCCGCGGTATCCACGTCGACGGCATCGACCTCGTCCTGAACGTCGACCCGGCCGGCGACCACAAGGACTACCTGCACCGCGCGGGCCGCACCGCGCGTGCCGGTCGTACGGGCACGGTCGTCTCCCTGTCCCTGCCGCACCAGCGCCGCCAGATCTTCCGCCTGATGGAGGACGCGGGCGTCGACGCCGGCCGCCACATCATCCAGGGCGGCGCCGCCTTCGACCCGGAGGTCGCCGAGATCACCGGCGCCCGCTCCATGACCGAGGTCCAGTCCGAGTCCGCCGCCAACGCCGCCCAGCAGGCCGAGCGTGAGGTCGCCCAGCTCACCAAGCAGCTGGAGCGCGCCCAGCGCCGCGCCGCCGAGCTGCGCGAGGAGGCCGACCGGCTGGTCGCCCGGGTCGCCCGCGAGCGCGGCGAGGACCCGGAGGCCGCGGTGGCCGAGGCCCAGGCGTCCGCGGCGGAGGCCGTGACCGAGGCGTCCGTGGCGGAGGAGCCGGCCGAGCTCGAGGAGCGTCCGGCGGCTGAGGGGTCGTACGAGCGCCGGGAGCGGCGCGGCTTCGAGCGCCGCGAGGACCGCGGCGGTGACCGTGGCGGCCGTGGCTTCGAGCGCCGTGACGACCGTGGCGGTGACCGTGGTGGCCGTGGTTTCGAGCGTCGTGACGACCGCCGTCCGTTCGACCGTGACCGGGACCGCGACCGTGGCTTCGAGCGCCGCGACGACCGTGGTGGCCGCACCTTCGAGCGCCGCGACGACCGTCGTGACGACCGCCGTCCGTTCGACCGTGACCGTGACCGCGACCGCGGCTTCGAGCGCCGTGACGACCGCGGTGGCCGTGGCTTCGAGCGCCGCGACGACCGTGGCGGTGACCGTGGTGGCCGTGGTTTCGAGCGCCGTGACGACCGCCGCCCGTTCGACCGTGACCGCGACCGTGGCTTCGAGCGTCGTGACGACCGCGGCGGCGACCGCGGCGGCGACCGCGGCGGTTTCCGCCGGGACGAGCGCGGTGGGCACCGGGGCAGCGACCGGCCGTTCAACCGCGACCGCCGCGACGACCGTCCGGGCTTCCGCTCCGGCGGCCACGAGCGCCCCTACGGCCGTCGTGACGACCACCGCGGCTCCGGCTCCTTCGGCCGCCGCGAGGACAAGCCGCGCTGGAAGCGCAACGGCTGACACCGAGTGACCTGACAAGGGCCCGTACGACTCCGGTCGTACGGGCCCTTTGCGCTAGCATCCCTCCACTTGGCATGGACAGCGCGGCCGACTGGGGGACTTCGCCGCCGCCATGCCTTTCCCGCTTCCCCGGGGAGGGAACCTTGTCTCGGCGTGTGCACGCGCGCTCCGCCCTGGTCCGGCGCGGCCGGATCGCCCTGACCCTCGCGAGCCTGGCTGCCCTGGGCGCCGGCTCGCTGACCACCGCCGGCCCGGCAGCCGCGGACACCGCACCCACACCCGTCCAGACGGACGGGGTGTGGGGCATCGACTACGCGGGCGGCTTCCTGACGACCGTCGAGACGCGCCCGAACGGTCTCCAGTACGTCGTCGGCCGGCAGATCTCACCCGACGGCTCCACGGTCCTGGAGCAGACCACCCGCGGTTTCGCCGGCACCTCCGCGAACGACGCGCATCTGGAGCGGGTGCCCTGCGACGCCGGGACCTGTGTGCCGCTGCGCTCCACCGGCAACGGAAACGTCGGCTACTTCCACGTGGACCCGACCGGCAGCGAACGCGCCGAGATCTGGACGTCCCCGAACACGTACCACTCGTGGAACGAACCGGCGGTCACCGGCGGCCGGTTCGTGGACACCACCGGCCGCTACTTCGTCTACGACGCCGCCTCCACCGGCAAGCAGTACGTCGACGCCGTGAGCACGTACCGCACCGAGGATGTGCGGCTGACCCGTGCCGTCACCGCCGCCTCCGTGTGGGGTTCGCTGCTGTGGACCCCCGGTCCGGGCAGCGGGGCCGTCACCGCGTACGACCTGGAGACGAAGAAGACGGTTCAGACGGTCTCCACCGGCGCGCCCTGCACGGTCAAGGAGTTGCAGGTCGTCGGCCGCTGGATCTACTGGAACTGCGGTCCGGCCGGCGTGGCGGGTGTCTACGACCGCACGGCGAAGAAGAACATCAAGGTGCCGTCCGGCCCCGCCCTCGTCGGCGACGGATACCTCGTCCAGCACGACCGGAGTGCCGGCAAGCTGATGCTGACGGACTTCCACACCGGAACCGCCGCGGCCGCACGCGCGGTCGCCGACCTTCCGGGCGGAACCACGGCCGACCAGCGGCGGTTGACGTGGACGGTGGACAAGTTCGGCGGCGACATCGCGTACGTCGGCCCGGACCAGGCGATCCGGATTGTGCCGAGCGGGGTGCCCACCCAGCCGCTCGCGAAGATCGAGTCGGACCTGGACGACGAGTACGCGGATGCCAAGGGTCGCAACGGCGCGAACACCACCTGGGACAGCGTCTGGCAGCTGAACAAGCCGGCCGACTGGACCTTCAGGGTGAAGGACGTCACGGGCCGCACCGAGCGCACGATCAAGGGCAGCGGCGCGGCCATCGACCTGTCCTGGGACGGAAAGACCGACTCGGGCGCGTACGCGTACAACGGCCTCAAGACCTGGACCCTGACCGCCACCGCGGCGGAGGGGACCGGCACGTACACCACCGGCGGGACGATCTCGTTCATCGGCGGTCGCATGGGCCACCACGACCTGTCGGGCTACAGCTACGGCGATCTGCTCACCCTCAACTCCTCGGGCGGGCTGACCTTGCACTACACCGAGGGCAAGGGCACCTTCGACTGGAAGAGCACGGGCGCAGGCTGGCCCGCGGGCATCCTCGCCGTCCCGTTCGGCGACATGGGCGCCGACCGCTGCGCCGAGCTGCTGGTGCGTATGCCGAGCGGCGAGCTGCGCCGCTACGTGGGCAAGTGCTCCGGAACGTACACGCCGTCGAACAGCCACACCTCCCTCGGCACGGGCTGGGGCGCCTACAACGTGCTCACCGCCCCCGGCGACCTCACCGGCGACGGCCGCACCGACCTGCTGGCCCGCAAGGCATCGACCGGCGACGTGTATCTCTTCGCCGGCGACGGCGCCAGCGGGCTCAAGGCGGGCGTGAAGATCCGTTCGGCGTGGACCGGCTACACGAAGATCGTGGGCGCCGGTGACCTGAACGGTGACGGCTACGGCGACGTCTTGGCCCGGGACAAGGCCGGGACGCTGTGGCGTTACGACGGCACGGGGACGGGCCTGTTGAAGGACCGGGTGAAGGTCTTCTCGGACTGGGGTGCCTCCTACAACGTGATCGTCGGCATCGGGGACATCACCGGTGACGGGAAGAACGACCTGGTCGAGCGGGACTCCGCGGGCAATCTGTACCGCAACGACGGGGACGGGAAGGGGTCGTTCAGCGCCCGGACGCGGATCGCGACCGGCTGGGGCGGCTACAAGGGCATCTTTTAGTCAGCTTCTAGCTGTATGTGATGCATGTCACGCCCCCGGCGAGGGAATTGCTGGGGGCATGACAGATGACGCCAGAGTGAGTGGGCTGTCGGACGAGGATCGGCTGGCCCAGCTCGGTTACACCCAGGTTCTCGCCCGCCGGATGTCGGCGTTCTCGAACTACGCCGTCTCCTTCACGATCATCTCGGTCCTGTCCGGCTGCCTGACCCTGTACCTCTTCGGGATGGTCACCGGAGGCCCCGCGGTGATCACCTGGGGATGGGTGGCAGTGGGCCTGATGACGCTGTTCGTCGGTCTCTCGATGGCCGAAATCTGCTCGGCGTACCCGACCTCGGCCGGCCTGTACTTCTGGGCCCACCGGCTGGCGCCGCCCCGCTCGGCGGCGGCCTGGGCGTGGTTCACGGGCTGGTTCAACGTGCTCGGGCAGGTGGCCGTGACGGCGGGCATCGACTTCGGTGCCGCCTCCTTCCTCGGCGCCTACCTGGACCTCCAGTTCGACTTCCGGGTGACCCCGGGCCGCACGGTCCTCCTCTTCGCCGCGATCCTCCTCCTGCACGGCCTGCTGAACACCTTCGGCGTCCGGATCGTCGCCTTCCTCAACAGCGTGAGCGTGTGGTGGCACGTACTCGGGGTCGCGGTGATCGTCGGGGCGCTGGCGTTCGTCCCCGACCACCACCGGTCGGCGTCCTTCGTCTTCACGAAGTTCGTCAACGAGACCGGCTGGAGCAGCGGCCCCTACGTCGTGCTCCTCGGCCTCCTCATGGCCCAGTACACCTTCACCGGCTACGACGCCTCCGCCCACATGACGGAGGAGACCCACGACGCGGCGATCGCGGGCCCGAAGGGCATCGTCCGCTCGATCTGGACGTCGTGGATCGCCGGGTTCGTGCTGCTGCTGGGCTTCACCTTCGCGATCCAGTCGTACGACAAGGAGCTGGCGTCCCCGACCGGCGCGCCGCCCGCCCAGATCCTCCTGGACGCGCTCGGCGCGACGACCGGCAAGCTGCTCCTGCTGGTCGTGATCGGCGCCCAGCTCTTCTGCGGCATGGCCTCGGTGACCGCCAACAGCCGCATGATCTACGCCTTTTCCCGCGACGGCGCGCTCCCGTACTCCCACGTATGGCACACCGTCAGCCCGCGCACCCGCACGCCCGTCGCGGCGGTCTGGCTGGCCGCGCTGGGCGCCCTGGTGCTCGGCCTGCCGTACCTGATCAACTCGACGGCCTACGCGGCGGTGACGTCGATCGCGGTGATCGGCCTCTACATCGCGTACGTCATCCCGACCCTGCTGCGGGTCCGAAAGGGGGACGAGTTCGAACCCGGGCCGTGGCACCTGGGCCGCTGGTCGCGCCCGGTCGGGGTCGTGTCGGTGACCTGGGTCGCGGTGATCACCGTCCTCTTCATGCTCCCCCAGGTCTCCCCGGTCACCTGGAAGACCTTCAACTACGCCCCGGTCGCCGTCCTGTTCGTCCTGGGCTTCGCGGCGGCCTGGTGGCTGGCCTCGGCCCGCCACTGGTTCATGCACCCGGCGCGCACCGCCAGAACCTCCCCCGAGCCGGCCGAAAACTGACCACACCCGCCCCATCCTGCACTCTGACGCGGCCGTGTCCCCGATACCCGATCGGCGACACGGCCGCGTCCGGCTATGCTCGGACAGGCAACATCGCCTGGGCCCTTAGCTCAATTGGCAGAGCAGTGGACTTTTAATCCATTGGTTGTGGGTTCGAGTCCCACAGGGCCTACGGCTGCGGGAGAGGGGACACCCCCTCTGACCTGCTACGCAGCGCCCGGGTCGGCTTCGGTCGGCTCGGGCGCTGCTTCGTTCAAGAGGCGACGATGCCGATGCCGTCGCCGAGCAGCTTGAGGCCGAGGACGAAGAAGAGAACCGCCATGACGGCGACGTTGTGGCGCGTGGCCCAGTCTCGCCAGTTGCTGAGCACGCCTTTCGCTCGTTCGCCCATGAGCAGGTAGACGGCGAGCGGTGCGAGTACGCCGACCGAGGCGATGACCACAAAGACGGCGAGTGCGCCGATCTGTTGCGGGAGGGGGATTCCGGCCGAGCTGATCGAGGCACCGGCGGCAAGGGTCAGGGGGGCGTTCTTGGCGTTGGCCGCCGACAGCAGGAGCCCGAGTCCGAGGATCTTGAGCGGGGTGAAGCGGTCGATCGCGGCCATCCACTTCGGCAACTGCGCCTGGGAGGGGTCGGCGGGGCGCCGCCGCCACTGCCGGGCGCCGAACAGAACCAGGAGCAGGCCGAGGGCGAGTTTCAGGGCCCCTACCCAGGTGGCCGGGTGCTTGTGGGTGGAGGCGCTGCCCGAGCCTCCCACGGCGAGCATGACCCCTCCCAGGACAGCGAGGCCGAGGACCCAGCCGAGGGCGAAGAGCGGACCGTTGAGACGACCGCGGGGCGTGGCCAGGATGAGGATGATCGCCACGATGGGCAGGGGACTGACCGCGACACCGGCTGCCAGGCCCAGCACATCACCGACAGCGTGTCCCAAGGCGGCCTCCGTTGGGTGTGGGTCTGACAAGTGCGGGTCGGACGGATGGCGACGAGGTGACGGCTCTGCCTTGTCAGAGGCAGCCCGAGCTTCTGGCCGAAGAGGCCGGAGACGTGCTGATGCGCCCATCGTTACGTGGCGCGGCTCTCTGTGCGCGCTGCGTGCGCCGAACGAGTTGTGATCCGGGCGGCCACCGAGCCGGAGGAGTTCGCTGCCCTTCCCTGCGCAGGAAGGCACTGGCCGTCCGGGAGAAGCTCCAGAGCCTGCTCGACGAGATCCGCTGACGGCCGATCAGCCTCTCCGGCCGGGTAGGTGTTTGCCTACCCCAGAAGTAGGTCTCGGCCCATGGTGCTTGCCGGACCCCTCGCAGCAGCATGATCTCCAGGCCACGGCGCGTGGCCAGGAAGACGAGGCGAGGGGCGGATATGTGGCCGTTTCCGGTGGGCGGGGCGCCCTGGCCGGCGGGCGTGATCGTGGTGTTGACCGCGGTCTGCGCCGTGCTGGCGTTCAGGGCGGAGCAGGCGCGGGACCGGCCGGCGCGTGCCGCGCGACCGGCCGGGCGGATCGGCTGGCCGGTCGTGGCGGGGCTGGTGGGTACGGCCGCGTACGGCAGTGTGCCGACCCTGCTGTTCGCTCTGCACAACTCCGCCGGACCGGGCGGCTACGTCGTCACCGTGCCGGATCTGCAACCCGACGGGCTGCTCCCGGCGGCGCTGCTGATGGCCGGCCTGCTGGCCACCGCGCTGCTCACCTCGGCGAGCGTGCCCAGGCGGTGGGTGCTGCCCGTGGTCGCGGCGGTGACCGGCGAACTGCTGGAATGGACGTACTGGCTCACGCATTCCTCTGCCGGCTATGGGCAGACACTGCTGAACGTCCTGGTGGGCTGTGTGTGCGTGCCGGTGCTCGCCGCCTTCGCCGGTGCGGCTCTGCTCCGGCCGGCGAACGGCAGGCCCGCGCGTCTGGCCGGAGCCGGCGCGTCGAGCTCCGCGCGCTGGGCCCTGCTGCTGCCCGCCGTCGTGGTGATGACCGGTGACCTGCTCGGTCTCGATCTGTGGCAGTTCGCGTCACCGGGCACCGGGATCGGGCCGGCAGTGGTGGGTTACCTGGTGGGGCTGGCGCTGCTGGCGGCCGTCGTGGCCGGGCTGGTGCGGTGGCCCAGGGCGGCGGCGAACCTGGCTGTCCTGGGGCTGGTGGGGATCGGGGCGTACGACGTCGCCCAGAGCGGGTTCGGACAACACCTGGTGGTGGTACGGAAGTTCGGCTCCCCGCCCGGGCCGGCGCCGTCCCTCCCCCTGGAGATTGCCCACCATGCGTCGGTCCTCGGCGGCATCCAGGGGGCGGTGCTGCTGGCCCTCGGGCTGTGGCTGCTGCCGAGGACCGTGCTGGTGGATGCCGGTCGGCTGCTCGGTCGGGGGCCGGACCCGGCGCTGGCCCGGCGGGTGGTGGAGCTGACCGAGACACGGGCCGATGCGGTCAGCTCCGCGGCCGCGGAGCTGCGCAGGATCGAGCGGGACCTGCATGACGGCGCACAGGGACGGCTGGTCACCATCGGGATGAACCTCCGGGTCGCCGAGGAGATGATCCACAGCGATCCGCACGAGGCCGCCGCACTCGTCGTGGAGGCCCGTGTCGCCTCGGCGGCGGCACTGGAGGAACTTCGCGGCCTGATCAGGGGGATGCACCCGCCGATGCTGGCCGACCGGGGCCTCGGGGAGGCGGTCCGGGCGCTCGCACTGGACCTGCCCCTGCCGTGTGAGACCGAGATCGATCTGCCCGGGCGGCTCGCCGCCCCGCTGGAGTCGGCCTGCTACTTCGCCGTCGCCGAGGTGGTCACCAACGCCGTCCGGCACGCCTCGGCGCATGCCCTCCAGATCCGCATGGTCCACGCGGACGGGCTGCTGCGCATCGAGGTGGTCGACGACGGGGTGGGCGGCGCGGATCCCGCCCGGGGCACCGGGCTGGCGGGGGTGGAACGACGGCTGGCGGCCTTCGACGGCATCCTGGCGGTCAGCAGCCCGCCCGGGGGCCCGACGATCGTGGTCATGGAGGTCCCGTGCGCGTAGTCGTCGCGGAGGATCTCTTCCTGCTCCGGGAGGGGCTGGTCAGGCTCCTGAAGGCGCGTGGGTTCGAGATCGTGGCGGCCACCGACAGCGCGCCGGGCCTGCTCGACGCGCTGCTGGAGTTCCGGCCGGACCTCGCGATCGTGGACATCAGGCTGCCGCCCACCCACACCGACGACGGACTCCGTGCGGCGCTGTCCGCCCGCGAACGGATACCCGGGCTGCCGATTCTGCTGCTCTCGCAGTACGTCGAGCAGATCTACGCCCAGGAGCTGCTCGCCGACCAGGCCGGAGGGGTCGGCTACCTGCTCAAGGACCGGGTGTTCAGCGACGACCAGTTCGTCGACGTGATCCGTACGGTCGCCGCGGGCGGCACGGTCATGGACCCCGAAGTGGTCACCAAGCTGCTCGGTCGCCGCAGCCGTGCCGAACGCGAACCCCTGTCCGGGCTCACCGAGCGGGAACGCCAGGTGCTCGAGCTCATGGCCGAGGGACGCTCCAACAGCGCCATCGCGAACCGGCTCTTCATCAGCGAGAAGGCCGTGTCCAAGCACAGCACCAGCATCTTCACCAAGCTGGAGCTCGCGCCCTCCGACGACGACAACCGTCGCGTGCTGGCCGTGCTCGCCTACCTCATGTCCGTGCCCAGGCGCCGGGCGTAGCCCGGTTCTGTCCGAAGACCCAGGGAGGGTCCGTGACCACCACGCCGTTCATGAACCGAGAAGGCCGAGAAGGCCGAGAAGGCCGAGATGGAACGACGCGCCGTCGCATGCTCGGAGCCGCGCTGGCAGTCGGTGCCGCCCTGCCGATGGGCATCGCACGCCAGGCGTCGGCGGCTTCGACCGCCCCGGGCCCGGTTCAGCTCACCCTGCCCGTGCCCACCGGGCCGTACCCGGTGGGCACGGTGCCCCTGCACCTCGTCGACACTTCACGCCCTGATCCCCTGGCCGGTCCCGGGCACCACCGCGAGTTGATGGCGAGCGTCTGGTACCCCGCCCGGGGCGTCGAGCGGTATCCGCTCGCCCGCTGGACGCCCCCTGCCGTGACGCGGGCCATCCTCACCACGTCGGCGGGCTGGCCGGCCGATGTCGCGGTGGCGCCGCTCACGGCCGGCCACGAGGGCGCCCCGGTGCTGCGAACGGGCGGACGGCTGCCGGTCGTCGTGTTCTCGCACGGCGCGCACGATCACCGTGCGGACACCACCGTCGTGGTGCAGGAGCTCGCCAGCCACGGGTACGTGGTGGTCACGGTGGATCACACGTACGACGCGTTCAGCGAGTTCCCCGACGGCCGGCTCACGGTCCCGCTCGACCAACCCGCACTGACACCACGGGACTTCGCCACCGACGTCCGGTTCGTGCTCGACTGCATCGAGGACCTTGCCACCGGGCGCAACCCCGACGCCGGACACCGACCGCTGCCGCCCGGCCTGCGTGGCGCCCTCGATCCGCATCGCATCGGCATGTTCGGCTGGTCGAAAGGCGCGACGGCGACGGCCTTCGTCATGAGCGAGGACCAGCGCGTCCGGGCCGGGCTGAGCCTCGACGGCCCGATGCAGCCGATGGTCACCACCGACCTGGACCGGCCGTTCATGCTGATGACTGCCGCGTTCCCCCGGGCCACGCAGCCGAGCGTCGCCGAGTTCTGGTCCCACCTGCGCGGGTGGCGGCTCAACGTCCAGGCCGAGGGCGCCACCCACTGGTCGTACGGTGACGACCAGGTGCTGGTCCCGCAGCTTGCGAAGGCGGTCGGGATGAGCGACGAAGAACTCCGGGGCTGGATCGGCACCCTCGCTCCGGCCCGGGCGGTACGGATCCAGCAGGCGTACCCCCTTGCATTCTTCGACCTGCACCTGCGGCACCGACGCGGGCACCTGCTCGACGGCCCGTGCCCGGCCTTCCCGGAGGTGAAGTTCCTCCCCTGAAGCGGCGGACCGGCCGTCAGCCCGCGTTCATTCCGGTCAGTTCGGTCAGCTCGGTCAGGGGCAGTGTGTGCTGGGTCTGGAGGACCTTCGCCCGCAGATACCGGACGTTGTGCGCGGTGGTGAAGACGCCGGTCGGCACCCGGTCCCGTACGGCGACTCCCAGTGTGCGCAACTGCTCAGCCTTGTCGGGGTTGTTGGAGAGCAGGTCCAGTTCCCCGATGCCGAGGGCGCCCAGCATCTGCGCGGCGGCCGTGTAGTCGCGGGCGTCCTCCGGGAGGCCGAGGGCGGCGTTCGCCTCGTAGGTGTCGAGGCCCTGGTCCTGGAGGGCGTAGGCGTCGAGCTTGTTGTACAGGCCGATGCCGCGGCCCTCCTGGCGGAGGTAGAGCAGGACGCCGCCGCGGTCGGCGATGCGCTCGACCGCCTCGCGCAGCTGAGGTCCGCAGTCGCAGCGGGCCGAGCCGAAGACGTCGCCGGTCAGGCACTCGGAGTGCAGGCGCACCAGGGGGACGGAGCCGGGCGCGGGGTCGCCGAGGACGACGGCGACATGCTCCTGGCCGTCGGCCAGCCCGTGGAAGGTGACGAGTTCGGCGTCGGCGCTGTAGCCGTCGTGGAAGCGCAGCGGTACCCGGACGCGGGCGCGCGGTGTGGCGGCGGGGGTGTCGGGCATGCGGATCCCTCCGAGGCGGTTTGCTTCATATTTGAAGCAGTCGTTCGTAGGGACCCTACCTCATGCTTAAAAGTTAAAGCAATCATGGAGTTGGAGTTGTCGGTGATGTGGACGACGTGCATGACGAACGGCGCCGCCACGGGACGTCACCCGCCCCGGCCTCGGCGTCGTCGCCCTGCAGCCCGCCCGCGATCTGCGTGCAGATCTCCTCCAGCTGCCGTACCTGCTCCGGGGTGAGCCGGTCGAAGAGGGCGGCGCGCACCGTGTCGACGTGCCCGGGTGCCGTGCGCTCCAGTACGGCCATCCCCTCCTCCGTCAGCACCGCGAGGCTGCTGCGCTTGTCCGAGGGGCAGTCCTCGCGGCGCACCAGCCCGTCCCGCTCCAGCCGGGTCACCGCGTACGTCAGCCTGCTGCGCGTGATCTTCAGCGTCTCGGCGAGATCGGTCATGCGCAGTCGCCGGTCGGGCGCGTCGGAGAGGTTGGCGAGCACGGAGTAGAACAGATGGGGCATGGCGGCGTCCTGCTGGAGCTGCCGGTCGATCGTGTCCTCCAGGAGCCGGGCGGCGGCCATGTAGGCGCGCCAGGCGCGCTGCTCTTCGGGGGTGAGCCAGCGGGTCGTCATGCCGCCAGTGTAAGTTTGTTTCAAACTTGAACCAAGACGAGCCCTGCCGTCAGCCTCAGCAAGTCAGCTTCCGGAATGAGGACGCCGATGCCCCTGCCGTACGTGCTGCTGTCCGCCGCCGTCTCCCTCGACGGCTACCTGGACGACACCGGCCCCGAGCGGCTCCTGCTGTCCAGCCCGGCCGACTTCGACCGGGTCGACGAGATACGGGCCTCGGTCGATGCCATCCTGATCGGCGCCGGCACCATCCGCGCGGACAACCCGCGGCTCCTGGTCAACTCCCCGGAGCGCCGCGCGGCCCGTGTCGCCGCGGGCCGGCCGGAGTATCCGCTGAAGGTGACCGTCACCGCCTCCGGCGACCTCGACCCGGGCGCCAGGTTCTGGCACACCGGCGGCCAGAAGCTCGTCTGCACCACCGACAAGGGCGCCGAGCGGGCCCGCAGCCTCGGTATCGCCGCCGACCTCGTCGCCCTCGGCCCCGACCTCGACTGGCGCGCCCTGCTGGAGCACCTGCACGACGTACGCGGCGTACGGCGCCTGATGGTCGAGGGCGGCGGCACCGTCCACACCCAGCTCCTCCAGCAGGGCCTCGCCGACGAGCTCCAGCTGGTCCTCGCCCCGCTGCTCGTCGGGGACCCGAAGGCGCCCCGGCTGTTCGGCCCGGGCGCGTACCAGGCCGGTCGCCTCCGCCTCACCGAAACCCGCAGGATCGAGGACGTCGTACTGATGCATTACGAGCCCACCGCACCCGGAACGGGGCAGTCGGTCACGGCCGCCGACCGGCATTGGATGAGGATCGCCTGCGAGCTGGCGGCGCTGTGCCCGCCCTCGGAGACGGCGTTCAGCGTGGGCGCGGTCGTGGTCGCCGAGGACGGGACCGAGCTGGCGCGCGGCCACTCGCGCGAGGGTGACGACCCGGTCGTCCACGCCGAGGAGGCGGCCCTGGCGAAGATCGACCCGGCCGACCCGAGGCTGCCCGCCGCCACGGTCTACAGCAGCCTGGAGCCCTGTGCCCGCCGCGCCTCACGGCCGGCTCCCTGCGCGCGGCTGATCCTGGCGGCGGGGGTACGGCGGGTGGTCACGGCCTGGAGCGAACCGGACACGTTCGTGGCGGCGGCCGACGGGAGCGGACTGCTGTCGGCGCAGGGCGTGGAGGTCGTCGTACTGCCCGAATACGAGGAGCGTGCCATGGCGCCGAACCGCCATCTGCTGACCGGCGAATAAGACCGCCTACTGACCGGTCAGTAAACCGATGTGCTTTCTGCCCCGCACATGGCGTACAGTAGAGACATCGACGCGGGGTGGAGCAGCTCGGTAGCTCGCTGGGCTCATAACCCAGAGGTCGCAGGTTCAAATCCTGTCCCCGCTACTGAAGGCTCAGGGCCGGAATCCAGAATTGGGTTCCGGCCCTGAGTGTTTGCAGTGTTCAACGGCCTGTGGGGCGCACTACTCAGGGTGATCGGGCGACCGCCCTCCGCATAACATCTGAGTCACCATCAAAAACGCTGTGACTCCTGAACCCCGGTCAAGTTGCCCGGTTTGAGCCGGTAATGGCGTGTATCGCCGCCCTGGAAAGCATTAATGATCAAGCCGAACGGCTTGGAATCTGACAGTCGGGTCTATTAACGTTCGATAACGCAGCGCGGTCGTCCCAGCCGTCACAAGAGGCGGCTCCGTGCTCATGCGCCGAATCCCGCGAGGGAACCGGGGAACCACCACCTTGGGGTGAATCGCGCGGACGCCGTCGTGAACTCGCTGAGTACACGGCAGTGCCACGCGTAGGAGACCTTCCTGCTCCGAACCCGTCAGCTAACCCGGTAGGCGGAGGAAGGAAAGGAGTACGCCCGCGTGGCGTCCAACCGGCCTGCCCAAGAAGCCCCGTTCATACCGGCTCAGCGCGAGACCGAAGCCTTCGGCTACGGTTCCTTCCCGGCCGAGGAGGGCCCCTGGGAGGAGTGGAACCCCACCGAGGACTCCGTCCGCCCGGTCCGCGGCCGGCACCGCGTCGCCAAGCAGCGCGGCGGGCTCGCGCGCAGCTCCACGGTCCTCGGCGTCGGCGTCCTGGCCGCGGTCGGCGCGGGCGGCATCGCCAGTGCCAACTCCGGCAAGCCCCCGGTCGCCATCTCGATGCCCGACCTGCCCGACCTGCCTTCCTCCGTCGACTCCCTGCTTGACGACGGTTCCGCGGACGCGCCCAAGGCCGCCTCCGCGGACACGCTCAGCAGGGTCGGCATGACCTCCGAGGACGCGCAGAACACGGACGCGGGCGAGGCCCTGCGCAACCGGATCATGGCGCAGGCCGACCAGCAGCAGGGCCAGGCCGACAGCAAGGCCACCGCCGCCGCGGTCGCCGCCGCCGAGCAGCAGAGCGCCGCCGCGGCTGCGAAGGCGGAGAAGGCCGCCGCTGCCAAGGCCGCCGCCGCCAAGGAGCAGGCCGAGGCCATCGCGAAGAAGAAGGCCGAGGCGGAGCGCTTGGCCAAGCTGGCCAAGCAGTTCAGCCTGCCGGTCGTCTCGTACACCCTCACCGGCACCTTCGGGCAGCCCGGTGCGATGTGGTCCTCCGGCTACCACACGGGCCTGGACTTCGCCGCTCCCACGGGCACGCTCATCAAGGCCGTCCACAGCGGCACCGTCACGCAGGCGGGCTGGGCCGGTGCCTACGGCTACCGGACCGTGCTGACCCTGGACGACGGCACCGAGCTGTGGTTCTGCCACCAGTCCTCGATCAACGTCAGCGTCGGCCAGAAGGTCAACACCGGCGACGTGATCGGCCGTATCGGCGCCACCGGCAACGTCACCGGCCCCCACCTCCACCTGGAGGTCCACCCCGGCGGCCAGCCGACCGCCATCGACCCGATGACCTGGCTCCGCGAGAAGGGCCTCAACCCCTGACCCGGCCTGTCGGCCTGCTGTCCTGCTGCGCGGAATGTGATCACTGGTACGGGCGTTGAAACAGGGCATGGCTCCTCTGCGCACACTCGGTTCCTCCGATCTCCAGGTCTTCCCCCTCGCCCTCGGCGGCAACGTCTTCGGCTGGACCTCCGACGAGGAGACGTCCTTCGCCGTCCTCGACGCCTACACGGCGGCCGGCGGCAACTTCGTGGACACCGCCGACTCCTACTCGGCCTGGGCCGAGGGCAACAAGGGCGGTGAGTCCGAGACCGTCATCGGCAAGTGGGTGAAGGCCCGCGGCAACCGCTCCGACGTCGTCATCGCGACCAAGGTCAGCCAGCACCCGGAGTACCAGGGCCTGTCCGCGGCCAACATCAAGGCCGCCGCCGACGCCTCCCTGCGCCGCCTCGGCACGGACTACATCGACCTCTACTACACGCACTTCGACAAGCCCGAGGTCCCGGTCGAGGAGATCATCGGCGCCCTGGACGAGCTGGTGAAGGCCGGCAAGGTCCGGCACATCGCGGCCTCCAACATCACTCCCGAGCGCCTCCAGGCCTCCCTCGACTTCTCCGACCGCGAGGGCCTCGCCCGCTACGTCGCCCTCCAGCCCCACTACAACCTGGTCTCCCGCGACACCTACGAGGGTCCGCTGCGCGACCTCGCCGCCCGCGAGGGCCTCGGGGCCGTGTCGTACTTCTCGCTGGCCGCGGGCTTCCTCACCGGCAAGTACCGCCCCGGCACGACGGTCGACAGCCCCCGCGCCGGCTCGGCCGCGCAGCACCTGAAGTCCGAGCGCGGGCGCCGGGTCCTCACCGCCCTGGACGAGATCGCCGCCGCCCACGACGCCCCCGTGGCCACGGTCGCCCTCGCCTGGCTGGCGGCCCAGCCGACCATCGTGGCACCGATCGCCTCGGCGCGGACGGTGGAGCAGCTGCCGGCACTGCTGGGCGTGGCGGAGCTGAAGCTGACGGACACGGAACTGAAGCAGCTGACGGAGGCCTCCGCCTGAGGCTTCCTTCCGCTCTTTCCACCGCGACGGCGTGATCCGGCGGTGCCTACGTCCGGTACGGGTTGTACGCGGGATACGGCACCGCCGGGTACCCGGCCGGATAGCCGTACGGCGCCCAGTGCACCGGCACCGGAACGGAGGCCCTGGCCGCGTACTCCAGCGCCGGCCGGGAAACCTCCCTCCGCTTCCACAGCTCCGCCAGCAGCTCGCGCTCCCGTACGGCGAAGCCGGCCCCGGCCTTGCCCTTGCGCCCGCGGTGCCGCAGGAACGCGAGCGAGGTGGCGCAGGCCTCGTACTCCGCGACCGCGCGTGCCGCCGGCCGCCCCCCGAAGTACCGCCGGGCGTGGTGGCGGGCCAGCCGCCGCGCCCGCATCGACCCCAGGGCGAACGGCTCCGCCGGCCCCAGCCACCCGGCGTACACATACGCGGGCAGCTCCTCGCGCACGGTCCGCAGCTCCCGTTGCCGCGTCCAGATCGCGAGCCAGGTCAGCAGCCCGAACGCGGGCAGCATGAAGGTTCCGTAGACGGCGAAGAATCCGTACTCGCCGAAGGTCGAGGAGCCGTTCCAGAAGGCGTGCACGCCCATCGCGAGCAGCAGACCGCAGAGCGGGACCAGCGCCCGCCGGACGCGCTGCCGCTCGGCGGACAGCGCGGCGATGCCGAAGCCGATGCCGGTGAGCACGGTGAACAGGGGGTGCGCGAACGGGGACATCACGATGCGCACGAAGAAGGTGGCGGCGGTGACGGAGGCGATGCCGCGGTGGCCGGTGAGCTGGTCGGTCCCGAAGGCCGTGCCGAGGTAGAGGATGTTCTCGGTGAACGCGAACCCGGTGGCGGTGATCCCGGCTATCACCACCCCGTCCACGATCCCGGTGAAGTCCCGTCTGCGGAAGAGGAAGACCAGCAGCACGGCGGCGGCCTTCGCGGACTCCTCGACGATCGGCGCTATGACGGTCGCGCCGAGGGTGTTGGCGCTCGCCGGATCCGCGGTGGCGGTGGCTATCCACTTCGTCGCGAAACTGTTGGCGACGATGGCGATGAGCGCCGCCGCACACGCGCCCCAGGCGAACGCGAACAGCAGGTTCCGCCAGGGGCCCGGCTCCACCCGGTCCAGCCAGCGGAAGGCGGCGATCAGCCACGGCACCGGCAGCACGGCCAGACCGAGCCCGACGAGGAACCCGTCCGTGCCCGTCTGCCGGCGCACCAGCGCGAGGATGACCAGGCCGGACAGCGCGAGCAGGGTGACCAGCGCGCCGCAGCGCACCCAGGTGCGCTGCCACCAGTGCGGGTGCCGGAGCGCACCGTCGCCGGGGGCGGGGTACGTCGGGTACGGCGGAGGACTGGTGGCCACGGCATCGACCCTAACGGTGACGGGACGAGGGACGAGGGACAGCGTGGATGTTCGGTGCCGGTACGGCTGTCGGGCCCGGTACGGCTGTGGGGCGTGGTGCGGCTATCGGTCCTGGTGCGGTACGCGCCGGAAGAGCAGGTCGTTCACCACATGTCCCTTGTCCAGTCCCTGCCCCTCGAAACGGGTCAGCGGCCGGAACCCGGGGCGTGGCGCGAAGCCGCCGTCTGCCTGGGTGTTCTCGAAGTCGGGATGAGCGGTGAGCACTTCGAGCATCTGCTCGGCGTACGGCTCCCAGTCGGTCGCGCAGTGCACGATCGCCCCGGGCTTGAGCCGGGTCGCGGCGAGGGAAAGGAACTCGGGCTGGATGAGCCGCCGCTTGTGGTGCCGCTTCTTGGGCCAGGGGTCCGGGAAGTAGACGCGCAGCCCGTCCAGCGAGTCGGGCCGCAGCATCTCCCTGAGCAGGATGATCGCGTCGCCGTTGGCGACCCGGATGTTGGACAGCGCGTTCTGGTCGGCGAGGTTGAGGAGGTTTCCCTGCCCCGGGGTGTGCACGTCCACGGCGAGGATGTTGGTGCCGGGGTCCGCGGCGGCCATCTGCGCGGTGGCCTCGCCCATGCCGAACCCGATCTCCAGGACGACGGGGTGGGTGTTCCCGAACAGCTGGACGGGGTCGATGGTCTGCTGTCCGTCGATGTCCAGCCCCCACTTGGGCCACAGCCGCTGCAGGGCGTCGGCCTGCCCGGCCGTCACCCGGCTCCGGCGCGGCTGGAAGCTCCGGATCCGCCGCTCGAAGTGCGACCCGGCGGGATCGGCCTGGGGCCCGTCCGGGAACCGCGGCTCACCCTTGGCCCGGCTGTGCCGGACGGACACACCGGGGACGTGCGCCCGGGGCGCGTCGGCAGCGGGCTGGGGGGCTTCGGGGGTGCTCAGGGAGTCAGACACAGTAGGACCGATTTTACGGCGCCTTCCCGGCTTGCCGAGTCGCGTGGCGGGTGGGCACCGGCCGGCGCCCCAGAGGGCGGGCCCCCCTGGGACGGCACTACAGCGAGCCGAGCATGCCCAGCGCGCGTCGCCCGACCTCCCTGCCGATGGGCAGGCTCGCGGTAGCCGCAGGAGAGGGCGCATTGAGGACATGCACGGCCCTGTTCCCCTCCCGGATGAGAAAGTCGTCCACCAGCGTCCCGTCCCGCAGCACCGCCTGCGCCCGCACCCCGGCAGGGGCCGGCACCAGGTCCGAGGCCTCCGCCGCGGGCAGCAATCTGCGCACCGCCTCCAGGAACGCCCCCTTCGACACCGAGCGGCGCAGCTCCCCCGCGCCGTACCGCCAGTGCCGCCGGGCTATCACCCAGGACCCCGGCCAGGCCACCGTCCCGGCCAGCTCCCGGGGCCGTACGACCCCCCAGCCGTACCCCTCGCGGGCCAGCGCCGGCACCGCGTTGGGCCCGATGTGCACGCCGCCGTCGATCCCTCTGGTCAGATGCACCCCGAGGAACGGG
Source organism: Streptomyces sp. NPDC002676 (assembly GCF_053592455.1). Taxonomy (NCBI): domain Bacteria; kingdom Bacillati; phylum Actinomycetota; class Actinomycetes; order Kitasatosporales; family Streptomycetaceae; genus Streptomyces; species Streptomyces sp. NPDC002676. Next base: position 17,570 of record NZ_JBSFVT010000026.1, on the reverse strand, counting down.
AACGCCGGATCCGGCACCGGATACACCAGCCCGCGCACCAGCTCCGGCCGCGCCAGCTCGTAGTACTCCCCGCGGAACGGCACGATCCGCACCCCGGGCTCGTCCCCGGTCAGCCGGGCCACCTCGTCGCAGTACAGCCCGGCGCAGTTCACCAGCACGCGCGCGCGGACGACGTCCCCGGCCGAGGTGAGCACGGCCACGCCCCGCTCCGGCCGCCGGTCCACGCGGACGACCCGTGCCCCGTAGCGGACCTCGGCCCCGGAGGCCTGCGCGAGCTGCCGGGCCACGCCCACGAAGTCGCACACGCCGGTCGTACCGACGTGTATGGCCGCGAGTCCGCGCACCTCCGGCTCGTACTCGGTGATCTGCGCGGGCCCCAGCTCGCGCACCGGGATGCCGTTCTCCCGGCCGCGCTGGACGAGTGCGTGCAGCCGGGGCAGCTCCTCCCGCTCGGTGGCGACGATCAGCTTGCCGGTGACGGCGTGCGCGATGTCGTACTCGGCGCAGAACTTCACCATCTCGGTGGCGCCCCGCACCGCGTACCGCGCCTTCAGGGAGCCCGGCCGGTAGTAGATCCCGCTGTGGATGACCCCGCTGTTGCGCCCCGTCTGATGCCGGGCCGGACCCGGCTCCTTCTCCAGCACGGTCACCCGTGTGCCCGGCGCGGCACGCGTGATCGCATACGCCGTGGACAGCCCGACGATCCCCCCGCCGACCACCAGCACGTCACAGTCGTACGCACCCGCGCGCATCCGCACCACCTCCCACCTCGATAGTGCACTGCGCCACTGACAACGCCTTCAAACGTGTGGCCTGTCTCTCAGGCCCAGCCGTGTGCGGTGTCTCTCAGGCCGGAGCCATCAGCAGCGGCCGGGCCCGCTCCCGCAGCTCCACCACCCGCGGCTCGTCCCCGTACGGCTCCAGTCGGTGCAGCAGATCCCTGACGTACTCCGTCGTCCGCGCGGACGAGATCCGCCCGGCCACCTCCACGGCCCGCACGCCCTGCTCGCAGGCCGCGTCCAGGTTCCCCGACTCCAGCTCGGCGACCGCGGAGACGACCAGCCGCAGCCCGTGCGACCGTACGAACTCCTCCGTGGGCTTCGACAGCGCCTGTTCGGTGAAGCGGCGGACCTGCCGGGGTGCCTTCAGATCGCGGTAGCACTCCGCCGCGTCGGCGGCGAACCGGTCGTAGGAGTAGAAGCCGAGCCAGGACGGGTCGTGGTCGCCGTCCCGCGACCGCTCCAGCCACCCCTCCGCCGCCTTCAGCGCGGCTCCGGCCGCCTGCGCGTCGCCCGCGCGCGCGTGCGCCCGCGCCTCGACCAGTCGGAAGAAGCTCATCGTGCGGGCGGTGGCCAGTCCCCGGTTGCGCTCCAGGGCGGCCTGGGCGAGGTCGACGCCCTCGTCACCGAAGCCCCGGTACGTCGCCTGCAGCGACATGGAGGCCAGCACATAGCCCCCGAGGGGGACGTCGGCGGCGGCACGCGCGAGACGCAGCGCCTGGATGTAGTACCGCTGTGCGGCCTCCTGCTGGCCGGTGTCGAAGGCCATCCAGCCCGCGAGCCGGGTGAGTTCGGCGGAGGCGCCGAACAGTGCGCGGCCGACCTCGTCGGAGTACGCGCCGAGCAGCAGCGGTGCCGCCTCCACCCTTAAACACTCCGGCACCATGGACGAACGCCAGTCGCCGCCTCCGTACTTGGAGTCCCAGCGCCTGGCGTCCTCGGCTGCCTCCCGCAGCTTCCGCACATCGCTGTGGCCGACTTTGATCGGTGCGCCGGAGCCCTCGGCAGAGTTCGCCTCCCGCGCGACCGAGCTGTCGGCGGGGGTTATCAGCCATCGTGAGGCGGGCGTTGCGTATGCGCTCACTGCGAACGATCCGGCGAGCGACTGCCAGATGCCGCCGGAGCCGGCCCGGCGCCCGGCCAGGTCGAGACGGTACAGCTCCGTCGCCGACTTCACCGCCTGTGCCACGTCTCTGGGGAAGGCGAGACCCACTTCGGGGGCGGGATCCGCGTCCGCCAGGCCGATCTCGTGGAGCGGCACCGGACGGCCGAGCTTCTGGCCGATGGCGGCCGCAATGAGATGCGGTGCCGCACCCTGCGGCACCATCCCCTTCGACACCCAGCGCGCCACCGAGGTCTTGTCGTAGCGAAGAGTCAAACCGCGTTGGGCGCCAAGGTCGTTGACGCGTCGCGCGAGTCCTGCGTTGCTGATTCCCGCGAGGGCGAGAACGGCGCCGAGCTTTTCGTTCGGCCCGCGTTGCTCCCTGGACATGCGCCACCCCTCGACACAGACGGCTGCCGCGCTGGCATAACCACGCGGCATTCGTAAACCCAGCGTAGTTCGCCGCATCCCAAGCGTTAAGGGGCATTGTTCCGGATGGCGGGATTGTGGTCCGTACGGAAGTACGGCCCTGTACGCACCGTGCACGGACCCTCGCGGTGTGCCCCCGGCCGTGTGGCCGTGCGCCCGTCCGTGCGCTCTTCTCCGGCCATCTGGGGACCGGTTCCATGGCGGGTGCGTGGGTCGGCCCGCTGTACTGGATCCAGCGGGCTGGGGGACACCGCCACCTTCATCCCCGCGGGTGGCGGACCGGTCCGGGAGGCGATGCCCGCCTCCCGGACCGTGCGCGTCCGGCGCCGCCACGCGTTCCGCAGGCCTGTACGGAGCGTGCTCAAAGCCCGCTTCCCTCCGCTGAATTGGCCGAAAATCGACCCTGCCCGTCGAGGGTGATGAGCGCTCTCACCACGGCAGTTGAGGGCGCGAAGGGCGTTCTGGGGGAGCGCATCGGGGGCGCATTCACATCGTACCGACCTTGGCCCGCCCGGCGGTTGGGCCACCCCGCCCGCGCGGCCGGCCGCGCGCACCCCTCCGGCTTCCCGCTGACTTCCCTCGATCGAAGAGGGTGTCACCGCCCCTCCGTGGCGCGTTCTTCATGGCAGCATGGGGATCCGGTTCGTGCGGTGCACTGGTTGTCCACAGTCTGTGGAGGCGTCGATGCGGTGGTTGGTGGGTTGGAGCAGCACCGCCGCGGGCGCCGCCGGGATCGGTTCCGCGGGCGGCAACGGGTACGGGGGCGCCAACGGGTACGCGGGCGCGGCCGGTTACGACGGCGAGACCCTGCACCCGGTCGGCTCCCAGCTCCTGTGGGGCGACCCCGATCCGCTGTGGGCCGTCGGCGACTGGCGCCCGGACGAGGTGCGCGTGGTGAAGGCCGACACGCAGAACCGGATCGCCGTCCTCGGCATCTGCGGCGCCTCCGACGAGGAACTGCGGCGCGGCCTGTACACCGCGCGCGGGGGCGCACTGAGGCATCTGACGGTCTGGCCCGGCAGCTACACGGCCGTCGTCCAGGTCGGCCGTCGCATCACGGTCTGCGGCGATCTCGCGGGCGCCCGCCCGGTGTTCTGCACCCCGTGGGCCGGCGGCACCGCCTACGCCACGGCCGCGCTGCCCCTCGCCGACCTCATCGAGGCCAACCTCGACTTCGGACACCTGGCGGCCCTGCTAGCCGCCCCCGACGTACCGGCCGCGCTGCGCGACAGCACCCCCTACGAGGGCGTACGGCGCGTTCCGCCGGGGCATGCGCTGGTCCTGCGTGCCGGGGCGCGCGAGATCACCGGGTACGAGCCGGTCGCATCCCTCGCGGTGTCCGCGCCCTCCGCCGACCCGCACCACGCCGTGGACGGCGTACGGGACGCCCTCGTGGAGGCCGTCCGCACCCGGCTGTCGGCACCCCGGCACGTCCCCGACATCGACCCGGGGCCGGTGCCCGGCATGGGCCCCGCCGAGCGGCGGGCCGCGCGCGGGATGCCGGTGCCGGGGATCGGCGCCGACCTGTCCGGCGGTCCCGCCTCCGGCACGCTCGCCCTGCTGGCCGCCGGGCTGCCCGGCAGGCCGGGCACGCTGCTGGGCCACGGCACGGGTGCGGGCGAACGGCTGCTCGCCGTCACCTTCAACGACCTGGCCGTCGGCGGCCGGGAGGCCGAGGTCGAGCGCGCGGGAACCCTCGCGGCCAACCCCCGCCTGCACCACGTGGTGGTGACCGGCGGCGAGGAGGCGCTGCCCTACGCCGACCTGGACATCCCCCTCACCGACGAACCCGGCCCCTCGCTCGTCTCCGCCGCCCGGCACCGCGCCCGGCTCGCCGCGGGCAGCGCCGACCACTTCACGGGGCACGGCGCCCGCCAGGTCCTCGACGCCCACCCGGCGCGCCTCGCCGACCTCCTGATGGACCGCAAACGGCGCCACCTGGTCCGGCCGGTCGCCGCGCTCGCGCGGGCCGACGGCTCGGTGATGGTCTCCGCGCGTGTGTACGGCGCGGCCCGGCGGCTGGCCCGCACCCCCTACCGGGCGGGCCTCGAAGGGCTGGCCGAGCGGCTGATGCGGCGCCGCTTCGAGGAGCCGGGGGGCGCGGTCGGCGCGTCCCTCGCCGCGCTTTCCTGGGCCAGACCGGGGCCGGCGGCGCGCTGGCTGACGGGGGAGGCGCTGGCTGAAGTATCGGTTCTGCTCCAGAGTGCGGCGGACCGCTCCGCGGCGGGTCCCGGCCAGCGGCCCGGAGACTACCGCGCGCGTGCCGTGCTCGCCCGGTACGCCGCCGACCTGCGCGTGCTGGAACAGGCCGCCGAGATCCGCTCCCAGCGCCTGCACGCGCCCTTCCTCGACAACCAGGTCGTCCGCGCCTGCCGCGCCCTCCCCGAGGCCCTGCGCGTCCAGCCCGGTGCCCGCTCCGCCGTCCTGCGTACGGTCCTGGAAGGCGCCGGCGTCACCGACCTCCCGCCCGGCTGGGGCGCCCCCTCCCACGCGTCCTCGGCGGCGGCCACACGCGCGGGGCTGCGCCTGGCGGCCGACCCCCTGATGGACCTCTTCTCCACGCCCCTCCTCGCGGAGGCCGGCCTGGTCGAGGCCCGTGTGGTCCGCAAGGCCCTGCGCGCGGCGGCCTCCGGGGCCTCCCTCCCCCTGGACGGCCTCGCCGACCTCGTCTCCCTCGAACTCTGGCTCCACCGCCTCCTCGCCCGCCGCGGCACGTGCTGGACGGGAACACCGGCACGCGCGCGTGCGGTGCCTTCCGGGATCCAGCCGAGGAAGGGGGCTTTGGCTTCGGGGGCGTGAGGTTCCCCAACCACCCGTGGCGCCGCGGGCAGTCGTGCCTCCCCCAAGGCAAACCCCATCGCCAGTACCGACATCGGCCGCAACAATGACCTGGTGCGGTACAGAATCCTCGGTGTAACCCAGGCGGCCAACGACCAGGGCACCCCCATACCCATCGGCGGCCAACGACTCCGCACGCTCCTCACCGCCCTCGCCCTGCGCCCCGCCCGCACCGCCACCCCCGAAACCCTCATCGACGAGGTCTGGGCGGACGATCCGCCCCAGGACGCCACCGCCGCCCTCCAGGCGCTCGTCGGCCGTCTGCGCCGCACCCTCGGCCGGGACGCCGTCACCTCCACCCCGGGCGGCTACCGCCTGGAAGCCACCGAGGACGACGTGGACCTGCACGTCTTCGAGCGCCTCACCCGCACCGGCACCCGGGCCCTCACCGCAGGCGACCCGGCCACCGCGCACCGCACCCTCACCGAGGCCCTCGCCCTCTGGCACGGCCCCGCCCTCGCCGACCTCCCCGACCGCACCGCGGCCACCCGCCCCGAGTCCCTGCGCCTGGAGGCGGCCCGCGCCCGCGCCGCCGCCGCCCTCGACCTGGGCCGCGCCGGGGACGTCGTACCGGAACTGACGGAGCTGACGGCGGCCCACCCGTACGACGAACCCCTGCACGCCCTCCTCATCCGCGCCCTGCGCGACACCGGCCGCCCCGCCGACGCCCTCGCCGCGTACGAGTCGGCCCGCCGCACCCTCGCCGACACCCTCGGCACCGACCCCGGCCCGGAACTCCGGGCCTTGCACACGTCGTTGCTGAAACAGGAGAGCCAGGCACCGGCGCCGAGGCAGGCGGGGCAGCCTGCGCTCGCTCCGCCCCCCGAGCGCACCGGCAACCTCCGCCCCCGTCTGACGTCCTTCGTCGGCCGGGAACCAGAACTCGAGGCCATTCGTTCCGACTTGCACAGGGCCCGCCTGGTCACCCTCACCGGACCGGGCGGCTCCGGAAAGACCCGCCTCGCCGAACAGGCCGCCGCCGGGCTTCCGCAGGCCTGGCTGGTCGAGCTGGCCCCGCTCGACCAGCCTGAGGCGGTGCCCGGCGCGGTGGTCAGCGCGCTCGGTCTGCGCGAGACCGTGCTGCTGACCAACGAGCTGGCGATGCCGCAGGCCGACCCCACGGCCCTGCTGATCGAGTACTGCGCCCAGCGCAGCCAACTCCTGATTCTTGACAACTGCGAACACGTCATCGGCGCGGCAGCCGACCTCGCCGAGACCCTCCTCACCCACTGCCCCGGGCTCACGATCCTCGCCACCAGCCGTGAACCCCTGGGCGTCCCCGGTGAGTCGGTGCGCCCGGTCGAACCCCTCGTGCCCGAGCAGGCGCACCGCCTCTTCGCGGAGCGCGCGAAGGCCGTCCGTCCCGACGCCGACGCCGTGCTCCGCGGCACCGCGGCCGTGGCGGAGATCTGCCGCCGCCTGGACGGCCTGCCGCTCGCCATCGAGCTGGCCGCGGCCCGGCTCAGGCTGCTGACCCCGCGGCAGATCGCCGACCGGCTCGACGACCGCTTCCGCCTGCTCACCTCCGGCAGCCGTACGGTCCTGCCCCGCCAGCAGACCCTGCGCGCGGTGGTCGACTGGTCCTGGGAGCTGCTGGACGAGCGGGAGCAGACCGTGCTGCGTGAGGTGTCGGTGTTCGCCGGCGGCTGGGACCTCGCGGCGGCCGAGGCCGTGTGCACCGGCCCGGCGGCGGACCTGATCGGCGCCCTGGTCGACAAGTCCCTCGTCGTGGCCACCCCGGACGGCACGTTCGGCACGGAGGGCCCCGGCGGTGTCACGGACGGCTCCGGCGGCATGCGGTACCGGATGCTGGAGACCATCCACGAGTACGCCACCGAGCGCGCGGCCGAGGTCCCCGAGCTGCGTGCGGCGGCCGAGCGCCGGCACCGCGCGTGGGTGCGCGCGCTGGTAGAGGAGGCCGACCCGCAGCTGCGGTCCGCGGCGCAACTGCCGTGGATCTCCCGCCTGGAGAGCGACCTGGACAACATTCGCGCGGCCCTGGACCGCGCGGTGTCCGCCGGCGACGAGGCGGAGGCCGCCGCGATCGTCCTGGCCATCGGCTGGTTCTGGTGGCTGCGCAACTACCGCCAGGAGGCGGTGACCTGGGTGCGACTGGTGCTGCGCCTGGGCGCCGCCCTGGACGCCCTGCCTGCGGGGGCACCCGAGGGCGAGCTGATGCCGCTGGTGGCGTCGGCCGACCCGGTGGGCTCCTTCCTCGCCGCGCCCGACGGCGAGTCCGGGCATCCGCTGCGCGCCCGGCGCATGGACCTGCGGATGCTCGACCTGTTCCTGACGGCGGAGTCGAACGCGGATCATCTCTCGGGGGACGAGCGGGCCCCGGAGTACATCGCGCGCGTGCGGTCCCACTACGAGCCCGGCGGCCCGCAGTCCGCCCGTGTGCCGGGCATCGTCTGGCCGCTGACCGACTACTACCTGGGCAGCGTGACGGACATGGGGGCCGACCTGGCGGAGGCGGTCGCCAACTGCCGGGCGTACGGCGGCGACTGGGAGGTCGGCGTCGCCCTGATGTACCGCACTCATGTCGTCGTCGACTCGCCGGGCAACCTGCGGGGCGTGGACGAGGACCTGGCCGAGCTGCGGACGCTCAGCCGGCGGGTCGGGGACCGCTGGATGCGGGCGCAGGTGTGCAGCGCGGCGGGCGAGGCAGCCATGGTCCGCGGCCGGTACGCGGAGGCCCGCGCCGAGTACGAGGAGGGGCAGCGGCTCGCCTACGAGGTGGGCGCCTACGCCGAGACGCCGTTCCTGAAGGCGCGGCTCGCCGAGATCGCCTACCGCTCCGGCGACCCGGCCACGGCGCTGTCCGTCCTGGACGAGGCGGGCGCGGCGGCCGACCGGTACGGGGTGGCGGAGTCGCGGGCCTTCGTGCTGCTGATGCGGGCGCACATCGCCCGGGACGAAGGGGACCTGGTCCGCGCGCGCGAGCTGTACGAGGAGACCTGCGCGGTATCGCGAGGCGGCACCCTGCCGCCGCAGTTCGCGGCGGGACTGCGGGCGGTCGAGGTCCTCGTCACGGCCGGCGAGTCGGGTCCCGCGCACGGGCTGCCGATCGTGGCAGACGCGCTGCGGGAGGCGGTGGAGCAGCGGTGCGCGGAGTCGGTCACCGCGGGGCTGGTGGACATCGCCGCGGACCTGCTGGCCCGGCTCGGCGATCTGCCGGGCGCGGTACGGCTGTTCGCCGCCGCCGACCACTGGCGCGACGGCAATCCGCGCCCCGAGCCGGAGCGCACCCGCGCCGCACACGTGGACGCCGGCGCCCGCGCGGCGCTGACCCCGGAGCGCTACGAGGCCGAGCGGGCCCGGGGCGCGTCCCTCGACACGGACGACGTACTGCGGGAGCTGGCGACGGCGACGGCAGCGACGGTGGCGGCGGCGACCGCGGACGGCCGGTGAGCGGGGCTACCGGCAGGCGAACTTGGCGTCCGCCCAGTCCGCCAGCGCGGCCTGGTCGAAGGCGTTGCTGTGCGGCTCGACGACGAGCCGTACGGTCTTGTGCCCGGTCAGGTTCACATGGACGGGAATGGCCTGGTCCCGGCCCTTGACCATCTCGGACTGCCACAGCCGGACTCCGTCGGCGTAGACGGAGAAGATGACCTTGCCGAGCCCGAGGGTCATGTCGTCCACGCCGACCATCGCGTCGTAGGCGGTGCACTGCCGGTTGAGGTCGATGGTGACGGAGGACGTGCCGCCGACGGTCACCCCGCGTGCGTACTGCTTGCCGTCGACGGACAGGCCGTGGCGCTGCCACACCCAGCTGCTCTCGGCCATCCGCATCTCGGGCCGGGTGCCGTCGCCGTTGACGTCGTAGTTCAGTTCGCTCCACTCGTAGTCGGCGGGAGCCGGCGGGGGAGGGGGCTTCGGGGTCGGCTTCGGCGTGGGCTTCGGAGTCGGAGTCGGAGGCGGAGTCGGGGCCGGCGTGGGGGTGGATCTGGGCTTCGGCTTCGGCTTCGGCTCGGCGGCCGGCGTCGGCGTGGGCTTCGGGGGCGGGGTGGGCGTCGGCGTGGGCGCGAACTCCACCGGCTTCGGAGGCTGGGGAGTCGGCTTCGGCCGTGCCGGCTTGGGCGGCTCGGGTTGCACGGCCGGCGGGGACGGCGACGGCTGGGCCACCACCTTCGCCGGGTGGCTGTCGTTCATCAGGGCCATGGCGAGCGCGGCGCCGGCCACCGCGACGACACCGGCCGCGATGCCCGCCTTCACGGGCGCGCCGAGTCCCTCCGCGGCGGCGGCCCCGCCACCCGAGGTCGCCCCGCCGCTCGTGCCGGCCGCCGCGGCGGCTGCGCCCGCGGCCCCGGCGCTGCCGGCGATGATCCCGAGCGCCTTGGCGTATCCGGCGGCCCCGAACCAACCGATGACCGCGACCGGGACGACACCGGGGATGCCGCTCGCGACCTCTTCGATCTGCGCGGCGGCCAGCCGGCACCTGGCGCACTCCTCCAGGTGCTTGCGCAGGCCCCGCTCGGCGCGGATGCGCAGCTTGCGGCGGGCGTAGGTGCCGAGCCGGTCGGCGTAGCGGGCGCACTCCTCGTCGTCGGTGAGGGTGGTGCTGACGTGGGCCTGGAGGTAGGCCTGCTTCAGTCCCTCGCGGGCGCGGCTGGCCAGCACCCGAGTGCCGTTGGCATCGAGCCCGAAGAGAACGGCCACCTCGCTCGGCGACTCGTCCTCCACCTCGGTGTGCCACAGCACGGCCTGCCAGCGCTCGGGCAGCGTACGGAAGGCCTGCATGGTCATCGACTGCTCGGCCTCGTGCATGGCGAGCACATCGGCGCCCAGGACCAGGCCCGCTCCCAAGGAGCCCATGGACGCGGGGTCGGCGGACACCTCGGTTCCGCGCGAGGCCTGCTGGGCGAAGGCGGCGAAGTCGTCGACGAGGTGCTCACGCCGGGCGGACTTGATCCAGTGCGCGGCGACGCGCCGCACGGAGGTCAGCAGATAGGCACGTACGGCGTGCTCGGGCCCGGACCCGCCGCGTACGGCCTGCAGCATCCGGGCGAACACCTCGGCGGTGAGGTCATCGGCGGTGTGCCCGTCCCGGCAGCAGGTACGCGCGTACCGCCGCACGGCATCCGCGTGCCGCCGGTACAGCTCCTCGTAGGCGGAGTCGTCACCGGCACGCATCCGCTCGATCAGCTCGCCGTCGGCGGCCGGCAGTTCCCGGGGCGTCGGCAGCACACTCCGGTTCCGCTGGGCGGGCACACTCTGGCCGCCCGGGGCAGGCACATCGGCGCGGCCCCCCTGACTCGGCACCTGTGGCGAAGTCAGCCCACCGGCCTCCGCGTCATCGTCACCGCGTGACTCGGCCCACCCGTCAACGCCCATCGCGGAAAGCCCCCGACACCGGCCCAGCCCAACCCGTTACGGGCACAGGGTGCCACATTGTCTTTCGTTCAAGGACCTCCATCCACCCCATCCACTCATCCGAGCGGACTTGTCACCAAGGCCTCCCACGGCACCCACCCGCACCCGCCGACGGCGAGAGGCCCCCGCAAGGGCCACCCGCACCCGACCGCGAAAGCTGCACGGCCGGTGCGGGTGGGAAACCATCCCCGCCGAAGGCGTAGCCGAGGCGGCAGCCGGTCGTGCCCCGCAGGGTTACGCGGGACGCGAGCGCAGCCCGTCCAGCAGGATGTCGAGCAGCCGCGCCGACGCCGCCGCCTGCTGCGCAGCATCCGGCAGGGACGGCGCCGCCGTGGCGATCACCAGCAGCACGTCGGACACCGAGACGTCCGGTCGCAGTTCACCCGCCGCCCGCGCCCGGTCCACCAACTGCCCCACCACGTCGAGCAGCGCAGCCGCCCCCGCGTCGTACTCCTCGGCCGTCACCGAAGGCTCCGGCACCAGCCGCAGCTCCCCCGCCGCCGGCTGCGCCCTCTGCTGCGGCACCCGAGCCTCGTCGGCAGAGCCGACCGACCCGGCCGTACCGGCGGAGCCTTCCTCGGCGACCCCGACCCGCAGCACCTGCGGCGGCAGCAACCGCCCCGCCCCCGAGGCCACGGACGTCCGCAGGAACCGCGACAGCGCCGACCACGGCTCGTCCTCCTGCCCCAGCGCGGCCCGCGCCTGCTCGGTCAGCCGGGCGGTCTCCTCCTCGGCTATCCGCCGGACCAGCACGTCCTTGCTCGGGAAGCGCCGGTACACCGTGCCGACACCGACCCGCGCGCGCCGCGCCACGTCCTCCATCGGCGCGCCGTACCCCAGCTCGCCGAAGACCTCGCGCGCCGCACGCAGCACGTGCTCCAGATTGCGCTGTGCGTCCACCCGCAGCGGGGTCGTACGCGCCTGGTCCGCGCGTCCGTTGCCCACCGTCCCGCTCACCGCTCCGCCGCCGGCTGCGACTGCGGCTGCCGGTGCCCAATGAGTGTCCTGAACATGCATGTGTTTTCCCCCGGTAATGACGTCTCCCCCCGGAGACGCTCCCCGCCAATCAAAGCGGAGTGCGCGGCTGCGGCGCCGGTCAACATGCGGGACCCGCCCGTCGCGGACGCGTTCGACCACAATCCCTACACCCCGTCTGCACACGAACATAGTTGAGGGAGCGTCAATTCAGAAGGGGCAGGTTCCGCACAGTGCGCCCCCCGATCGGAGTACGGGGTGCGTATGTCCCGATTCTGCCCTATCGTTCCCGCCCGTCCGCCCCCGTTGACCTGCCCGCTTTCGTTCCGCTCCGCCTCCGCCCCACCCACCGCGCACACCTGGCCGCCGGTCACACAATTTGCCGGGGCTGTGGACAAACAACAGCGCCGGGTGCGTCATGGGATGGTGAAGGAACGTGCGCGCATTCTCGTTGTCGGCGGCGGCTACGTCGGGATGTACACGGCCCTGCGCCTCCAGCGGAAGCTGAAGCGGGAGCTGAAGCAGGGGAGCGTCGAGATCACCGTCGTCACCCCCGACCCCTACATGACGTATCAGCCGTTCCTTCCCGAGGCGGCGGCCGGTTCGATTTCTCCTCGGCACGTCGTCGTACCCCTGCGCCGCGTGCTGCACCAGTGCCACATCGTCATCGGCGAGGTGACCTCCATCGACCACGCGGTGCGCACCGCCGCCCTCACCACGCTCGCCACCGAGGACGAGGGCAGGACCACCGAGTTCCTCGGCTACGACGAACTCGTGCTCGCCCCCGGCTCCGTCTCCCGCGCGCTGCCCGTCCCCGGCCTCGCCGAGTACGGCATCGGCTTCAAGACCGTCGAAGAGGCCATCGGCCTGCGCAACCACGTGATCGAGCAGATGGACATCGCCTCCTCCACCCGCGACCCCGCGATCCGCGACGCCGCCCTCACCTTCGTCTTCGTAGGCGGCGGCTACGCGGGTGTAGAGGCGCTCGGCGAACTGGAGGACATGGGCCGCTACGCCGCGCGCTACTACTACAACGTCCGCCCCGAGGACATGAAATGGATCCTCGTGGAGGCCTCCGACCGCATCCTCCCCGAGGTCGGCCCGGAGATGGGCCGCTACACCGTCACCGAGCTGCGCCGCCGCAACATCCAGGTGCTGCTGGAGACCCGCCTGGAGTCCTGTGCCGACCGCGTCGCCGTCCTCAGCGACGGCCAGCGCTTCCCGACCCGTACGGTCGTGTGGACCGCCGGCGTCAAACCGCACCCGCTGCTCGCCGCCACCGACCTGCCGCTCACCGAGCGCGGCAAGCTCAGGTGCACCGCCGAACTCACCGTGGACGGCACGGAACACGCCTGGGCCGCGGGCGACGCCGCCGCCGTCCCCGACGTCACGGCCGCCGAACCCGGCACCGAGACCGCGCCCAACGCCCAGCACGCGGTCCGCCAGGCCAGGGTCCTCGGCGACAACCTCGTCCACGCGCTGCGCGGCGAGCCCCTGGAGACGTACGCGCACAAATACGTCGGCTCCGTCGCCTCCCTCGGCCTGCACAAGGGCGTCGCCCAGGTCTACGGACGCAAGCTGAAGGGCTACCCTGCCTGGTTCATGCACCGCGTCTACCACCTCAGCAGGGTGCCCACCTTCAACCGCAAGGCCCGCGTGCTCGCCGAGTGGACCCTCGCCGGGCTCTTCAAACGGGAGATCGTCTCGCTCGGTTCGCTCGAACATCCCCGAGCGGAGTTCGAACTGGCTGCCGGGGGAAAGCCTCCTCACAGCCCCTCGGACGACCCGAAGGGGTCGTCCTGACCTGACCTGGGAACTCCCCGGCCCGCTCCGGCGTCTGACGGATGTCGCCGCGGCCCGCCCTTTGCCAGACTGCCCCACGACCTCGGACGGGCCACCCGCCCGCCCTCAGCACCCACGAGGCTTTCCCCACTGTGAACTTCACGCGCTGGAGCGCCCGGCTCCCCGGAACGCAGCGCCGCGCCGCCGCGCGGACCGAAACCGCGGTCTCCCCGGACCGCCGAGGGGAAGGCTCCGTGCCCGCGGCCCGCGTCGAACAACAGACCGATGGAACGGCACCGGTGCCCGCCGTCGACGAACTGTGCGGGCGCGAGGTCCTCGACCGCGTCCCGGCACTCGTCGCCCTCGTCCACGGCCCCGAGCACCGCATCGCCTACGTCAACGACGCCTACGCGGCGGCCTTCGGCGCACGCCCTGCGGGCGCACCCGCCCGCGAGGCCCTCCCGGAACTGGCCGAACTCGGCCTGCTCCCCCTCCTCGACCAGGTGCTGCGCAGCGGCAAGCCCCGCACCCTGAAGTCCCGCAAGGCCGTCGACGGCCGTTCCTACACCTTCACCTGCACCCCCGTGACCGAGGACGCCGACCGCACCGGCGGCGACGGCGCCGTGCTCGTCTTCGCCACCGACGTCACCGACCACGCCGAGGCCGCCGAACGCCTGCGCGCCAGCGAGCGCCGCCAGCGCGAGACCGCCGTCACCCTCCAGCGCTCCCTGCTCCCGCAGGAACTGGAACAGCCCGACGACCTGCGCATCGCCGCCACCTACCAGCCCGGCGGCACCGAGGCCGCGGTCGGCGGCGACTGGTACGACGTGATCACCCTCGGCGGCGGACGCACCGCGCTGGTGATCGGCGACGTGATGGGCAGAGGAGTCCGGGCGGCGGCGGTGATGGGCCAGCTCCGTACGGCCGTACGCGCGTACGCCCGCCTCGACCTGCCCCCGCACGAGGTGCTCCAGCTCCTCGACGGACTCGCCACCGAGATCGACGCCAACCAGATCGCCACCTGCGTCTACGCCGTCCACGACCCCAACGAGGGCCGCCTGGTGTACGCCTCCGCCGGGCACCTGCCGATCCTGGTCCGCGACGAGAGCGGCACCGTGACGCGCGCCGACGAACCCACCGGCCCGCCTCTCGGCACCGGCGGCTGGATGCACGCCTCCGGCTCGGTCCCGCTCGGCCCCGGCGCCACCGCCGTCCTCTACACCGACGGCCTGGTGGAGCGCCGGGACGAGGACCTGGACGAAGGCATCGCCGCACTGGAGGGCGCCCTCGCCGGCGCCACGGGCACCCCGCAGGTCATCTGCGACCGCCTGGTCCGCTCGGCCGGCGTCACCGCCGACCACGACGACGACGTGGCCGTCCTCGTCCTCCAGCACCCCGCCCGTACGGGCCCCGAGGGCGACCTCTTCCGCAACGCCGCCCTGGAACTCCTCGGCGGCGTGGAGGCGGCCCCGCGCGCGCGTGCCTTCGCCTCCGGTGTCCTCACCAGCTGGCGCTTCCCCGCCGACCTGCACGACCTTGGCGTCCTCGCCGCCAGCGAGCTGGTAGCCAACTCCCTCCAGCACGGCACCCCGCCCATGCGCCTCCGCCTCCGCCGCACCGACCGCCGCCTGATCATCGAGGTCACAGACGGCGACGACCACCTCCCCCGCCGCCGCCGAGCAGAGCCGGGCGACGAATCGGGGAGGGGCATCGCCATCGTGGCGACGATCGCGTCGAACTGGGGCTCGCGGAGAACCCCGGGCGGCGGCAAGGCGGTGTGGTGCGAGTTCGCACTCCCGGCGTCCTCGTAGCCGCGGGCAGTCGTGCCCTCCCCCAGTGCCTTAAGGGCCTGGGGGACCCCAGGCGGCACGGGTGGGCGATGGGGGAGGCACCCCGCGAGCGCGGACAAGCGAAACCCACCCCCGCCCAGCCCCAGCGCCGGGCGCCTTACGCCTCCGCCGGCACCGGCTCCGCAGGAAGGCCGCCACGCGTGACCACCCGGCTCCGCGCCGGCGAGGGCCTGTCCTGCACCGCCGTGAGCCCCCGCCCCAGCCGCAGCGCCAGCACAGTGATCCCCAGTGAGAACAGCAGAAACGTCACGATGTACGGCCCAGGCAGCGAGGCCCCCAGCGGCCCGCCCACCGCCGGCCCCACAGCCAACGCCAACTGCTTGACCAGCGCGAACGCCGAGTTGTACTGCCCGGCCATCCCCTCCGGCGCCAGATCCGCCACCAACGGCGCGACCGTCGGAGACAGCATCGCCTCACCCAGCCCGAACAGCGCGTACGTCGAGACGAACGCAGCCGTCGCCATCTCCTGGCTGCCGTGCCCGAGCCCGGCGTACCCCGCGGCCACCCAGGCCACCGCCCAGATCAGACCGACAGCGGCGATCACCCGCGAGCGCCGGCGCCGCTCCACGAACTTCAGCACGGCGAACTGCGCGACCACGATCATCAGCGTGTTCGCGGCCAGCGCCGTCCCCAGCGCGGAGGTGGATATCCCGGCCGCTTCGACGCCGTACGCGCTCAGGCCGGACTCGAACTGGCCGTAGCAGGCGAAGAACAACACGAAGCCGAGCACGCACAGCTGCACCATCGCCCGGTTCCCGAGCAGCTGCTTCCAGCTGCCCTTCGCCGAACCGGCCGGCGCCTCCTCGATCCGCGGCGCCCGCGGCATCCGCACCGTCGACATCACGACGACCAGCAGCAGGAACGTCGCCGCCTCGATCGCGAACAGCAGCGTGAAGGAGGAGACCCGCGTCGTGTCGACGAGGTGACCGCCTATGAGGCCACCGACACCCAGTCCAAGGTTCTGCAGGAAGAACTGCATGGCGAACGCCCGCGACCGCGTGTCCGCCGTCGAGCAGTCCACGATCATCGTCGCCAGCGCCGGCTGCATCACGGCCTGCCCCGCCCCGAGCGCGGCGGCGGACAGCAGTACGGCCGCGGCGTTGCCCGCGAGCCCCAGGCTCAGCGCGCCCAGCGCGGCGGTGACCAGGGCGGCGAGCAGGACCGGCAGCGGGCCGCGCCGCACGATCGCCCGACCGGCGAACGGCAGCACGATCAGCGCGGCCACGGCGAAGACGGCGAGCACGAGACCCGCCGTCATGGCCCCCAGACCCCGCACCTGCGCCACGTAGACGTACAGGTACGGGACCGTGAAGCCGAGCCCGAAAGCGCTGAGTGCGTTACCCACGTGGATCCGGCGCATCGCTGCGCCCATCGCCCTGGTCACGTTCACCTCTCTCACTAGTTAGGAGTGAAGACTTCAACTCTAAAGTTCGAAGCTAAAGAGTACACAGCGAAGGACTTCAAGGCAAAGCGGCTCCGTGCGATACTTCGGCCATGGCCGACACCCCCGGCGTCACGGAGCCGACACTCGAAGAACAGATCGCCGCCTACCAGCGCGAGTTCCAGGGCCTCGACCCCCAGGTCGAGAAGATCGTGTCGGCGCTGTCCCGGCTGAACCGCCGGATGAACGTGGCGTACGGCCGCCAGACCTCGGCCCTCGGCATCAGCACCACCGAGTGGGAGGTCCTCAAGGCCCTCGTCCTCGACGGCGCCCCTTACCGCATGGGCCCGAGCGACCTCGCCAAGCGGCTAGGCCTCACCCCGGCCGCGATGACCCACCGCATCGACCGAATGGTCGCCGAGGGTCTGGTCACCCGGGAGCGTGACGAGACCAACCGCGTACGGGTGATCGTGGAGCTGACTCCCGAGGGCCGCGAGAAGTGGCTGGAGGCGATGCGCCTGGCGACCGTCTTCGAGGAGGACCTCCTCCAGGACCTCACCCCCGCCGAGCGCATGGCGC
The DNA here is from genome assembly GCF_053592455.1 of Streptomyces sp. NPDC002676. NCBI lineage: Bacteria > Bacillati > Actinomycetota > Actinomycetes > Kitasatosporales > Streptomycetaceae > Streptomyces > Streptomyces sp. NPDC002676. The sequence goes on along the minus strand of NZ_JBSFVT010000026.1, from coordinate 482 downwards.
TCGGCGAAGTCCTCACCCGGCTCCTGCGCCGTGTGGAGCACGCCCAGCCGGACGCCGGCGGCCGGCTGAGCGACCTCGACTGAGGCTCGGAAAAAAATCTTGACAGGGGCGCTTGACACCCCCATGCCCGATCCGTAAAGTTCTCCGAGTTGCCACGGAGCCGTAACGGTTCTCCGGCAGCACCTCAGCCGCTTCGAGCGGCACCCCCCTCAAGCAACAGCACGATCACCCATCCGGGTTGATTTCGGCGTGCCCGAATTCAATTCGAATAGGGACTCGGTGGTCCGATTGGGAATCGCCGGGAGGATCCGCTAGGGTTTGAGACGTCGGAACGGCCCAACAGCCGGGAAGACAAGCCCAACTGACTGGGAGTCAGGCCCGAAAGGATCTGATAGAGTCGGAACCGCCGGAAAGGGAAACGCGAGAGCGAGAACCTGGAAAGCACCGAGGAAATCGGATCGAGAAAAGATCTGATAGAGTCG
>NZ_JBSFVT010000025.1:0-81678 GCF_053592455.1 Streptomyces sp. NPDC002676 | reverse complement strand
TCGGTGCGGTGCACCAGCCGCAGTCGGGTGTCCTGCGCGAAGCTCTCCTCGGCCATCAGCGGTGACTCGATCGCCGCGGCCACGCGCGGATCGCCCTGGAAGCGCGGCAGCTGCGCGTTGGCGACGAGCTCGGACTGCACGGCCACCGTGGCCGGTCCGCCGACCGGCTCCACCTCGTACACCACCGCGGCCACGGCTCGCTGGGTGAAGGAGACGAGCCGCCACAAGGAGATCCGCACCGTACGGCCGCCGGGTGACGTCCACCGTGCGGTGCGGCTGAGAATGCCCGAGCGGAAGTCCAGGACCCGCTCGTGCGCGACCAGCCGACCGTAGCGCAGATCGTATGGGTGGTCGTCGACCAGCAGCCGGATGATCTTGCCGTCGGTGATGTTGATCATCGTCTGGCCGGACTCGGGATATCCGTAGCCCGCTTCGGCGTAGGGCAGCGGATGCCGTTCGTAGACGCCGTTGAGATAGGCGCCGGGCAGTCCGTGCGGCTCTCCCTCCTCGAGATTGCCGCGCCACCCGACGTGCCCGTTGGAGAGGGCGAAGACCGATTCGCTCTGCGCGAGCACATCCAGGTTCAGCTCGGTCTCGCGCAGACACCACGGCTCGACCGTGAAGCTCGGATGGGTGATCACTGCTCCTCCAGCAGGTCGGCCAGGTCACTGACCACCACATCCGCGCCATGGGACCGCAGTTGCTCCGCCTGACCCACCCGGTCGACGCCCACGACCACACCGAACCGTCCCGCCCGCCCGGCCTCGACGCCGGCGAGGGCGTCTTCGAACACCGCGGCTTCCCCCGGATCCGTTCCGAGTCCTCGGGCCGCCTCCAGATAGGTGTCCGGGGCGGGCTTGCCCCGCAGCCCGCGCTCGTGCGTGACCACTCCGTCGATCCGCTCGTCGAACAGGTCCTCGATGCCGGCCGCTCGCAGGACGTCCCGGGTGTTCGCGCTCGACGACACCACCGCGCAGCGCAGACCTGCCGCCCGCGCCGCGTGCACGTACCGGACCGAGCCGTCGTAGGGTTCCACCCCCTCCTCGCGGATCCGCCGCAGCACCAGTGCGTTCTTCCGGTTACCCAGGCCGTTCACCGTCTCCGCCTCCGGCGGGTCCTGCGGCGATCCCTCGGGCAAGTGCACCCCGCGTGCGGCGAGGAACGTGCGCACGCCGTCCTCACGGGGCCGCCCGTCCACGTACTCGTCGTAGTCGCCGACCGCGTCGAACGGCACGAACGCGGCCCCCTCACGCGTCGCGCGCTCGCGGAGATACCCGTCGAACATCTCCTTCCAGGCGGCCGCGTGCACCTTCGCGGTCTGGGTGAGCACCCCGTCCAAGTCGAACAGGCAGGCACGGACGTTCGCAGGAAGCCCCAACATGCGGCCGAGGTTAGAAGGCACCTGCCGGCGGACGTGACAGGACACCGTCCGTCACGCACGAAGGCACCCGCTCGGTCGAGGCTGAGCGGTCAGCCCCAAAAGTCCTTCGGGGGTTGCCCACGCCGTCGGCACGGCGGAGGGTTCTGCCGGACCCGCGCAGTACGTCTCTCCCGCACGTGGCGTCGGCGCACTGTGGCAGCCTGCCACCGGAGCCTGCGCCCTCACCCCCGTCCTCGCCCGAACTGGTCTGCGCGCCGGGCTTCCACGGCCGGGTTGTCCTCATACCTCACCGCGCTACGCAACGCGGGCCAGCGCGGGAAATGCGCAGTGCGAGCGCGGATCCGATGAGGGCCAGCGCGCCCATGGCGGGGCCGCCACGGTCAGCGCCTGCCCGCGAGCCCGGGCGTTGATCCGTACGAGTTCGTCAACGGCCGTGCCCCCGACGCCCCGTGACGCCGCCTTCGTACGCACGGCGTCGTCGGTTGCGGCGGTGATCTGCACCTGATGGCTGAGTGTCTGCTTGACGAGTTGCTTCTGGCCGGAGGACAGGACGCCGCTGGCATCCGCCCCTGCCTCGAACGCCAGGAGCAGGGCGGTGGCCAGGAACGCGCCGGCGAGCGCCACGCCCAAGGAACTTCCGAGATAACCGGCGGTCCGGGACAGTCCCGTCACGTCGCTCACCTGCTCCGGCGGGGGCGCTGATTGGATGAGGTCGGTAATCGTCGTGGCCAGGCCGCGGCCGAGCCCGATGAGGAGGAGCCCCGGTCCGAGCGCCAGGCCGGTTGCCGATGCGTGCCGCTGACGCGGGTCGAACATCACGGCGATCATGACGCACCCGGCGGCCATGCAGAGGAACGCCCCCATCTGGGCCGTGCGGTGGGTCATCCGCCCGCCTCCGATGAGTCCGGCGGCCGTGGGGGCCGCCACCGTCAGCCCCACCGGGACCGCGATCAGTGTGATCCCGCTGCGCAGCGCGTCGAAGCCCACGGTCGTCTGCAGGAAGACCGGTACCAGGAGGAGCATGCCGTTGGGGACCAGAATCTGCATCACCAGGGTCAGGGTCCCGGCCCGGATCGTGCGGTTGCGCAGCCCCGACAGCCGCACCAGCGGGTCTCTGCCGCGCCTGATCAGGTGCCGCTCCCATCCTGCGAACAGGGCCAGGACGACCAGTCCGGTGCCGGCGAGCAGGGGTACGGGTGACACCTGGCCACGGCGGAGCAGGGTGGTGCCGAAGACCTCGAAGTCCTGCCGGTCCCTGAGCAGGCCGTACCGCCCCGCCAGCAGGGTCGCGACGACGAGCAGCCCGAATCCGGTGGCCGACAGCAGCGCCCCGAGGACGTCGAAACGCTGTCCGGGCCGGGCACGGGGGCGTCGCCGGGTATCGGTCGTCCGCCGCATGAGCAGCACCACGGCCAGCGTGATGACGGCTTCCAGGAGGAACGACAGCCTCCAACTAAGGTAGTTGGTGATCAGACCACCGACCACAGGGCCGACCGCCGCCCCGATTCCCGCGGTCATACCGAGTGTGGACAGGACCTTGGTCCGGGTGGTCCCGGTGAAGGCCTCGGTGAGCATGGCCACCACCGCCGGAAGCATCAGCGCCACGCCGACCCCCTGCAGCACGGACCAGCCGGCCAGCATGAACGGCAAGGTCGGGCCGAGGGCCGTGATCAGTGTGCCAGGGCGAAGACCTCGCCTCCGAGGACGAAAGTCCGCGGGTAGCCGTGGCGTGCGCCGAGCTTGCTTCCGGTGATCAGACACACGGCGACCACTAGCGCGTGCAGCGAGATCGCCGACAGCGCCACGTTCATAGCGGTCGAGGTGTAGTTGATCAGGACCCTGCGACCACTCGGCGAAACGCGGTCACGCCCGACGGGCCAAAGCCGGGCGGAAGCTGGTTCCGCATACAGCCTGCCGTGGCGACGAACACGATTGCCGCCAGGACCTACCGGTCGCCGTGCCGTCTGCGACCGCCACCCTGCGGTCGCACCGGAGCCGGCGGCACCACCCGCTGAAACAGCTCCCACAACCCGTCCGGCACCATCCGCTCGACCAACTCGCTCGACACGCGAACAGCATGCCGCAAGATCACACCAAACGAAATGAACTGCAAACGCCTGTGTCACCTTTTCGCGCCGACCAAGACAGGGGTTTGGACGGTACTCACGTTCCGAACACGATCTGCTCAGCCCTCGAAGAGGTCCGCCTGCTCCCAGCGCGCTGGAGCTGGCTCACCCGAGTCGAGCAGGTTCTCGAGCAGTCGAGCATCGTCGTCGTCCAGGTCGAGGAACAGACGGAGAGTCGTTCCCAGCAGCTCGACGTACGGGACGAGGGCCCTTGCCCCCGGCGGGCTGGCGGTGCGGCTGACGAAATTGCACCGCAGAGGGATCCTGGTGGGTGTGAGCGCCTGAGCCTCGACTACCCCCTCCTCCTGTCCCAACGCAGCACTGATCCCGTCGAGTTGTGGGTCATGCGTGACATCCTCGCCCGGAGCGTCGTAGCCGACGCTGCGGTTGGTCATCAGCATCCGTATCGAGGTCAAGGGAATGGCGAACCGGCCGGCTCGGTCCCGCACCTCGGCCAGAAGGGGCGCCTCGTACTCGTCCGGAGTGTCTAGATCTTTCCTACTGGCGGCCAGGAACGCCACGAAGCCGGGGCCGCGCAGGCCAAGATGCCCGTGGTCAATCAGCCAGCGCCACAGCCCGGTAGCGCCCACACCCTCTCGCTCGACCACCATGCACACATGCCCCTTCCACGCCTGCACTGCGCTGCGCATCAGTCGCTGAAGGTTGGGCGTGTCCGTGATTTCAGTCCGCAACAGCGTCTTGGCATCGACGAGTGGTTGGATGCGGCGCCAGAAAGCCTCATCGGTGATCTCGGGAGAGGAGAGCAGCAGACTCAGGGCGGTCTCATCGAGGGACGACTGGTGCGGCACGTCGGCCGGGAACTCGGACAGCGAGCGCCCGCTGCCCTGCCACATGGCCGCCATCAACGTATACATACGGCGAGACACGTCGGGCACCGTGCGCCGGGACACCTCCGAAAGGGCCAAGCGTGTGGGATCGACCCTGCCCTCCCGGGCCGCATCCACCCCCGAACCGACCGCGTGCAGGAATCGCTCCACCTGGCGCTCTCCCATGATCCCGCGGCCCCCCTCGACGATCGCGTCGGATGCCAGAGAGGTCGCGGTCCGAGTGGGGGTGCGGGCAGGCAGCGCTCCAAGACCTGAAGGATCGAGCACCAGGGTGTGACGCTCTTCGGCGACGGTCTCCAAGCGAGCCCGTGAAGGCCCTGAGGCGACGTGGGCAAGAGGTACGACCAGAGGCTGCTGCTCACGCTCGAAGAGCTGGACATCCGATGCCAGGAGGACTGGATCAGAGGACGCCCGGAGGTAAACGCGGCGCTCGGCCCTGCGGGCGCCCGAGGTCCACGTCATCAGGAGGTCGGGAACGTAAGTGTGGTTGAAGAAGTCCGTTCGCACGATCCGGGCGGTGGGATAGACGTCCTGAAGGCGCCTTTGGACTACATCCTTGACTCGTTCGACGGCCTGGCGCGGATCGGGATGGTCGAGCGCAGTGCTGATCTCCGGCGCCACCGGCGTCACCATGACGACCTCCCCTGGCTGTTGTAGAAGTTGGCGACGACTCCGCGCCAGTCGTCCAGCGGCACCAGCTTCTCCTGCTTCTCAGACATCACGACCAGCCAGAGCCTCTGGGACAAGTCCTCGACGAGCTCGTCCTTGATCGACTCAGCTGCCGCTTGCGGATCTTCAATGCCGAAGACCCGCAGCGACTCCGCAAGCACGGCCTCGCGGATCAGTTGCGGACCAGTGAGCTGATCCCAGTCATTGGCCCGAAAGGGCGCCCAACTGATCCACATGAAGTGGTCTCCCAGCATGTACTCCTGGGTCAACGCCACATAGCACTTGGCCAGGAAGCTCTTGTACGCGGTGCCCTGGTCGCTCGCGTTCCTCCGCCACTTCACTTCGGCGCAGAACATCTGGCCGTCCCACTCACCGCCACGCATCATCCCGCCGAGGTCGTACGAGAAGGGCTTCTCATTCCCGTACGGCCAGCGGAGGGTGAGCTTCCGCGCCCACGCGCCATCGGTGTTGGTGTACGACTGCGAGACCCGCATGGTGCCTTCAAGCCACCGCTTGACCCGCTGCACCGCTTCGGCGCCCTTCACGTGCTCTTCTTCACCCGGCACGGCGCAAGGGTATCTTTACGTACTAACCGCGATACAGAGCGCGACGTCCAGTAAGCATGGCAGCTCAGCTCCTACGCGAGCCTTTTGTCGTTCGTGCGCGACCTCCAGCCCTACCCCGGTGCCTGCAGCCACCTCGTCGCCTCCGGTGACCTCGCCCATCTGCACGTCCACACAAACACTGAACGGGCAATGGCAGCGCTCGACCAGGGTGAGAAAGGGGACTGCTACAAGCGTCGAGGGGCTCGAGGAGCCGTGGTGCCGCACCGACACGCTCGCCCGTCCCTTCACCTCTCGGTTCTGCGGCGGGGCCGAACGGCCCTGGCACCGGTCCGAGGGCGCACGGACAATGAGGAGCAGGAAGCCTCCTGGGGAGGTGAGCTGCGGTGATGTACTGGGACGGCGGCTGGGTCTGGATGGCCTTCATGCCGCTGCTGTGGATTGTGCTGATCGGGCTCATGGTGTGGGCGGTGGTCCACCTCACCCGGCGCCCCGCCGATCGCGGCGGAGGCACGGAGCACGGGTGGGCCCCCAGAGAGACGCCGGAGGAGATCCTCGACCGCCGCTTCGCCTCCGGCGAGATCGATGCCGACGCCTACAACGAGGCACGCAAGCATCTGGCCGCCCACCGGCCGAGGCCCCGGTGAACCGACTGCGCGGCCGCTGGCTGCCACTCGCCGTTCTGATCGCCGCGGTGGCTGCACTCATTGCATCGGTCGTGTGGGTGGCGGGCAGCGACTTCGGACGGCCCGGCTCCCGGGCCATGACGGGTGCTCTCTCCCGCGATGGACCAGTCCACAATCTGGCCGAAGCCGAGGGCGCGGCCGGGCGCTTCGCCGATCGATGGGACCTGCGCGTCGGCGAAGTCATGCCGTTCGGCAACGGCTATTACGCCGAACTTCTCGACCGTGGCGGCAAGGGGGCCACGGAGATCCTCATCGACCCGGGCTCCGGCACCGTCCACTTGGAGTTCGGGCCGGCGATGATGTGGAACACCTCCTACGGCATGATGCCCGCCCGCTCCCAGAACGACGGTGCCCCCGCTATGGGCCCGGACCGGGCCGTGCGGATCGCCGACCAGTGGCTGCGCGAGTACCGTCCCGGGCTGCACGCCGCTGAGCCTGAAGCCTTCCCCGGGTACTACACCCTGCACACCCTGCGCGACGGCCACATCACGGGGATGCTCTCAGTCAACTCACAGACGGGCGCGGTCTGGTACCACACCTGGCATGGTCGTTTCCTCCAGATACGAGAGCAGCCTGACAACACATGAGACAAGGCAGCACCTCCGCCGAACTGGAAACGCCCGCGGATGCCGTCGGCGCAGACGAGGGACGAACGGCCCCGGCTGTCCGGAAGGGCAGAGCCGCAGGTTGGAAGCGACGAGCAGTTGATCGCATCGTTCGGGAGGTGGGTGGCTGGCATGAACCCCCTGGCCATGGGCACGGAAGAAGACACGCGGGTGCTGGTCGTGGAGGACGACCGCGGCATCGCGGAGTCCTTGGTGCGAGGTTTGCGGCAGGCCGGCTACTCGGTCGAGGGCGTCCGGACCGGGCGGGCGGCGCTGTCGGCGCCCGGCGGAACCGGAGATCGTGCGGCACGGGCCGCCGGCGCTCGACCTGCGCACGCGTCAGGTCTCGGTCGACGGCCGCGTGGTGGCGCTGACGCCGAAGGAGTTCGGCATCCTGGAGTGCCTGGCCGCCGACCCCGGCCGGGTGATGAGCCGCCAGCAGATCCTCGAACGCGCCTGGGACGCCCGCTGGTACGGCCCCACCAAGGTGCTTGACGTGCACATCGCAGCGCTGCGCCGCAAGCTCGGCGTGCCGGGCCCGATCGAGACCGTCTACGAGCACGGCTTCCGGCTCGGGGCGGCCGGGGAGCAGTCGTGACCCGGCGGATCACGTGGACGCTCCTGGTCCTGACTTCCGTGCTCCTGGTGCTGGCGGTGGTACCACTTGCGGCGTCGCTGACGGCCCGCGAACGCGTCGCCTTCCGCGACAGCCAGCGGGCCGCCACCCGCGTGATCGCCGCGGCGGCCGAGGAGCACCTCTCCGACCACCACCATGCACCAAGAACTGGATGCCGCCGCCCGGGCAGGGGACTGCGCCGCGGTGTACGACGCCTTCGCACGCCTGGTGGCCAGTACCCCCTGTACCGCGGCTCAGGGCGAGGAGGCGCAGGAACTGGTGAAGCTGATCCTGGCCGGGCACGAACCGGAGCCGCCGGAGAACGAGGGTCGCCTGCTGACCGCGGAGCCGGCCGGTGAGGTCCGCCAACCCTCTGGCGCGGTCGTCCTGGCTCGTTCCGCAGCCCCGCTCGACGCCCGTGTCGCCACGATCTGGGGCTGGTCCGCAGGGATCGGCGCGGCGGGGCTCGCCGCCTCCGTGCTGCTGTCCATCCACCTCGCCCACTGGGTGAGCCGCCCCCTGTCGACCCTCGACGCCACTGCCCGCCGACTGGGTGAGGGCACCCTCGACGAGCGGGCCGAGGTCGGCGGCGGACCGCCGGAGGTACGCCGTCTGGCCTCCACCTTCAACACCATGGCGGCCCGCACGGAGGCCCTGCTGCATGGTCACCGGGCCGTGATCGCGGACGTGTCCCACCAGCTGCGCACTCCGCTGGCCGCGCTGCGGCTTCGGCTCGACGTCCTCGCCGCCGGGGCCGAAGGCGACACTGCCGAGGAGCTGGCCACCGCGCAGGAGGAGATCGCCCGGCTGTCGCGGCTGGTCGACGGGCTGCTGGCGGTGGCGCGTGCCGAGCAGGCGACGCCCCGGCCGACCGCCGTCCGGGTCGACGAGGTGGTGGCCGGGCGGGTGGCCGCCTGGTCGCCGGTGGCCGAGGAACGCGGTGTACGGCTGACCGCATCCGACGGGCCCGCCCTGACCGCGGCCCTGGGAGCGGGCCACCTGGAGCAGATCCTCGACAACCTGATCGCCAACGCTGTCGAAGCCGTGCCCGAGGGCGGTCGGGTGACGCTCGACCAGCGGGCGCTGGGAGGATCGGGCCGGGTGCGGGTGCGGGTGCGGGACGACGGTCCCGGGGTGAGTGCCGAGGCGAAGGCGGTCGCGTTCCGCCGGTTCGGCAACCCGGAGGCCACGGGCACCGGCCTGGGGCTGGCGATCGTCCACCGGCTGGTCACCGCCAACGGCGGTACGGCGCGGCTGGAGGACACCCCGGGCGGCGGGCTGACCGTCGTACGAGATCTGCCGCTGTGGCTGAATCGCGAACTCGCGTAAGTGATCGAGCCGTTGAAGGGCGCACGGGAACGGACCGCCGGGTGGACGACGGCGAGTTGTGCGACATCCCGAGATCTTTACCAGTTCTGAAGAAGACGTGAGCGAGTTCCTGAGTGCCCGGGGCACAGCCTGAAAGTGCACGCAGCCGATCCGGGTCGCCGATTCACCAGGAGCCGCTGCCATGACACCCTCGCCCGATGACTTCGACCAGACCCTCTCCCCCGAACGTTCCCCACAACGACGCGATCTCGGCCTGCGTCGTGCCCGCCGACTCACCCGGTGGATCGCCGTCGCCGCCGTGACCGGTGCGGCGGCCCTCGGCAGCGTCTACACCCACCTGGTCCCGGGCAGTTCAGCAGCGCCCGCGCCGACGGGCCCGCCCGTCCAAGACCAAGCGGCGTCCGCTTCCACCATCGCGGGAGAGGATGACGAGAACGACGGCGAGGGTGCGGCCCGTTCGTGCCCGGAACCTGCTGGAGAAGCTGTGCACGCTGTTCCTGCTGGACCAGCTCGCCGGCCACACCGGTGATCTGCTCGCCGAGGAGCACCTGAGCGCCGATCAGGAACGCGGGCTCCGCGTCCTGAACGACCCTCTAGGGCCCGCCCAGCCTCACCTCGATCCCGTACGGCTGCGAGTGCACAGCCTTCCGCACGCCTACTCGGTGTCGCCCGCGTAGTCGGCCAGGCTGACGCTGCCGCTGTTGGCTATGGGTATGGCCGACAGGTACTCCTCGGGCCGACGACGGCACCCTGACCAGCAATCTGGGCAACCGCCGCAAGCGGCCCGACGGACTGCGACCCCACGCCCGCCGCGCCGTCGCCGCCTGCCCTCTCCTGGCCCTGCACACCGACGACGGCCCGGCATGACCAGCAGCGCGCACCGCCTGTCCGGCCCTGAAGTAGGGCCGGACGTCCCCTGCCGCCAGCAACGGGCGGCGCGATGTGATGGAGGGGGACCAAACCGAAGGGTCGCCGCGCCGGACGGACCGAGGCACGCCATGAACCACCGTCCCACCCTCGCAGCACGGCTGCGCCGCCCGACCGCGGCGGTCGTGTCCCTACGGCTCGAACCCGTCCTCCTGGCCGTCACCGCGTCGGCCCTGACCGCAGGCGGCATCGCCTGGCTGGTCGGTGAAGTTGGCCTCGCCGACCTGTTCTGGGGCCTGGGCACCCTGTCCGCCATCGTTCCGGCGGTTGGGTGGGTCCTGACCGCCCTGCGGCGCGCACACGCAGGGGTGGATCTCATCGCCGTACTCGCGCTCGGCGGCACCCTGGCCGTCCGCGAATACCTGGCCGGTGCCCTGATCGCACTGATGCTCGCCACCGGCCGCACCCTGGAGGCAGCCGCCCAGCGGCGGGCCTCCCGCGACCTGCGTGCCCTGTTGGAGCACGCACCCCACTTGGCGCGCCGCCACACCGACGCCGGAGTGACCACGGTGCCACTGGCCGAGGTCGCAGTCGGTGACCTGCTCGTCGTCGGCCCCGGCGAGGTGGTCCCGGTCGACGGCCACGTGGAGAGCCCCGCCGCCGTCCTCGACGAGTCGGTGCTCACCGGTGAGCCCCTCCAGATTGAACGGGCCCGAGACGAAATGGTGCGCAGCGGCGTGGTGAACGCCGGCGGCGCCTTCGAGTTGCGCGCCACCGCAACAGCGCAGGACAGCACGTACGCCGGGATCGTGCGCCTTGCCCAGCAGGCCGGGGCCGAGTCCGCACCCGTCGTGCGGCTGGCCGACCGGTACGCGGCCTGGTTCCTGCCGCTGTCCCTCGCGGTGGCCGGACTGGCCTGGCTGATCAGCGGCTCCGCCGTACGCGCGGTCGCCGTCCTGGTGGTCGCCACCCCCTGCCCGCTGCTGCTGGCCGCCCCGGTCGCCATCGTCTCCGGCCTCTCCCGCGCCTCCCGCCTTGGCGTCGTCATCCGCGACGGCGGCGCACTGGAGAACCTCGGCCGCGCCCGCACCCTCCTGCTCGACAAGACCGGCACCCTCACCCGAGGACGCCCTCGCGTCCTCGACGTGACCGCCGCCCCCGACTTCACGCCCACAGAAGTCGTCCGCCTCGCGGCCTCACTCGACCAGTACTCACCCCACGTCCTGGCCCAGGCCATCGTCGACACCGCCCGCGAACGCAAGCTGAAGCTGTCGGTCCCCTCCGACGTCATCGAGGAGCCCGGCCGGGGCGCCACCGGTACCGTGGACGCGCACCAGGTCTCCATCGGCCGTGTCGACCCCACCGACAACCGGCCGCCCTGGACCAAGGCGGTCGACAACCGCGCCCTCCTCGACGGCGCGGCCGTCGCCTGGCTCACCGTCGACGGGCACCTGGCCGGAGCAGTGCTCCTGCGCGACCCGCTGCGGTCCGATGCCCCGCGCACTCTGCGTCACCTGCGCGCGGCAGGCATCGAACGGCTGCTGATGCTCACCGGCGATCGATCCACACCAGCCCACGAAGTCGCCGCCGTCCTCGGCCTGGACGACGTACGCGCCGAACTCGGCCCGGCCGACAAGGTCGCCGCCGTACACGCCGAACGCGAGCACGCGGTCACCGTGATGGTCGGCGACGGCGTCAACGACGCCCCCGCCCTCGCCGCCGCCGACATCGGCGTCGCCATGGGCGCCCGGGGCTCCACCGCCTCCTCCGAAGCCGCCGATATCGTCCTGACCACCGACCGCGTCGACCGCCTCGCCGACGCGGTCGCCATTGCCCAACGTGCCCGGCGCATCGCTGTCCAGAGCGCCCTCGGCGGCATGCTGATGTCGCTGGCCGCCATGGCCGCAGCCGCAGCCGGCCTGCTCCCGCCTGCCGCCGGTGCCCTGCTCCAGGAGGGCATCGACGTCGCGGTCATACTCAATGCCCTGCGCGCCCTGCGGGTCGACCAGACCGCGCGACCGGCCCTCTCTCCCGCCGCGGAAGCCCTCATCCACCGCTTCGCGGCTGAACACGACGATCTCCAGGATGTCCTCGAAGCCGTACGCGACGCCGCCGACCGCCTCTCCGACACCTGCGGCCCCAAGGCCCTGGCGGCCGTCGAGGAGACACACCGGCTGCTGACCGAACGGCTGCTGCCCCACGAGTACGCCGAGGAGCACCAGCTCTACCCCGCCCTCGCGCCCACCCTGGGCGGCCCGGAGGCTACGGCCACCATGAGCCGGGCCCACACGGAGATCGAACGCCTCTCCCGTCGCATCGCCACCCACCTGCGGCTGGCTCACGCCGAGGGCGGTCTGTCCCCCGGCCAGCTCGACGACCTGCGCTCCTGCCTGTACGGGCTGCACACCGTCCTCCGCCTGCACTTCACGCAGGAGGAGGAGAGCTACTTCTCGCTGGCCCAGTGAGATCCTTCCGGGCTTACTGCTGGTGCACTGCCTGGGAGGGCCATTCGGCCCGCGCGGTGCCCGGTCAGCCCCTGTGCTGCCGGGACCCGCCGCCGGACGCTGAAGGCGGAATCGCCCGGAGGGAGAGTTCGTGATGACCGGCATCCAGGACGTCCCGGTACATGCCCTGCTGACCGACGGAAGCACCGTGCGTATACGGCAGGCGGGTCCGGCGGATGGTGAGGAGGTGCAGCGGCTGTACGAAGAGATGTCGCCGCAGAACCTGCGGCTCAGGTTCTTCTCCCTCAACCCGGCCTCCGCGCGGCAGGCCGCCGAGCGGGTGGCCAGGGGCGATCACCTCGGATACCGTGCGCTGGCCGCCGAGTGCGCTGGGCGGCTCGTGGGGCTGGCCGAGTACGAGGTCCTGCCGGGCGGCAGCACGGCGGAGATCTCGGTGGCCGTGGCCGACGGCTGGCACCACCGCGGTGTGGCCACCCTCCTGCTGGAACACCTCGCCGACGCCGCGCGTACGGCGGGCGTCACCGCGTTCAGCGCCGACGCCCTGGCCGAGAACCACGACGTACTGAAGGTCTTCCACGACCTGGGGCTGCGCGTCACGCGCCACTTCGACGGACCCGAGGTGCACTGCACGGTCGAACTCACCGAGGACGAGACCTACTTGAGCGCCGTGGAGTCCCGCGGCCGGCTGGCCGACATCGCAAGCCTGCGGCCCTTGCTGCGCCCCGGCACCGTCGCGGTGATCGGCGCGGGCCGCAAACCGGGGTCCGTCGGGCGCGCGATCCTGCGTAACATCCACAACGGTTCGTACACCGGGCGGCTGTTCGCCGTGCATCCTGAGGCCGCCACGATCGCCGGAGTGCACGCCTGCCGGACCGTCGCCGACCTGCCACAGGTGCCGGACCTGGCCGTGATCGCCGTACCCGCGGCGGCCGTTGCCGAGGTGGCCGAGGACTGCGGGCGAGCCGGCGTACGCGCCCTGCTCGTGGTGTCCGCAGGCCTGGACATGCAGCAGAGCGGCGCTCTGATGGACGCGTGCCGACGTCACGGCATGCGGCTCGTCGGCCCGAACTGCCTGGGCCTGGCCGACACCGAGGACGATGTCCACCTGGACGCCACCTTCGCCGCCCGGCACCCCGGGCCCGGCACCGCCGGGGTCGCCGTGCAGTCCGGCGGCGTCGGCATCGCGCTGCTGGACGGACTGGCCCGGCTCGGCATCGGGGTGTCGACCTTCGTCTCGCTCGGCGACAAGTACGACGTCAGCGGCAACGACATGCTCCAGTGGTGGGAGAGCGACGGCCACACCGACCTGGCACTGCTGCACCTGGAGTCCTTCGGAAATCCCCGCGCCTTCTCCCGCACCGCCCGCCGCGTGGCTCGCATGATGCCCGTACTGACCGTGGACGCAGGCCGGTCCGAGGCCGGACGGCGAGCCGCCGCTTCGCACACCGCGGCGGCAGCCACCCCGACCATGACCCGGCAGGCCCTGTTCATCCAGGCCGGCATCACCGCCACCCGCACCATCGGTGAACTCCTCGACACCGCCGCCCTCTTGCACGCCCAGCCGCTGCCTCACGGTACGAGGATCGCCGTCGTCAGCAACGCGGGCGGGGCGGGCGTCCTGGCCGCCGACGCGTGCGTCGATGCCGGGCTCGTCGTCCCGCGGCTCGCTGCCGACCTGGTGGAGGAACTCCTCGCCCTGCTGCCCGAGGGCGCCACCGCAGCCAACCCCGTGGACGTCACCGCGGCCGTCGACGAGGAGCAACTGAGGGCGTGCATCGGCCTTCTGGCCCGGCACCGCGCAGTCGACGCAGTTCTGGTGAGCCTTGTCCCCACGGCGGTCGCGGCGGCCACTGGCGAGGACCTGGTGCGCGCTCTGACCTCGGCCCCTGGCCCACTCGCCCGCACGGTCGTCGGGGTGCTGCCCGCGCAGGCGGCGCGTGTCGAGCTGCTTCCGACCGCCGGCGGGGGCAGCGTGCCCGCGTATTCCGACGCCGAGGACGCCGCCCGTGCCCTGGCCCACGCAACAGCCCGCGCCGACTGGCTGGTCCGACTGCCGGGTACGGTACCGGAGTTGCCGACAGTGGAGACCGGGCGCGCAAAGGGCCTGACCGGCGCCTTCCTGGACGGGAATCCGGAGGGAGGCTGGCTGGATCCGCAGGCGACAGCCGCGCTCCTCGGCTGCTACGGCATCCCGCAGATCCCCTGGGCATGGGCCCGGGACGAGGACGAGGCGGTCGCCGCGGCCGACCGGCTCGCCGGACCGGACGGACGGGTCGTCATGAAGGCGTACTGGCCGGGTCTGCTGCACAAGAGCGAGCAGCACGCCCTCCACCTCGATCTTCAGAACGCCTCCCAGGTCAGGGCCGCCCACCGTGATCTGGTCACCCGGTTCGGCGACCGGATGGCCGGAGTGGTCGTCCAGCCGCTCGCCGAACGCGGCACCGAACTGTTCGCCGGAGTCGTCCAGGACGAGGTCTTCGGGCCCCTCGTGGTGTTCGGCCTCGGCGGCACCGCGACCGAACTGCTCGCCGACCACGCGGCCCGGCTCGCCCCGCTCACCGACCTCGACGTGCACGACCTGCTCACATCCCCACGGTGCTCCCCGCTGCTGTTCGGCTATGCCGGCAGCCCCGCGGCCGACCTCGGCGGCCTGGAACAGCTGCTGCACCGGCTGTCCCGGATGGCCTCCGACCTGCCCGAGCTGGCGGAAGCCGACCTCAACCCCGTGCTGGCCGGGCCGCACGGCGTCACCACGCTCGACGCCCGCGTCCGGCTCGTGCCGCGCCATCCCCACGATCCGTATCTGCGCCGCCTGCGCTGACGGGTCCCTTCCACCGAGGGAGGTCAGCCATGAAACCCACCAAGGTCGGCGCCGTCATGACCGACGACGTCGTCACGGCCCTCTACGGCACCCCGTTCAAGGAGGTCGTACGTCTCCTCCGTGAGCACCGCATCAGCGGGCTGCCGGTGATCGACGAGGACGACAAGGTCATCGGGGTCATCTCCGAGACCGACCTGATGCAGCGCCAGGCACGTCCATCGGAGTCCGGCGGCCGTCTGGGCGCCTGGGTGCGCAGGCTGAGCCACTGTGTCCACGGGAGCGCCGCCCGTAGCCGGGCACGCACAGCCGGCGGGGTGATGTCGGCGCCGGCCGTGACCGTCCCCGCGGAGGCGGCCCTGCCGGAGGCCGCCCGGCTGATGGCGCGACACGGCATCGAACGGCTGCCGGTGGTCGACGAAGAGGACCGGCTGGTCGGCATCGTCACCCGCCGCGACCTGCTCCAGGTCTTCCTGCGCTCCGACGAGGAGATCCGGCAGGCCGTGCAGCGCGAGGTGTTCGCCGACGCACTCTGGCTCAGCCCGCACATCGCCGAAGTCGCCGTGTACGACGGTGTGGTCACGCTCACCGGACAGCTGGAGCGTCGCAGCGACGCTGCCCTCGCGGTCGGCCTGACGCGCCGACTGGATGGTGTCGTCGACGTCGTGGACCACCTCACCTACCGCTTCGACGACAGGCACGCGCAGCCTGCCGGACCGGCCGAGCGCGGCGTGGCCGACGGCTGGTTGGACCGACGGTGAGGGGCTGAAGCACACGCCGCCCCTCGGCTTGATCGACTGAGAGGCGACTGTGGCCGCGCCGTGGCCGCGCGCCGCCCGGCGGCTGGGTCTGCTGCTGCCACTGCTCGCACTCGGCGCCCTGGTGCGTCGGCACACCGAGCTGGGCAACGGCCTGCTGCGGTGGGCCTTGGGCCTGTTCGTGCTGGCGGCGGTCGTGTGGTGGACGGGGCGGCGCGCTCCGGCGGAGCCTGGACAGGGCGGCAGCGGGCGCTGGTCCGCCCTGCCCGTACGGATCGTCGTGGGCGTGCTCTCGTTGGCTGTTGCGGTGGGGGCGGTGGTGGACGTCTACCGGATCGGCGATTCCGGGGCGAAGGCCGCCTGGCACGACGCCTACTCGAAGACGGCGACGGGATCAGAGGGCGGCTCCTGAACCGGCACGGGCCCGCTTGCCCTCTTCGCGGGGCAGAACGCGCCAGTTGTGCCGGCGCAGGTCGGCGAGGCCTCGGAAGAGGCCGCAGTCGAAGAGGATGCGGGCGTGGTCGCCCTCGACCAGGAACTCGCTGTCGGTGACTGTGCCTACGCGCCGAGGAAGTTGAGCAGGGCTGGCCGGGTCCGGGCGGGCGGCCGGTCCGAGGGACCGGGAATCTCGCTCGTCATGTTCCCGGACTCCTCGTTCACGTCGCCATATTGGGGCCGATCGGCACTGGTGGCCCGGCGGTTCCCGTTGTGTGATGGTGCTGGCGGGAAGGACCCGTTGGAGACGCGGGGAAGCGGCCCGCAGCCGCGCACCGCGCAATCCGGATCCACGAGAAGCGGATGGCCCTTCCCGTTCTGTCATGCCGTGGCCGGGTCGGTGGTTCCGCGTGCCGCGGCGACCCGGTGCCGGACGATCTCGTCCTCGACGCGTCCGACGAGGGTGTCGACCGCGGCGGCGACGGACGGGGAAAGTCCCGGTCCGAGTGAGGCGTCGCTGATCTCGACGGCGTACGCGACCAGGCGGCCGGGCAGCCGGTCCAGCTCCCACGCCACCTCCAGGGCCTCGCCGAGTCCACGCGGGCGGAGCTCGTCGGGCCGGGCCAGTCGTCGGGTGTCCAGCGCGAGGCGGTGGATGCGGCCGGGGTGACTTGACCGGGTGTGCGCTGCTTCGAGTACGACGGTCAGGTCCGTGTGGTCCCACAGCTGGATCAGCCGCCCCGGATCGAGGTCGCACTCCGCCAGGACGGTACCGGGAGGGAAGGGCCTCTCCACCGCCCGTTCACGCAGGCGGGACAGCACCGCCCGGCCAATGCCGTCGTCATGCCGTGACGGGTCGCCCACCGCGATGATCGCGATTCGCGTAGAGGTGCGCATGGTGTGTCTCCCTCCACTGCGTGCGCCTCCAGCCTGCGGTGCGACGGATGGGGTGCCCATGGGCCGAAGGTCCCCGGGCGGGCCCGCGCGGCCCGTGGTGAATGGCCGGTGACGCGCGCACGCTGGGATCAGGAACCACGAAGGGAGCCGGTGCGATGACCTCCGCCACCACCATTACCGCGGCGCTCCCCGCCGAGCACCGCGAACGGCTGATGCGCCTCGCCCGCGAGGTCTCCTTCGAGGCCGGGAGCCGCCTGTTCGAGGAGGGTCGGCGCGCCGACCGCTTCTGGATCGTGCGTACCGGCACGGTCGCCCTCGACCTGCACGTGCCCGGCCGCCGTCCCGCCGTCATCGAGTCGCTGGGGCACGGCGAACTGGTCGGCTGGTCCTGGCACTTCCCGCCGTACTTCTGGCACCTGGGCGCCGAGGCGATGAGCCCGTTGCGGGCCTGGGAGTTCGACGCCGAAGCGGTCCGGACGATGTGCGCCGAGGACGCCGAATTCGGCCGGGCGATCGCCGTCTGGGTCGGGCGCGTGGTCGCCCAGCGGCTGCACGCCTCCCGGATCCGGCTGCTCGACCTCTACGCCCCCTACGGCAGCGGAGGCCTGACATGACCGCCGTCTCCGGGCCTGGCCGGCGTTCCGAGGAGGAGAGCATGCCCGGCAGTCCGCACCGGGTGAGTGACGTGATGACGCGCGCCGTCGTGGCGGTGGGCCGCAAGGCTCTGTTCAAGGACATCGTCGAGCGCATGGAGCAGTGGCAGGTCAGCGCCCTTCCCGTGCTGGAGGGCGACGGCCGTGTGATCGGACTCGTGTCCGAGGCCGATCTGCTGCCCAAGGAGGAGTTCCGGGACAGCGATCCGGACCGGTTCACCCAGCGACGCCGGCTGTCCGACCTGACCAAGGCCGGGGCGGTGACCGCGGAGGAGCTGATGAGTACCCCGGCCGTCACCGTCCACGCCGACGCCACGCTCACCGAGGCCGCGCGCATCATGGCGCTGCGGCACGTCAAGCGGCTGCCCGTGGTAAACGCCGAAGGCCTCCTCGAAGGCGTCGTCAGCCGTGGGGATCTGCTGAAGGTGTTCCTGCGCCCCGACAACGACCTCGCCGACGAGATCCGGCGTAACGTGCTCGACGTACTGTTCCCGGCCCCGGTCGAGCCCGTGCACATCATGGTTGTCGACGGTGTCGCAACGCTGACCGGGCGGGTCCAGGACGCCGCCCGGATCCCGCTCGCCACCCGCCTGGTGCGGGGCGTCGAGGGCGTGGTGGGCGTGGACTGCCGGCTCACCGCGGTCGGCGAGGAGTGAGACTGCAGGGCGCGCCAGACACCACGTAGGCGGCCGTCGGCGACGAGCCGACGGCCGCACCGCTCGGTGTTCAACCTCTGCCTCCGCTCAGGTTCCCCCACTGAGGTCCGATCTGCTTCCACTCCGCGTCCCATTCGGCCATGCGCCGCCGGATGAGCCGAGCGCGGACCACCCATCCGACGGCCCAGACAGCAGCGACGCCGGTGGGGCTACGAGGGCGCCGGTCATGAGGGCCTGCAGCGTCGCCGCGGCACCAGTGACGGGTGCGGACACCACCCGGTCCGTTCGGTCCGTCCACACGGTGACCCGAGTGCCCGCCGGAGCGCCCGGGAAGGCCTTCACCCGGCCGGTGCGCACCGAGCCGTCCGCGTACGTCCAGCGCACGGCGGCCCACACCCGCCAATGTCCTTGTAGGCCGCGCCGGTGCGCAGGGCGACGAGCAGGTGGGTCATCACGTCGTTCACGACGGTCGGAGTGCCGTTCAGTGTCCTCCAAGGGCTCGGCTGCCGCCATCGGACACCTTCAGCCTGCGGCCTCGGGCCGTCCGAGTCATAGGCCGAGTGGGCCCGACAGGCTACCCCCGACGGCCCCCCACCCCGCCGGGAGAACGCCTACTTCGCGGGCAGCGGGACGTGTCCGAGACCCTCAGGCGTACCTCGCGGCCGTCGGTCGTCAGGACTACCTGGGCCCGGCCGGCGTGGGCGTGCCGGGCGATGTTGGTCAGGGCCTCGGAGAGCACGGCCACGACATGGTCGGCGACCTCACGCGGGACATCGGTGTCGAGCAGGCTCTCCATGCGCACGCCGGGCGTGAAGCCCAGAACCGGCGCGGCGTCGCCGACCACGCTGACGACCCTGGCCCGCAGCCCGGTGCCGGTGGCGTCCTGGCAGGTCCGAAGGCCGAAGATCGCCGACCTGATGATCTTGATGGTCTCGTCCAGGTCGTCCACGGCCCGCAGCACGCGCTCGGAAGCCTCAGGGTGTTCGATGAACCGGCCCGCGCTCTGCAGAGTCATCCCGGTGGCGAACAGCCGCTGGATCGCCAGGTCGTGCAGGTCCCGGGCGATCTGGTCACAGGGCCGATCGGCCCCGTCGGGGGGACCGTGGGCACCTCCCCGACGGGGCCGGTCCCGGCCGACGCTGGAACCGTATGCAGACCGCACAGCCGAGGAGTGCCGCCATGGTCCGTTACGTGTACGACTTTCGGGACGGTGACCGTGACCTGGCCGACCTGCTCGGCGGCAAAGGCGCCAACCTCGCCGAAATGACCCGGCTGGGCCTTCCGGTGCCGCCGGGGTTCACCATCACCACCGAGGCCTGCCGCTCCTTCCTCGCCACCGGCGAGGAGCCAGAGGGTCTGTCGGCGGAGGTCTCCCAGCACCTGTCGGCGCTGGAGACCATCACCGGGCGGCGGCTGGGGCAGCCGGACGGTCCGCTGTTGCTGTCCGTCCGCTCCGGGGCCCGCTTCTCCATGCCCGGCATGATGGAGACGGTCCTCGACATCGGCCTGAACGACGCCTCCGTGCTCGGCCTCGCCAAGGCCTCAGGCAACGAGCGCTTCGCCTGGGACTCCTACCGTCGGCTCGTCCAGATGTACGGCAGCACGGTCATGGGCGTCGACCCGGCCCTGTTCGACGAGGCCATGACCCTGATGAAGAAGACCCGCGAGGCCCCCGACGACCTCCATCTCGACGCCTCCGACCTCGCCTGGCTGGTGGGCATGTACAAACGGCTGATCCGCGACGAGACCGGCCGTGACTTCCCACAGTCCCCGGCCCTGCAATTGCAGCGGGCGATCATGGCTGTGTTCCGGTCCTGGAACGCCGAACGCGCCCGTCTCTACCGACGGCGTGAGCACATCCCCGACGACCTGGGAACCGCGGTCACCGTGCAGCGCATGGTGTTCGGCAACCTCGGCCCCGACTCCGGCAGTGGCGTCGCCTTCACCCGCGACCCGGCCACGGGCCGCCCTGGACTGTATGGCGACTACCTGCCGAACGCGCAGGGTGAGGACGTCGTCGCCGGCATCCGCAACACCGTGCCCCTCACCGAGCTCGAGCGGCTGGATCCGAGCTCCTACGGGCAGCTCCGCAACCACGCACAGACGCTGGAGCGGCACTATCGCGACCTGTGCGACATCGAGTTCACCATCGAGCACGCTGATGTTCCCCCGCTTCGACACCGGCAAGGCCGGCACGACGCTTGCCCACGGCGTACCCGCCTCACCCGGCGCGGCAGCCGGTGCGGCCGTGTTCGACTGCGCGGAAGCCGTACGGCGGGCCACAGCCGGCGAGAAGGTGGTGCTCGTTCGCGAGGAGACCACGCCCGACGACCTGCCCGGCATGGTCGCCGCGCAGGCGGTGCTGACCAGCCGGGGCGGAAAGACCAGCCATGCGGCCGTCGTCGCCCGCGGGATGGGCCGAGTCTGTGTGTGCGGTGCCCAGGACATCGCTGTCAACACCGACGCGCGGCGCTTCACCGCCCGGGACGGCACGGTCGTCGAGGAGGGCAGCGTCATCTCGGTGGACGGCTCCACCGGTGCCGTGTACGCGGGCGCGGTCCCGCTCGTCGCCTCGGCGACGATGCGTTATCTCGAGTCCGGTGAGCAGGTCGACAGCGTGGTCGCCGCGGTGGTCCGCGCCCTGGAACACGCCGACGTGGTAAGGCGGTTGGAGGTCCGGGCCAACGCCGACACGCCGGAGGACGCGGCACGGGCCCGACGGTTCGGGGCGCAGGGCATCGGGCTCTGCCGCACCGAGCACATGTTCCTCGGCGAGCGGCGCAAGCTGGTCGAGGAGATGATCCTCGCCCGTACGGAAGCCGAGCACGACAAGGCTCTGGCGGCCCTTCTTCCACTCCAGCGACAGGACTTCACGGGCATTCTCGAGGCGATGGACGGCCTGCCCGTCACCATCCGGCTCCTCGACCCACCGTTGCACGAGTTCCTGCCCGACCGCACCGGCCTGGCTGTGCGCGTCGGCGCTGCCGAAGCCGCGGGCGGCCAAGCAGACGCGCACGACGTGGAGTTGCTCGACGCGGTGAACCGGATGCACGAGGAAAACCCGATGCTCGGCCTGCGCGGCGTGCGGCTCGGACTGGTCGTGCCGGGGCTGGTCGCCATGCAGGTGCGGGCGGTCGCCGAGGCGGTGGTCGAGCGGACGCGCGCCGGGGGTTCGCCCCAGGCGGAGATCATGGTGCCGCTCGTCGGGGCGGTCGAGGAACTGCGGCTCGCCCGCGAGGAGGTGGCACGGGTGCTGGCCGATGTCGGCGAGGAGACCGGCGTACGGGTCCGCTGCCCCGTCGGCACGATGATCGAGCTGCCCAGGGCCGCGCTCACGGCGGGCCGGATCGCCGAGGAGGCGGAGTTCTTCTCCTTCGGCACCAACGACCTCACGCAGACCACCTGGGGCTTCTCCCGCGACGACGTCGAGGCGGCGTTCTTCTCTGCCTACCTCGACAAGGGCGTCTTCGCTTCCTCACCGTTCGAGACGCTCGACCGCGACGGCGTGGGTCGACTGGTCCGGATCGCCGTCGAGGAGGGCCGCGCCGCCCGGCCGGACCTGGAGACGGGCGTCTGCGGCGAGCACGGCGGGGACCCGGAGTCGATCCACTTCTTCCACACCGTCGGTCTGGACTACGTCTCCTGCTCGCCGTTCAGGGTCCCGGTGGCCCGTCTCGAGGCCGGTCGGGCCGCACTCGGTGGGATCGACACCGGTGAGAGCAGGTGAACGGCACCAAGACGACGGGCCCTTGATCGAGGACCGAACGGCACTGCAAGAAGCCACGCACCCTCAAAGAAGCCAGCCATGATCCGTGACAACGAGCCGCCACATCGCCGCATCGAGCTCGACCGTGCCGAGGCGCTGCGGCTGCTGAGCAGCGTGTCCCTGGGGAGAGTCGTCTTCACCCGGCAGGCCTTGCCCACCGTCCGCCCGGTCAACCACATCCTGGACGGCGGTGACATCGTCATCCGCACCCACGAGGGCGCGGCCCTGATCTCTCAAGCACAGCAGGACGCCGGCACCGGTGTGGTGGTCGCCTACGAGGCCGACGCCATCGATCCGGACACGCGTCTCGGCTGGAGCGTGGTGGTCACAGGTTACGCGCATGTAGTGACCGACGATGACGAACTGGCCCGCATCCGGGGGTTGTTGGAGCCGTGGGCGGCCCAGCCGGGCATAGACCACGCGGTTCGTATCCATCCCGACCTGGTGACAGGGGTCCTCCTAGCCGCAAGGCCCGACGGGCCGGCGGACGGCTGATTTCACCGACTGCGCGGGACCACGAAGGAGTCGGCCCGATGAACGGAGGGGTACTGGAGGGGTGCAACGGCGCAAGCAGGATCCCCCGCAATCAGGCAGCAGCCCAGTAGGCGCTTCGCCCCGGCGAGCAGGCGAAGCCCGGCTCAGCCGGACCGCCACCAGGTGACACCCTTCCCGGGCAGACCCACGCGGGAAACGCTCGCATGGGTAGACCTGCTCGCTGTTCGGCTCTGGCCGCCGACGGGCTGCCCACTCGAAGCAGCGCCCCGGTACCGCCGGTGGCCGAAGCCAGCGGGGCAGTGAGAACGAGAGCCACGCTTCGGCAACGAGATTGGGAGCCGCCCTGCCTGACTGCGTGTGACATGCCGCTGATGGCGTAATAGGCGCTTTGGGCTGTTTGGCCGGTCACGCTGTGCGCGTTGATCACGGTCGTGTCAGGAGCCCGTGGGTGTACAGGTCGCGTGAGTGGATCTTTGAGCGGATCCGTCGTGACCGCCGGTTGGATCCGACGGTCTCGGGGCGGGTGCTGGCTCAGCGGTACAAGGTGTCGCGGAACACGGTGGCGAAGGCGCTGGTGTGTCCAGTGCCGTCGGGGCGGAAGAAGCCTCCGCCGCGCAAGAGCGTGCTGGAGCCGGTGAAGGGCTTCATCGATGCGATGCTGCGCGAGGACCTTCAGACGTGGAAGAAGCAGAAGCACACCATCGACCGGATCCTGGAGCGTCTGGCGGGCGAGCACGATTTCGAGCAGGCGTCGTACTCCACGATCCGTGACTACGTGCGCAAGCGGCGCCCGCAGATGCGGATGTCGTACTCGGGCAAGGCCGTCCACCGCGTCTACGCCACAGCCTCGCAGGAAGCGTTCTTCGAAGGCCATGTGGAAGCGTTTCGGGCGCTGGGCGGGGTGCCCTCGGTGCATATCCGCTACGACAACCTCAAGCCCGCGGTGAAGCAGGTGCACTTCGGCCGTTCCCGCACGGAGACGACGCGCTGGGTGGCCTTCAGGTCCTGGTACGGGTTCTCGGCCTTCTACGGCGGCCCTGGTGAGGAAGGGGCACATGAGAAAGGCGGGGTCGAGCACGAGGGCGGCCGGTTCCGTCGCAAGCATCTGGTCCCGGCTCCGGAAGTGGACGCTCTCGCGGACCTCAACGAGCGCCTGGCGGCGATCGATACGGCGGAGGACGCCCGGCACATCCATGGCCGTCCCACCGCGATCGGCTTCGACTTCGAGCAGGAGCAGCCGCTGTTGGCGCCGCTGCCGGTGGACGAGTACGACACCGGGATCGATCTGATGCCGCTGGTCCACCGCAACGGGCGGGTCACCGTCCGTCAGGGCTACTACTCGGTGCCCGCGAAGTTCATCGGCACGAAGGTACGGGTGAAGCTGCGGGCGAACGAGGTATGGGTCTACGACGGCCGCCAGGTGGTCGCCCGACACCCAAGGCTGACACGCCGCTACACCTACCACGACATCCTGGATCACTATCTGGAGATCCTGCTGGTCAAGCCAGGCGCGTTCGCCGGGGCCGCCGCGCTCGCACAGGCCCGCGCCGAGGGCGGCTTCACCAAGGCTCACGAGGCGTTCTGGGCAGCGTCCAAGAAGAGGTGCGGCGACAAAGAGGGCACCCGGATGCTGATCGAGGTGCTGTTGCTGCGCCGGCAGCTGCCCGCCGCCGCGGTCGTCGCCGGGATGGCCACCGTCCTCAAAGTCGGCTCCATCAGCACGGACCTGGTCGCGATCGAGGCCCGCAAGGCGATCGAGAACAGCGGCCTGGAAGAAGCCGAGCCCGCAGACCTCCATGGCGATGACACGGCCCTGGGCACCGAGGACGAGGACACCGCCGTGGAGGAAACGCACGGCGATGCAGGGGCGAAGGTGATCTCCCTGTACACCCGGCACCTGCCGCCCGACCCCCGTCCCGCGCTGCCGGACATGAGCAAGTACGACCGGCTGCTGACTCCGGTGACCGACACCGCGAAGAAGAGAAAGGGCACCAGCGCATGAGCCCCACCGCCACCGTCAAGCCGTCTGCCGAGCAGATCCCGACCACCCGGATGCCGCTGCCCGAGAGCGACCCGGAGGACGCTTTGATCGATGAGGCATGCCGGGACCTGCGGCCGCCCGCCTTCCGTGAGCGGTTCGCGGAGCTGTCGGCCACCGCCCGGCGCGAGCAGTCCTCTTACAAGCAGTTCCTGCTCGACTTGTTGCAGGTCGAGCGGGCCGACCGGGACGTCCGCCGCCAGCAACGGCTGGTCCGCTCGGCGCGGTTCCCACGGCCGAAGCGGCTGGAGGACTTCGACTTCGACCGCAACCCCAATGTGCTGCCCGAGACGGTCGGTGACCTCAAGTGCACATCTTGGGCGGGCGAGGGCCGCCCGTTGGTGCTGATCGGCGACTCCGGCACCGGGAAGTCGCACCTCTTGATCGGGGTGGGTACGGCGATCGCCGAGGCCGGCATGAGCGTCCGCTACACCACGACCTCCGCACTGGTGAACGAGCTCGCCGAGGCGGACGCCGCCCGCCGTCTGTCGTCCGTGATCGCCCGCTACAGCAAGGTCGGTCTGCTTTGCCTCGACGAGTTCGGGTATCTGAACCTGGACAAGAAGGGCGCCAAGCTGCTGTTCCAGATTTTCACCGAGCGGGAGGAACGCAAGGCCACCGCGGTGGCCTCCAACGCTCCGTTCAGTGAGTGGGGCAAGACCTTCACCGACCCCAGACTGTGCGCGGCGATCGCCGACCGGCTCACCTTCAAGAGCACGCTGATCCAGACCGGCACCGATTCGTACCGTCTCAAGACCACCGAGACCGAACAACAGGCAACCAGGCGCTCGTGATGGCGGGAGACAGGGAGGAAAAGCCGAAGCTGGAAGCCGAGCTGGACCAGACCACCGAGCAGTTGCGTGCCCTGGCCGCCGCCAAAGACCGGCTGCAGGCGCTTTTGGATGCGGTCCTGGCCATCAGCCGGGAGGTGGAGCTACCCGCGGTGCTGCACCGCATCGTCACCACCGCCATGGACCTGGTCGGCGCCCGCTACGGGGCACTGGGAGTACTTGACGAGTCCGGCGAGTATCTGGAGCAGTTCATCGCCGCTGGCCTGTCCGAGCAGGAACGCGCAGACCTGGCCGGGATCGACTTCCCGCGCGGCCGAGGTGTCCTCGGCCACCTGATCCGCCACCCCGAACCCCTGCGGGCCGATGACATCCCCTCCCACCCGTCCTCCGCCGGATTCCCTCCCGGCCACCCACACTTGCATACCCTCCTTGGCGTCGCCGTCAGCGTCCGCGGCGAGATCTACGGTGACCTCTACCTCTCGGAACGACACGACGGGCAGTCCTTCGACGACGATGACGAGAACATCGTCGTGGCCCTGGCCGGCGCTGCGGGCTTGGCCATCGAAAGCGCCCGCTTGCTCGAACAGGTCCGTGCCGGATCTGAACACTTCCAGCGGCTTCTGCTGCCAGCCCTACCAGACCTGCGTCCTCTCGACGCCGCCGCCATCTACCGCCCCTCTGCCGAGCCCAACCCTGTCGGTGGGGACTGGTACGACGCCATCTGGCTGCCCGACGGCGCGGTCGCGGTCATCATCGGCGACGTGGTCGGCCACGATCTGCACGCCGCGGCCGCCATGGCCTCCACGCGCAACATGCTGCGCGCTTTGCTCTTCGACCGGCGCACTCCGCCCAGCGCGATCCTCGCCCAGCTCGACCGCACCCTGCTGGCCATCACCGACAACCCCGTCACCACCACCAGCCTGACCCGCATCGAACCCGACGGGCCCGCCTGGAGACTGCACTGGAGCACCGCCGGCCACCTCCCACCGCTACTGATCACTCCCGACCGGCAAGGGCGATACCTGCTCGCCGAGCCCGGACTACCGCTCGGGGTCGACACCGGGTGGCCCCGCACGGACCACACCCACCCCCTGCCCCCAGGCGCCACCGTGGTCTTCTTCACCGACGGACTCGTCGAACACCGTGACCACCCCATCGACCAGAGCCTGCACGAGCTCGCCGAACTCGCTACCACCCACGCCGCCCTGCCCCTGCAGGACTTCGTCCAAGCACTTGCCGACCACCACCCCAGCGACGGTCACGACGACATGGCCATCCTCGCCCTGCGGACCCCGCGCGTCTGATCCCAAACCGACACAGACCCAAGAAGAACCGGGTCCACCGAACCACGCCTGTCAGGGACGAGGCCCGAGGGACCCGGGTTACACCAATCTAGCGAGCGGTCAGCCCGCCTTATCGACAACACTCACACCGGCCTCACCAACCGGCCGGAAGTCACTCGATCGAGGCGGCTCCCAATCTCATTGCCGATCATGAACCCGCTACAGAGTCCAATGGCTCCACGAACGGAGCAGAGTGGCTCCTGATCAACTTGGCCAAGTGGCTCCCATTCACCCTGCCGAAAACAGCCAGGGTCATTCTCACCGCCAACGGCTGCGATGAAGATCGAGTGCGGTGGGTGTTTCTGATTGCTCGATCGTTCGTTGAGCAGCGCGTGGATGCTCGCGATGGCGACGAGGAGCCTGTTGTCCCCTTGCTGGGGGCTCACTCGCTCCGGTCTGAGTCCGTTGATCGCAACGGTGTCGCTGGTTGCGAACGCGGGAGGAAGCGGCTGTGGATGACCTGGAGACGTACCGCCTCTCGGAGTCCGTCGGCGTCGAGCTCCATCTTTCCCGACCCTGTCGACGGCGGTGACGGCCTACAGGCTGGTGCCGTGACCACCGACCGCGTCCGCGTCCGGGCGGCCGGAAACCGAACAGCCCACCCGAGGAGCCAGGTGGCCCCTGGCCACCCATCCCACACCGGCACAAACTGGTAACGGCAGGACGGACGCAGACCTCACGGAGTCATCATGTACGGCACCCCACGCATGGTCAGTGATGTCATGACCCACACGGTGGTCGCCGTCGGCCAGCGGGCCCCGTTCAAGGAGATCGTGCGGCTGATGCAGGACTGGCGGGTCAGCGCCCTGCCTGTGATCGAGGGCGAGGGCCGGGTGGTCGGCGTGGTCTCCGAGGCCGACCTGCTGCCCAAGGAGGAGCTCCGGGACAACCCCGATGCGCGCTATCTCCAACTGCGTCAGCCGGTCGACGTGGCGAAGGCCGAAGCGGCCACCGCGGGCGATCTGATGTCCTCCCCCGCCCTCACCGTACGGGCGAACGCCACCCTCGCCGAGGCCGCACGGATCATGGCACGGGGCGGGGTCAAACGGCTGCCCGTCGTCGACGAGACCGGGCTGCTGGAGGGAGTCATCAGCCGTGCCGACCTGCTCAAGGTCTTCCTGCGCGACGACGAGGACATCGCCGAGGAGGTCCGGCGCGAGATCGTGTCCCACCTCTTCCCTCCGCCGGCCTCGGCCATCCAGGTGGAGGTGCACGACGGAGTCGCCACACTGACGGGCCGCGTCCGTGACACCGCGCTGGTCCCCGTGGCCGCGCGCCTGGTGCGGGCCGTCGAAGGGGTGGTGGACGTGCAGTTCGACCTGGCACACCACGACCACGGAGTGAGTGGGGCCGGTCGGCCCTAATGCGTGCGGGGCCGACAGGTGATGATCGGCCCTATGGACAGTCAGCAGGCTGTCGTCGCGCGGAGACGAGAGGGCCACATAGCCGAGCCACGCACGTTCACGGAGCAGGACCCGATCCGCGTGTTCCTGCTGGACGACCACGAGGTCGTACGACGTGGCTTGACCAACCTACTCGACGCCGAACCGGACATCACCGTGGTCGGTGACGCGGACACTGCCGAGCACGCCCTCGCCCGCGGCCCCGCAGCGCGCCCCGACGTCGCCATACTCGACGTCCGCCTGCCCGACGGCGACGGCATCACGGTCTGCCGCGAACTGCGCGACCGGATGCCGGAACTGGCGTGTCTGATGCTGACCTCCCCGCGACGACCGCCCAGCCGTGCGATCCCTGCGGGCCGCCCCGGCCACAACTCCCTCACTGCCGCCCGAGCTGGCCAGCCTGTCACCCCGCGAACGAGACATCCTTGCCCTGATCGGCGACGGCCTCACCAACCGCGAGATCGGCAGGAAGCTGTACCTGTCCGAGAAGACCGTCAAGAACCGCATCTCGCGGCTGCTGGCCAAACTGGGCGTCCAGCGCCGGGTCCAGGCGGCGGTCCTCGCGTCCCACCTGGAGCCTCACGACTCCGGGGAGCGCTCGGACCGCTGAGGGCGCGGTACCGGGGGTCAGGCGGCGGTGAGAAGGTTCTTCACCTCGACCACGTCGGCGATCTCCGCGACCTCGGCGACCAGCCGGGCCCCGGTCTCCGACGGCACTCGCCCCGCCAGTTCGACGATGCCGTCGTGCACAGTCACCTCGACGGCCTTCAGGTCGCCCGGCGAGCAGACGGCCCGGATCCTGTCCTCGACCTCCGCCTGTATCCCGGCGTCGTCCCTGATCAGGGCCTGAAGCAGCGCATCGCGGCCAACGACGCCGACCAAGCGGCCCTCGTGGTCGGTGACCGGAATCCGCTTCAGGCGGGACAGCGCGGCGAGCCAGGCGGCCTCGGCGACCGTCGCGCCCGGCAGCACCGTGATCGCGGGGCTGGTCATCAGATCGGCCGCCGTCTCGCCCCGCGCCTTGCCGTGCAAGCGCCGCTCCCGCAGCCTGCCGACACGCCCAGGACGGTGACCGGAGGCTTCGAACGCGACCTTCGCCAGCAGATCCGACTCCGAGACAACTCCCACCACGCGGTCCTCCGCGTCCACGACCGGGACGGCACCGACCTGCTCGCGCGCGAGCAGGCGGGCGATCTCCCGGTACGGCAGGTCGTCCCGCAGTGAGGTGGCGGGCACGTCCATCACGTCCCGCACCAGCGGCAACCCGGCGTCGGGCACTGAGCCAGACTGTCGCGAGGACGGTGCGGCCTGCGGTGCCTGGCGCGAGGACGTATCACTCACCGGTGCCGACGGCGGCTGCTCGCTCATCCCCGCTTGCTTGGTCGCGGCGGCAGCGACGGCACCCAGGTAGCGCACCAGCCTGTCCTGCCGTGCGGTCTCGCCGGGGCTCCAGGGTCGGGAGGGCAGGGATCGTCGGGCGTCTGCCCCCGTGGAAAAGTTCTGGTGCTGGTTCACGGCGGCCTCCGGACTCTGTCGGGTTGCCTACCGTTCCAGTCTTCCGCTCTGATGCTCGCCGCCTAGAGCCGAACGGCCCTGGTGGGACGACGTGACGGCCCTATCCGGTGCGCGGCGGGACGGGGACGGTGAAACTGAAGGAGCAGCCGACCGGCAGGAGGCTGGCCGATGAGCCTGCGGGACTTCCTGGAGCGTTTCCGTCCGACCGGCACGGCGGGAGCAGCCTCCACCGGCGTACCCGCCGACCGGGCAGCGGAGCGTGCCGCGGAACTGGAGCCCGCCCTCGGACAACTGGCGGCCGTTCAGCAGGAGGCCGCCCGCATCCGGGCCGCCGCGGACGAGGCGGCCGAGACGATCAGGCAGGACGCCTCGCACGAGGCGGCGAGCATCGTGGCAGTTGCCCGGGAGCAAGCTCCCGAAGTACGACGTAAGGCCGCGGTACCTGGCCTGCGAGACGCGCTCCGGGAGGCAGACGCCATCCGCGCCGCCGGTGACCGGGGCGCTGCGGCGGTTCGGGAGCGGGCCCAGGAGTGTATGCCCGATCTGGTGGAACGCGTGGTGGCCGACGCCCTGCGCCTGGCGACCGGGGCGGGCGCGGCGCCATGAGCGCGGGATGGGTGGCCGGAGCAGTCCGGGCACGGGCCCTGGCCAACCGGTACCCGGGTGCCGCCGGAGCGCGGGAGATCGCGGCATGCGCGAGCCTCGACGAGGCCCTGCAGCGGCTGGCCGCGACGCCGTACGTAAAGTACGCGCGAGCGACAGCCGGACTGGGCGAGGCCCAGCGGGCGGTGTCCGCCACGCTGCTGTGGCATCTGAGAGTGCTGGCGGGCTGGCTGCCTCGGGGCGGAGCACGCCTGCTTGTTGCGCTCGCCTCGGGATTTGAGGTTGCCAACGTGGCCGCCCGGCTCTCCGCGCCGCACGGTCGCGGCACGGGCGTCCCGGAGCCGTACCGGCTGGGGGCGCTGGAGACCGCTTGGCGGCGCCTGGACGAGGCCGGGACTGCGGCGGAGATGCGCGCCGTGCTCGACGCCTCCCCATGGGGCGATCCGGGCGGCGACACACCATGGGCCCTGGTCACCGGCATGCGGATGGCTGCCGCACGGCGCACCGCCGTCGCCGTACCGCAGGCCCGCGACTGGGCCGTCGGACGCGCCGCTCTGCTGACGGCACGTGAACTGTTCGTACACGGCCGCTCCCTGCCGGAACCGGTGCGGCGCGACGCGGCCCGGCTCCTCGGGGCACGCGCGCCGGCTGCCGCCTCGTACCAGGAGTTCCGCGAACGCCTGCCGTCTCCGGCCCGTCGGCTCCTGGCGGACGTCGAGGAACCGGACGGACTGTGGCGGGCGGAGACGCACTGGTGGCGCGCGGTCCGGGACGACGGCGCCGCCATGCTGCACGACGGCCGGTACGGACCCCGCGTGGTCGTCGGCGCGGTCGCGGTGCTGTCCGTGGACGCCTGGAGGGTGCGCGCGGCCCTGGAGTCGGCGGCCCGGGGCGGGCGGCTCGGGGCGGTGTTCGATGCCCTGGCCTGAGGCGATGACACCGGTCCGGATGTGCCGTGTGGCGGTGGTCGTACCGCGGGCGGCGCTGCGGGACGCGCTGGTGCGGATCGCCCAGGCGGGCTGTGTGGAACTGGACCGCGCCGAGGAGACGGCCCCGGGCCCTGCGGCACTGCGGCTGCGCCGCGTTCAGGGGCGCGCCGAGCCGGCAGGGCCGCGGACCCGTGGCACGGCCGTCCTGGCCGTCTACGCCCCCGATCTGGATCAGCTCGAAAACCAGCAGGACGTGAGCCTGTTGGCCGGCGAGGCCCAGCTGGAGGAGCGTGCCGAGGGCGCCGTACGACGAGGGGAGGTGGCGGCGCTCGCGGGATGGTGCCCGGCGGCGGAGGTGCCCCGCGTCGCGGAGCGGCTGGCAGCGGCGGGCGGCGCGCTGATGCCGCTGCCGTCCCCGCGCGGCACCGATCCTCCGACGCTGCTGCGGCCCGCCGGGGCGGTCTCGTTCACGCCGCTGGTGACGACGTACGGCACACCGCCGTACACGGACCTTGACCCGTCGTGGCCGGCGGGCCTCGCGTACGTCGCGATGTTCGGGATCATGTTCGGTGACGTCGGCCATGGGGCGCTGCTGCTCCTTGGAGCGCTGGCGCTGCGCCTCGGACGGCCCCGGCGGCTTGCCCCACTGCGCCGGCTGTGGCCGTTCCTCGCGGGCGCCGGGCTGGCCTCCGTGCTCGCGGGCGCCGCCTACGGGGAGTTCTTCGGGCCGACGGGCCTGCTGCCGGTGCTGTGGCTGGCCCCGCTGGACGCCCCTGCCCGCCTGCTGGCCGCCGCGGTGGTCTTCGGGGCGGGGCTGCTGGCGCTCGCGCATGCCGCCGGCGCCGTCAACCGTGTGCGGGAGAGCGGCTGGGGCTCGGGGTTGTACGCGGCGTCCGGCTACGCCGGGCTGCTGTTCTATCTGGGGCTGGCGCTGGCCGCCGCCGGCCTGGTTCTGCACGTGCCCCCTCCTGCGGTGGCCGGGGCGGTGCTCGCGTTCGCCGGGCTTTCGCTGGTGGCGCTCGGCCTGTTTCGCGCCACCGCGGGAGGCGGCGCAGGACTCGCCGAGACGGTGGTGCGGCTTTTCGACGTCGTCGTGCGCACGGGCACCAACACCCTGTCGTTCGCACGGCTCGCGGCCTTCGGCCTCACCCACGCAGCCCTCGCCGACCTTGTGTGGCGCGGTACGACGGGCCTGGCTGCACGCGGAGCGGCCTGGGTGGTCGGCGCCGTGGTGCTGTTCGCCGCGGGGACGGCCCTCTCCTTCGGCCTGGAGGCCCTGGTGGCCGGGGTGCAGGCCCTGCGGCTGGAGTTCTACGAGCTCTTCTCCCGGCTCTTCGAGACGGAGGGCCGTCCGTTCCGTCCCTGGCACGTTCCTCCGGCGGAACCTGCCGACGCACTCCTACGAAGGTGATCCCATGCTCACCTGGCTGATCGTCCTGCCGGTCCTCGTGGCGGTGCTCGGTGCCGTACGGCTGCTGCGGCGGCGCCGTACCAGATACGCGTTCCGCTGGCTCCTGGCGACGAACCTCGCCCTGCTGGCGGGCGCCTGCGTCGTCCTGGCCACGGCACTCGCGGGGCCCGCGCAGGCCTCGGCCCAGGCCGCAGCCGCGGGCGGCGTCAACGGCTCCGCCCTGATCGGGGCCGCCATCGCGGTGGCGGGGGCCTCGATCGGGGCCGCCATCGCGGTCGCCTACACGGGGGCCGCCGCGCTCGCCGCGCTGAGCGAACGCCCGGAGATGTTCGGGCGGGCGATGGTGATCGTCGGCCTGGCGGAGGGCATCGCCGTGTACGGGCTGGTGGTCGCGATCCTGTTGATCGGAAAGGCATGACCATGAGGACCGTGGCCGCGATCGGCGCATGGACCAGCGTGAGCGGGCTGGCGCTGGCAGGGGTCGACGTGCTGGTGGCGGAGGACCCGGAAGCCGTCCGCCGGGCCTGGCAGGACCTTCCCGGCACCGTCGGTCTGGTGATCCTGACGGCGTCGGCCGCTCAGGCGCTCGGAACCGCAGTCACAGAGCCGGACCCGTCACGGCCGCTGACGGTGGTGATGCCCTGATGACGGCATCCATGGACGCGCTGGACCCCGTGCGCGCCGAACTGCTGCGAGCGGCCCGGGCAGAGGCCGAGGCTCTCCTGGACCGTGCGCGGGCCGACGCCGAGGAGACCCTTCGCCTCGCTCGCGGCACCGCGGAGCGGGTGCTGGCAGAGGCCCGGGACCTCGGTGCCGCGGACGGGCGCACCGCAGCCGCCCGGGAGCGGGTCCGCGCGGTCGAGGACGCTTGGAGCGTGGAACTCGCCGCCCGCGCCGAGGTCTACGCGGACCTTCAGGCCAGGGTCCATGCGGGTGTGCGGAAGGCACTGGCTGGGGGGACTGTCCCGATGGAGCGGCTCTCGGAGACGGCGCGGGCCCTGCTGGGGGCCGACGCGCGGGTGTCCGCCGCACCGAGCGGCGGTGTGACCGCCGACGTGCCCGGACGCCACGTCGACCTGTCCGCGGACACTCTCGCAGACCGCGCCCTCGAACAGATGGGCGCCCAGGTCGAGAGCCTCTGGGGGCATCCGTGACCGGCCCCCAGGGCGCTGCGCCCGACCCGCCCGGCAGCGGGACCCCCAGGGGCAGCGCAGTCGCACCCGACACCCGGACAACCGACCAGCCCAAGGCCCCGCCCCGCCCGCCGGACACGGCCGCGTCCGGCGCCTCGGCAACCGCCCGACCGGACCGCACGCCCGTCCCAACGACCGCGGC
The DNA here is from genome assembly GCF_053592455.1 of Streptomyces sp. NPDC002676. Classification (NCBI taxonomy): domain Bacteria; kingdom Bacillati; phylum Actinomycetota; class Actinomycetes; order Kitasatosporales; family Streptomycetaceae; genus Streptomyces; species Streptomyces sp. NPDC002676. Next base: position 47,677 of record NZ_JBSFVT010000025.1, on the reverse strand, counting down.
CGCAGTCAGCACCTCCGCAACCAGCCAACCGGACGGCCTCTCCAGTCTGCGGATCCTGCGGGTAGCCGGGCCGCTGGTGGAGATGGAGTGCCCGGCCTCGGTAGCCATGCACGACCTGGTTCTGCTGGGAGCCGCCCGGCTACCGGGCGAAGTGGTCGCCATCCACGGCGACATGGCCACCGTCCAGGCCTACGAGTACACGGGCGGGCTGGCACCGGGGCATCCCGCCGAACCCCAGGGTCGGCCGCTGTCGGTGTCGTTGGGCCCCGCGCTGCTCGGGGGTGTTTTCGACGGCCTGCTGCGTTCCCTGTCCGGCGCCGGCGACCTCCTCCTGGCCGGCGGCGGGGGCGGCGCGCCGGACGGGCGTACCTGGCCTTTCACCCCACGGGTGGCCGAGGGGACGCAGGTGGCGGCCGGTGACGTCCTCGGCGAGATCGGGGCGAGCGTACGCCTGCGGCTGCTTGTCCCGCCTGATTGCTCGGGAGAGGTGGCGCGGGTCGCCGCGGCGGGCGAGTACGCCTCCGGCACGGTGCTCGCGAAGGTGGGCGGGCACGAGGTGCGCATGGCGCAGACCTGGCCGGTGCGCAGGCCGCGCCCGGTTGCCGAGCGCCTGCGCGCCGACGTGCCACTGCACACCGGGCAGCGGGCCGTCGATCTGCTCTTCCCGGTGGCCCGCGGCAGCACGGTCGCCGTCCCTGGCGGATTCGGCACCGGCAAGACCATGCTGCTGCAGCAGATCGCCAAGTGGTGCGACGCCGACGTGATCGTCTACGTCGGTTGCGGCGAGCGCGGCAACGAGATGGCGGACGTCATCGAGGAGCTCTCCGAGCTGGCCGACCCGCGCACCGGTGGGCGCCTGTCGGAGCGCACGGTGACGATCGCGAACACCTCCAACATGCCGATGATGGCCCGCGAGGCGAGCGTGCACACGGGTGCCACGGTCGCGGAGTACTTCCGCGACATGGGCCTCGACGTCGTCGTCATCGCCGACTCGACCTCCCGCTGGGCGGAGGCGCTGCGCGAGTTCGCGTCCCGCATGGGCGAACTCCCTGCGGAGGAGGGCTATCCCGCGGGCCTGGCCTCGGAGCTGGCCGCGTTCTACGAGCGGGCCGCAGCGGTGCGCACCCTCGGCGGTGCGACCGGATCCGTCACGGTGATCGGCGCCGTATCCCCGCCGGGTGGCGACCGCACCGAGCCGGTCACCGCGCACACCGAACGGTTCGTGCGATGCCTGTGGAGCCTGGACCGCGACCTCGCCTACGCACGCCACTACCCGGCTGTCTCCTGGGTGGATTCCTTCTCCCGGGACGCCTCCGTGCTGGCCGCCGCGCATGCGCAGGCCGGTGACCCGGACTGGGCGAGAAGGCGGGGCCGGGTGGCCCGGCTGCTCGCCGAGGCGGACCGGCTGGCCGACCTGGTCGAACTGGTCGGCATCACAGCACTCCCGCCGCGCGAGCGGATCAGCGTGCTCGCCGGGCGGCTGCTGCGCGAGGCCGTGATCCAGCAGAGCGCCCTGTCGCCGACGGACGCCTACAGCGCGCCCGAGAAGACGGCGGCCCTGGTGGAGGCCACGCTGGCGGTGATCGACCGCTGCTTGGAACTGGCGGAGTCCGGTACGGGGGCGGACGCCGTCGAGGCGGTCGACTTCACTCCGCTGCTGCGGGCCCGTGAGAGCGCGGGCCCGGCGGAGACCGCTCCGGTGGCGGCAGCCCGCGACACCGTGCTGGGCCGGCTTGCGGAGGTGGGGGCATGAGCCGTTTCGCGGACGTCGAGTACACGGGGGCGCGCGAACTGCGCGGCCCGCTGGTGGTCGTGGAGGGCGTGAGCGGGGTGGGCTGGGACGAGTTCGCGACGATCGCTCTCGACTCGGGTGAACAGCGGCACGGGCTGGTTCTGGAAGTGGACCGGGATCTCGCCGTGGTGCAGGTGCTTCAGGGCACGGCCGGCATGCACCGGACGGGCACCCGGGTCGCCTTCTCGGGCACTCCTCTGCACATCCCGGTCGGCACCGGGTGGCTGGGGCGCGTGTGCAACGGGCGTGGCGATCCGGCCGACGGCGGGCCGCCGGTGCTGGGCGGAACGGATGCGGCGGTGGGTGGCGCCCCGATCAACCCCGTCCGCCGGGAACCCCCGAACGAACCTGTTCTGACCGGCGTATCTGCCGTGGACGTGCTCACCACACTCGTACGGGGCCAGAAACTCCCGCTGTTCTCCGCGGCCGGGCTGCCGCATCTGGAACTGGCCGTGCAGATCGCGGCCCAGGCCACGTGCGGCGGCGAGGCGTTCGCCGTCGTCTTCGCCGGCATGGGACTCACCCACGCCGACGCGGCGTTCGTCCGCGCCGGGCTGGCGGAGCGCTCCGCGGCGCGGGAACTGGTCCTGCTGCTCAACACCGCCGACGACCCGGTCATCGAACGGCTGCTCACCCCGAGGCTCGCCCTGACGGTCGCAGAGCACCTGGCCTTCACGGAGGGCCGCCATGTCCTCGTCGTGATGACGGACATGACGGCCTACTCCGAGGCACTGCGCGAAGTGTCCGCCGCACGAGGCGAGATCCCCGCCCGCCGCGCCTATCCCGGCTACCTGTACAGCGATCTGGCCTCGCTCTACGAACGCTGCGGCAGGATCAGAGGCCGACCGGGGTCGGTGACCGTCCTTCCGGTGCTCACCATGCCGGCGGGTGACATCACCCACCCCGTCCCCGACCTCACCGGCTACATCACGGAGGGGCAGATCGTGCTGTCCGCCGAGGTGTATGCAGCCGGGACGTATCCGCCGGTCGACCCACTGGCCTCACTGTCCCGTCTGATGCGCAAGGGAGCCGGGGCGGGCCGGACCCGCGCCGATCATCCGGACGTGGCTGCGCAGCTGATCGGCGCTCTGGCCCGGTCCCGGCAGGTGCGGGAACTCGCCGACCTGATCGGACGGCCGGCGCTCAGCCCGACCGACCTGCGCCATCTGGATCTGGAGGACGCCTTCCGGCAGCGGTTTCTCGCCCAGTCCACCGACGAGAACCGCTCGCTGGACGACTCCCTGGACCGGGCGTGGGAGGTGCTGCTGACGTTGCCGCGCAGCCAGCTCGGCATGATCCCGGCAGACCTGCTGGACGCCCACCAGGCCTCGCCCCGAGCCGACATGGACGGGCGGGCGACGGCGCCATGAGCGGGCGCACAAGCCGAGTACCGGCCGGACGGGCCGGACGCCTGCGACTGCGCCGCAACCTCGCCACCGCGCTCCGCGGAGCGGACCTGCTGGAACGCAAACTCAGGCTGCTGCTGGACCGGGAGCGCACGGCACGCCGGGCGGCGGAGGAGGCCGGCCGGGTGTGGCGGGAGCGGCTGACCGAGGCGGACACCTGGCTGGTGCGCGGAGTGCTGCTCGGCGGCGAAGGGGCGCTGACCGAGGCGGTACCGACCGACCGTGCCCGTGTCGATGTCGGGTGGGCGACATTGATGGGCGTACGGCACCCGGCGGCCGTGTCGTGGACGGATCCCGTCCGTTCTCCCGGAGAGACGACGCCGCCGAACACCGCACTGGCGCACGCCGAGAAGACATACCGCGCGGCGGTCCGTGCCGCCGCGGAGCACGCCGTTCACCGGGCCGCCGCAGAGGTGCTCGCCGCGGAGGCCGTACGGACCCGGCAACGGGTCCGCGCCCTGCGCCGGCACTGGATCCCCCGGCTGCGGCGCGACCTTGCGGCGGTGGAACTGGCGCTGGAGGAAGCCGAGCACGAGGAGGCGGTACGGCGCCGCTGGGCCGTTTCCCGCGGCGCTCGGTGACAGCGGCGGGAACTTGCAGGCGACGGCGGGCCCGCCTGGGCCCGCCGGAGATGGACGTCGTTCCGTCAGGTGCCGTGGCGGATCTCGACGTGCTTGGCCTCCTCCTTCTCGGCGCCCAGACCCACGCTGACGGTCAGCATGCCGTCGGTGTAATCGACCTTGACGTCGTCCTCGTCGGCGCCGGGCGGCAGCGTCACGCTGCGGCTCATCTCGCCGTACCGGAGTTCGCCGTGATTCTTGTCCACTTCCCGTTCGGTGCGTCCGGCCCGAACCGTCAGCACCCCGTCGCCGATCACGACGTCGATGTCCTCGGGGGACATGCCCGGAAGTTCGGCGCGCATGACGTAGCGATCGTCCTCCATGTAGTCCTCGATACGCAGCACGGGCATCGTGAACCGGCTGGGAATGGTCTCGAACCCGCGCTGAGGCCGAACAGCCCATGTCCGGGTCCCCGAAGTCCGTTTCCTCCCGCACGTTCGCGGTCAGACTGGGGGGGGGAAGGGAACACAATCCCGACGGCGATCCATGTCCGACGTCACCACCGCCGACCTCTACGAAGTGACCATGGCCCTGTCCTACCTGCGCGAGGACATGCGGGCACCGGCCACCTTCAGCCTTTTCGTCCGCGACCTGCCGCCCGGCCGGGGTTTCCTGGTCGCCGCGGGCCTGGAGCCCGTCCTGGACTTCCTCGCCGAATACCGGGTCGAACGCGAGGACGTCGAGGAGTTCGCGGACGCCCTGCACCGCCCGGTAAGGGACCTCGAACCGCTCCTCGGCCTCTCCTTCGAGGGCGAGGTACGGGCCGTACCAGAGGGGCACGCGGTGTTCGCCTACGAGCCGTTGCTGGAGGTGACCGCCCCGTTGCCGCAAGCCCAGCTCGTCGAGACATACCTGCTGAACCAGGTTTGTCACCAGACGGTGGTGGCATCCAAGGCGGCGCGCTGCGTGCTGGCCGCCGCCGGGCACCCGATGGTGGACTTCTCGCTGCGCCGCACGCACGGCCCGCAGGCGGGCTTCCAGGCGGCACGCCTGGGCGCACTCGCGGGTTTCGCCGGCACCAGCAACATCGCCGCCGCGACGGCCCTGGGCTTCCCGGCCTCGGGAACCATGGCGCACTCCTACATCGAGACGTTCCCTGGCGAGGAGGAAGCGTTCCGCGCCTTCGCGCGCTGCCATCTCCGCCCGGTCACCTTCCTCGTGGACTCCTATGACACCGAGGCGGGCGTACGGGTCGCGGCGCATGTCCTGAGCGATCTGCGGCGCGGCCCCGGCTGCGCGATCCGCCTGGACAGCGGCGACCTTGATGCCCTCGCGCGACGGTCGCGCGCCATTCTGGTGTCCTCGCGGAACCGCTCGCGCGCGTCCTGCCAGTTGTGCGGCGGCCCCGTCCGCCGGCCGCCGCGCATCACCGTGTGCAGCAGGCGCCGTGCCGACTCCGGGGGTTCTTCACCGGCCAGGGCGATGACGTCCGGGTGTCCGGCGCGCCGGTGGATCTGCTTGCGGCCCAGGGCCGTGACTTTCGCCGAGGACAATTTCATCACGGGGCGGCCGTCATACTCCACGAGCTTGTACGCCGAGTCCAGGTAGGGGGCGTCCGCCGCCACACCCACGCGGGTGCCCACGGCGTACACGTCGATCGGGGCGCCGGCGCGCATCAGCCTGGTCACGCCGTACTCGTCGAGTCCGCCGCTGGCCACGATCCGCGCCTCGGCCAGGCTGGCGGCGTCGCCGACCTGCCAGCCTCGGCACGCCGGATCGAGGACCCCGTACCGGTCCGAGCCATTCGGTCCCAGGCCCCCTCGCGCTCCTCGTGACCTTCGCCGAGCACACGTCGACGGTGGGCCCGACGGGCCTGACCCCGGGACCAATGGCCCCTGGCACCTCGTTCGAACCGGGACTTGCAATGGGATCGCGGCAGTGTTCTCCGCGCCACCGCAGCGAGGAGGCGAGGATCATGACCACGCCCACGCCGACCCGGCGCAGCGACCGGCTCGCGCCGAGGGTCGGTTCCGGGGAGAGCGGCGCCCTGATGTATGCCCGCGTGGGCGATAAGATCGTCGTACGCGGCACTACGGTCGGCGTCGTGACCCGAGATGGTGAAGTCGTCGGCGTCCACCATCCCGACGGCAGCCCGCCCTATGACGTGCGCTGGGCCGACAACAGCCGAGTCAGCCTGTACTTCCCCGGGCCGGACGCCTACGTCCGGCACCTGGCGCACCAGTCGGTTCCGGCGGACGCGGCGCCTGAGGCGCTCTCGGCGCCCAGTGGGCCGGAGTCTGGAGGCGACCATGTCCACGCAGAGTGACCGGCGACCGATCGTCGTCGGCATCGAGGCCGACCCGACCAGGCGGATGGCGCTGGCCTGGGCGGCCGATGAGGCAGCGCGCCGACACCTTCCGCTGCGCCCGGTCCGCGTCGAAGGCGTACCGACCCGGGGCTACCGGGGACGGGAGGTCCCTCCGTCCTGGGAGGAGTGGAACGAGGAGCTCCACCGCGGCGGTAAGCAGGTCCTAGCAGACGTCGTGGACTTCGTCGCGGCCCGGCATCCCGAGGTCGAGGTGGACGCCGTGCTCGCCGAAGGCGAACCCGTGTGGGTGCTGCGCGAGCAGAGCCGCCATGCCACGGTCGTCGTGCTGGGCTCGCAGCACCTGAGCCGGGCCCAGGAGGTGTACAGCTCCGCGTCCGTAGCCCTGCCCGTCATGGCGCACGCCCACTGCCCGGTGGTCGTCGTGCCGGAACCGGAGCATGTCACCCAGGAGCCCGAGTACTACGTCGTCGGCGTCGACGGTAGTGAACATTCGGCCGCCGCGGTCGACCTGGCCTTCGAGGAGGCCGCCCTGCGCGGTGCGGAGCTGCGCGCCCTGTACGTCTGGCAGCCCGGACCGCTGAGGATCTTCGACGAACACGCGGCCCAGCAGGAGTGCCGTCGGCTGCTCTCCGAAACCGTGGCCGGCCGCCAGGCCCGCTACCCGGAGGTGGATCTGCGCCACGAACTGGTCGTCGGCCATCCCGTGCAGGTCCTCACCGAGGCCTCGACCCACGCGCTGGGCCTGGTGGTGGGCACCCGAGGGCGCGGAGGCTTCACCGGCATGCTTCTGGGGTCGGTCAGCCAGGGTGTCCTGCACCTTGCCCGCTGCCCTGTCATCGCCGTTCCGACACGTGTGTGAGCCGTCCTCACCCCGGCAGCGAAGGGAAGCCGCCGTGACCGCACAAACCATCGACACGAACACCGTCACGGCGCTCGTGGCGGACGCCGCCGCGGCGCCCTCACTGCACAACGCGCAACCCTGGGCCTTCCTATACCTTCGCAGCATCGGCGTCCTGCGTCTGTACACCGACCCGGCACGCACCCTGCCGCGCACCGATCCGGATGGACGAGGCCTGCACCTGGGCTGCGGCGCCGCGCTGTTCAACCTGCGCGTGGCCGCCGCCGCGGCGGGGCTGGGATCTGACATCAAGCTGCTCCCCGACCGGGACGACTCGGACCTCCTCGCCGAGGTGTACCTGTACGGCACCGTGCGCCCCGACAAAACGCTCGCCAGGTTGCACCCGGCGATCCAACGCCGTCACTGCAGCCGCCATCCCTTCCGCGACGAGGACATCCCCGCCGGGGTGCGGGAGCGGCTGTGCGACGCGGCACGCGCCGAGGGCGCACAGTTGCTGTTCCCGGGCGCCTGGCACCTGCAGTCGATCCTGGAGCTGGTGCGGGACGCCGAGGGCCGCGAAGCACTCGACCCGGGGGTGCGCGGTGAAACGGTGCAATGGACGCGCACGGAGTCGTCGGGGGCCGGAGAGGCGGCCGACGGAATCCCCGCCGAGGCGTTCGGCCCCGGCCAGCGCATGACCGCAGCCCCCGTGCGCGACTTCGCCGCCGGCCGTCGGATGCCGCGGCGTGGCTGGGCGTCCTTCGAGAAGAACCCGCACATCGCCCTGCTGGGTACGGCTCACGACGGGCCTGCGGACTGGTTGTGCGCTGGCCAGGCACTGCAGCGGGTCCTGCTGCAGGCCACCATGGACGGACTCGTCGCCTCGGTGACCTCTCAGCCCCTGGAATGGGCGGAAATCCGATGGGCGGTCCGCGATCCCCTCTCCGACATGGCCCACGTGCAGATGGTGCTCCGGCTCGGCTACGGCCCGGAAGGCCACGCGAGCCCGCGGCGACCGGCGGCCGAGGTGCTCGACATCGTCTGAAGCATGCGCGGCCGGGACTCGATGCCGAGGAGGATCGCATGAGGGTTTCCGAGGTGATGACTGCTCCGCCGGTCTGCGTCGCACCCGACGACTCCCTGGCCGAGGCGACCCGGCTGATGGCTCGGTCCGCCGTCGGCTCCCTCCTCGTCGTCGAGGAGGGAGCGCTGCGCGGCATCGTCACCGACCGCGACCTCGCCGTACGTGGCTTGGGCGGGGGCCTGGACCGGGAGGCACGGGTGGACGCGGTGATGTCGGCGCCGGTGGTCACCGTCGATGTGGACGACGATCTTCAGGTGGCCTACGGGACGTTCCGCCGCTCGGGGGTGCGCCGACTTCCCGTGCTGCACGAGGGCGAGGCGTTGGGTGTGCTCACGATCGACGACCTCTTCCTCGATGTCTTCCGGCGGCTGGCCGACCTGCTGGGACCGGTCGCCTGGAGTGTGCTGCAGGAGCCGCCGGGGCCTCCCCTGGCAGGTGGAGGCTCGTATGAGCCCTGAACCGGCCCATCGAGGATCGGCCGCCCTGCACGAGGGCAGCGCGCCGACGTCTGGCCCGGCCGCGGAACTCGGCGAGCCGGCCCGAGCCCGACCGAACGCCTCCGCTTCAGTCGTCCCGTCTCTGCCGGTCCCGGAAGTCATCGCCACCCTGGACAGCTCTCCGCGCGGTCTGACATCGGCCGAGGCCGCCGCACGGCAGGCCCGCTACGGCCCCAACGACCTTCCCGCCGTCGGGCGGGTGCGCCTGTGGCCGCGGCTGGCGGCACAGTTCACCGATCTCTTCGCGGTGGTGCTGCTCGTCGCCTCGGCCATCACCTTCCTCGCCTACGCGCTGGAGCAGCCCCGGGATCCGGCGACGCTCCAGCTGGCCTTCGCCATCCTCGGGGTGGTGCTGCTGAACGCGGGCATCGGTTTCGCCCAGGAGTACTCCGCCGAGCGCACGGCACAGTCCCTGCAGGCGATGGTGCCGCACGCCTGCAGGGTGCTACGGAACGGTGAACGTCAGGAGCTGCCCGCGCGGGACCTGGTGCCCGGCGATGTCGTTGTCCTGGAGGCCGGGGACGCCGTGCCGGCCGACTGCCGACTGGTGGAAGCGCAGGAGGTCGCCGTCAACAACGCGGCCCTGACCGGCGAGAGTGACGCTGTCGCGCGGGTCGCCGATCCCGTAACGCAGGGACCGCTGCTTGAAGCCCGCAACTGTGTGTTCATGGGCACCGACGTGGTCGCGGGCACGGGCAAGGCAGTCGTTTTCGCCACCGGGGCGGCCACCGAGTTCGGGCGTATCTTCCGGCTCACCGCGGCCGCACCGCGGCAGAAGACCCCGCTGCAGCGGCAGGTCGCCGCCATGGCGCGCCGGGTGGCGGGCGTCGCGCTGGCGACCGGAGCCATCCTGTTTGCGGTGCGCGTGCCCAGCGGGCAGCCGTTCGTCGACACGTTCGTCTTCTCGCTCGGCGTGATGGTCGCCCTCGTACCGGAGGGCCTGCCGGCGACGCTCTCCGTGTCCTTGGCGATCGGCGTCCGTCGGATGGCCCGCAGACACGCGCTCGTCAAACAGTTGCTGGCCGTGGAGGCGCTGGGGTCGACCAGCGTGGTGTGCACCGACAAGACGGGCACGCTCACCCAGGCCGAGATGACCGTCGTACAACTGTGGGCCGAGGGCATGTCGCACGCCGTGGCCGGCGTGGGATACACGCCTGTCGGCGAGGTCACGGATGCCGGGCCGGTACGGGAAATGCTGCGGGCGGCAGCGCTGTGCTGCGATGCCCGGCTCGTGCCACCGTCCGGCCCGCACGGGTGGCGCGTGCTCGGTGACAGCACCGAAGGCGCGCTGCTGGTGGCCGCGGCGAAGGCGGGCCTGGACACGGCGGCGGAAGAGGCCCGTACGCCCCGGGTGGCGGAACACCCCTTCGACTCCGTCCGCAAGCTGATGTCCACGGTCCACCACGATCCGGACGGGACGTATGCCGCCTACGTCAAGGGCGCGCCGCTGGAGCTCCTCGCCCGGTGCGACGCCGTCGACCGGACCGGAACGCCGGTACCTCTGACGGAGGCCTCCCGCGCCGAAGTCGTCGCTGCCGCCGACGACCTGGCGGGGCAGGGCCTGCGGGTGCTGGCCGTGGCTCGCCGCCGGGTCGCCGGTCCGCGACCACCACTGGAAGACGTCGAGTCGCAACTGACCCTGCTGGGACTCGCCGGAATGTACGATCCGCCCCGGCCGGAGGTACGGGACGCGGTGGACGCGTGCCGGCGGGCGGGGATCCGGATCGTCATGGTCACCGGCGACCACCCGCTGACCGCGGAGGCCGTCGCCCGCCGCGTCGGGATCGTGCGCGGCCCTGATCCGACCGTCGTGACGGGGGCCGCGCTGGACGCGCTGGACGACGGCGGACTGGACGCGCTGCTGGCCGGCTCTGCGGAGCTGCTGCTGTGCCGGGTCAGTCCCGAGCACAAGATGCGGGTGGTCACGGCATTGCAGCGGCGCGGCGAGGTCGTCGCGGTCACCGGGGACGGCGCCAACGACGCGCCTGCCCTCAAGCACGCGGACATCGGTGTCGCCATGGGCGCCTCCGGCACCGACGTCGCCCGTGAGGCCGCGGTCATGGTGCTGCTGGACGACTCCTTCGCCTCCATCACCACGGCTGTGGGACTGGGCCGTTCGGTGTACCGCAACATCCGCAAGTTCCTGATCTACCTGTTCAGTCACAACATCGCCGAACTCGTGCCGATTCTCGCCGCGACGTTCGTCGGGTTCCCGCTGGTGCCGATCACGGCGGTGCAGATCCTGGCCATCGACCTCGGCTCGGACGTGCTGCCGGCCCTCGCGCTCGGTGCCGAGCCGATGGAGAAGGACGTCATGGACCGCCCACCACGACCGCGCCGGGAACGACTGTTCTCGACCGCCGTCATGGGCCGGATCCTCTTCCTGGGTGGGATCCAGGCCCTCGGCGTGTGCGCCGTCTTCTTCTGGCACATCCACGCTTCGGGCATCCCGTACGCGCACTTCACGAAGAGCGATCCCGTCTACCGGGAGGCGATCACCATCGTCCAGGCCGGCATCGTCGTCAGCCAGTTCTTCAACGCGCTCGCGGTGCGTACCGACCGGCAGAGCGTCTTCCGGGCCGGACTTCTGAGCAACCCCTGGCTGATCGGCGCAGGGTGCTTCGGCATCGCGCTGATGGCCGCCATCAGTTACGCGCCGCCACTCCAGGCGGTTTTCAACACCGCACCCCTGGCCCCCGCCGACTGGGCGGTTCTGACCGGGTTCGGTGTGCTGCTGCTGGCAGCCGAGGAATCCCGCAAGTGGGTGCTGCGACACCGCAGGACGCTCCCGAAGGGAGGAAAACGATGAGAGCGATCATCGTGGGCTGCGGCCGGGTCGGTTCCACCCTCGCCGCGCAGCTGGTCACCGAGGGCCACGACACGCGTCTCGTGGACTGTGACCCCAAGGCGCGCAGGCTGCTGCCGGCGGGCTTTCCCGGCGGCTTCCTCGTGGGCAACGGCTTCAGCCGTTCCGTGCTGGAGGCGGCCGGAATCGGCCACGCGGACGCCTTCGTCGCGGTCACCTCCGGGGACAACAGCAACATCGTCAGCGCGCGAACCGCGAAGGAGACCTATCGGGTTCCGATCGTCCTCGCCCGGATCAACGATCCCCGCCGCGGCGACATCTGCCGGGAGTTGGGCATCCCGACCATCTCCAGCGTCCGCTGGGCCGTCAGCCGCATCCACCAGATGGTGTTGCATCGCCACCTCACCTCCGAACTCACCTTCGGCAACGGCGAGACCCTGCTGGTCCGTTCTCAGCTGCCGGCCTATCTCACCGGCCGACGGCTGGCCGAGTTCGACGTCGACGGCGAGATCCGAGTCGTGGAGATCACCCGCGCCGGCCGCTCACTGCTGCCCGCTCACGGTGTCTGCGCCGAGCCCGCGGACCTGGTCACGTTCGCCGTCGCCGCGACCGCGCTCGGCCGGCTGCGCGGCTTCCTCGACAAGGAGCTGGGAACGTGAAGGTCCTGATCGGCGGCGCCGGCCGACTCGGCACCCAGATCGCCCAGGTGCTCTCCGCCGCGCACAACGACGTGATCCTCGTCGAGCAGGACGACGGCCGAGTGGCCGAGCTCGCGGCCCTGCCCCGCGTCCGCCTGGTCGCCGGTGACGCCTGCGACCCGGCTCTCCTGGAGCACGCCGGGGCATTGACCTGCGACCTTGTCATCTCCGCCACGGGACGGGACGAGGACAACCTGGTCATCAGCCTGATCGCCAAGCGACAGTTCGGAGTGGGACGGGTCGCCGCACGCATCAACGAGGCGGAGAACGCCTGGCTCTTCGACCAGCGGTGGGGTGTGGACGTCGCGGTCCCCTCCGCCACGCCGCTCATCTCCCTCATCGAGGAGGCCACCGGGGCCACGGACACGGTGGCGCTGCTGCGGCTGAGCAAGGCGGGCGTCGAGGTCATCGAGACCGCGATCACGGAACGGTCCCGGGCCGCTGGGCGCGCCTTGGGCGAGATTCCCCTGCCGGCCGGCACCGTCGTCGCCACCGTCGTCCGCGACGGCCGACCCACGGTTCCCGGCCCCGAGGTGCGGCTGCTGCCGGGCGACGAACTCTTGCTCGTGTCGCACGAGGCGACCGAGCAAGAGATCCACGCGGCCTTCCAGTAGTGGGCACCCGGCACCGGACCCGGCCCGCGAATCACTGCTTACCGGGGCCTCGGGTCACTTCTGCTCGGAGCGCACGATGACGACCGGACAGCTCGCATGCTGCGACACATGCTGGCTGACGGAGCCGAGCAGGGCGCGCGCGAACCCGCCCCTGCCCCGGCTGCCCACGACCAGGACCTCGGCATCTTCGGCAGCCCGCAGCAGGACATCGGCGGGGTTGCCGTGCACCACATGGGTCCGGACCGAGCCGGCCGCCTCCGCGCCGAGCACGTCCGTCAGCTCCTTCCGCATCCGCTGCCGGGTCTCGTCTTCGTCGACGTCCATGTCCACGGCGGGCGCCGACCACCCGTACAGACCCGGCAGCTCCCACACCGCGACCGCGTCCACGGTTCCGCCGCCGACCAGGCTCGCGTAACGCACGGCCCAGCGCAGGGCCTCGTACGAGGACGGCGAGCCGTCGACGCCGACCACCACCTTCGGCTCGGTTGCATCGCTGTCCATGCGTCCCACCTCTCCTTCGATGTGTGCACACCCGGCCGTGGATCCGGCTCTTTTCTCCACGCTGCGGGACACATGGCTACGCCGCCAGAGAAGGGCCTTCGACGGCATGACGGACAATGCTGCCGTCAGCGGCCGTAGCGCGTCACCCAGCCAGGCTCCACGTGTTCCCACTCGCGAGTCCACTGGGAGAGGCGGCGGCGGTCGATGCTTCTGCCGACGGCCCACTACACACCGTAGGCGGTGACTCCGCCGCCGAACCCGGTCGCGAAAGCCACCGCCACACCGGCGGTCGCTGCGCGGTCCCAGGCCTCCGGCGGCGCGGCAATGGCACCGCGGGCAGCCATACCGTCGGGGTGGCCCCCGAGCGGCAGCGCCACGATGGCGACGGCCTCCACGGATCGGTGCTCCAACCGGTCCACTGGCCCCTTCCAGCGGGCTCCGGGCGCCGTCGGGCGCACACGGAGGCCGCTTAGCGGGCGGGCCGGAGGCGGGCCGGTGGCCGGGAAGTTGCGGTGTCCGCATGGCACGGCCTTCCGCGCTGGATCGTCAGTTCCCTGTACCCTCCCCCCGTCCCTCATCACAGGTTCGCCGGGTATGGGTCCCCACGGTCCTCGTGAGTGCCGTTCAGCCCCACCGGGGCGGGCTGCCTCGGGAGTGATGCTGAAGTGTGTGCCAACCGTCTTGGCATGGAGAACAGGCTGACTGCCTGTGCTGCCGCGGCTTCCTGGCATGTGCACGGAGGGACGATGAGCAGGCGCGCCTGAGTCGACCGGCGAGCCGCGCGCTCCCTAAAGTGGGTGTCGCAGGTTCGAGCTTGTCGCAGGTGGGCGCTTCGGCGAGCGCTCCAGTTCCCAATCGCTGCATGAGCGACATGGCACGGTCCGGGGGGCCCGGCATCGGGCCGCGCACCCCTCATGCGTGAGCGGACGGGCTGGCACGAGGTGTAACGAGCGGGATCGAGTACGAAGCCGCGTGGCGCTGATCAGGCAAAACAGCACCGCACGGCAGCGTCGGGCACCCCCGGCAAGGATTCAATCCCACTCCCGCTGCGGTGCCCCGTTGCCGTCGACCAGTACGGCGCGGCTGCGGACCGCACGGTCGACGGCCGGCTCCGTCCGCCTGCGTGCCCGCGGCGCGGTCGGCGACTGGATGCTGCTCCCCGGCGGCATATGGCGGCGCGTCGAAACCATTCGGGTGCGGAATCTGCTCGGCTGACAGCAAGACACGCAAGCCGGGCCACGAGTGTGCGGTGGGGCCGCGTCGTCCCCGTCTTCTCGGCAGTGCCGCCGGTCGTCGCCTCGAAGCCGTCACTGCCTCTGTGACACCACCGCGACCGGGCACTGGGCGTGGTGAAGCAGTCTGTGGCCCACCCGGCCGAGCTGGAGCCCGGAGTGGCCCGTCCTGCGCCGTGCCCCGATGATCACGAGATCCGCGGCCGCCGACCGATCCACGAGCATCTTGCCTGCGGGGCCCTCAAGCGTCGCCCGGCGTGCTCGCACGTGCGGATGCTCGGCGATCGCTGCTTTGAGCAACGCGTCCACGAGGGCGGAGGCTCGTTCCTCGTAGGTGCCTGCCGGTTCTGTGGCCGGTAGCCAATCGCCACTTCGGTCGTAGGCGGGCCGGCGCCAGGCACGCACCACGTCCAGGATGCAGCCGCGCACCTCGGCCTCGCGGAAGGCGAACCGCACGGCCTCCGTGCTCGTGTCGGCGTCCCCCAGGCCGAGCAGGATCCGCTCGTGCGTACCCGCCAGGCCCGCCCGATCACCCCGCACCACAACCACCGGGCACTGCGCGCGGGCAGCGACCGCCAGACCGACCGAGCCGAGAAGCAGTCCTTTGAGCTGGCCACGCCCGCGCGACCCGGTCACCAGGGCGAAGGCATCGTTGCCGTCGCGCACGAGAGCGACCACGGCGTCCTCGAGAACGATGTCGGTGGTGACCTTCACATCCGGGTTGCGCCGCTTGGCGCGGTCGGCAGCGGAGGCCACGATGTGCTCGGCCAGCACCCGTTCGGAGGGGCGCTCCTGGCCCAACGAGGGGAGTCCGCCCTCGTAGCGCTCCCAGAGGGAGGCGTGCACCAGCCTGAGCGGAAGACCGTGGCGGACTGCTTCGTCCACGGCCCAGTCGACCGCGAGCAGACACGAGTCCGATCCATCGACGCCCACCACCAGAGGAAGTGCCATCTTCCCCACCACCTTTCATGGGGCTGTCACGCCGTGCAGCGCATGGCGTGACCTTCACCGTTGCATCGGGGCCCTCGGAGTTGCGAGAGGCGCTTCGCCCGCGCCATGGGACCTTCGTCCCCCTACGGCCCGTGATTCCGTTCGTATGCCTGTCGTACGGAGGTGGCGGTGCGGTCGGTCAATGCGGGCAGGGCCGACCGCACCGCTTCGCTCAGACCCGTGCCGAGTTGGACGTCGGCCACCTCCACGGCATGCACCACGAGCCGTGGCGGCAGCTGGTCGAGGGCTTCCGCCAGGGCTAGGCACTCCCCCAGGCCGAAGGCATGCGTGCTCGCCGTACCCCGTGAGTGGCCGGCCGCTTCAGCCGCTGTCAGGGTGTGCAGCTCGCCCGGCCGGCCCGGCCGGCCACGGAGGGCTTCCACGACGACCACGGTGTCCGCGCCGCGCCACAGGTCGAGCATGCGTGCGGGCTCACCGTCACTGGCCACCAGGACGGTGTCGTCGGGAACACGGCCCCGCAGTTCCTCCACCACCGCCGGGCCGACCCCGTCGTCACCACGCAAAGAATTGCCCACACCGATCACCACGACCCGGCCGCTCATGTGCGCTCCACGGTCAGGTCGAGGAAGTGGGCGGCGCAGGAGATGCAGGGATCGTGATTGCGGATGGCCCGTTCGCAGAGGTGGGTGAGCTCCTCGTCGTCGGCGGCGGGGCCGGCCGTGTCCAGGCGTGCCTGGACCGCCCTGCGCACGTCCTCCTCGATGGCCGTCTGGTTCTGGGCCGTGGGCGGGACGATGCGAGCCTCGGTGACCGTGCCGTCCTCGGTGAGGGCGTAGCGGTGGTACAGCAGCCCCCGGGGGGCCTCGGTGGCCCCGGTGCCAGCTCCCTGGCGCGGCGGGACCTCGACGGCTGGCCGCGGAGGTGGTTCGTATCCGTCGATGATCCGCAGGGCTTCCTCGATGGCCTGGACCACTTCCACGGCGCGTACCACGATGCTCCGGAACGGGTTGTCGCAGACCGCGCCGGTCACCGGGTCGCCCAGCCCGGCGTCCCGCGCCGCCTCGGCGGCCACGGGGTGCAGCCACCGGCCGTTGATCGCATAACGGGCCAGCGGGCCGGTCAGGTAGCGGCGGTCGTCGAGCGTGGCCGTCAGGGCGGTGGAGTGGGGTACCTGCCCTTCCTGGACGTGCTGTTCGAAGTCGGACAGGGAGAACTCGCGCAGCGCCAGACCCTGACCATGGGCAGCCATGACCGCCGGTGTTCCGGAGTCGATGGCGTAGCGGCCAGGGTCGCGCAGTGCGAACAGGTCGTGCTCGCACAGGACATCGGGGAAGTCGAACGCCGCCACCCACCGGACGGTCTCCAGCGCGTCCTCCCAGGCCCGACGCAGCTGTTCCGCCAGCGGACGGAGTTCGTCCGGTGCCGGCGTCCGGTAGAAGCCGCCGACCCGGACGTTGACCGGGTGGATGGGGCGGCCACCGAGCTGTTCGAGAATCGCGTTGCCGGTCTGCTTGGTTCTCAGGCCACGCTCGACTGCGGCTCGTTGGTCGCGGGCGAGTTCGACGACGTCCGCACGCCCGAGGAAGTCCGGGGCGTGCAGCAGGTAGATGTGCAGGGTGTGGCTCTCGATCCACTCGCCGCAGTACAGCAGACGGCGCAGTTCGGCGAGGGGGCCGTCCACCGTGACTCCGCAGGCGTTCTCGATCGCCTGGCATGCGCTCATCTGGTAGGCGACCGGGCAGATGCCACAGATGCGAGCCGTGATGTCGGGGGGTTCGGTGTGGCTCCGGCCGGTCAGGAAGGCCTCGAAAAAGCGTGGCGGTTCGTAGATGCGCAGCCGCGTCTCGGTGACCGTGTCTTCCTGGACGCGCAGGTGGAGAGCCGCTTCGCCTTCCACCCTGGCCAGCGCGTCCAGTCGCAGGACACGGGTTCCGGGATGGTTCATGCGGGCCTTTCCGGGCGGGTTTCTGTCGCGGTTCTGTCAGGCCCGAGGGCTCTGCTGCTCCTCGGCCACGAGGTCGGGTACGGAGGCATATTCCGGCGACGCGGCGTTGAAGGTGCGGAAGACACGCTGGATGTCCTGCTCGCTCATCCCGTCGTGGCGCAACTGCGCGACCATCGAGCGCAGGTTGGGCCGCCTCATCGGTCCGAAGCAGCCGTAGCAGCCGCGTCCGTAGGCGGGGCAGATGGCGCCGCACCCAGCATGCGTGACCGGGCCCAGACAGGGGGTGCCGTGGGCCACGGTGATGCAGGTGGTGCCACGCCTCTTGCACTCGAAGCAGACGCTGTGGCTGGAGATCTGGGGTTTACGTCCGGCCAGGTAGGCGGTGATGACTTCGAGGAGCTGGCGGCGGTCGATCGGGCAGCCGCGCAGTTCGAAGTCGACCGGGACGTGGGCCGAGATCGGTGTCGAGGTCTCCAGCGTGGCGATGTACTCCGGCTGGGCGTAGACCGCGGCGACGAACTCGTCGACGTCGGCGAAGTTGCGCAGTGCCTGGATACCGCCCGCGGTGGCGCACGCTCCGATGGTCACCAGATACCGGGAGATGCGGCGGACGTGCTGGATCCGCTCGGCGTCCTCGGCGGTGGTGATCGACCCTTCGACCAGGGAGAGGTCGTACGGCCCCCGGCCGTCCAATCGCGCACGCTCCCCGCCGCCCCCCTCGACCGCGGTCATCTCCACGAAGTGGTCGACCCGTACCCGCTCGGTGAGGCCGAGGAGTTCGTCCTCGCAGTCGAGCAGGGTCAGCTGGCAGCCGTCGCAGGAGGCGAACTTCCACACGGCGAGCGCCGGCCGTGGGTCGGCGGCGGGTCCGGGCTCGGTGGCCATGTCACAACTCCCTTACGAGGAGCAGGTCTGCGACGCGGTCGTAGCCGACGACCGGCCCGTCGCGGCACAGCAGGAGCGGGCCGAGCTGGCAGTGGCCGCAATGGCCTGTGGCGCAGTGCATGTTCCGTTCCAAGGACACCTGAACGCGCTGCGGCACCAGGCCCTTGAGCAAGAGGGCGCGTGCGGTGTGACGCATCATCACCTCGGGCCCGCACACCAGCGCGACACTCCGTTCGGGCCGCAGGTCCAGGCGGTCAAGGAGCGTGGTGACCACACCCACCGCACCGTCCCAACCCGGGCCGGGACGGTCGACGGTCACCTCCACCCGGGCCGGGCCGCGCCAGCTCTCGATCTCGTCCTGGTAGACAAGGTCGGCAGGGGTACGGGCACCCACCAGGATCGCGAGCCGACCGTACACTGCCGGCCGGTCCAGGACCTCGTGTACGACCGGCCGCAACGGGGCCAGCCCGATGCCGCCGGCGATCACCAGTACGTCGTGGCCGACCGCCGCATCGAGGTCCCAGCCGGTCCCGTACGGTCCGCTGAGCCCGACGGTGTCAGCCGGGCGCAGCCGGTACAGCGCGGTCGAGACCGCGCCCACCGCGCGCACGGTGTGCACGAGACCTCCGTGGCGGCCGCGCAGGGCGCTGGCCGAGATGGGTACTTCGCCGACGCCGAAGGCGTAGATCATCGCGAACTGGCCCGGTGCGAACGGCGGGAGTCCCCGTCCGGTCGGTACCAGTTCGATCGACCGGGTGTCGGCGGTCTCCGCCCAGGCGTCGGCGACGCGGTACGGCAGCGGAGGCGCCATGGTGCTCATGGTGACCCGCATTCCTCCTCCGCTGCCCCGGGCTGTGTCCAGTCGTGCAGAGCGGCGGCTTCCTCGGTGATGTCGATGCCGACCGGGCACCACACGATGCAGCGTCCGCAGCCCACGCACCCCGACGAGCCGAACTGGTCGTACCAGGTGCCGAGCTTGTGGGTCATCCACTGCCGGTAGCGACTGCGCGAGGAGGCGCGGACCGGGCCGCCGTGCAGTTGGGAGAAGTCCAGGTCGAAGCACGAGTCCCACAGCCGCCACCGCTCCGCGTGGTCACCGGTGAGGTCCGTGACGTCCTCGGTGGTGGTGCAGAAGCAGGTGGGGCACACCATGGTGCAGTTGCCGCAGGTCAGGCACCGCCCGGCGACGTCGTCCCAGCGGGGCGCATCGAGCGTTCCGGCCATCAGCTCCCGCAGGTCCGCTTCGGGCATGGTCCGGCCCATGCGGTCCGCGGCCGCAGTGACGTCTGCGCGAGCTGTCTCCCGGGTTTCGGGGTCGGCCGGACGGGCGGGCAGTTCGGCCAGGATCTCCGCGCCCTCCTGACTGCCACTGCGGACCCAGAAGCGGTGCCCGTCCTCATCGACCACTTCGGTCATCACCAGGTCGTAGCCGGGACCGGCAGCCGGTCCGGTGCCCATCGAGACACAGAAGCACGTGGCGCCGGGCTCCGTGCACTCGACCACGATCAGCAGAGCCCCGGAGCGCCGCCCCTCGTAGACGGGATCGCGGTACGCCCCACCGGTCAGTACCCGGTCCTGGATGGCGATGGCCCGCAGATCGCAGGGGCGCACGCCCAGGAAGGCGTATCGAGGCGGCGCGGCCTGGTGTGCCTTGAGGACTAGGTCGCCCTCCACCCGGTCTGCACTCCACTGCCGCACCCGGGACGGATGCAGGAACGATTTCCACGACTGGGGTCCCGCCGCGTTCGCGAAGGCCGCGCCGTCCGACCGCTCCCGAAGCCGATACCGCCCGGCCTCCAGCTCCACACCCCATCCGTACGGCAACTCGTCGGCCGACCGCAGCTCCGCCAACAAGATCGCACCGTCCCGCACCGTGGGGCCGACCACGGTGAAACCGCGCCGGATCAGCACGTCCACGAGCTCGGCCATACCGTCCTTGCCCATCACGTGCCCGTCAGACGCGGGGGCCGGGGAGCCGTTCACATCGGCGTCGGCACTCATGACCGACCTCCTTCAGCACTCGGGACGGCACATGGGGCCTTACCGTCCCTTTCACCACGATCGCAGCATTTCCGGTACGGCGGCTCGCCGACAGTGCCATGCGGGCAAGCGTGCGGGGTCCATTGGTCCATGTTCCGCGGCTATCTGCACGACGAGCCACGCACTACGGCGGCCTTCGCCGACGGCTGGTACCTCACCAGCGACCTGGTACGGCGCGACGCGGACGGCTGGTACTAATACTCCAGCAGGATTTCGCTGTCTGACCTGCGGGTTTCGCCGGGCGGCTGGAGTGTAGCGGGCCACGGAGTGGTCAGGGGTGGCCTTCGGCAGGCCGCCCCTCGATCGTGCGACAGCGCCGCAGATAGTGACAGCGGCGGGCGACCGCTTGGCGTCGTCGGCGCCAGTTCGACCAGCTCAGCGCGTGGTGCCGTCCTCGGCGGCCACGAAGGTGCGGCGGTCGGGGACGACAAGCTGCCAGGAGTCGCCGAACCTCCGCCACTGTGAACTCGATTGCCCCGGCTGTCCCACCGGCGCCGCCCCCTTTTCCCGGACCTGATGTGCCGTGGCGGCCAGGAAGGCGTGCGCGAGCATGGCCAGAGTGATGTGCCTGGTGAGTGATCGCGCCTGGTGGCGGCGTCGCCAGCCGGACCAGCGGAGCCGGTAGGTCGGGCTGTGAAGGGGGATGTCGAAATGACCGTGTTCGACGAGCAAAGATGCCACAGGAGGCGGTATCCACCCCTGGTAAATGCGGTGACGATGGTCGAGGCCGACGGCATCCACGATCGAACCCTAGCGGGTGGCCACACCAGCGCCCGACCAAACCCGGTTGGCCTCGACCTGGGGCGTGTCCCTCCCGATTGCATGCAGCTCGGCAAGCGCCGGCCGGTCGAGCGCGATGGGGCGGCGGTCGCCGGGTGGGTGACCGTGGAAGCGGACACCGAAATGGAGGCACCGCCGTGCGATTGATGCTCCTGCGCCGCAGGAGGTTCACCTCACCACAGCCATCACGTATCGCCTTTCGATAACATCGATAAACGATAACCGGGGGATGTTGTGACCGAGGACTCCAAGCTGCTCGAACCGCTGTCCACCGTGGTGTCATTTGTACTGCGGCTACTGATCGGGACCCTCGTACTCGGCTTCGTCCTGAGCCTGTTCGACGGCCACATCCACGTCGGCTGGGGAAACCCTTGCGTCAGCGCCGACTCGATCTCGGGAAGCGCCACCGACACCGATGCGCTGTTCAACGCGAAGGCTGGCGCACACGTCGATGCGATCCCCCAGTACTGCGCCTCCCACCCCAGCACCTACCAGAAGGTCCTCGCAACGCTGGGCGAGCTGCCGTCCTTCATTCTGCTGATCGGTGGGCTGTTCGTACTCAACAGCCTGTTGCGGGCAGCCGCCCGAGACGGCGTCTACACCACGCAGACCGCATCGAGACTGAGGCTGCTGGGGTGGTGGCTCCTGCTGGGCAGCCTGGCGGCCGAACTCATCGAAGCCAACGCGAAGACCGCACTGCTCGCCACCCTCACCACGGACATCACGCTCTCTGCCGGAGCCTGGCTGGGCATGTGGGCGACGCCATACCTGGCGGTCCTCACCGCGCTGGGGCTGATCACGTTCGCCCGGATCATGCGTGTAGGCGTCACCATGCGTGAAGACCTCGCCGGGACCGTCTGATGTCCACCGAAGCGCATGAAGGCCATGCCATCCAGGTCCACCTCGACCGGCTCCTGGAAGAACGCGGCATGACCCTCGCCGAACTCGCGGTCCGAGTCGGCGTCACCAACGTCAATCTGTCCATCCTCAAGAACGGGCGAGCCAAGGCCATCCGCTTCACCACGCTCACCCGGCTCTGCGAAGTGCTGGACTGCCAACCCGGAGATCTGCTCAGTCATCGCCATTCTGGCCGGTGATCTTCATGTCTGGGACGCGGCTTGTCGCCGGTAATGGCTGGCGCGTGATCGCTGCTGATGGCGGCGGCGCCAGTCGGACCAGCCGAGTCGGTGGGCCATGTCGTGGAGAGGCTGAACGGCGACCGTGATGAATAGGCGCTGGATCTCGTTGCAGGACAGCGGGACCAGCCCGTCCGGGGCGGGGTTGCGGGCGTGTTCGTCGGCGCGGAGGACCGCGAGAAAGGCGTGGGCGAGCATCGCGAGGGTCACCCAGCGGGTCCAGGAGGGGTAGCGGCGGACCTGGTGCTCGTCGAGTCCCGCCAGCGCCTTCTCGCTCTGGAAGGTCTCTTCCACCCGCCACCTGGAGCCGGCGACGCGAACCAGGACGGCCAGGGGTGTGGACTCGGTGAAATGACAGCAGTAGTAGGCGAGTTCGCCGGTGATGCGGTTGCGTCGGACCAGGAGCTGGTGGCGGCCCGCTTCCGGCTCGGCGAGGTCGATGACGGCCCAGTCGTAGAACCGGTGCCCCTTCGCGCCGGGCCCGGCCGAGAGCTTCTGCCAGGCCCGCTCGGGTATCTTCGCGGCCAGGGCGTCGACACGGAAGGTGCCCGCACCGGTGGTCATTTCGGCCGAGCAGGCCACCGCGAGGACATAGCCGATGCCGCGTTCCTCCAGAGCCGTCCGCAGTTTCGGGTTGCCGCCGTAGACCTCATCACCCGTGACCCATCCGACGCGGTGTCCGGCGGTAAGGAACCGTTCGATCATCGTGCGGGCCAGTTCCGGCTTGGTAGCGAAGGCGGCGTCTTCGCCGAGTCCCGCCGCCCGGCAGCGATCCGGGTCGCATGTCCAGGAGCGCAGGATGTACAGCTCCCGGTCCACCGCCGCGTGTCCCCGGGCGCCGGCGTAGACGAGGTAGACCGCGACTTGAGAGTTCTCGATCCGCCCCGCGGTGCCGGTGTACTGACGCTGGACGGCGACGGTGTGGGTGCCCTTCTTCACGTCGCCGGTCTCATCCACGACCAGCACCGCTGCATCGTCGTGGAGGTGCTCGACAACGTATTCGCGTACGTCGTCGCGGACGGCATCGGCATCCCAGGAGGCCCGGGACAGCAGGTGCTGCATGCCGTGCGGGCTGGCCTCCCCGGCCCGCAGCCGTGGTTCGACCCGGGCGAACCGGCCCGCGATCCGGCCCATAGCCGCCTCGAATGCTTCCCGCCATCGGGCGGGATCTGTGCTGTGACCTGCGGCTACCGTCTCGTCGTTAGTCCACACAAGTCACGATGATCAACGACGGCCGCACCCCTCTACCCACCGGCCCCGACCAGCAAGATCACGATCTACAGCTGGAGTACTAACTGGTTTGTTGGGCGCGCCGACGACGTCATCAAGTCGAATGCCGGGGAGTCCGCTTGCGGGGCGTCCTCAGGCTGCTTTTCGAGACTGCCGTCGTGGCTGTGCGCGACGACGGTCGCGCACAGCCATTCTCCTATTCCTCTGTGGCGGGTTCTTCGGCCCCGGTCTCCTCGGCTGCGGTGGTGGCCGGTTCTTCGGTCCCGGTCTCCTCGACCGCGGGGGTCGCGGGCTCTTCAGCCTCGGTTTCCTGGCTGCGGCGGGGGCGGGTTCTTCTGCTTCCGTCTCCGCCGCCTCGGGGGTCCGCTCTTCGCCCTCCGCAGGCACGGCCTCGGTGGCCGGTGTCTCCTCGGGGGTGGTCTCCGCCTCTGTCCCTTCGGCCGCAGTGGGCTCCTGCTCGGTGTCGCTCACATGCTCACCGCCTTCCCGTACTGATAGGCAGGAAGAGGCTCAGGTGTCGCCTGGTCGGACGACCGTCATGATGCGGAATTCATTACTCATGATGTCGCCGAACAGCATGACTTGAGGCTTGTCGCGAGGCCACAGGAATACTCCGGAAACGTGCCGCAGGCCGCTGTGATCAACCCCGACGTGGGGGCGAGCGGGCCTTCGGCCAGCCGGGGGCATCCGGCAGTTCCGGCGGCGCTGGTCGGTTCGTGCCGGGCCTCTTCCGCCGCAGACCCCGGCACCCGGCGACATCGCAGACCAACGTGGCTGCGGCGGGCCGGCCGTCCAGCCTCCATCGAACATCGGCGTGGTCGGGTTCACTGGCCCGAGCGGCGTCCCTGGTGCGGCGTCCGCTGGGCCAGCAGCCGGGGCGGGCCTGCCAGGAGCAGCCAGATCCGTGCGGCTTGAATGCTCGAGGCTGCCAGGACCAGGGCGCTGGCGCCGACGAGCAGGCCGGTACCGGGACCGGCGGCAGCGCGCAGACCGTGGGACAGCGTGCCCATGGCCAGGACGGCAACCACGGTCAGCGTCCAGAACCAGCGCCGGGCGCGCCGGACTTCGGCCCGACCAGCCCCATTCATCAGTGCCCCTTCGGATTGTTGATCCACACCTCGATGGTGATCGCGATCAGCGCAAGCAGGAGGAGCAGCGCGGCGCCCACGGCGAGTTTGCGCTCCTGCCAGCGGCGGCGGGGGCTGCGGTCAAGGAATGGCACGAGGAAGATCAGGCCGAACACGATGGCGATGACAATGCCGATGGAGGCGACCCCGAACCACTCCTCGAGCGGGAAGAACCACCAGAACATCCACGGCGGTCGGGTGATCTCGATACCCTCCACCGGGGTTGGACCGATCACCGGCGGGACGAGCACGGCGAGGACGGCCAGCGCACCGAGCAGGACCAGACCGAAGGCCGCGGCACGCTTGAGGTGTGCGGTGAACGGCTCGGGGGTCTCCTCCTCGGGAGCGGGGATCTGTGGGTGGGGGGAGATCTTGTGGCGCTTGATCAGCAGCGCGTGCAGCATGAACAGCACCAGGATCAGCCCGGGAATGAGCGTCACATGTGCCGAGTACAGCCGCAACAGGATGGGTACCTTGTTCGTCAACTCGGGGGTGAACCAGATCCCCAGGCCGCCGAGGAGCTTGGCGACGTCCAGGTTGTGGGCGAGCGCCTCGTAGCCCTCCTGGTCCCACTTCAGGACGGTGCCGGTGAACACGGCCAGGAAGGTCAGCAGGAACATGGCGGAGCCGACCACCCAGTTGCCCTCGCGGGGCTCCTTGTACGAGGCGTGCAGGAACACCCGCAACAGATGCAGCAGGGCCAGGACGAACATCGCCTGTGCCGCCCAGTAGTGCAAGCCCCTGGCGAAGGAGCCCAGCCACACGTGGGTCACCAGATCGCGTACCGACTGGTTGGCCGACTCCGGGACCGGCGAGTAGAACTGCGTGACGTAGACCCCGGTGACCAACAGCGTCACGAACGCCACCGCGGTCAGGCCTCCCAGGCTCCAACCGAGGTTGTTGGCATGCTCAGGGACCGGGTAGGCCAGCGCCTTGATACCCATGCGCTCATCCACCGCGTCGATCGCTCGCCGCCACCATCCGGGCCGCTCCGGCCGCGAAGCGGGGCCGTCCTGGGATACGGGCCGGGTGGTCATCGGATCCCCTTCGAGGCAGCGCCGCGCTCAAGTTCGTGGATGGTGTGCGGAGGCCTCCACCGTCGCGCCAGGTACAGCCCGGCCGCGATCGCGGCCACGGCCAGGACCAGCAGCGCCACGTCACCTCCGTCGCTCACTCCCCGGGCGGGCCGGAACTCGTCCAGGATGACGCTGGTGCCGGTTTCGGTGCCCACCGCAGGCCCCGCCGTCGGGGCGCTGGGCAGCTTTCGGCCGATCGCGGCCAGCAGCAGCGTGCGCGCCTGCGCGGTGGCCTGAGCGTTCTCCCCCGGTTGGTCGATGAGTGCCAGCGCGCCGCGGACCTTGGCCTGATCGACGCCCATCTGGTCCGGCGCTTCCACCGCGTCGTGGATGCGCTCGCCGACCCGATCATCCCCTGCCTGGTTGGCAATCAGTGCAATGGCCTGCTCGACGAGCACCCTCGCCTGCTTGCTCTCCTCCCCATGCGCCCACGTCGGCCCAGGAGACGTCACCGCCAGCAACACGACCGCCGCGAGCAACGCCACCAAGCCCCCGCGGACCCCGCGCGCACGCACGGCGCGGCACGAGAGCCTCGCCCCTCCGCCAGGCGTCATGACACCCACCTCCCTGTGGCGAAGGGTTGGCCCGCGTCGCTCGGACGTCCGGGGTCCGTGTGGCTGAGATACCCGGGACCGCCCGCTCGCCAGCCGGGCACCAGGCCCTGACCACCGGTGGCACCCAGTTGAAGCCTTCACCACCGCCGACTTGGCCCGCGTGCCGCCGCGCCCTGGTGTCCCCCCAACAGCCGAGCGGGTCGCCCCTCGATCGTCAGCCCACTGCAGGCGGAACGGACAGGAGGCGCCCCAGCCCGGCGTCATGGGCGGGGACTAGATGAATGACTCCAAGGGATGCCGTCGCGATCAGGGATCGAAGGCGATCAGGGATCGCTTAACGGGTTGGTCCGTCTTGTCGTTGAACCAGATTGCGGCGGTGAGCGCCAAGATCCGCATCAGTACCCGGACGATCGCTCCGGCTGGTGTTCGCCCGCCATGTCGTTCCAAGTCGAGCTGCCCTTTGAAGGTCTCGTTGATCGACTCGATGACCTGCCGTAGGGGCTTGAACAGATGTGCCCCGGCCCGTTCGGGTTCGCCCTTTCGAGCCGGGCGCAGCAACTCCAGGTGATGCTCTGTGAGGTCGCGCTCGAAGTCGCGGCCGTAGTAGTTCCTGTCGCCGATGATCGTCTGCCTCGGATGGGCGGCGGCGACGTCGGGTGCGGCATCAAGCATGCCGAGCAGGGTCTCGCGTTCGTCGGCCTTCGCGCCGGTGAGCGCGAACAGGACAGGCAGCCCGCCCAGCGTGCAGACCAAGTGCAGGCGCAGGCCCCAGAAGTATCGGGAGTGCGACGCGCAATAGCCGTACTCGGCCCAGCCGGCGAGGTCGGAGCGTTTGGCGGTTTCACGTGAGCAGCCACAGCCGACCGGGGTGGAATCGACCACCCAGACGTCGTCGCTCCACAGCGAGGTGTCCTGTGCCAGCATCCTGATCATGTGCTTGATCAGCTCGGATGCGTTGCGGAGCCGCTTGTTGTACCCGGACTGCTGGGGCAGGTATGGGAACAGGCGGTGGAAGTCCCGGTTCGCGCGCCGTAGCCACCGCCGCTCCGAGGTGTAGCCGAGCAGCGCCGACATCACCGCGAGGGTGACCAGCTCGGCGTCACTGAGCGTGGGCGCGATCCCGACCGTCGGGCGCCGCGGAGCCAGATGCGGCGAAGCCTTCAACTGGTCGTCGATCCTGACGTAGAGCGCCGTTGAGAGGGTGTCCAATTCTGTCTTCACACACCGACATTGGACGCCCTCGCGCCACGTCCGCAGGCGATCTCTTGGACTCAATTAACGTACGGGCAGTCGGGTGTCAACAACTGTCGGGTTGAGGCCGAAGGTCTCCATCCCCCGTGCGGGGTAGTCGAGTTGGACCTGGAGCATGATTCGGCGGAGCGGACTGCGAGACAGCATGGAGCCATGATCACGTTTGGGACACCGACAGCCGCTGCCGTCTCCGAGAGTCAGCCCCCTGCCCGTTGGGTGGTCCGAGTCGCGCACGTTGCGGCACTCACTGCTGTGCCGTCCGGGATCTGGCGGATCGCGATGGGGACCGGCATACCGGTGGGATTCAACACCACAGGACTGGACATCCCCGGCTGGTTCAGCGCCATGTGCATCGCGATGAGCTTGGCTACCGAAGGGCTCGCGTTGCTCACACTTGGGCTGGTCAAGCCCTGGGGCGAGGTGGTGCCGGGCTGGATTCCGCTGATCGGAGGGAAGCGTGTCGCGCCGCTGGCGGCAGTGATTCCGGCGTTGCTCGGCGCGGCCGTTGTGATGCTGTTGACGATCCCCCGGGCGGGCGGCTTCGGAGGGGCCCAGGGAGCCCCGACCGGGCCGGCGCTCGTCGTGATGGACGCCTGTTACGCACCACTGCTGCTGTGGGGACCACTGCTCATGGTCGTCACGATCTCCTACTACCGGCGGCGCCTGAACTGAGCAGGCGCAGTCAACCTCGTTGCGGCCCTCCTGGATCCCTTGGGCTCATCCATCTAGTAGGGACGGCGGGGTGTTCGCCGGTGCTTGGGCCGATCCCGCGCGGCGTATGAACGTTCTACCGGCACGGCCCCATCCGGACTGTGGCTGTTGTGCGTGCAGCGTGCCCTCGCCACGGCCAAGTGCCCGGCTGGCGCGCCGCGGCAGCGACGCCAGCGAGCGTGGGGGTGTCCGGGTCTGGCTGCGGGGAGCGAGGGCTGTGTTCCATGCTGCTGGTCACCTCTGGCTGGTGGCGATGTAGCGGCCGTGCCAGGTGTGGTCCCATACGGTGCCGGTGGAGGCGTTGACCGAGAGCATGCCGGTGATCTTCCCGGAGCGCAGGGTGTGCAGGGTGTAGTAGCCGGGGTACGCCTCAGCCTCGCCGACGGTGAGGTCGCTGCCCCTCTCGCGCAGCCGCTGCCGGGCGCGGTCCTGGGCCTGTGCCGGGGAGATCCGGGTCGGGGTCTGGCCGCGGTGGCGCATGCCGTAGTCGGTGCGCGCCCGCTGCCCGGCTCGGTTGTCGTGTCGCTGCCATGGTCACTCGATCCCGGACGGGGGCGCAGGGTCCACTGATCCCGGGTCCTTGGGCCGCTCGGCCCCTACCTGGTACGGGTAGCCCGAGGAAGGCTGGAGGAGAGCGAACACACAGGGAGGGCGTATTGCCATGGGTGTCGCCGATGTCGTCGTGGTGGTCTTCGCCGCGCTATTGATCGCCGCGCTGGTCTGGTTCTTCTTCGGCCCGCGCCGGGCCCGCATGGCGCGGCTGGAGGGCGGGGTGCAGCGGGTCGAGGTGACGGTGCACGGCGGCTACAGCCCCAGCGTCATCAAGGTCCGCCAGGGGGTACCGGTGGAGCTGGTCTTCGACCGGCAGGAGAGCGGGGAGTGCACCTCCCGGGTTGTGTTCCCCGACCTGCGGGTCAGCGCCGGGCTGCCGGCGTACGCACGCACCACTGTGCGCCTTCGACCGGGTCAGGCCGGTTCCTTCGGTTTCGCCTGCGGGATGAACATGATCCACGGCACGCTGCTGGTCGAACCAGCGGACGGCTCCAGTGCCACGGAGGTCACCCCGGACGGCGGGCGGGAGGGTGCTGCCGCCACTGCCGCGGGGGCCGCGGGCGGCGTGGGGGCCGCAGGGGCCGAGGCTGAGGCGGCGGAGGCCGCCGAACGGAGGCAGGAGATCGCTGATCTGACCAGCCGGGTCGCCGTCGGCGCGGTACTCACGCTCCCGGTGCTCTTCGCCGTCATGGCCGACTCGCTGTTCAACGCAGGCTGGGTGCCGGGCTGGCTGCTGAACCACTGGCTGCAACTGGCGCTGATCACGCCGGTGATGCTCTACACCGGCTGGCCGATCCACTCCACCGGCTGGCTGACTCTCACGCACCGTGGCGCGGACATGAACTCCCTGATCACACTCGGGACGACGGCCGCCTACGGCTACAGCCTGCTGGTCACCCTCGCCCCCGGCCTGTTTCCGCAGGACGTACGGGGCGTGTACTTCGAGGCGGTCGGGGTCATCCTCACCCTGATCCTGCTGGGCCGTCTGCTTGAGGCCCGCGCCAAGGCCGGCACCGGCGAGGCCATCCGCGCCCTGCTGGGTCTGCAGGCCCGCACCGCCCGCGTCGTGCGTGACGGGGCCGAGACGGAGATCCCGGTGGAGGACGTCGCGGTCGGGGATGAGGTGGTGATCCGGCCCGGGGAGAAGGTGCCGGTCGACGCCGTGGTGCTCTCGGGGGCTTCGGCGGTGGACGAGTCGATGGTCACCGGCGAGCCGATGCCGGTCAGCAAGCGGGCCGGGGACACGGTCATCGGTGCCACCGTCAACGGCACAGGCTCGCTCCGGGTCCGGGCCAACAGGGTCGGGGCCGACACGATGCTCGCGCAGATCATCCGCCTGGTGCAGCAGGCCCAGCGTCCAAGGCTCCCATCCAGCGGCTCGCCGACGCGGTCTCCGCCTACTTCGTGCCCGCCGTCATCGCCATCGCGATCGCCACCTTCGCCCTCTGGTACACCTTCGGACCGGCTCCGGCCCTGACGTTCGCCCTGGTCTCCGCCGTCGCGGTGCTGATCATCGCCTGCCCGTGCGCGCTTGGGCTGGCCACCCCGCTGTCGGTCATGATCGGCACCGGCAAGGGCGCCCAGGCGGGCATCCTCATCCGCTCCGCCGAGGCGTTGGAGACCGCCCACAAGCTGGACACCGTCGTGCTGGACAAGACCGGCACCGTCACCGCAGGCAAGCCCCAGCTCACCGACGTCTACTCAGCCGACGGCTTCCAGGACAACGAGCTGCTGGCCCTGGTGGCGGCAGCCGAGGCCGACAGCGAGCACCCGCTCGCGGGCGCGATCGTCTCCGGGGCCCGTGGCCGCGACCTGGCGTGGCCTGCGGCAAGTGGCTTCGACTCGGTCACCGGCAAGGGCGTGCAGGCCCGAGTGGACGGCCACACGGTCCTGGTCGGGACCACACGCCTACTCGGCGATGTCGACATCGACACCGGTGCGCTCGACCCGGTCGCGGCCGGCTTCTCGGCCGAGGGCAAGACCCCGGTCCTCGCCGCGGTCGACGGGCGGCCCGCCGGGGTACTGGCCGTCGCCGACACCGTCAAGGACGACTCCGCATCTGCCATCGCCGCCCTGCACCGGCTCGGCATCGAGACGGTCATCATCACCGGCGACAACGCGCGCACCGCCGCCGCCATCGCCCCCCAGGTCGGAGTGCACCGCGTGCTAGCCGAGGTGCTGCCCGAGCACAAAGCGGACGAGATCCGCCGTCTGCAGGCCGAAGGCCGCACGGTGGGCATGGTCGGCGACGGCATCAACGACGCCCCCGCCCTGGCCGCCGCCGACGTCGGACTGGCGATCGGCACCGGCACCGACGTGGCCATCGAGGCCGCCGACATCACCCTCATCTCCGGCTCCTTGACCGGCGTCGTCACCGCCATCCGGCTCTCCCGCGCCACCATGCGCAACATCCGGCAGAACCTGTTCTTCGCCCTGATCTACAACGCCGTCGGCGTCCCCGTCGCCGCCGGCGCCTTCTACCCCCTGTGGGGCATCCGCCTCAGCCCGATCATCGCCGCTGCCGCCATGGCCCTGTCCTCCCTGTCCGTGGTCACCAACGCATCCCGCCTGCGCCGCTGGCACACCAGCCCGCTGCCGCCCGCCACGACGGAATCCGTCGAACCCCAGATTGACTCCGCAGCCGACCGGGCCCGGGCCCAGGCCGCTCCGGATGGTGACGGGCAGCGGCCTCACCACTCGCCCGGGTCCGGCTCGAGTACCGACGCGAGTGCTGGGCTCCGGTCCCGTGCCGAGGACAGGGCATGGGACCCGGTGTGTGGCATGCGCCTGGACCCGGCAACCGCCGCCGAACGGCGCGTCACCGACGTCGGCAATTTCTTCTTCTGTTCCGCGCAGTGCGCAGCCACCTTCGACGCCCACCCGGACCGCTACCCCGCA
Organism: Streptomyces sp. NPDC002676; assembly: GCF_053592455.1. NCBI lineage: Bacteria > Bacillati > Actinomycetota > Actinomycetes > Kitasatosporales > Streptomycetaceae > Streptomyces > Streptomyces sp. NPDC002676. The sequence continues at coordinate 16,184 of NZ_JBSFVT010000025.1, read as the reverse complement.
CCAGCGGCAGGCGGGACACATGAGGAAGGGCAGAGCAGATGACCGCCATGCCCGACCACGCCAACACCCCGGACCCGGCACCGAGCGCCGCCCCGCACAGGTACGCCGGGCACAAGGACGACCGCCTGCCCGGCTGCACAAAGTCGAAGGCCAAGTACGCGGTATCACCCGCATGGTCGGCGACGACGGGTACTGCATCGACATCCTCACCCAGATCAGCGCCGCCACCCACGCCCTGCACGAAGTCGCACTCGGTCTGCTCGACGACCACATGCGGCACCGCGGCCACGACGCGGTCCGCGCCAATGAGGCCGAAGGCAAAGCCAAGTTCGGCGAACTCACCCTCGCCCTGCGCCGCCCGCCACGGCTGTGACCGCCTCTGCCCGCCAGGCCGTCCACTTCGAGGATCACATCACAAGTGGACCCCACCCCGGCTTCCACACCGCCGCGGCCCACCACAGGGCGTCGCTCCGGTCCTCGACCCCCACCACCCAAGGACCGGACCGACGTCGGCAAGCACCCATCCACCGCCTCGCTCTACCAAGCAATCGCCGAGGCGGGAACCGCTACCGAGACAACGCACGGACCCACGCCCACCACCACGGCGATGTCTCCCGGGCACACATGTCCGTTCCGCACCCCGACCTCGTAGACGGTCGGCAGTAGCTCTGCAAGCAGCACAGCGTCGTCGAGCGGAAGGTCGAAGAGGCGTCGGGTGGTGGAGTATTCGGCGAAGGGTACCCGCACCAACTCGGCCAGGGTTCCGTTGATCAGCTTCCCCAGGGCCCATCCGCCGCCCTCGCCGCACTGTCCATACTTGGCGTCACGGCACGCCCGCCAGTGGCCACAGGCCGAGACGGACGACACGATCACGCCGGGCCGTGGTAGACGAGCACTCGCACGGTACTCACTCCCTCGGTCCCCCACGGTCACCCGCGCAGGGCTCCCTGGCAACATGGCCGCCCGCGCACCTCAGTCCGGCTCCATGTACGGGCGGCGGAAGACCGGGGCCTGGCCGACGCCCCATGGCCGTACGGCTGCCAGCGCCTGGGCGACCGCGGACTCCAACGAACCACTGGTGTCGACCGCGACGGCGTCGGGCCACGGGGGTTCCGTAGCCGCCATGGCGGCGGCGATCTCGGGGCCGGCGTCGGATGCGCCGGGAGCGCGCGTGCTCAGTCGGGCTGCTGAGACGTCGCCCGGCACGTGGCAGTGCAGGGCCACCAGGTCGGCGCTGGTGCGGTCGGCCACGCGCAAGGCCGCCTGACGCTGTCCCGCATCGGACCAGGTGGCGTCCAGGACGACGGACTCGCCGGCCGACAGCAGGGCGGCTGCGCGATCGAGCAGGGCGCCATAGGTTCTGGCCGTCCACTCGGGTGTGTACAGGCCCTCGCCGTAGCGGGCCACAGCGGACTGCTCCGCGGGGATGCCCGCCAGCTCCTTGCGGAGGCGGTCGCTGCTGAGCAGGGTGACCCCCAGCCGGTCGGCCAGCGCTCCGGAGAGGGTGGACTTCCCGCTGCCCGGCAGTCCGCCGACGAGGGTGAGACAGACAGCGGCGGTACGCAGGTGACGCAGTGCCGCAGAACCAAGCCGCCGCGCCGCCGCCTCGGATCCGGGCGCGCCCTGGCGGGCCTGGATCAGGGAGACCTTGGCGCGGACGAACGCGCGGTAGGCGATGTAGTGGTGCCACAGGGACGGGGGCGCTGGATCGCCGGAATACTCGCCGTACTGGGCGAGGAAGTACGCCGCGACCTCCGGGGCGCCGAGCTGTTCCAGGTCCATGGCGAGGAAGGCCGCATCGTCCAGGCCGTCGACGTAGCGGAGATGGTCGTCGAACTCCAGGCAGTCCAAGACGCGGGGGCCGTCGTCGAGGCAGAAGATGTCGTCGGCGAGCAGATCGCCGTGACCGTCGACCACCCGTCCCTGCTCGATGCGGGCGTCGAACAACGGCTTGCGGCCGGCGAGATAGCGGCGCACCAGCCGCTCGGCCTCCGTCACCCCGTCGAGCACGAAGCCGTCGGCAGCCAGCGCGTGGACCTGCCCGAAGCCAGCCTCCCACCGCGTTGACAGCGCGTCCCGCGTGCCCTGCTCTGCCACGTCGCGGCCGCGGGGCGCGTCCGCGTGCCACGCGGCGAGGTGCCGGGCGACGGCCCGGAGGACGTCGTCGACGGCGGCCCCTGCTCGGACCAGGCGGGAGAGGCGGCGGCCCTCCGGCATACGGCGCATCACCACGAGTGGTTCAGGCGACTTCGCGTCAGGGCTGCGGAACTCGCCCACACCCAGGTAGACGTCGGGGGCGAACCGGCGGTTGAGGGTGACTTCGCGCTCGCAGGCGGCCTGGCGAGACGTCACGGTGGTGTAGTCCAGGAACCCCAGGTCGACCGGCTTCTTGACCTTGTAGACGCGGTCGCCGACGAAGAACAGTGTGGCCGTGTGGGTCTCGCACACCTCTGCGCGCGGCAGCGGCTCGCCGCCGCGCCGGGAACTGGACCGGAGCGCGGACGCGTCCTCCTGAGGCGCCGACCGCAGCACGGATGTCCCCCGGGGCTCGGGCTCAGTCATGGGAAACGGCGGCGACAGCGCAGCGCCCACGGGCCGGTTCTGGTGCCGGCAGCGGCCACGCGTGCAGCAGGCGCAGGGTGAGCCTGCGTTTCTCGGCCCCGTCGGTAGCCCATTGGGCAGCGCTGAGACTCTCGGGCGAGCCGTCGATGCCGACGGTGACGACTGGTTGCATGGCGGCGGCCTCCGTCTCGTAAGAAGCTGGAATCGACGGCGGACGAGTCCGATCGAGTGAATGGTCCGGACGTCGCACTGCATGCCGAACGCGGTGCGTTCTCTCATTCGAGGATCACCCGAGCCCCTCTGCGTCGCATGTGGACCTGCGGAGGAGCGCCCGGAACGGGAATCCGGCACGAGATACGAGAGGAGACGGGGGCGGTGACGATTCCCCTGGTGGTCGGCGTGGACGGATCCGAGGCGAGCCTGGAGGCGGTCGACTGGGCCGTCGCCGAGGCGGTCCGGCACGGGGTACCGCTCCACGTCCTGCACGCGGCGGGTGGGGACCATGAAACCTCCGACGTCATCAGCGCTGCCTCGGCACGCGCCACAAAGGGCGCTGCCACCGTGCGACTGTCGAGCGAGGTGGTGCATGAGGACGCGGCCTCCGCCCTGGTCGCCAAGGGGCGCAACGCCTTCGCGCTGGTGCTCGGGGCGAGAGGGCTCGGAGACCTTGCCGAGATGCTCCTGGGGTCGGTCAGCCTCGCCGTGGCGGCACGAGCCGACTGCCCGGTCGTCGTGGTCCGCGGCACAGCAGAGCACCGGGACGCCCGGTTTGGAACCATCGTCGTCGGCGTCGAGGACGAAGAGAGCAGTGGCACGGCCCTGCAGTTCGCGTTCCGCGAGGCCCACGTGCGACGGTGCCGGCTGATGGCAGTGCACGCCTGGAGCGCGCCGTTCGGAGCTTTTGCCACATCTCAGGCCCCGTCGTGGCCCCCTCAGGCCCACCAGCGCCCGCCGGCGCAGGTACTCGACGACGCCCTGCGCGGCCTGCCCGAGCGGTACCGCGACACCCTCGTCGAGCTGCGCCCGATCGAGGCACCGGCACGCCAGGCACTGCTGAAGGCCGCGTCAGGGGCGGACCTTCTGGTCGTCGGCGCCCGCCCGCGCCTCATGCATCGAGGTCTGCAACTGGGCCTGATCAATCACGCGGTACTGCATCACGCGCCATGCCCCGTCGCGGTCGTTCCCCAGATCTGAGAAACCATCTTTGAACCTCCCACAAGACCGTGTCGTCACGGTCGGAGGACGCTGACGACACGGTCGGGAGGATCGGACTGGCGACCTCGCGGATCTGGCTCGCCTCGCTGACGCGACGGCGAACCTGCATCCTCGCGCCTTGTGACCTCCGGTGAACGGGCGCAAGGCGCGGCGTTGAGCCGACCCTGCGCCGCCTCGGCCACCGCAGCCCCGGTTCCGGCGGGTGAGTGCACCCGTTCGGACAGCAGACCCGACGGTGCTTGCCTCGACGAACCGCGTGACCCGCTGTTCGACCCCGCCGGCCGGGCTGTGGCTGTCACTCCCTACGGGCGTACGCGGATGACTGTCTTCCCGCTGCGTCGCGTGGTCGGGTTGAGGGCATCGACGGCATCGTCGAGGCTCGCGATGTCACCGATGTTTGTCCGTAGCCGTCCGTCCCGCACCCGCTGCACGATCTCACCCAGTTCGGCACGGTCGGCCTCGACAACGAAGTCCACCGCCAGGCCATCAGCGGGCCGGGCCTCGACCGGGCCGACGATGGACACCAGCGTTCCTCCGGCCCTGATCAGGGCGGCGGACCGCTTCTGAACGTCGCCACCGATGACATCGAAGACCAGATCGACGCCGCCGACGTCTTTCAGCGCGTCGTTCTCGAGGTCGACGAACTCATGCGCGCCGAAGTCGAGTGCCTTCGCACGGTCGGCGGCGCGTCCGGTGCCGATGACGTAAGCGCCGGCCTCACGTGCGAGCTGGGTCACCATCGTCCCGACTGCCCCGGCCGCGCCATGGGCGAGGACGGTCTGGCCGGCCTGAAGGCGGCCGTGCTGGAACAGCCCCTGCCACGCGGTCAGTCCTGAGATGGGCAGGGACGCGCCTACCGTGAAGTCGACGTCGCCGGGCAGCGGTGCGAGGTTGCGTGCTTCGATCGCCACGTACTCCGCCAGAGTGCCGTCGCGGTGCCAGTCGGCGAGGCCGAACACCCGCTGCCCGACCGACAGCCCCGTCGTGCCGTAGCCGAGGGCGGTGACCACTCCGGCCAGCTCGTGGCCGGGGATCGACGGTGTCTTGTCACGGCCGGCGCGATCGGTCCAGGTCGATGGCCACTCCATCTCAGTCGGGACGAAGCCCGATGCATGAATCTGAACGATGACGTCGTTGATCGCTGCGGCCGGCGCAGGCCGCTCCGTCAGCGTCATCCCGGCCGTTCCCGCGGCCTGGTCGGTTACCACAATGGCTCTCATGGAGATTGTCCACTTCCTCGTATGTGTTGTGGGTTTTGGTTTCCGAGTGGGTGTTCAGGCGTAGGTGAACAGCTGGTCGGCGTCGAATCGTGAGATCGGGCTGGTGTACTGCTTGTCCGGGTCGGGGTAGCCGAGGGCCAGCAGCAGCGTTGTGCTGTGTCCGGTCTCGCGGATCTTGAATGCATTGTCGACGCCGGTGGGGTCGAATCCCTCGAGCGGCGTGGCCTCGACGCCGAGTTCGGCGGCGGCCATCATGGGCAGGCCCACTGCCAGGTAGGTCTGCTTCTCCATTCAGTGGTTCAGGTCCTTGTGGCTGTAGGTGCGCAGGTTGAGGAAGTCGCGGGTCATGGATTCCCACAGCTGCTGCTTGGACGGGTCGGGGAAGCGGCCGTCGGCCCTCTCCTTCGTGAACACCGCCTCGAGGTGGCTGTCCGGCACGTCTGCCCGGGTGGTGAGGATGATGACGTGCGATGCGCTCAGGATCTTCTCGCCGTTGTCCTTGAATCGTTCGCCCGGGTTGGCCGCGAGCCGCCCTTTGCCTCCGTCCGTGGCGAGGACACACCATCGCGCTCGCCGTGTCGCAGACCAACGGCTGCAGCTACTGCCTGGCCATGCACACCTACGTGTCGTCCGAACTCGGCAGCATGTCACACGACGACATCGACCTGGCCCGCACCGGCAGCTCCACCGACCCCAGCGCGCCGCGGCCGTGCGAGGCGCCGGGTACACCGACCCGCAGATCCTGGCCATCGTCACCGTCACCGTGCAGTTCCTGCTCACCAACTACATCAACAACGTCAACCAGACGGACATCGACATCCCTGGCGACAGCCCGGCGGGCACGCTCGGCTGACCGCCGCCCGCCAACCACCGCTCCTCACCCGCCGACCGCAAGCAGAAAGCAGACCGCCATGGACCTCGACAAGCTCTTGAACAAGCACCTCACCAGGTACTTCGACCCAAGCAAGACCATTCCGGAGGAAACCCTTCAGCAACTGCTGAGGTTCCTGCGCTGGGGCTCAGGGCGGTCTGCAGGCCGGTCACGACGTCGAGGACGGCCGGGTTCGATGCGAGGGTCTTGAACATGTTCGGGACGAAGCCGAGCTGCGCGCCGATGGTGTCGAGGGTGCTCTGCGCGGCGGCGGGGACATCGTCGGCAGCGGGAACGTTCAGTCGCGACATGGCGGATCAGCCTCCAGTGGGTGGGTGTCGGGTCCGGGCCGGGCTCGTGGCCCTGGAGCATGACCACCACCGCGGCAGCCCCGGCGCCCGACAAGCTCACGTCCAAAGGGCAGGCGACGCGTGCCCGCATCCTGGAGCAGGCCGCTGAGCTGATTTACACGAAGGGCGTCCACGCGACGAACAACGAGCAGCTGCGCCGCGCCGCCGGTGTCAGCGGGTCGCAGCTCAACCACTGTTTCCCGAACAAGGAGAGTCTCGTCCTGGCCGTCATCGCGTGGCAGGCCGACCGTGTCCTCGCGTTCCATCGAAGCGAGCGGTTCGCCCGCTTCGACAGCCTCCACGCGTTGCGGGAGCGGGCGGATTACTACGTCGCCTACGAGCGCGCCTACCAGGAAGGCTGCACCCTCGGCTCCCTCGCGAACGAGATCATCAAGACCGACCTCGACGTCCACGGACAGCTCGCGGCCGCGTTCGAGCAGTGGAGGAACATCTTCCGCGAGGGAATCGAGCGCATGCAGCAACTCGGCCGCCTCAGCGCTGAGGCAGATCCCTCGCAACTGGCCAATCTGCTCCTCGCTGCCTTCCAGGGCGGCATGCTCCTCGCCCAGGTCGCGCGGGACATCGCTCCCGACGCAGGCGTACTCCAAGCTCGGTAGCCGCCCCCACAGGGCGAGAAGCCGTTCCAGGTCACCCATAACGGCCCGCTGTTCGCCCAGGGCCACTACACGGGTTGCTCGACTCCGGCGCCCGACAGGTGCCGGGCTCAGGTCGATCTTCAGCGGCTCGAAGCGTACGACGGGCACTGGCACGCGGTGAAGCACAAGGACAGCGGCTGGACGAAGTGCAGCGGGCACTACACCACTCCGCCGCTCAGCTGCGTGCATGATGGGCACCAGGAGACGTACAACACGCAGGTGACGTTGCAGGTCGAGTACCACGGACGTTTCAGCACGCCTGGCATCGCAGACACGCACAACACCGTGATCGACTGCTGAAGTCCGTTCACCCGTAACGGCCTGCCGGATGGACTCGGCAGGCCGTTTTCGGTTTCTGTCGTACAGATGAAAGTGGGACAACAGCGTGCACGTTCATTTTGAAGCAGTAGACACAGAGAAAATGATCAGGTTCTGGGGCAACATCCCGGGTCATGGTGCGTACAGCGTCGGCCAAGCGGAATCTCCGGCCGTGCTGCCGGTCGTCACCGTCCTTGTCGGAACGATCGCCGAACAGGTTCAGCTACTGATCGGCAAAGGCGCCTCTCTGGTGGAACCTCACGATTGCATGCACGCCCTGATGGCGGATCCGGAAGGCAACAGGTTCATGGTGGTGCTCGACCCCGATCACGAAGCATGACGTTCTCCAGCGCGGACGCAGCCCGGCGTACTGCCGTCGCCCTGGAAGGCCGCAGTGTGGTCGATCCGACGTGGGGCGTTGTCATCGTCACCGACGTCGAGGCCGATGGAACCTGCTGGCCGATCCAGGTCGCTTTCTCGGCGGTCGGCCGACGCTGGGAGACGGCATTCGAGATCGGCGACGTCGCCGACGAGCGGGAGCCGCTGCCGGAGAACTTCGGTGAGGAGCAGGCGCAGGAGCTGGCGTCTCTAGCGGTCACCTGGGTCCTGGAACGTCTCGCAGCGTGAGAGGAGCCCCCGTCGGGCCCATGCTTCCGACGGGGCTTCGTCTCGTCTGCAAGAGGGCAGAGGCGTGGAGAGCCACATTCAGGCGGTCGGCGTGGAGAAGATCGTGCGGTTCTGGTCGGGGATTCCCGGCGTAGCTCCGTCCTGTGCCGCGAGAGTGAAATGGCGTGGTGAGCGGGGGTGGTGACGCGGCAGGACCCCTCGTCGTTGGCATGGTGAGGGTTACGGGGTCAAGCGGCTCGAAGTGCGGTCTCTGGACGTGGCGCCGCGGCATTGGGGTGGACGGGGTGCCGGGTGAGCCGGCGGGTCATCAGGGTGATGGCCGCGAGGGTGAGCATCGCCTCGGAGTGCTGCGGCAGCGTCTCGTAGTCCCGCGCGTTCCGGCGGACGGGAAGCAGCCATGCGAGCGACCTCTCCACCACCCACCTGCGTGGTAGGAGCACGAATCCCTTCGCGTCCTTGGGCCTGCTCACGGTCTTGATCGTCAGGTGGATGTCCACGACAATATGGCGCTTCCTCCCCGGGATCTTCTTCCCTGCGTCATACCCGGACGTGGAGCGCGGGACGGTGGCGGCGACCTTGACCGGACTGGGAGTCGATCACCACTGCCACCGGGTGCGGGGACGTCCCCATGGTCCGCCGGATCCGGCGCCGCAACTGGTCGCGGATGAGGTTGAAGACCCCGGCCGCGGACCAGCGGGTGAAGAACCCGAACACGGTCTTGAAGGGCGGGTAGTCCTGCGGCAGGGCGCTCCACTTGCAGCCGGCGTCGACGATGTAGCGCAGGGCGTCGACGATCTCGCGTCGGGGATGTGCCTCCGGGCGGCCTCCCGCGCGGTGTCTGGCAGGCCGGTACCGGCAGCAGCGGCTCGATGAGAGCCCATTCGAGATCGGTGGTGTCCGAGGGGTAGCGGCGCTGCCGCATTGCAGTCTGCCTCCCCCGTTGCGTCAGGCGATCAGGTCGAGGGTGGACTCGACGGGGTTGAGCTGGGCGACGATGTGGCGCAGGCGTTTGTCGTCCGGGGCCAGGGCGGCGTGCGGGGCGATGGTGCCGGTGATCAGGCGGCGGACCTCGGTGAGCAGCACGTGCACCCGGGCTGTCTCGTAGGCCTCCAGGTCATCCGGGTCGGCGGTGAACTGGTATCCGTGGCCGTAAAAGGGGAACTCCGGCCCGCCCGGTTACTGGGCAGAATCCGCCCGCCATCCCCCACCCGAAAGGCGTGCCACCACGGCGCGTGGAGCATCGGAAAGCTCTCCGCAAAGCCCTCTGCCACACCGCTGAGACCCCACTGTCTGGAGGGGCCGATGCGCACCAGGCCGTCCAACGAGGCGCGAGAACGAGATCGCCAGAGGTTCAGAGATGGGTTCTGACCACCCCTTGGAGCAGGCTCGTATCGAGGGCCGATGGAACCAGGGCTTCCTCGCGCCTCCCAGCAGCCGCGTCGGCGGTCCCGGTCAGGTGCCGGGCCCGGTGGGGGAACGGCGGGCGTCGTCCGTTCGGTACGCGATGTCAGCGGCGACCGAGACCACGCCGTCGACGCCACGGCACAGCTGCTCGATGACGGGGATCAGGCTCCTGTACTCCACGGAACCACCGAGGGCGACCCGCCCGTCGCGCACCTCAACCGTCACATCCGACGGTTCGAGGCCCATTGTGCGTCGCAACACGTCCCCCGTGATCTCCTCACGGATGGCATCGTCACGGCGCAGGAAGATCCGCAGCAGGTCACCACGGCTGACGATGCCCAGGAGCCGGTCCGCCTCGTCCACCACGGGCAGCCGCTTGACGTGCTGGGCCTCCATGAGGCGCGCGGCCTCGACCACAGTCCACTCCGGACGCGCGCACACAGCAGGAGCCGACATCAGTTCCTCGGCTCGGGAACCTTCCGCCTTGGCCCGCTCCCAGTCCTCCAGGTTCGGGACCGGAGCCCTGCCAGACGGATCGGCCTGGTCGGCGCTCTTGCGCAGCAGGTCGGCCTCGGACACCACACCGATGGGCCGGTCCAGATCGTCCACCACGGGTACGGCGGTGACGTCGTTCTCCGCCATCAGCCTGACGAGCTCCTTGAACGGTGTGTCACGCCGTGCCCGGACGACGTCCCGGGTCATGAGCTCCTCGACCGTTCGGTGGTGCATGGTGCCTCCCGTAGACGGGCCGCCCGCCTCGCGGGCACGGGGCTCTCGCCCTCATGCGGCGGTCTGTCCCGCGTGGCAGGTTGGATACAGCACCATTCTGAGGAGAGGGCGGCGATCATGCGAGCTCACCTCGGCGACCAACTGGTCATCGAAAGTCCGAGGACCGGCACCGCCAGGCGCGACGGCGAGATCATCGGACTCCACCACGAGGACGGAACACCTCCGTACGACGTGCGCTGGTCAGACACGGACGAAGTCACGCTCGTGTTCCCAGGGCCCGACGCACACATCCGCCATCTCGAGCACGGCCGGCCCGGGACCACCCACGAGTCACAACCGGACATGGGCGAGGCGGACGCCGTGTCCGCAGCTGCCCCACCTACCCGGACACCCGATCCCGGCGACATCGGCCGACGCGTGGCCGTCGAACGCCGGAGACAGGGGATCAGCCGGGAGGAAACCGCCCGCCGCGCCCGGATATCGCCCGACTACCTTGCGTACCTGGAGGAACGGCCCGCCGAACCCACGCTGGCGACTCTCATCAGGCTGGCCGACGCGCTGGGCACCACGGTCACCGCTCTGCGCGGCGGCGGCATGGATCTCCCACCCGGTCAGGGCCACGCACTGCTACACCCTCAACTGCGGGACCTCGACCCGGAGGAGTGCCGCTCCCTGCTCTCCACGCATGGGGTGGGGCGCATCGCGGTGACGACGTCCGACGGCCGCCCGGCGGTCGTCCCGGTCAACTACGAGGTCGTCGATGACGCCATCGTCTTCCGGACCGCGCCCGACTCCGTGGCCGCAGCGGCCGCGGAAACGGACGTCGCCTTCGAGGTCGATCACGTGGACGAGGCTCTGAGCCAGGGCTGGAGCGTGCTCGCCGTCGGCCCCGCGAGCGTCGTGACTGATCCCGAGGCCGTGCGCAGGCTCGCCCAACGTGCCCACACCACGCCATGGGCGGGCGGTGAACGCGAGATGTGGGTGTCGATCCGGCCCACGAGCCTCACGGGCCGTCGCATAACCCCGGCCGATCGGTAGGCGGCCACGGGCCTCCGAAGAGACACCGCTCCCCAGGGTGCCGCCGACCCGCGAGCGGAGTCTGGTGGCGCATACCTTCCGACGAGCGGGCGCGGCCCTGGCCCATGACGCTGCGGCCGCCCCGTCGATGCACAGCGCGCAGCCTCGGCGCTTCCAGTGTGGATGGTTCGGGGCGGCACTCATCGCCTCGGCTGCGGTGCCGCCTTGTTGCGCTTGAAGGTCGCCGAATCCTTACGAAGGCGGAAGTACTCGCCGTCCAGCCCTGCCCCGCCCGGGGACCGCCGCAGGCGCCGCGCGTGTGCGGGTCACCGCGTGGTCTCGGCTCCGTCCGAGCCGGCATCCTCGCCGCCAAGCAGGGACTCGACGCCCACCACGCCCTCCAGGGCACGAACAAGGCGCTCGGTGACCCAGTTGAGCGCGGTGTCCTGGGCCGGGCCACGAAGCGTGACGACCCCGTCCTGCACGGACACGTGGATGGCGTGACCGAGCGTGGGGAACAGGTAGGCCACCACGGTGCGACGGACTTCCTCCTCAATGTCCTCGTCCGACCGCAGGAAGACTTTCAGCAGGTCGCCGCGGCTGACGATGCCCCGCAGCCTGCCCTCGTCATCGACCACGGGCAGCCGTTTGACGTGTTTCACAGCCATGATCCGGGCCGCCTGGGCCAGGGTGACGTCGGAGCGGACCGTGACAGCGGGCGTGCTCATGAGCTCCTCGGCGGTCAGCGCCTCCGCCTTGGCCAGGTCGGACTGGCGACGGATCCGTTCGGGGCGGGTGAGGTCGCGGTCCCGGAACTCCTCCTTGGGCAGCAGGTCGGCCTCGGAGACCACACCGACGACCCGCCCCTCACCCTCCAGGACCGGAACTGCACTGACCTGCCGCTGTTCCATGGCCCGCACGATCTCCTTGAACCGGGCATCGCGTCCGACGGCCACCACGGGCAGGGTCATCACATCGCTCACGATGTGCGGAGCGTCAGGCATGTCCTACGTCCTTGCAGGGGCGTGCCGGAGGAGTCGGTCAGGCCGTATGACTCCAGCATCACCGCGACCTCTCGGGCCGCAATCCGGCCGGAGGCCGCCCGATCCCAGACCCGGTCGGTGTGTCGCGGCGGTACTTGGACGGTGCGACGGTATTCACAGGGGTCTCTCGGCAGCCGGACGGAGAAGGCGGTGACGGTGATGGAGCTCCCGCTGGTCGTGGGCGTCGACGGATCGGACTCCAGTCTGCTGGCGGTCGACTGGGCGGTGGACGAGGCGGCACGGCACGGGCTGCCGCTGCGCCTGGTCCACGCCTCCCTGTGGGAGCGATACGAGTTCGCCCAACCGTCCTTCAGCGCCAACCGTCCAGCTGAGGCGGTCATGGCACAACACATCATCGCTTCCTGCGTGGAACGTGCCCGGCTTCGCAACCCCGAGGTGAAGGCGTCGGGCGAGGTACTGCCCGACGATGCCGTGTCTGTGTTGCTGCGGGCGGGCCCCGAGGCGTTCGCCCTGGTCACGGGCGTTCGTGGGCGCGGCGAAGTCGCGGGGCTGCTGCTGGGGTCGGTCAGCCTTGCGGTGGCGGCTCGCGCCGTGTGTCCGGTCATCGTGGTCCGGAGCGGAGATCCGATCCGTCAGGGAACCTTCGGCCGGGTCGTGGTGGGGGTCGGGGACCCGACCGGTGGCGCGGGCGCCGTACGGTTCGCCGTCCGCGAAGCCGAGGTGCGCGGCTGCGCCCTGACCGCCGTACGGGCGTGGCGCAACCCGGCCCAAGAGCCCGTGGACCACATGCTGATTGCTGACGACGCCGCCCGCCTGCGCGAGGAGCGGGCCTCGGCCGGCCTCGACGACGCGCTGTGCGAGGCCGCACGGGAACACCCTCGGGTCGACATCCAGCGCCGACCGGTCGAAGGCCCCGCCCACCGGGTCCTGCTGGAGGCATCGGTCGAAGCCGACCTGATCGTCGTCGGCGCTCAGCGCCGGCACGGTCACTTCGGCTTGCAGCTCGGCAGAGTCGCCCACGCCCTGCTGCACCACTCGGAATGCCCGGTCGCCGTCGTCCCCCAACCGGTCTGAAACTCACCGCGGGCCCGGTCCCAGCGGCCTTCGAAGGAGGGGGAGGAGCGGCGGATGTCGGAGTGGACATGGGAGTGGACGGGCTATGACCCCGCAGCCGAACAACTGCGTGAAGCGCTCTGCACACTCGGCAACGGCTACTTCGCCACGCGCGGCGCGGTGCCCGAGTGCCGGGCGGGCCTGGCGCACTGCCCGGGAACCTACGCGGCCGGGTGCTACAACCGCCTGGAGTCGACCGTGGCCGGGCGGCAGGTGGTGACCGAGGACCTGGTCAACCTCCCGAACTGGCTGGTTCTCCGCTTCCGTCGGCGCCGCGCCGACGGAGAGCGGGGCCCGTGGTTCTCCCCCGACACGCATGCTCTCCTGGACCACCGGCACACGCTGGATCTGCGCCGCGGCACGCTCACCCGGACGTTCCACCACCGGGACGACGAGGCAGGTGTGCTCGGCGTCGAGCAGACCCGCCTGGTGCACATGGGGGATCCTCACCTGGCCGCGCTGCGGACGGTCTTCACGGCCGAGGACTGGTCGGGAGAGATCGAGATCGAGTCCTGCCTCGACGGGGAGGTGATCAACGGCAATGTGCATCGTTACCGCGCCCTGAACCGCCGCCATGTGGCCCATGTGCGCACTGGGGCAGCGGAACCCAGCACGGTATGGCTGAGCTGCCGGACCAGCACATCGGACATCGCCGTCGCCCTGGCTGCCCGGACGACGGTCGTCGCCGAAGGGGCACCGGCCTCATCGGTGCTTCGTCCGGCCCGTCACCGCGCGGTCCACCGCCTGGTGGTCCCGATCTCCCCCGGCCGGCCCGTCACGGTGGAGAAGACGGTGGCGCTGCACACCTCACGGGACACGGCGATCAGCGACCCGCTCGGCGAAGCGGTCGACCGGGTGTCCACGGCGGCGGACTTCCTCGCCCTGCTGGACTCCCATGTCTCCGCGTGGGAACGGCTGTGGCGGCGCACGGACATCCAGGTGCCCGGCGGAGCCGGCCGCATCCTGCGCCTCCATCTCTTCCACGTCCTGCAGACGCTGTCACCGAACACCGCGGATCTGGACGTGGGTGTGCCCGCCCGAGGCCTGCACGGCGAGGCGTATAGGGGTCATGTCTTCTGGGACGAGCTGTTCGTCCTGCCGTATCTCAACCTGCACTTGCCCGAGGTCTCCCGGGCGCTGCTGAACTATCGCTATCGGCGCCTCCCGCGGGCCTGCCGGGCGGCCGCGGCGACCGGCCGAGCTGGGGCGATGTACCCGTGGCAGAGCGGGAGCGACGGTCGGGAGGAGGCCCAGGAGTGGCATCTCAACCCGCACTCGGGGCGCTGGCTGCCCGACTACTCCCGCCTCCAGCACCACGTTGGCTCCGCCATCGCCTACAACGTGTGGCAGTACTGCGAAGCCACCGGGGACACCGAGTTCCTGCACACCAAGGGCGCGGAGATGATGCTGCAGATCGCCCGCTTCTGGGCGAACCTCGCGGCCTTCGACGCCGACACGGGCCGATACCGCATCCGCGGCGTCGTCGGCCCCGACGAATACCACGACGCCTACCCCAGTGCCGTCCAGCCCGGGCTGGACGACAACGCGTACACCAACGTCATGGCGGCCTGGGTCCTCACCCGCGTCCTGGACCTCCTACGGCACCTTCCGGTCTGGCGCCGACAGGAACTCATCGAACGCGTCCGGCTGGACAGCGACGAACTCCCGAAGTGGGAGGAGATCTCCCGGCAGCTGCGGGTGCCCTTCCACCAGGGCGTGATCAGCCAGTTCGAGGGCTACGACAGCCTCGTCGAGCTCGACTGGGACGCCTACCGTGCGCGCTACGGCACCATCCGGCGACTGGACCGGATCCTCGAGGCCGAGGGCGACACGGTCAACCGCTACAAGGCGTCCAAGCAGGCCGACGTCCTCATGCTCGGCTATCTGTTCTCGCCCGCCGAGCTGCGGCACCTGTTCCGGCGTCTCGGCTACGACCTGGACGACGACATCTGGCGCAGAACCGTCGACTACTACCTCCAGCGCACCAGCCACGGCTCCACACTCAGCGAACTCGTCCACGGCCTCGTCCTCGCCAGAGCCAGACGAGCCGAGGCATGGCAGTACGTCCACGAGGCCCTGGAGGCAGACATCGCCGACATCCAGGGCGGAACGACCGGCGAGGGCATCCATCTCGGAGCCATGGCCGGGACCCTCGACCTGGTCCAACGCGGCCTGACGGGACTGGAGCCCCGCGAAGACGCCCTGTGGCTGGACCCAGTGCCTCTCCCAGCGCTCTCCGAGTACGGGTTCTCCCTCCGCTACCGCGGCCACTGGGGTATCGGCGTACGGCGCAGGAGCGGGCAGTTGGAGATGCGTGTGCCCGCCTCGGAGGAGACCCCGATCCGCGTGGTGCTGGCCGACCGTGCCGTGACCATCGCGCCTGGAGAGACGTGCACGCTCGTGTTGCCGGAGAGTTGACCCGCGCAGATGGGCGAGCCAGGCCCCGCGTCTGTCGTCATCGGCCTGTCCTTCGCACGTCGGGCGGTCAGCTCAGGAGGACCGTGTACGCGCTCGCGGTCCCGCACACGAGGTGGGCCACCCCGGGTCGGGGTGGCCCACCTTGGAGCGTCGGTGTCACGGGCCGATGTCAGCCACCGCTTCCCGCAACGTCAGTGGCGGTGTCCGCGGTGGCGGGTCCCCAGGAGGTTTCGGCGACGAAGCGGCGGTAATCGTTGCGCAGCAGCGTGGCACGCGAACATGAGCACATGGACGATCTTGTGGAGTTCCTCGTCGCACGCATCATGGACGACAACTGGCCGGGGACCCGCGCCGCCCCTGCGCTCGGCCTGGATCAACGGCGTCAAGGAACTCCGGGGCACCCTGCCCTGGACCCGAACTCCGCCGCCTGCGCCATCGCCTGTACGAGCACGCCCTGGTATTTGGCCGGGTCGATCTGGGCGAGGCGTTCATAGAGCTTGACGCGGTTGGCCATGGCTTGTGCAGCTTGTTGGGGTTGATCAGGTCGGATGGTTACGGCTTGGTAGTAGAGGGCGGCGCTGAGATAGATGCCATCCGCTTTCCGAACGTGATCGTTTAGTTCGGGTGGGTGGGCATGAACTCCCT
Organism: Streptomyces sp. NPDC002676; assembly: GCF_053592455.1. Lineage (NCBI taxonomy): Bacteria > Bacillati > Actinomycetota > Actinomycetes > Kitasatosporales > Streptomycetaceae > Streptomyces > Streptomyces sp. NPDC002676. The sequence goes on along the minus strand of NZ_JBSFVT010000025.1, from coordinate 35 downwards.
TTCGTGGCGGGAGAGATGGGCGTGGTTCGTCCGCT
>NZ_JBSFVT010000024.1:0-100896 GCF_053592455.1 Streptomyces sp. NPDC002676 | reverse complement strand
CACGACCTCTTCCACGGCCCCGAACTGTCAGCCCAACCACCTTGCCCACGAATCATTTTCGGGCGACTTCGTGTATGGCTCGAAGGAGCCTGACTGTCACTCAGAGTGGCCGCATCACAGAAGTTGAGCCAGAGCCGGCTCGTGAACAAAGCCACTCGATCACACCCTTTTCCGGAAAACTCCATGAACGGCCCTTCTATGATCTGTGCATGCTGGATCCCGAGCTGCTGGAACGGATCACCGTGCGGCGCGCGGAACTGGACGAACTCGAAGAGCAACTGTCCAAGCAGTTGGCGGAGATACGGGCCGAGCGGGGGCGCCCCACGTGCCCTTCCGGGGGCGTCGAACCGGTCGTGATCTCTGCCGCAGCCCACCCGTCGAAGTTGGACACCTGGAAACTGAGACATGAGGTTCCAGAGGAATCAGCACCAGGTGGGAAGCTTGGAATTTCCATCTGATCTGCGGCGGGAAGGGCACCTCGCTCAAGGTCATCACCACCGCAGCCAACGTCAACGACCTCAGACCTTGGCCCCGCTCGACGGCATCCCGCCCGTCGCCGGAAAACCGAGCCGTCCGCGCAGCAGGGCTTTGCAGTCTGCTCCACCGCAATGATCTACAGCGACCGGCGCCTGACCACCACCCACGTCCGTGCCGAACGCCAGGTCCAACTGAACCGTCATCCGCTGCCGACCGAGACTCACATAGAGGTGAGCTGCAACGGAGCCGACGCCACAGCGGGGCGGGTGTTCTTCGCGTCTCCATGCCGTGGCGTCGCTGCTCGTCCCTACATCAAGCTACTCAGTTCACGCGCTCGATTCGCGCGTGCCGGATCAGGTTCTTGCCCGGCTCCCGAACCTGGTCGAAGGCCGAATTGTTCAGCAGCACACAACTACCGGAAGGCCCATTCACCTTCACCGTCGCCGAGCGACCATTGTCCAGATTCGTCACCTTCAGCGTCGTGCCCACCGGAAATGTCCCGCTCGTTGCCGCCGGCGCACCCGCCTCACCCGACAACGTCACCGTCGACCCCTTGCACACGACATCGGGGACGGCGGCGTGGCTTGTCGCCACTGTTGCAATAACACCTCCGGTCACCAGGGCTCCTGCCGCGGCAGTCAGTACGAGCTTCTTCGTACGACTCATGGTTCGCTTCCGGGACACTGACACACTCCTCGATGGATACCGTCTCCCCCGCGGTCCTGCTTACGGCCTGTGTCGCACTTGGGTTCAGCTCTCCAGTGGGATGTTCGTGTTGTTGCTCCAAGGGGGCTGTGCGGGGGGACCGCGTCAGAGACGGCCCAGGTTGCACTGTGGAGATGCTCCGCCGCAGGTCCCTGCCTTGGTGTTGATGGCTGGTGTCCCGGGAAGGGGCCGCCCGTGCCGCTGATCTGAGGCGTTGGGAAGCCGAACCCCACGGGTAACGTTAAGGGCCGCTTGACTCTCCCTTAATACGGCAGCCGCAGTTACGGGGCCGGTGGCCTCGGCGGCGGCAGTGGCTGAGACGGGCGCGGTGGTGCTGCGACGCGAAAGGTCCAACGCGAGGGCCTGGGCCGCTTCACGGTCGAGTGCGGCCGGGCCCGCGGGCGAGGCGAGGAGTTCGCCGGGGCGGGCAGAGCCGGGGCCAGCCACCCAGACGCGGGCGAGGACGGGCTCGTACTCGCGGGGTGTGGCTCTGAGGCGGGTTGTTGCAAGCGCGTGGAAGGAGTTCCTTCTCAGTCCTGGGGCAAGGCGCCCGCGACTGGTTCGAGAAGGCCGTCCGCTTGCCGTCCACACCCGGGCCGCGGTTCCTCCCGACCCGCACGACGTCATCGCGGAACTCTTCGGGATAAGGCTTGGGCACAGCGACATCCTTGCCACCCGCCCTACAGGGCAAGCCAGTTCAGATGTCACCCGATCGTGCAGCAGACCCTTCGGAATGCTGGGGAAGGCGTGAGTCAGCGTTCTCCGGCTGATTCCCGCGATCCTGTGTTCGTCTCCTGTGCAGCGAGCAGGCCGAGTGCGTTGACCACGGCCTCGGGGGAAGTGGCCAGTTGGGGCTTGTGGTCCAAGATGGCCTGTTGAGCTGCGGTCAGCTGAAACACGCTCACCGTCCAGTCCACCTTGACAATCAACAGCGCCCCTACGCGCAGGAGGGCATCCTTCGTCTGCTCAAGTGAGGAAAGCACCGGCCCCAGATTCTGTAGCAGCGTTGCGGTCACAGCCGCGTCTTGAGCGAGAACCAGGCGCGTGTCCGCCAGATGCGCTGCTGTCAGAGCGCCTTCGCGAACTGCCTGGGACCGCACGACCCGCTCCACTGTGGCTCGCATCCGGCGAAACCATGACCCGATCACAGGGTCTTCGCGGTCCAGAACAGTCAATCCGGCGCTCGCCAGGAGCGCCACGACAGCGCTTTCGACCTCGCTGTGCGCGCCACCGTCCGAGAGATAGATCGTTACGGGCAGTGCAGCGACTCCCGTAAGAGCGGCAAATGCTTCCGCCAGCACAGGGGTCATCAGATCCACCTGCCAGACCCGTGCCCCGTACCCTTCAAGAGCCCGTGCCACCGACGCGGCGTCAGCCGGAACCGGGGGATCCCAGCAAATCCGCCTCACTATGTCTGGCGCGAGCAGGTTTTCCTGCGGCATGTTGAGCCGTTCGGCCAGCGCCGACACCGCGGCGCGGGCCGCCGTCAGCCGGGCGGCCGCGGCGGGGTCCTTGTCGGCCCACGCCCGGGGCGGCGGCGGTCCCGTCACCGGCTGTCCCGGCAGCGGCAGCGCGGCGTCCGGCAGCGCCTTGGCGCGGTCCACCGCCGCCTGCCACTGCTCCAGCTGGCGCCGTCCCATCCGGTGCCCGAACCCGTTCAGCTCGGCGAGGGCGTGCACATTCGGCGGCAGTGCCAGCGCCGCCTCCACGATCGCCGCGTCACTGAGTACGTTGCCCGGCGACACGTCCCGCTGCTGCGCGATCCGGTCCCGCGTCTCCCACAGCTCCCGCGCCACGCCCAGCTGCCGGCGCCGCCGCACCTTGTGCATCCCGGACGTCCGACGCCAGGGATCCTTGCGCGGCCCAGCCGGCGGCACGGCCACGATCGCGTCGAACTCCTGCCGCGCCCACTCCAGTTTGCCCTGCCGCTCCAGCTCGGCCTCCAGGGCGTCCCGCAGGTCGACGAGCAGTTCGACGTCCAGCGCCGCGTACCGCAGCCACGGCTCGGGCAGTGGCCGGGTCGACCAGTCGACGGCGGAGTGGCCCTTCTCCAGGACGAACCCGAGAACGCTCTCGACCATCGCGCCGAGGCCGACCCGGGGCAACCCGGCGAGGCGTCCGGCCAGCTCGGTGTCGAAGAGGCTGCTGGGCACCATGCCTATCTCGCGCAGGCAGGGCAGGTGCTGGGTGGCCGCGTGCAACACCCACTCGACGCCGGCGAGTGCCTCGCCGAGGCCGGACAGGTCGGGGCAGGCGACGGGGTCGATCAGCGCGGTCCCGGCGCCCTCGCGGCGCAGCTGGACGAGGTAGGCACGCTGGTGGTAGCGGTAGCCGGAGGCGCGCTCGGCGTCTACGGCGACGGGCCCGGAGCCGGCGGCGAACGCGGCGATCACGCGGGTGAGCATGGCCTCGTCCGCGACCACGGGCGGAATCCCCTCACGCGGCATCAGTAAAGGGGTTGGCACCCCCGGTATGGAAGATCCGGCGTCGTCCGGATGAGTGCCCCCGGTGGTGCGCAGTGAACTGTCTGCCGAGAACTCATGACGATGGTCCACGAGTTGAGCGTAGCTGCATGCTGACAGCGTGCGTCGGCAGAACGCCACATCGTGTCCGCGTACTCTCTGATGCGGCCGGGCCGGTACGTTTGAACGTGGCCAGTGGTCAGGCCACGTTGGTGTCCCGTTCGATGGCCTTGAGGCGGTTCTTGAGCCGGTAGCTGGGCCCGTTGATCGCGACGACGTCGCAGTGATGCAGGAACCGGTCGAGGATCGCGGTGGCGAGGACCTCGTTGCCGAACACCTGCCCCCATTCGCTGAAGGTCTTGTTCGAGGTCAGGATGATTGAGCCCTTCTCGTATCGCTTCGAGATGACCTGGAAGACCATGTTCGCCTCCGCGCGTTCAAGGGGCTGGTAGCCGACCTCATCGACCACCAGAACGCCGGGTCGCAGGTAGGAGCCGAGTTTGCTGGTCAGCCGGCCTGCCGCTTCGGCGGCCTTGAGATGGCGGACCATGTCGTCGGTGGTACGTGGATCAGCGTCCTGCGGCACGGGACCAGCCCGTCGCTGGCCACGAGCCCGGTCCACGGTCACCACTCTGGTCCGGCTCGTCCTGCCGTTCCTGACCGAGTACGGCGGAAAGTACACAACCCTGCGGCAGGCCACACGGGATGATCTCACCAGCTGGCTGACTCACCGTCCCAACCTGGCCTACGACGCCGGTGCCCTGCGGTCGCTGTTCAGCAGGCTCAAGGCCGAGCGGCTGATCTTCGCCAACCCGATGCGGGGCATCAATGGCGGCAAGCTCACCACGACAATCCCCGTCTCGCTCACCGCGGAGGAGGTGGAGGCCGTCGCCCGGGCCGCCCTGCAAGATCCGGCCCTGCGGGTGGTCGTCGCCCTGTCCGGGGTCCATGCACTGCAATCCCAGCACTCCGCACCATGCTCATGGACCAGGTGGACCTGGCCGGACACTGCCTGAACCCCGAGGGACTGAACCGTCCACTTGACGAGTACTCTGCCGAGGCGATCACCAACTACCTCGGCTAGCGGCACCACCGCTGGCCGAACAGCACCAAGCCACACCTGCTGATCAGCCGGATCGCGGCCACGACCACGGCGCCGGTGGGCACATTCTGGATGGACAAACTCGTCAAGCAGCTGCCCATCGGCCTCGACCGGCTGAGGCAGGACCGCATCCTGGAGGAGGCCCTGGCCAACGGCGCCGACCCCCTCCACCTCGCGCACGTCTTCTCCCTCGGCGCCAAGACCAGCCTCCGCTACACGACCGCCGCCGCCGTCTCACCCGCCGAAGACGACTCGCACACCCGCTGAACCGCAGGGATCGTGGAGGTCAACTTCCCTACCGAGCCCGTGGGTTCGCCCCGGGCATCCTTCAGAAATCGCGAACGGCGGACCAGACGGAACTGCTGGATTCGCAGTTGCCGCAGGTCAGCCGTCTCACCCCGTGTCGTCTGGCCAGGTCACTGCCCGAGGATGCCCGCCCGCTGCCCCGCCTGGAGCAGTGGGACGAACTGCTCCAGCTGCGACGGAAGGAGTCGTCGTGACTGCCGCCCAGCACGCGCTCACCGCCCAGGCGTCCGACGCCGCGATCGACACCGCCTGCCGGATGCTGCGGCTGCCTACCATGTGGGCCCAGGCCGCCGACACCATCGCCCGACTGAGCGCGAGGGGCTCTCCTACGCCGGATTTCTCGCCGAGCTCCTGCTCGCCGAGTGCGAGGATCGCGACCGTGGCCGGGCCGAACGCCGCATCAGGGCCGCTCACTTCCCGCGCGAGAAGTCGCTGCGCGAGTTCGACTACACCGCCAACCCCAACGTCGACCCAGCCGTCATCCACAGCCTCGCCACCTGCGACTGGATCACCAAGGGCTACCCGCTGTGTCTGATCGGAGACTCCGGCACCGGCAAGTCCCACCGGCTCATCGGCTTGGGCATCGCGGCCGCTATGGCCGGCTACCGCGTCCGCTACACCGCCGCCGCCTGCCTGGTGAACGAGCTCGTCGAGGCGCCGACGACATGCAGCTCGGCAAGTCCATCGCCCGCTACGGACGCGTCGACCTTCTCGAAATCGACGAACTCAGCTACCTCGAACTGGGCCGGCGCGGGGCGGAGATGCTCTTCCAGGTTCTGACGGAGAGGGAGGAGAAGAACAGCATCGCGATCGCCTCCAACGAAGCGTTCACGGGCTGGTCAAAGACGTTCACCGATCCGCGGCTCTGCGCGGCGATCGTGGACCGGCTCACCTTCAACGCCACCCTCATCGAGACTGGCACCGAGTCCTACCGACTGGCTCGCACCAGGGCGAACAAGGCCAACGGGACGAAATAGCCGTCCTCCCCGGCGCACGGAGGCCGGGCGGAGGCGCCTGACTGAGGCAACCCTCTTGTTATTGCAAGTAATATGCAACAAGCTGGGCGGGCCCTTACCGCCTGTCGAGGACGTGGAGTCTTGTCATGCCCCGCCTGATGCCGAACACCGGACCGCAGTGCGTCCTCGCGGCCTCGAACTTCGTCTACACCGTCGGCAGCGGCCTCTACCTCACCGCCGGAGTGCTGTATTTCACCGAGGGAGTTCACCTTCCGGCAGGCCAGGTGGGGCTCGGGCTCGGCATCGCCGGTCTTCTCGCGCTGACCCTGGGCGTCGCGGTCGGTCATCTGGCCGACCGGCACGGAGCACGCAGCATCTACGCGGCCACCCTGATCGTCCAGGCGCTGGCCACGGCCGGCCTCATCCTGGCGGACAGCTTCTGGCCGTTCGTCCTGTTGGTCTGCGCGGCCGCCGCGGCGAAGGCGGCCGGAATCGCCGCCCGCTCCCCGCTCATCAGGCACTACGGCGGCGGCCGGCCGCAGGAGTTCCGGGCCTACCTGCGTGCGGTGACCAACGTCGGCATCTCCCTCGGTGCCGTGCTGGCAGGCTGGGTCGTCCAAGTGGGCACACTCACCGCCTATCAGCTCATGGTCATCGGCAACGCGATCGCCTTCGCGGTCTCCGCGGTGATCCTGGTCCTCCTGCCGCCGGTCGCGCCCGTCCCCACCAGCGACGGTCCTCGCTGGATCGCCCTGCGGGACCGCCCCTACCTGCTGCTGACCGCCCTCGACGGCATCATGGCCATCCAGTTCAAGGTGCTCACCGTGGTCATCCCGCTCTGGATCGTCGGCGCCACCACCGCCCCGCACTGGCTCATCTCGGCCACGATGCTCACCGGCACGGTCATCGTCGTCGCCTTTCAGGTGCGGGCCAGCCGCAACGTCGATTCCCCCACCTCCGGCGCACACGCCTACCGCCGGGCAGGCGTGGCCTTCCTCATCGCCTGCTCACTGATCTCGCTGTCCGCAGGCATACCGGCGTGGGCCGCCGCAACCCTGCTGATCACCGCGGTGATGATCCACACGATCGGCGAACTATGGCACTCCGCCGCGGGCTTCGAGGTCTCCTTCGCTCTCGCCCCGCAGCACGCCACCGGCCAGTACCTGGGCGTGTTCGGCCTCGGCGCCGGCCTCGCCGAAGCCCTCGGACCAGGACTGCTCATCGCACTCTGCATCACCTGGGGCCGCCCTGGGTGGTATGTCGCGGGAGCCATGTTCGCGCTGACGGGCTTGGCAGCACCACCCGCTGTCCGCTGGGCACAACGCCATCAGCACACTCTGCAGACGCAGCTTGCCCATACAGAAAAGGCGTCAACCGCCTGATCGACCCGAGGCAACAACACAACCCCCATTCCAACGGGGCCAAATCAAACCGCCCTCCGGAGCCGCCTCACGGCACCTGACCTTCACGAATCATCCGCAAACTGGGGCCAGTTGGAGTCGCATCGATGGGGCCGGTAGAAGCCGGCCTAGCCACCACTTCTTCCTCAAGGTCTCCCGGGAGGTGATGGAGAAGCGGATCGACGGACGGAGCTTCACCCCGCACGACCCCGAGCAGGACGAGCGGGTCCGGCGCTGGTGCAAGGACAGGATCGAATCCAGCATGGCCGCGGCTGACACCCTGCCCAGCGACGCGGTTTTCCTGGACGGCGCGCTGAATCCGCAGGAGTTGGCCGACCAGGTACTAAACCGTATCGGCGCGGGCCCGAGCCGCTCGGCTTGGAAACCCCTGCTGCGCGTCTGCGTGAGCTGACGCTGATCTTCACCTACCTGGGATCGTTGCTTTCCCAGGGGTGGACGAAGAGGTCGGGCTGGAGCACGGTGTTCAGCTCAGACTCGTCCGGGGCCTCGGCGGACCCGATGAGGATTGCGCCGATGTCGTAGTCGAAGCCATCCATGCGCTCGCGGTCGTACTCCCAATGCTCCAGCCGAAAGCTACGTTCAACGTCGCTGCGAACCCATCCCTCGTCCCAGGCTCGCTCCGCGCGGGGCGGATGTCCACGAACGCACGGCGATCCGGCCGCGATGCCGGGCCTTCCGGCTTGGCCCAGGCGTCCTCTCCGCACGAGCGGAGGTGAGCCGGTCTTCGTAGAAACCGCGGTAGGAGTGCCGGTGTCCTCTCCGCGCGAGCGGAGGTGAGTCGGACCCCGGACTCGCCTATGCGTGCGGGGAGCTGCCCTCTCCGTGTGGAACTCCGCGTAATTCGCCACTAACGGCACTCCCACCCAACCGTTCGACAAGTTGCACGGACCAAGTTGCGCGGCTGGGCGCAGAGGTGCTGGCTAAGGGCTCGCAGAGAATCAAAATGTTGCTTCTCTGCGAGCCCTTAGGCTCGCCTCATGGAGATTCGCGGCATCGATCCCCGGGACGCCACCTGGGAACAGGACCACGCCAACTACCGGGTCTACTTCTGGGACGTGCCCGCGGTCACGTCGTACGAGTACGAGATCCTGGACGAGGTCGAAATCGGCGAGCTCCTGACCTGGGCCGACGAGTATGCCGCAGAGCACGGATGGAGCTACACCGTCTACGCCGTGGCCACCGACGACGGAGAACAAGGACTCATCAGGCTCGCCGGAGTCCTGGGCGACCCGTTCGCCCAGTAACCCTCGAGGCACTGGGGGCCGACACTCAAGCGTCGGCCCCCAGACACACCTCAGGAGCGACACGGACCGGCCGCCCCTGCACTGGACACGTGACCGCGGCTACCACTTCTGCGCGGGCGAGGCCGAACTGAAGGAATGGGAACGGTCCTGGATCAGCGAACGGCTCACCCAGCTCCGCCGCTTGCTCTCCGGCATCGCGGGCCCCACCGCCAGCTCTACCCTTGGCCTCACTGACCCGCACCACGGGAAACGATCGCACGGCAGTTGGGAAGCGATCTCAAGCTGCTTCTTGCGCCGCAGGTGGGCGTACTCGTGAACACCCCGTAGCGGGTGCGCAGTACGAAGACCGCCGTGTGCCCTTGCTGCGCGATAGGCATCGCGGCTGCGCAATGCTGGACGAGCAATGCTCGAGATCTGTGGATCGGTTCCAGGAGGGACGCAGAGGGCGCACTTTCCCGAATGATCCCGTGATGGTGATCGAGTAGGCCGACGTTGCAGCGTCGGTCGGGCAGGCACGCCCGTGCTCACGGCAGCCAATGCCGACGGTTCGACGCGAGGCAGCTCCCTGCTGGACGAGATCGTCCGTGAGGGTGCCCGGGGGGGGTACTGGCCGCCGCTCTGGAGGCCGAAGTCAACTCCTACATCGCCGAGTTGGCCCACGAGAAGGACGAGAGCGGGCGACGCCTGGTGGTCCGCAACGGTTACCACCAGCCGGGAAGGTCACCACCGCGGCCGACGTGATCGAGGTCAAGGCTCCACGGGTGAACGACAAGCGGATCGATGAGACCACTGGCGAGCGCAAGCGGTTCTCCTCGGCGATCCTGCTGCCGTGGGGCCGCAAGTCCCCGAAGATCGCCGAGGTGCTGCCGCTGCTCTACCTGCGGGCCTGTCCTCGGGCGACTTCGTGCCAGCGACGGATCAGTTCCTCAGCTCCTCGGCGGCGCTATCGCCGGCCACGGTCACCCGGCTGGCTACCCAGTGGCAAGCCGATCACGCCGTCTTCCAGGAACGCGACCTATCCGGCACCGACTACGTCTACGTCTGGGTCGACGGCATCCACCTGCGCATACGCCTGGACGAGGCCAAAGCCGCCGTCCTCGTGGTCATCGGAGTGCGCGCGGACGGCACCAAGGAACTGGTCGCGATGACCGACGACTACCGGGAGTCCTCGGAGTCCTGGGCCGCGCTGCTGCGCGCGGCGGGGCATGCGCGCGCCCGTGCTCGCGGTCGGTGACGGCGCGCTCGGGTTCTGGAAGGCCCTGCGCGGGGTCTTCCCCGACACCCGCGAACAAAGGCACTGCGTTCACAAAACCGCCAACGTCCTCGACGCGATGCCGAAGTCGGCCCAGCCGGCGGCGAAGAACGCGATCCAGGACATCGACAACTCCGAGGACCGCGACCACGCCGAGCAGGCGATCAAGACCTGCGCCAAGCCCTACGGCGCGAAGTTCCCCAAGGCCATCAAGAAGATTACCGACGACCAGGACGTCCTGCTGGAGTTCTTCGACTGCCCGGCCGAGCACTGGATCCACCTGCGCACAACGAATCCCATCGAGTCGACGTTCGCCACCGTGCGCTTGCGGACCAAGGTCACCAAAGGCGCCGGCTCCCGCGCCGCCGCGCTCGCCATGGTCTTCAAGCTCGTCGAGTCCAAGCCCGCTGGCGGGCCGTCAACGGCGCCCGTCTTGTCCCCTTGGTCCGCGCCGGAGCCCGCTTCGAGCATGGCCTGCTGGTCGGACGCGACCAGGCGAACGCGGCATGACCGGTCCGGCCAAGCCTCGTCGCGACCGGCCCGCTACCCCGGTATCCGGGCGCCCAATGCCTGGATGAACCAGTCGAACACCGGCACCAGGCTTTCCGAGGCGGACCAGCCGTTGATCACTGCGAGCGGCTGAAGGTACCGCTCCCTGCGAGGGTCGTTCGCGGTCTCCAGCCGGGTCAGCAGCCGGCGCCGAAGGTCGACGTCGTCACGGCGGCCCAAGACGTGCGCGTACTGAGCCATGACCGCCGCGACGACCCGATCGGCCTGGGGCGAGCCCGGGTCGATGCCGGCTGCCAGGGCTGGGCCGACCTGGTAACGGTCCGCCGCAGCAGGGCCACGGCGCAGGAATGTGCCGCCCCGAGCGCGATCGGCCGCATATTGCTCGGCCATACGCCGCACACCGGCGCGGAAGTCCGGATCCTGGGACAGCTCGGCTAGGGCCTGTTTCGAAAGTGCTGGTCACAGCCATGCGTAGCGAAAGCACTGGTGCCAGCGCACCGGTTTCGACAAGCTGCGACATATGGACTGGACGCCCCTGCTCTCGACACTGACCGGTGCCGTCATCGGCATCGCAGCCACTCTGATCGCCGACCGCAACCGGTGGCAGCGGGAGGAAGCCAGGCACGCTCTGGAAGTACGGCGCGAGGTCTACACGGAGTATGTTTCCGCCCTCAAAGCCGCGGGTGAGGAGATTCGGGCTGTCGCCCTGGGCGACCACATGTCCGAGTCGGCACGCGACGCGGCGGTGCGGGAAGCCGTGCGCGGCACCGGCATCTACACGGCGAGCGAACGCCTCTGGCTCGTGGGCCCCCCGCAGGTCGTGGAGGCGGGGAACGAGGCGTTCCACCGCCTGCGCGCGATCCGCGACGCCTATGCCCGTGGAGTGGCTGTCGGCTCCGCCGACGACGCGCCCCTGATAGAGCGGCGACGCAAGGCTATGGCGCAGATGCGTCGCCTCATGCGTGAGGACCTGGGCATCGAACCCCTCGGAATCGAGTGATGTGTCACCAGCCCTGAGCTCGTCCCAGCCTCGCGAGGTCCCCGCCACCGTGCAGGTCACAGCCATTCATTGATGGCCGCGACCAGCACGGTCGCCTCACAGCGGACGGCGAGCTTGTCGTGCCTCGTTGCCACTGCTCGGTGGCGCTTGAGGCGATTGATGCCGCACTCCACCGCATGGCGCTCTTTGTAGTCTGCGGCGTCGAACTTCGGCGGCCGACCACCCTGGGAACCGCGCTTCTTGCGGTTGGGGATCTGGTCGCGCTTCTCCGGGATCGTGCAGCGGATGTCGCGCTTGCGCAGGTAGGCGCGGTTCGCGCGGGAGCCGTACGCCTTGTCGGCGCGAACCTTGTCCGGCCGGGCGCGCGGCCGGCCGGGCCCGAGCCTGGGCACCCGGATATGCCCCAGGACCACCTGGAACTGCGGGGAGTCACCGCGCTGTCCGGCCGTGATCACCAGTGACATCGGCTTCTGGGCCTGCTCGACTGCCAGGTGGAGCTTGGTGGTCAGCCCGCCCCGGGAGCGTCCGAGCCCGTGGTCGTCGGGCTCGGCGAAGACAACACCGGGCGGCTCGATCTGCAGATCCCCTTTTTGCGGGCACCCGCCGCATGCTGCTGGGCGCGGGCGATGGTGGAGTCCACCGAGATGTCCCAGGTGATCAGTCCTTCGGCGTCGGCCCGGGCCTGCAGTTGCTCGAAGATGCGGTGCCAGGTGCCGTCCCGCTGCCAGCGCCGAAACAGTCCGTAGACCGTCTCCCATGGGCTGTACCGCTCGGGCACGTCCCGTCAGGGAGCACCGGCGCGGGTGCGCCGGCGTATGCCATCTATCAGTTTCCGCTTGGTGTGTACCGGCGGCCGTCCGGGCTTCTCCCTGACCGGGAGCAGCGGCTCCAGCTTCGCCCACTGCGCATTCGTCAGATCGTGCCTCCCCATGAACAGGCCCTAAACGACGTCCCGTAAGCGCATGTTGGGCCATGGTTGGGATGGCCTTGGGTCGAGGTGGGGGCTTACCCGGCGAGGGCCAGGTTGTGCAGTCGGGCCACGCCGAGGACGGCGTGGTGGACCCCGTCACCGCGTAGCCGGCAGTCGCGGAGGATCTTGTAGGTCTTCATCCGGGAGAAGGCGTGTTCGACACGGGCCCTGGCCCGGCGGTGGATGGCGTTGTCGGCCTGCTGCTCAGGTGTGAGGGGTCGGTGTTTGCGTGGCCAGTGCGGGATGAGGGCAGGGGTGCCGCGATAACCGCCGTCACCGAGAACGGGCGCGTTCTTGACGGCGCGGTCCACGCCGGATTCCCGGTAGGCGCGGGCGTCGTGGCGGTTGCCGGGCAGGGGTCGTCCGGCCGCTACGACCAGCCGGGTGTTGGCGTCGATGACGAGCTGGTGGTTGGTGGAGTAGCGGTAGTTCTTGCTGGAGGCGGCCACGCTCCGGTCGCGGGTCGGGACCAGGGTGCCGTCCACGATCAGCACCGTGCCGGCCGGGTGCCGACCCCGGACAGGGGCCAGCGCGAGAAGCGGGGCGATGTCGTCGATGACCCGGTCGGCGGCGGACTTCGAGATCCCGAACAAGGGGCCGAGCTGCCGCCTCGTGAGGTTGGTCCGCCAGTATGCCGCCACCAGCAGTATGCGGTCTTCCAATGACAAGGCCCATGGCCGTCCGCCGGTGGGTTTGCCACCGCCCCGACGCCGTACGAGCCCCATGAGCTTATGGAACTGACGCCCGTTCAGTCCGGCGAACAGGCCCACCCACTGCGGCTCAGCCGCCGTCACCACCGCACCCACGCCAAGATCATCACACGCCTGATCAGGGCTTACGGAACGTCGTTTAGTACAACCCCTGACTAACCATCAGTCACGGCAAGCACCGTTGCAGTACTAGCGCCTGTCCGGGCGATCATGTAGACAACGCCGGTACTCGCTGACCGAAACGCGGATGCGGATTGTCGGCTCGGGCGCCTACTATCCCAGCCATGCCAAGACCCTTCGGATTCGCCTTTGGCCAGCGCCCTGAGCCCACCGTGACGATCGCCCGCCAACGGCGGGCACGTTGCGCGGCGCGCGTGACCATTAATTCCTTCCGGGGGTCGAGCCGGGGGATGCCCAACTGGTGATGGCCCGCTGGACAGGCGCCTACGAACACGACAATGAGCGCACCACGCGTAACCACCCACGCAACCGGCTGTAGGGCCTGCCCGTCGGATCTTCGCGGAGCCCCTGTCGCCCGTGCTGAGACGGCCTCTCCCGGCCACCTCGACCCAGTCAAGGAGAGAGCAGCTGACTCCGCATTCCCTCGCGTTCTACGTGGACGTGGTCATGTCTGGAACAGTGCTCGGCGCCAAGCCGACGGACAGTCCCGACCAGGTCGACGCGATCTTGAGTTCCGACTTCGCCGAGAACTCCACTGACGACTACAGCATGTGGCGCGACTACGGATTGGTCGAGTTCTTCTGGGTCCGGAAATCGCCCGACCACCCCTGGGAGGGGCGCCACTTCACCCTACAGGTGCATCGGCTTTCGTACTGGGGCAGCAGCATCGTCAACAGGGCGATTCGCGAGCGGTACGGTCGCTTCGACCGTCACCTCCGCTTCGACAAACTGCAGCGGCTGCTGTCCAACCGCGGCGTGTGCCTGGAGGAAGTCCCGGACGCCAATGCCCCGGCCTTCACGCTGCACTGGCAGCCCGCTTCCCAGGTGTCCGTCATGGCCTTCCGGGAACGCGAGTGGCGGCGGCACTGGCGGCGCGGTAACGACCTTGTCGGTGACGTGCACAAGATCTCGTCATCACTGACTCCCGAGCAAGTGGCATGGAACAGAGCACGCTACGGCCCTCAGCACACCTAGTACGACTCCCATAGGACCGCGCCCGTTCAAGTGCCGTTCAGTGCACAACCATCGGGCGTTTCCGCGAGTCTCGCAGGTGAATCGCATCAGCGCGCAGGCGTCTGACCTGTCGCACGCGCTCCAAGGAGGAACCGTGGCCATGCGCCGCTCCGCCATATCGACCGCCTTGACCGCCGCCTTGATCGGTCCGGTCGGCATACCGCTCGTCGCGGGCACCGCGTCCGCGGTGACCGGCACCACCACCGTGCGCGAGGACTTCAACGGTGACGGGTATCAGGACGTCGCCGTCGCCGCCCCTGGCGCGAAGGTCGGTGGCCACAACTGGGCCGGTTACATCACGATCAGCTATGGCTCGGCACACGGCATAGACCCGGCGCGCACCACGGTCATCTCCGAGGACACCGCCGGTGTGCCCGGCGTGTCCGGCGACAACCACCAGTTCGGCTACGCTCTGATCGCCCGCGACCTGGACGGCGACGGCCTGACCGACCTGGCGGTGGCCACCACGGGATACGTCGCGCAGGCCAGTGCCAACGGATCGGTGATCGCCCTGTGGGGCCGCAGGACCGGCATCTCCGGACAGGACGCCGTACGCCTCGCCACGCCGACGAGCGGGCAGGTCGGCGACGACCTCACCACGGGCGACTTCGACGGCGACGGGCACATGGACCTGTTCATGAGCAACGGCGGAGACTACGACTACCACGACGTGCTCTACGGCCCCATCGACCGCGACGGCACCCCCGCACGCGAGCAGCAGATGAAGGTGTTCAGCACCGACAACTTCATCAACTCGACCGCCGCGGGCGACTTCAACGGCGACGGCATCGAGGATCTCGCGACCTTCTACGTCTACGAGAACCACGCCGAGGGCGGCAAACTCTGGCTCGGCACCAAGGACGGCCTGTCCACCACCCCGACCAAGCTGCCCTCCGCGGCCACCGCGGCCGTCGCCGACTTCGACCGGGACGGCTACGCCGACCTCGCCACCCGCATCTTCCCGGACAACCTCACCGAGGGCACCGACACGGACCCCGGCACGGTCAAGATCTACTACGGCTCACCGACCGGCCCGAGCCTGACCCGTACGACGACGATCACGCAGAACACGTCGGGCGTGCCCGGAGTGAGCGAGAGGGGCGACCAGTTCGGCGGACGCCTCGGTGCGGGAGACGCGAACGGCGACGGATACCCCGACCTGGCCGTCGGCGTCCCCGGCGAGGCGATCGGCTCCAAGGCGAAGGCCGGCGCCGTGGTGCTGCTCAAGGGCGGCAAGGGCGGGCTCACCGGCAAGGGCGCGCAGGCCTTCAACCAGGACACGGCCGGGGTGCCGGGCGTCGCGGAGTCCGGCGACGTGTTCGGCGCGGCGCTGCGCCTGGTCGACGTGACGGGTGACGGCAAGGCGGACCTGGTCGCGGGCGCCCCGGGCGAGAACCTGGGCACCGTCGTGAACGGCGGCGCGGTGTGGCTGCTGCGTGGCACCGCCGCCGGTCTGACAGCCTCGGATTCGGTCGCGGTGAACCCGACGGACATCGGCGCACCGTCCGCGAAGGCACTGTTCGGCGAGGACCTGAGCGGGGACAACGGCCCCACGACGGTGATCCCCTAGTAGGACTCCGTTGGGTGTGTCTTGATCTTGGTGTGGTGTGTGCCCTGCTGGGAAGGAGCTGTTGGCTGACCGGGCGCTCTTGTGGTCCGGCCGAGGCCGTGCTCGAGTTCGCGGTCATCGTGCTCGATGCGCCGGCGGACCTCGGCCAGCCGCAACCAGGTCGACGATCGGGGCGCCGGCCGGCAGATTGGACGGCGCTCAGCTTGAGGGAATGGGCCGAGCAGGAGCGTTGATTCGTTCTGGCCTGGGCTGCGGGGTCAGGGGCCTGGCAGGAAGGGGCCGAGGAGAACTGGGACGACGCCCAGGTCCAGACGGCCTTGAGCTGTTGCTGGGCCTTGGTGATGCCTGCCTCGATGCCCTGCTGTCCGATCCGGACCGGCCCATCGCCGCTGCGATGCGGCCCAACCCTGCGGAAGCCGCCGGCTTCCTCGAGGCACAGCGAAAGCCCTTCCAGTCTTCCGGCTCGACACCTCGCAGACGTACCTTCTCACCGGTCCACATGTCACTCATGGTGTCAGTATCGGCTGCAGCGGACGGGGATCCGGTCGTCAGGCTGCCAGTGACAGTGCCGTGGTGACCGATTCGTCGAAGACGCGGTGGTCTTCTCCCTCTCCCCGGGCATCAGTTCACCCTTCTCGTTCTCCGCTCGGGAGGCCGGCTTCCGGCTGCCTGCGTAGACGCCTGACCTCCGCGATGAGCCGAGGGACAGCTTCCCGGGCGGCGGCGAATGAACTGCACGTTCTCGTCCCAGCACGCGTCAGCGGTATCGACGTGGCAGGGGCGTTGGATCAGAGTCGCGGCCACGGTCTCGCCGGGGCCGAGCTTCCGGAGGGGCCGTGTCCGTCATGCCCCCGCAGCGGGTCATCAGCACCTCGAGTGCCTCGTTGAGATATGCGCGGAACTCCCCGCCCTCCTCCGGGGGCAGCATCGAGGGCACCGCGTGGCCGAGTTGGGCGTGGCCCAGATAAACGGTATACGCGAGCAGTCCGCGGCGGCGGGCTTCCGGTTCGGGGAAGCCGAGGCCGGCGAAGAGTCGGGCGAGGTAAGCCACCCTGCGCTCGGTCACCCGGCGCAGGGCCGCCGCGACCTGGGGTTGCGTCGCGGTGGCGAGCAGTGCCACCTCGAGCGGGTCGGCCGTGGCCGACGTGATGGCTGCGGCGAAGAGCAGATGGATCCGCTTCCTGGGGTCTGGTTCCGCCTCGACCTCGCTGATGGTGCCCTCGGTGTTGATCTGTGCCCAGCGGTCGAGAGCGGCCTCGATGAGCGCGTCACGGCTGGCGAAGTGCCAGTAGAAGCTGCCCTTGGTGGTGCCGAGCCGGGCCGCCAGGGGTTCCACGGCGACGGCCGCGATACCGCCCTCACCGATCACGGTGAGGGCGGCGTCCGCCCAGTCCTGGGCGGTCAACCGGGGTTTCCTGTCCTGTCGTTGCTGCCGTTGCGCCATGGCCATACGCTACCGTATGGTCAACCATACGCCAGCGTATGGAGGTAGGCGATGACTGCGGTACGCAATGTCCACGAGCGTGTGATCGACGCCCCCGCGGCGGCTGTCGGCGCTCTGCTCGACCGCCTCTCCGCCGCGGACGACCCGATCTTCCCGACCCCGGCCTGGCCGCGTATGTGCCTCGACGGCCCGCTCGCCGTGGGTGCGGACGGCGGGCACGGCCGGATCCGCTACCACGTCACGGCGTACGAACCCGGGCGTCGTGTCCGCTTCGACACCCCGCCGGGCGGCGGCCTCGACGGATACCACGAGCTGACGGTCGCACCGCTCGGTGCCGAACGCTGCCGTGTACGCCATGTCCTCGAGTGCGAAGCGCGCGGCTTCCTCCGGCTCCAGTGGGCCTGCGTCATACGACACATACACGACACAATGATCGAGGAGATCTTCGACAACATCGAGCGTGCGGCGACCGACGGCGTCGCCCGCCCCATGCGCTGGTCACCGTGGGTGCGGCTGCTCCACCGGCTCGGCTGGGCCCGGCCCCGAGCCGTCGCCAGACCGGCGGCGGCCCAGCTGATCCGCACCTCCCTCGACCGTACCGACTACGAGGACGCGTACAGGATGGAACTCCTGCCGGGCCTGCCGCGTGACCCAGCGGCCTGGACGGGCATGCTGCGCCACGCCTTCCCGGTCCTCGCCCGAGCGGACGGCGAACTGCTCCTGGACGTGAACACGGCGGGTCTGACGGCCCGCGCCTCGATCCTCATCGACGAGCGTTACGTCACCCTCAGCACGGCCGTGAAGGCCGACGGCCTGCGCGCGCGCCTTTACTGGGGTGTGGTCAAGCGCGTGCACCCCTTCATGGCCCGCACCATGTTCCGGCGTACGCACCGCACGTTGGCCCTCGCAGCGCCCAGCGCCGGAGAACGGAGTCGGGCCGTCTCGCGCAGAGCGTCCGCCATTGGATCACCGGATGCGGGGTGAGCGGCTGCGGACGTACCAAGAGCCTGGGGTGGCTGCTTGTGCGAGTTCGTCGAGTTCCCTCGTCGGCGGGAGGGGCCAGAGTGGTCATCAGGCCGCGAGCGGCAGCGTGCCAACCGCGACCCGCCCGAGTGGATCGTCGAACTCGGCATCGGCGTCGGTCGGCCACCGGTGCAGATCCACCGGGGCACCTGCTACATGGCGGGCACACGACGCCGGCCCGTCGAACGGGACGAAGCCCGCCGCCTGCTCGCCGACGGCACCAGCGCCTGCAGTCACTGCCGGCCCGACACGGGTCTCGGCATCATCGACTCAACAACCCTCGGCCTCGGACAGCACATGCCGGCCGGGGCCGTCGCAACAAGAGTGTGATCGTGAAGGGCGGTCGCCTACGCGACTAAGGGCTCTGCCCCCGCTCGGACGGCATGCCTGATCGTCCGCGGGCTGCAGCCGCCGTAGGCCCGCAAGACCGAGGACGGCATCGTCGGCGCGTTCACCGGCTCCCCGGCGGCGCCCCGCACACTACTGCTGGGCCGGTACGACACCGACGGGCGCCTGCGGTATGTCAGGCGCAGCACGACGCTCCCGCAGACCGCGGGCAGGGCGGTCGCCGGCCTCCTCGCCCAGGCCGGAGACGACCACCCCTGGGTGGGGTGGACGTTCAGCGCCGGGTGGGGCTCGCGCGAGAGTCTGCACGTCACCCTCGTGGAGCCGGAGCTGGTGGTGGAGGTCGGCGTCGACGTCGCACGCGATAGTGCCGGGCGGTGGCGGCACCCCGACCGGTGGCACCGGGCACGCCCGGACCTGTCGCCCGCCGACGTCCCCGCCTTCGAGCCCGGTCCGACGGCCTGAGCGTGCGTGAGGCCTGCGGGGGTCGAGGAACCTGACGTTCGCCGTTCCCCTGAGTCGCAGCGCCCCTGCTCGGCCGCCCCAAAGACGTGCGGCATCCTGGCCGCCGCCCAGCGAAATTGACCAGATCCGGCACCGGGAACCGCTACACCGCACGGCCGGAAGCCCTCACGACGACCCTCAACCGCGCGGCCGGACGAACGTCGTCTGTGGGCCATCAGCCTGACGCTTCTTCCTCGGGCGTGGTGCCCGGTCGGACTCGCAGCAGACCAGTAGTGGTCACGAGTCCAGGTCGTGATACATGACATGCAGGCCGACCGGACCCAGCGTGGGATGCCGGAACGCGCCGGGAACGGTGCCGATCATGGCGAAGCCGAGACGCTCGTACAGCCTGAGTGCCGGTGTGTTGGAGGCCGCGACGGCGTTGAACTGAACCCCGGCGAATTCGCGGCTCCGCGCCCAGTCCAGCAGGTACTCGCCCAACGCCTGGCCGACACCCCGACCGCGTGCTTCTGGAGCAACCATAAAGTTTCCGCTGGCGATGTGTGCACCCGGGCCTGGACGATTGGGGTACATGTTGGAGGTGCCGAGTATGCGCTGATCCTCCACCGCCACTACGACGTGCCCTGGCGGCGGTACCACCCACAAGTCGTGGGCTTGCGCCTCGTTTTGCAGCGGGTCGTAGCAGAAGGTGTCTCCCTTGCGAATGATCTGCTCGATGATCGGCCAGACCTGCGGCCAATCCCGCTCGTCGAACGTTCGGATTTCCATCTGCGTGAGGCTAACCAACGGTGAGTGGCACTCCCACTGGTTATTTCCGGCGGCACACCGCCGGAGCGCTCCCCGACCTCGACGCGCACGACGGTGGACAGCGGATCCACCACTCCCTCGCCCACGTGCAGGACCACCGCCTGGCGGCGACCGCACGTTGAAGGACGGCGCTCATGACGGAACCGGCGCGCACGTGACCCCGGTGAGGCTGCTGCCGCTCGGTGCCGACATGGCGCTCGCGAAGGGGCCAGCCGGCGCATTCACCGCACGTCCTGGTATCTGCCCGGACTGCTCAGCCCTACTTCAGTTGATGCGCCGCCGACTGGCCGATGGCCGGCGCCCTTCGGGGCCTTCGACCCGCTTCGGCTCTCCGGTAGCGGCGCGGTCGGTCCGCTCCGGCAGCCTGAGCGGCAGCGCGAGCGCCTCATGCAGCGGGAAGACCCATCACGCATCAGCTCCCGGCGCTTGCGGGTCAGCAGCCCGTACGTGACGCCGCCGACGGTCAACGCCGAGGCCGCGCCGATGCCGCCGGTCTCCAGCGCGGCGAGGGCCTGGTCCCGGTTCTCCCACAGATCCTGGGCCATCTGCCAGCTGGTGTCCGGGTGCCTGCCGACCAGGTAGGCGCCCTCCCCCGCCGCTGCGAGCCAGATGATCCGGAAGGCCCGGCGCTGCCACCCGGCCCGGTAGGAGGAACGCCCCACGCGGTCTTCGACCTTCCCCAAGACCCGGGTACCCGAGCGCCAGAACGTCGCGTCGGTCCGCTTCACCCGTCCATGGGGCGCCTGGCCAGGAACCGGCCGATACCGAACGCGAGGGATTCGGCGGTCTCTTCCACCTGCTTGTCGAACTTCGTCTGCGCCATGCCGTGCCCCGGCGGTGCACTGTGTGCGGATCAGCGGGCGATCGAGATCGCGAAGGGCGCGAATCCGCTGGACCGAATCACGTGCGGTACGAACAGTATCGCGGCCTCCGTGGCGCGGGCGGTCTGGATCCCGCCGAGATCAGTGATCCACTCCTTGCGCCAGCCGAGGTTGATGAGCAGTTCACGGACGGTCTGCTTGGCCTGCGGGTCGTCGCCGGAGAGGAAGGCGTCGGGCGCCTGGGTGAGCGTGGCTGGCGCGGTCATCACCGGGAAGAGCATGGTGTTGAGTGTCTTGACGACGCGCGTTTCGGGGAGCGCTTCCTGGAGTTGCTCGGCGAGGCTTGAGCCGGGGTAGATCAGGTGGGCAGGCAGTCCGTCCGGTCCGTCGACGGTGGCGTTGGAGACGTCGACGAGGATCTTGTCGCGCAGTTCCTCGCGCAGGGCGACGAGCCGGTCCAGCGAGCCGGCTCCTGGGGTGGCGTTGATGACGATCTGGGCTGTCCGGGCAGCGTCGGCGGCGGCGCCCGGCGCGCGGTCCGCCACGGTCACCTCATGCCCTGCCCGGGTGAGGGCTGTGGCCAGATTGCCGCCGACGCGGCCGTTTCCGAGAACTGCGATCGTGGTCATGATGATCTGGTCCTTCCGTGCGTGCAGGTCGTGGTGCGCGGTCAGCGTGAGAGCGTGGCGACGGCCTCGGCGTGGACGCCGGGCGCGGCGGCCAGGAGGCTCTCGCTCTGCGGGGTCCAGCGGCGGCCCTCGGCGTCGGAGATCTGTCCGCCGGCCTCGGTGACAAGCAGCGCCCCGGGCAGCAGATCCGCGCGTGCGCCGGCGAACTGCCAGAAGGCGTCGATCCGGCCGGCGGCCACGTTCAGCAGGTGCAGGGTTGCGGGCACGGCGGTGCGGACGACGAGCGCGTCGAAGAGCATCGCGGTGATCGAGGAGCCGACGCGCCGCACGACCTTCTCGTCCTCGTCCGGCCGGGCCTGACTGGTGGCCACGATGCTCAGGCCGAGGTCCGCGGTCTGGGAGACGTGCAGCGGTCGGCCGTCGAGGTAGGCGCCCGCGCCGGTCAGCGCGGTGTAGGTCTCGCCGGTCAACGGCAGATGGACCGCGGTGAGCACCGGCTGGTTCTCACGCACGAGGGTGGCGGTCACCGCCCACTCCGGCAGGGCGTGCAGGTGGTTGACGTTGCCTTCGGCCGGATCCACGACCCACCATTCGCCGGACGGCAGCGCCCCGCCGTCCAGCTCGTCCTCCACCCAGCCGGCGTCCGGGCGCAGGCGCGTGAGGCGGGGGCGCAGGATGTCGAGGGCCGTGTCGTCGTTGGCGGCGAGCGCGCGCATCAGCTCTTCGCGGGTCTGGTAGCGGACCACCTCGCCGAAGCGCTCGCGCAGCGCCGAACCGGCCGCGCGCACGGCGATCGCGGTCTGGCCGAGCAGGTCGGCGTCGGAGGCGGCGACGTCAGTGGTCTGAAGCGTTTCGGACATGGTGGTACTCCCGTGTGAGGAGGGGTGATGAGGCCGGTCGGACCAAGCTGTGCGTTCCGTCTTGCGCTCTCGTCTCGAAGGTATACAGCCCTTTAATTAACTTCAAATGCATGTCAAGCACGACTAGGATTACTCACATGCAATTGGATTTGAACCTGCTCGCCGCGCTCGACGCACTGCTGGAGGAGGGAAGTGTGGCCGGGGCGGCCGCGCGCCTGCACGTCACCGCCCCCGCGATGAGCCGGAGTCTGGGCCGAATCCGGCGCACGACCGGGGATCAGATCCTGGTGCGCACCGGCCGCACGATGACCCCGACGCCGTACGCGATCGCCGTCCGGGAACAGGTCCACGAGCTGCTGCACCAGGTCCAGGGGGTGCTGGCACCGAGCCGTGAACTCGATCTGGCAACGTTGGAGCGCACTTTCACACTCCGCTGGCACGATTCCCTGGTCGCCTTGAGCGGCCCCACACTGCTCACGGCCGTGCGCGGACAGGCGCCGGGCGTGCGATTGCGCTTCGTCGCGGAATCGAGCATCGACACCCCCGAGTTGCGGCGCGGCGAGGTCGACCTGGAGGCGAACGCCAACCGCCCGAGCGCACCGGACATCCGAGCCGAGAACGTGGGCGAGAGCCGCCTCGTCATCGTCGTGAGGCAGGGGCACCCCCTCACCCGCGTCAGGACCGTCACCGCAAAGCGGTACGCCGCCGCTGAGCACGTCACCGTCTCGCGACGTGGAAACCTCAGCAATGCCCTCGACGACGCCCTCGCGCGGCTCGGCCTCACCCGCCGCGTGGTGGCGACCGCACCCACGGAAGCGGCAGCGCTGGAGTTCGCGCGCGGCTCCGATCTCCTGATCAGCGTCCCCGAAGCCACCACGCGGTCAGCGGTCGCCGACCTCGGCCTGGTCGTGCTCCCCCTCCCGCTCGAACTGCCGTCGGCACCGATATACCTGTCGTGGCATCAGCGCTACGACACCGACCACGCCCACGCCTGGCTGCGCGGGCTGGCACGAACCGCGCTGGCCATGAGCGGAGCGTCGTCGTAGTCCGCGCCGTCCGGCCGCTTCACCCATACGTCCACGCGACCACCTCGATGCCGCACGGCCGGCCGCTGCGCGGACCCGCATCAGATCACCAGCCCCCGGCGGGGGGCGTACACGACCAACCTGAACGGGGTCGCGAAGCCCGAGTTTGCCGAGAATGCAGGACACGAACGTCTTGACGGTCTCCTGGCTGCTGACGTTGAAGCAGATCGCCGCCGCGTTCGGCGACGTGCCGAGCGACCGCGCCGCTGCGGGTCAATACACCTAGCCCCGCCCTAAAAGGCGTTGTCCAGCGTCAGGGTGAGCTCGGCAATCCGCCACCCACCATCGGACCGGCACAGGCCGAACGTGTAGACCCCGGTCGAGATCATCTGGATGCTCTCGCCGGTGTTCCTCGTCTGCACCGGATAGGCCCGCACCTCAGCGGTGGCGGCGTCGTCGTGACCACGACATTGCCCAGGTGGTGCCGCACCCTTCCGGTCTGGGCCGTGTACCCGTCACGGATAAAGTCGAGCACCGCCGTGCGTCCGGCGACCCGGCCGAGCACTCCCTGTCCGGGCATCGTGAAGGTCCAGGTGGTGTCTTCGGTCAGGACCGCTTCCAGCTCGGGCACATTCAGCTCGTCCAGGGCGTGGGCGTAGTTCGCCACCGCCTGCTGGAGTTCGGCGATCACGAGACCACCGTCAGCACGATCTTGCCTTGGAGGTGGCCCTGCGCGGCTCGCGTGTGTGCGCTGCCCGCCTCGGGCAGCGGGTAGGTGCTGTCCACCCCGACCTGGAGCTTGCCCTCGTCGAACAGGCGCCCGATCTCGGCGAGCTGGGGGCCGTTGGAACGCGCCTGAATGTTCGAGACTGTGATGCCCAGACTCGCCGTCTCTTCCGGGTCGTACTGGGCGAAGAACACCGGAAGCATGGTGCCGCCGCGCTTGAGCACGGTCAGGAAGCGTGAGCTGTCCGGGCCACCGACGGTGTCGATCACCAGGTCGACACCGCTGACCACGTCCGCGGCCTGCGTCCTGGTGTAGTCGATGAACTCATCGGCGCCGAGCTTGCGCAGGAACTGCTCGTGCCGGCCCGAGGCCACCGCGATTACGTGTGCCCCCTTCCATTTCGCCAGCTGCACCGCGAAGTGGCCCACTCCACCGGCGGCCCCGTTGACCAGCACGGTCATCCCTGGCGTGATCGGCACCGGCTGGTGCACCTGGCCGGTGAAAGGAGACGGCACGTCGTGGCCGAGATCAACCAGGTACGGCCAGGCCGTAAGCACGGCCATCGGCGCCCCAGCCGCCTGCACGTGGTCGATACCGGCCGGCTTGTGAGCCAGGTCCGAAGCCGGCGCGGCCACATACTCGGCGTACGTCCGGCCGTCGAATCCGGGGAACCGCAGCATGCCGAAGACCTCGTCACCGACGGCGAACCCCAGCACGTCCGAAGCGACCGCCTGGACCACGCCCGACATGTCCGTTCCGGGGATCAGGGGGAACTCCAGCGCCGGCCTCACCTCGGCCGGCATGACCTTCATCCCCTCACGCAGGTACCAGTCCGGCGGGTTGATTCCCGCCGCGTGCACCCGGACGAGCACCTCGCCCGGGCCGATCTCGGGAACCGGCACCTCGTCATACTGCAAAACTTCCGGCCCGCCCGCTTCGTGGAACTGGATCGCCTTCATCGCGCCTGTCGCTTTCTTGGAGAAACGTTGGTCCTTCCGGCCCCGGCGCAGAGGGCTGACGAGCTCCTGTCGAGATCGAACGCGGGGATGATGAAAGGGCCTCCCCCGCCGAGGAATCCGCCCCGGCCGCCCCGGAGTGTGTGCCTGCGTGCCGTCGTACGCGTTGCGGATTGCCGCGCGGGTCGTTCGCAGGGAGACCACCCCGGCCGTAAGCCCGTCGGCCAGAAACAACCGGCAGGCTCACTGGCGCACAGAGGTGGGCGAGGCTCAGCCCGCGTGCGGCGGACATGGACGCCGCACGGCGATAACCGATCTCGATCAGCGTGCCGTGCGTACCGGAAGACCAGACGTGCCCGAGATGGTGGAGGTACCGGTGCTCGTGCCGTGGCAGCCCTTCGGGACCGCCGGGAACGCTGTGACCGTCTCCGGCGCACCCTTGCCGCCCTCGACACGGCTGACCAGCTCAGGTGCCGCCGTGTTCGCACCCGTTATCCGCGCCAGGATGCCGGCGTCAGCGGGCAGCGAGAGGTGGGTTTTGTCCAGCGGCATCAGCACCGGCCGCTCCTTGCCGTCGTCGTAGACCGACGTGAAGGAGACCCGGGGCCCGCTGGGGCGGTTGCTCATGTGCGCCAGGATGCCCGCCCCGATGGACTTCACGCGGGTCGCGGTGCACTTGTCCGTCGGGGGCTCACCGCCCGTGGCGGCTTGCGGGTCGAAGGAGGTGATGATGCCGTCCGCGCTCAGGACGACGTAGATCGCCTTGCCGCCCGGGTCGACGATCTCCTGCCCGGCGTAGACGTGGGACAGCGTGCCGTGGCCGTCGTCGACCGCGTGCGTCTGAAGGGTCAGGAACGCACCGCCCGCGGGCCGCGTCAGTTTCGCCCGCCACTGGTTCTTGCCGGTCTGCTCGACGATCGCGGTGTAGCCGCGGGCGATCGTGAACGTGCCGGGCCCGCGGAACTGGTTCTTGCCCGAGACGGCGATCCAGTCCCCGAAGTGCCCCTGCGGGGTGAGGAACGTGTACTCGCCGTTGTCCTGGAGCGCCACGGTCTCACCGTTCGCGTCGATGACGCTGGTGCCGTAGTAGGTGACGATCCGGCCCCAGTAGTGGGAGGCCGAGACACGGTAGATCTCCACGAATCCGCCACCGGAGGCGAGCTGCTCGGTACGGACCATGGTTCCGCCCGGGTTCTGCCCGGCCACGACACCCTGGTGCGCGGCGGCGGACGCGGCGGGTGCGGCCATGGCGGCAGGCACGGCGCCCACGACCGGGACGAGGGCGGCGACCGTGGCGGCGCACAGCAGGCCGAGGCGCCGAGCGGTCGGACGGGTCAAGGACATGATTCCCCCCTGGGAATGGGTAACGGTCAGTGGTTCATCCCCTCGCGCGCTGTGCCTTCCGGCGCCGGAGCGGGCCATCCGGTCACGATGCCCCTCGGCCGCCGCAACACTGGTCAGGCGCGCGACGTGATCATCCTCACCCACCATCTTGTGCCGGTCTGCGCCGGAATCGTCACTGCCACGTAACAGCAAGAAGTCCGTGACGGCCAGGACCGACTGGCCGAAGGGATCACGTATCTCATGGGCCGCGCGGAGTGTCCGCGTTGTGCCGGCGTGTTCCGCATAGCGGACGAGTACGCAGCCGCCAACTTCCCCCCATCGCTTTCTGTTCGACTTGCACGTTCCAAGATCGGTTGAGAGACGGCTTCCCAGAGTCGCTCGGCTTGATTCCCCAGGCCAACCCGCGCTGACCTGCGGGCTGGCTGCCTACCTCCGTGACCTGCCAGGCGGCATCCAACGCAGTGGCGGTAGCACGGCGAGCTGAACTGGTCACGGTCACGTTCTCTGGGTCGATGTGCAAGCTGCCGATGTCACTGGGCCCACGTACCTTTTCGGTTGACCGCCCGGCCGGGTGGCGACGGAGGGATGAGACATGGAATGGATCGGGGACGCTCGGCTGGCGGCCGGGCCGGAGGCCACCTGGTACCTCGAGACGGCATTCACGCCCGGGGAGCACCTGGGGACGGTGTACGACGATCCGACAACGCCCGTCGTGGTCACGGGGATTGAAGAGGTGACCGCCATTCGCATACCCAGCGGCCGTCTTGTCGTGGACGCGCCGTGGCATGACGACGAAACCTGGCAGTACGAGCGAGGGCTGCCGACGAGTCCCCCACGGGAACTGGCGGTGCGAATTCCCCCGGGCACCTACCGAGTGGAGATCGCGTGGACGGCGGGGCCGTACGAATTCTTCGGGGAGCACTTCGACGGCGTTGCGTGCGCCGCGACCCGCTTGTGCATCAGTGACGACCCCGTGGTCGGGTGGGAGATGGGCCTGGGTGTCGACGATGATATCGATCGGCTTCAGCCGGGCGAGCAGATCCGCTTTGGCTCCGACGCCAATGTGGGCTGCTTCGCCGACGCCGGCGCGTGGATGGCTTTGACCGCTCCGTTTCGCGCGTATGTGGACGGCTGGCCGGTGCCGCGCGACTCGGAGCAACTGCCAGGCGGGTGCGAGCGGGTCACCGACGAGTCGCAACAAGCCGATCTGGTCACGTTCACGGCAGAGTCGGGCGGCGTCGTATGGCTGGGCCGCACCAAGACCGGCGACGTGGCCGCGATCGTCGTAACCAGCGGCATGCCTGGTGCCAAGGCGTGACTCGGCGCCACCGGGCCCACCGATCGCCGAACTTCCCCACTCGCTTGAGGACTTGATCAAGTGAGGCGAGGAGTATCCCCGGTCGCTTTCAAGGCTCTGGCCGCAGTTCCGTGATCGACCAGCTGACGAGTTCTTGATCAGTCGAAGGCCACGACGAGTCGAACGGCGTCATCACCGAAACGATCCGCCAGAGCTTTCATTACGGCAAACACGTATGGCCAGTGGGACCTGGGGCCCAGGATGGAACCAGCCGTCAACGACTCGTACCGGCAAAGCAGGTCTGCGCTGTTCCACTCGACGTAATGGTCGCCTCCTTCCAGTTCCTGTGGGCGTGGACCCACCGCAGCAACCAACTCCGGGGGCCATTCAGCCGGAACAAGTTGCTGATGCAGAATTGAGGGCTTCGCCAGGGATGACCATGTGAGCCGGCCAATGTAGTGCTCCGGAGCAGTTGCTGGATCCAGTCCCGCGATCTCAGCCCAGCTGACCCAGGTAGCCCCTGCCAGGTGGCCGTCTGCCACCCAAGGCTGAAGGCGCTCGCGTAGCCCACTCGACAAGTCGTCGGGCAAACCACGTTCCGCGGCCAGGGGCGGGTACCCTGCGTAGTTGCGCACGCCGAAGAGGCATCCGAAGGATGCGTAGTCGGTCTCGTCGTACAAGGGCCAGAGATCCATTGCGCCGACCCACGGCTCGCCCTCGTAGTAGTCCGTGCCGACGCCGGGATGGCGGAACTCGATACCGCCGTGGATGTCCGTACTCACGGCGCCTGACGGTACAACTGCTCGGAGCCAGGGTCTTCTGCTTTAAGGGATCACGCTTGCTGGCCGGTCAGGATGCGGGTTCGGAGAAGTTCGAAGGACGCCCGGCCGTACATGGCTCTCTTGAGTGTTTTAACCCGGTTCACGTGCCCCTCGACCACACCGGAACTCCACGGGAGGGTGAGGCCAGGCGGTGACGGCGTCGAGATCCTGGCGGAGGAAGCTGGCGAAGCCCTGCATCGGCTTTGGGGCATCCTGTTCGGCCTGACGGATCCACTCCAGCAGCAGGTATCCGCGCCGGTTACGGACCAGTTCGGCAAAGGCTCGGGCGGGGTCGCAGGCGCGGGTGATGTCGGGGCAGGCGAGCCGGACCTCCAGCAGCCTCCGGTCTTGGCTCTCGGTGAGGGTCTCGCGGGGCCGCATGATCCAGGAAGTGATCTTCCGGGGGCTGGGTATGTCAGCCCGGACCGGTTCGGCGGTGCCCGCCCGAAGGGCGGCGAGGTGTTTGCGGACCACCTGACGGCTCCCGCGGTAGCCGCGTTCGTCGATCTCCAGGTACAGACGGGTGCCGCTGACCTGGCCCTGGGTCTCGGTGAAGCGGACGCTGAGGTATGCCTTGAATGGCTCCAGCACGCCGTTTGGACGGCGATCTCGGGCGGAAGCCAGCAGCTCGTCGAGATCGGTGTCGCGGAAGCGGCGTACGGTCTTGCGATCGAGGTTCAGACGACGCGCGATGGCGCTGATCGTCCAGCCCTTCTCCACCAGCCGGTGGACGTCCTCGAAGCGGTGACGGGTCCGTTCGATGATCTGGGTGCGGAACAGTTCCGGCACCGGCAGTTCCATCGGGGCCGGTTCCGGCACGGTCAGCTCTGTCTCCTGCTCGGCGTGTTTGCGCAGGCAGTTGCGGTGCTGGTGGCAGGTCTTCTCCACCGCAGAAGACAGGTTCTGAAGCAAATGCCACCGATCGGCGACTTCGAGGGCGTCGGGAGCAGCTTCCTTGACCGCCTTCGTGTAGGCAGTGGCCCGGTCACGACAGATGATTTCCGCGCCGGGGTGGTCCCTGAGCCAGGCCGCGAAGGTTTCCGAGGTGCGGTCGGGCAGCACGTCCACGACCCGGCCGGCCTCTACATCGACCAGTACGGTGCCGTAGTTGCAGCCCTTGCGGAAGGCGAACTCGTCCACCCCCAGCACCTGCGGAGCACGACCTCCAACCGGCGGTGCCGCTCGGTCAAACCCGGCACCTGCTCGACGAACGTCCTGCGGGAACACCTCTTCCGGTCGCAGAAGTACCGGCGCACCCGGAGCCGGATCACGACCCGCCGCGAGCCCAACGGCCGCTCATCCAAGCTGCGTTGGTATGAGCTGTGCACCGTCTCGCCTGCTTCTGGCAGCCCGGACAGCGGCCCGGCCGACCGGTGGACACCGCCTCCATCACCAGGGCGTCGGAGAAGTCGTCGACCCGCTCCACCCGCACACCGAGCCCGGGAAGCAACACATCCTCAACCGTCTTGCTCGCCACGGCAGGAAACACACTGCCGAAACGATCCCGCGTTCCCGCCCCTGACCAGGGATTTCACGGAACTGCGGCCAGAGCCGCTTTCAAGAATCCCCATCAGAGGCCGCAGAACAGCTGCGAGGCGCGCACAGCGGCGGCACCCCTGAGGTGGCCCGGCAACTGCTGGACCACCTCAGCCAGAGCGCCGTCCTGATCGAACAGGTCCTGGCGCTGACCGTCGATGCGGCCCTGAAAGCCGGAGTGTCGCTGGACGACGTGGCCCGGCGGTCGAGGCTGCCGGCCGACGTCCTGACAGAGGCTTTCACCGTCGGCCCGGACTCGGACGAGGAGGGGTAGGCGCCGCGCCTGGGGTGCGGGCGAGCCCGCGTGCGCGATCAAGTTCAAGGAGCTATTCGATCAAACAAACGGCCTCGGTCGGCCGCGCCCCTCGGGCACGATGTTGACGTGAACAGGGATGCAACGCGCGACGCCGTTGTCGAAGCAGGCTGGCAGGCAGTACGAGACGACGGGCGCGTACGGATGGAACTGTTGGAAGCGGCCTACGCCGAGCCCTGCCTGCGGCGGCTCTTCCCCTGGACCGGGATGGGAGAACTCCACTTCAGCCGTTGCACCGAACGGCGGTGGACCTGGGACATCCCCTACATCCAGCCCGCCGCTGGGGGTACCTACTGGCTCTCCGGTCCTCTCCGAAGCCAGACAGTTGGTCCGGCCGCAACAGCACAGGAGGCCATCACCATGGTCGTCCAGCGTCTTCCAGCGGGCTGCGGTCCTGCCTTCCTGGGCACCCCGGAAGAACTCGCGGCTCACGAAGCCACAACAAAGAGGCACCAGACGGACGAAGGTCAAAAGACTTCCCAATCATCCTCCTGACCGCGATGGGCACGGGATCCGAACACTCCGCCCGCGGATACGCAGCCGGCGCAGTCGACTACATGAGCAAGCCCTTCGCCCCATGGGCCCTGCGCGCCAAGGTCGCCGTGTTCACCTCCATCTACCTGGAGCGACACGGCCAGTAGTCCCCGGGCAGGCACAGCACTCCCCGGTCCCGTACACGAAGAAGGGACGGGGCCGGGCTGTGCCTGCCACGGCACCGGCTGCGGTCTCGGCCCGGGTGCCGGACGGTCTGGCTGACCCGCATCAGTCCACGGAGTACGCCTTCTCGCCCACCAGGAAGGGCGCGCCGGTCGGGCCCTTCATGTAGGGGCCGCGCCAGATCAGACGGTGTTCCTGAGCACTGGGGTACCACTGTCGCACCTTGTGCATCCGGACGGACCACCGGTGGTGGCAGACCCGGCTCGTCCCGCCGTCCTCAACTGAACGCTGTGCGGGCGCCTGGTTGGCGAAGCGGATGACATGGAGGTCGGGGCCCGCTGACTGTGCCCCAGGCCGGTTGCGGGGTCTGCCCTCGCCGGGCTCGCGCGGGGCGTCGAGGACCGTGATGCCCTGGGCGGCGAGCCGCCAGAACGCGAACGCGTAGCGGGCAGCGAAGTCGTCGTAGGTGTCCTTGATCCGCCCGCCGTCCCACTGCCCTTCCTCCGGTGGCAGCGCGCTGCGCTGGGCAACTTGGTTCAGGACGGTGTTGATTCTGCGGTGCTCTTCGGAGAGCTCGGCGTGCCGCTCGCTGCTTTCGATGGGGAGGCCGCCATCGGCCCGCACCCCGTAGATTCCGTCCGGGACGAGTGGAGGAAGCAGTGATCCAGTGGCGCGCGCCTGAGTGACCGCGAGGCGCCAGGAATCCGGCTGTACGGGCCGTCGCGGTCCATGAAACACGTGAGCTGGACCCCAAGGTACTGGGCGTCGGCCAGGACCTGGTGCTGGGTGACGAACTGCCAGCCGAAGGCGCGGATGTCGGAGAATGAGCCACCCCGGTTCTCCACGACAACCGGCTCCGGCAGCACCAGCAGCCCTGTGGGCATCGGAATGTCCCTCTCCCCATTCAGGGTGCCGACGTCGGCGGGCTCCAGGGTGGCGGCAGCGGCCATGACCGCTGCGTGCGCGGCCGGCGAAATGACGAGGACCGCGGCGGCGTCGAGGAGCTTTACGACCTGCCGGATCTGCCATTGCGCCGCCACAGCCACTGGGAGATCGAGCGTCCGCCGGTCGTGCCGGTCACCACATCGGGTGCCGAGCTCGTCCGCCGTGTCCACGATCCCGCGTTCGAAAGCACCTGGTCAGGTCTGGCCGCGGTCCATCCCCTCCAGTCGGCGGCGTACCTGCTCGGCCTCCCGCGTGCGGTGGAGCAGGTCCAGCACGTGCGCCCACTGTTCGAGCGCCCCCCGCAGGGAGGCGGCGAACGTCTCGGGCTGTGTCGCGGCCAGCGGGGTCAAGAGCCCGGCCGCTTCCATCGCCGCCGAAAGACTCCCGGGCAGGTTCTGCTGCTCCTCCTCACGCAGCCATGCCAGGAGCATGAGGGAATGCGCCAGGACATGCGTGTACACGACAGGTTCGTCCGTGACCACGCGCCGGTTGTGCTCCAACGCCGAATCCGCCGCCGACAGCGCCTCCCCGGTCCTGCCTGCCAGTAGCAGCGCACCCGCGAGGTTGGTCAGCGCCCAGCCCCTGGCAGGGTCGTCGCCGACCCGCTCGAAGGCCGTGGCGGCCTGCGCGTAGCTGGTGGCAGCCTCGTCCGGCCGGTCCTCCGCTTCCAGGGCGGCAGCCAGACCCAGCAGGGTCGCACCTTCATTGCCGTGGTCGCCTGAGCCGCGGCAGAGCAAAGCCGCCCGGGAGAAGACGGTGACAGCCTTCTCGGCCCTGCCGAGCGCCAGCAGCGCCTTTCCGAGGGCATGCGATGCCCGCGCCTCGTAGCCATCGGCGCCGAACTCCCGGAAGAGTCGGGCGGCCCGGGTGAGGGTGCTGACGGCCTCCTCGGTCCGGTCCGTCTGCTGCAGCGCGTCCCCGAGGTTGATCAGGGCCGAGGCCTCGCCGTACCGGTCGCCGAGTGTCCGGAAGATCTCGGCGGCTCGGGTGAGGGTGCTAATGGCCTCCGCCGTCCGCCCTGTCAACTGCCAGGCCCCGCCGAGGTTGTTCAGCGCCGCGGCTTCGCGGTGCGGATCATCGAGGCGCGCGTGGATACGAACGGCCCGGCTGTGGGCCGCGATGGCCTCCTCGTACCTGCCCACATGCTGCAGGACGCCCCCGAGGCTGGTCAGGGCCGAGCCCTCCTCGCTCTCGTCACGGATCCGGCGGAAAGTCTCAGCTGCCTGGGCATGGGCCGTGACGGCCTCCTTGTATCTGCCCGCTTCCCGCAGTGCCGCGCCGAGGTTGCCGACGACCGAGGCCATCACGTGCGGCTGGTCACGAGTGAGAGCGAGGATCCCTCTGGCCCGGGTGTAGGCGGCGATGGCCTCGTCCGTCCGGCCTTCCCCGCTCAGCGCAATGCCGACGTGGTTCAGCGCGAGTGCCTCCCGGCCCCGGTCGCCCAGCTGCCGGAAGATCCCAGCGGCCTCGGTGTGCGCGGCGACAGCCTTCTCGAACTTACGCAGGTGCCGCAGGCCGAGCCCGAGGTTGTCGAGCGCCGTGCCTTCGCCGGTGCGATTGCCGTCCTCGCGGCTGACGTCGCGGGCGGTGGTGCTCAAGGTGATCCAGTCGTCGAAGTAGCGGCGGTGTTCGAGGTAGCGGGAGAGGGACTGGGCAAGGGCCACTGCCACGGCGGGATGGCGGAGCTGCGGGGCGGCTGTGGCAGCGGCCACCAGGTTCGTGTGTTCGGCGTCCAGCCATTCCAGGGCGTGGCGACGCCCACCGAAGTGGGGGGACCGGTTGCCTGGAATGCCGGTCAGGTGGGTGTCCGCCTCCGCGGCGGTTGTCCGGTAGTGCTCCAGCAGGCGGGTGAGGGCGGCGTCCCGCCGGTCGCCGTCCGAGTGCGCGTCGCCCTGCTCCTCGGCGTACAGGCGGATGAGGTCGTGCATCGACCAGCGGTCGCGCGATCCTGTCAGGAGGTGGGCGCGGGACAGCTCGGCCAGCAGCCGCCGGCTGCCGGGATCGCCGAGCAGGGCCGCGGCGGCGGCGCTGGAGACGTCCGGCCCCGGAACGGCGGCCAGCAGACGAAACGCGGCGGCCTGGGGCTCCGTCAGATGCCGGTAGGACAACTCGAAGGAGGCTCGTACCGCCATGGGACGGCTCTCCGCGTCGGTCTCCTCGATCTCGATGACGCTCAGGCGGGTCCGTGTGGCGGTCAGCTCCCGGGCCTGGCTCTCCAGACTCCGGCTCGGTTCGCTGCGCAGCAGGGCGGCGATGATCTCCAGGGCCAGGGGTAGGTAGCCGCACAGTTCAGCGAGCCGCGCTGCTGCCTCCGGCTCGGCGGAGACCCGGTCATCGCGGATGCCGCCGGCGCACAGGACCTGCTGGATGAGGTCCACGGCCTCCTGGGGGGTGAGGGGTGCCAGGTCCACGCGGTGGCCCTGCAGGGCTGCGAGGGACTGCCGCGAGGTCACCAACCCGCGGTGCGGGGGCTGCGGGAGCAGCGCGGAGACCTGTCCAGCGCTGCGCACATTGTCCAGGACCACGAGCAAGGGGCGGCCTTCGGCCGTCAGGCGGTCGAGGACGATCCGCCAGGTGTCCAGCTTGCCCTGGGCAGTGACCGGGATGTCCGCGCTGCTGACGCCCAGGGCGCCCAGGAACTGGTCCGCGACCTCGCCCGGTGTCCGCTCCTGGTGGGGACTGTAGCCGTACAGGTTGGCGAAGAGGATGCCGCCGGGGAACCAGCCGCGCAGACGGGCCCGGTGGGCGGCCTGCAGGGCGAGGGCGGTCTTGCCGACCCCGCCCATGCCCATCACCGCCGAGACCACGACCGTCGCCGGAGCGGCCGTGCCGCTGGGGACCTGGGGAGGCGGGGAGGCCGACGCGGCGGGGTCGAGCCGGTCGAGGACGTCCCGCAGTTCCCCGGCGCGCCCGGTGAACTCCTTCGCCAGCGGGGGCAGCGTCACCGGTCCGGTACGCCCGTTGAGCGCCGGCGCCGGCGCCGCCTCCGGCACGGTCCCGTCCTCGACCGCGGGGTCCGGAGTCCCGGCAGTCTCCCCCGGCCCCGGCAGCCGGGACCCATCCGGCTCGTCCCGTTCAGCGGCGGCCTGGCGGCGCAGCTCCAGTAACTCCTCCTGGTTCAGCCGCAGCACCTTGGCCATCCTGGCGACGGTCCGCGCTGACGGGACCACCGGCCGGTTCAGGGCGTTGCTCACCGTCGTACGCCCCAGCCCGGTCTGCCCGGCCAACTGCGTCACGCTCCGTCCGGACGTCGCAAGACCATCCGTCAGGCAGGCCTGCAGTCTGGCCAGAGCCGCCCGTGGTCCACTCGGCTCGCCCCGGCTGTCTCCTGCGCCGCCCATTTCGTCCCCCGGTCTGCCGTGCACGCTGTTGTTCAGCAATGTCCATCTTCGGCCACCCGAACCATGCCGCACACAGGATCCGCGACCTTCGAGGAGACCAATTTCCGACGCCCTTGGGAGAGCCTGAAGTGTCCGGTCTCACCGTCGTGCTGTTCACCATCGCCCTCGTCCTGATCGCCGCACTCCTTGCCGCGGCGGTCGCCGGCAAGATCGCCCGTCTCGACGGCGCGACCTACCCCGCTGCCTTCTTCCGCGCGGCAACCGCCTTCGCCGCCGTGCTCACCCTCGCCGCCGCCGTCACCGCAGCCCTTGCCGCCGTCCTGAGGTGACCGATGTGGTGAGCCCCGCGAGAAGTACCGACGGCCGTAGCGGACGGCCTCACACGGGATGGCCCGGAATGTGGCGCGGGCCGGCGGAGGCCCCTCGCAAGATCACCTCGTGGATCATGCGGCCCCGAGAAGCGCTCACCGAAAGCCAGGACGAGCGACTCCTCCAAGTCCGGCTCGCCTGCCCGGACATCACCCGGGCCTGCGATCTCGCTCTGGCGTTCGCCGATCTGGTCCGCCACCAGCGCGGATACCTGTTGCTGGAGTGGATCCGGCAGGCCGAGCAAAACGCACCGAAGCCCCTAAAGGGCTTCGCAGGGCTCCTCCGCCGGGACCTCGACGCTGTCACCGCCGGGCTCACCCTTTCCACCTTCCCCGGATTCTTGACTGCGTACGGTCCCATGGCGAACGCGGCCGCCGACCAGCGGACCGAGCTACCACGGCCGGTGAGCGTCGGCGCCGAACCGGCCGGGCACGTCCGCCTCGGCTACGCCCGGACCTCGACCGCCCGGCAGTCCCTCGACGCGCAGCTCGACTCCCTCGCCGAGGCCGGAGTGACGCGCATCTTCTCGGAGAAGATCTCCACCCGCGCCACCCGGCGCCCCGAGTCGGAGGCCGCCGTCAAGCTCGCCGGGGAGATCCGTTCCTCCGGCGTCGCCGTCACCCTCGTCGTTCACGAGCACAAGCGGCTCGGCCGAGGCATCGAACTCGCCATGCTCGCCGAAGAGCTGAAGGCGAGGGATGTCGGGCTGGAGTTCCTCACAGGCGAACTCAAGGGCTCGCACGACCCGTCCGGGATCGTGTTCACGGTGCTGGCCGCGATGTCGGGTATGGAGCGCGAGTACATCCGCGACCGCACCCTGGAGGGCCACGAGTCCGCCCGCAAGCGCGGCAGGACGATCGGTGGCGCAGGCGTCACCGACGAGTCGATGCTGTCCATGACCTTTCACCTGCGCGAGCAGGAGATGAGCCTGCGCGACATCGCCAAACGCCTCGTCATCACCACCGGCACGAAGAAGGGCCAGCACCCCTCACCCGCCACCGTCATGCGCATGCTGCGTGAACACGACGAGCCCACCACCGCGATGGAAACCGCCGGCTGACTCGCGGCCCAGCCCTTGACGCTGATTCCGCGAGATGAGTGAGCCTCCGCCAACCTGAAGCCGCAGGTCAAAGGGATGGTGTGACCGGTTCTCGGGGTGCTCACGCTGGTCGTCGGCGACTGTCTGCGGAGTAGATCGTCTGTCAGCGATTGACTTCGAGGTTCGTCAGAACGAGCAAGGCACGCAGGAGGCGGATCGATCAGTGCTGACATCTACCGTCGCCATCGTCTTCAGCGGAGGTGTCCCTCGGACTACAGTCGCTGGGCCCCCGCGGCCGGTCCGCAGGTCTTCTCCAGGAGGGTGAACGACTTGGGTGCACCGCCCGGCTGCGGTTTGCCTGCCTTGCGGCCGACGATCCGGTAGCCGGCGTCAAGGTAGTAGGAGTTCAGGCGCGCGTTGCCGGCCAAGCAGTCCAGACGCACGAACGCCCGTCCCGTCGCGGCAATGCGGCGCTCCGCGGCCCGCAGCAAGAACCGTCCCGTCCCCGGCTGGGCGTTGTTGCGGTCCACCATCAGCCGATGCACGTAGCCGGCCACCGGCGGCTGTGGTCCCCAGGCGTCCTCGTCCTCCCACCACAGCTCCCATGCCCCAGCCACGCCGCCACCAGCCTCGGCGAGCCAGACCTCACCACTGGCCATGGCCCTGCGGAAGTGGTCCTCGTCGAGTTGACCGGGCTGCCACTGCCCGGTGATGCCTTGGGTGAGCATCCAGTGGGCGGCCTCGTCACGCAGTCGGACGAGAGTGGCAAGGTCGGTCTCCTCGGCGAGGCGGAAGCGCAGATCGTTCACGTCGAGATCCTCGCATGGGCTCGCACGGGCGCTCGATAGCACTGGTCAGGTTGATGCGGAGGTCGTCGTTTACACCGCCGACGGCACCTGTCTTCCAGAGCTGGGCGGACACTGAGGCCTTGTGGGAGATCCGTCACGACTTCAGCGGTGGCCCTCTACGATCCGGGCATGGATCCCGAGCTGTTGGAACGGATCACCGCGCGGCATGCGGAACTGGACGAACTCGAAGAACAGCTGGCCAAGCAGTTGGCGGAAGTACGGGCCGAGCGCGATGAACTCGCCGTCGCCGAACGGGTTCTCGAGCGGGTGAGTGAACAGCTCGCCGCCGAACGCGCCTCCCGCCGCGCCGGAGCCCGGGCAGGTAGGCGGCCGGGCGGTCAGCTGATCCCGCACCGCACGTCAGACGTGGAGGAGACCGCTCTCCCGTCGGACTACCAGCGCATCGTCGCTGCCGTGCGGCAGGCCGCCGGACCGGTCATGGCCCGGCAGGTCGGCGAGATGCTGGGAGTTGACGTCAGCACGAGGAGCAAGCTGGAACCGCTGCGCGGGAAGCTGGTCAGACTGGCTGACCGCGGCTGGCTACGCAAACTGCCCGAAGGCCGGTTCACCACCCGCCTGTGAGCAGGAACGACCCCGCTCGGGGTAACGCGGGGCGGGCGTAACCACGTTGCTCCCGGCGGCCGTTGGAATTGTGTGACGCAAACCAAAGAACGCGCCGAGGACACCTGCCCGCTTGTCTATCAGTGCCGTCTGCCGCTGTCCACGCACACCGTCAACCACCTAGCCTCTGACCACCTAGGTTGGCCGGGTCTGTGGTCGAGGCAGTTGGATGTCCCGTGACATCCGATCCGACCGCGGGGGGTTTGGTGGCAGAGCCTGTCCGTGTGCGCAGGTTGACCGACCAGGAGGGGCAGAAGCTGCAGCAGATCGTGCGCCGGGGCAGCACCAGTTCGGTACGGTTCCGGCGCGCGATGATGCTGCTGGCCTCGGCCGGCGGCAACCGGGTCCCGGTGATCGCCCAGCTGGTGCAGGCCGACGAGGACACCGTCCGTGACGTGATCCACCGGTTCAACGAGATCGGCCTGACCGCTCTGGACCCTCGGTGGGCGGGAGGCCGTCCCCGCCTGCTCAGTCCTGACGACGAGGACTTCGTCGTCCAGACGGCCACCACCCGCCCGACCAAGCTCGGCCAGCCCTTCACCCGCTGGTCGATCCGCAAACTCGCCGCCTACCTGCGGAAAGTCCACGGTCGCGTGATCCGGATCGGGCGCGAGGCGTTACGGTGCCTGCTGGCCCGCCGCGGCGTCACCTTCCAGCGCACCAAGACCTGGAAGGACTCACCGGATCCCGACCGGGACGCGAAGCCCGACCGCATCGAGCACGTTCTGGACCGCTTTCCCGACCGCGTGTTTGCGTTCGACGAGTTCGGCCCGCTCGGCATCCGCCCCACCGCC
The DNA here is from genome assembly GCF_053592455.1 of Streptomyces sp. NPDC002676. Lineage (NCBI taxonomy): Bacteria > Bacillati > Actinomycetota > Actinomycetes > Kitasatosporales > Streptomycetaceae > Streptomyces > Streptomyces sp. NPDC002676. Next base: position 61,990 of record NZ_JBSFVT010000024.1, on the reverse strand, counting down.
GGCTCTGGCTGGGCTCCTACCGGTCACCCCGAGCGGCACCCCGCGACCTACCACCGCACGCACGGCGTCCGCTATTTCCACGGCTGCTACTCGGTCGGCGACGACACCCTCTGGGGCGTCAACCGCCGCAAGAAGGGCGCCGCCAACACCCTGGCCGCGCTCAGCTCGATCCGCGCGGCACGGCCGGACGGAGCCCCGATCTACGTCATCTTGAACAACCTGTCCGCGCACAAGGGCCAGCAGATCCGGCGCTGGGCGAGGAAGAACCGGGTGGAGCTGTGCTTCACTCCGACCTACGCGTCCTGGGCGAACCCGATCGAGGCTCACTTCGGACCGCTGCGTCAGTTCACGATCGCCAACTCCAACCATCGCAACCACACCGTGCAGACCCGAGCGCTTCACGCGTACCTGCGATGGCGCAACGCGAACGCCCGTCACCCCGACGTCCTCGCCGCCCAACGGCGCGAGCGCACCCGCATCCGCTGCGAGAAGGGCATCCGCTGGGGACGTCGTCCGGTTGCCACTGATCGGCTTCAGGTCCTCAAATTGAGGGCTGCATGACGACCTGCTCACCCTCTCCAGCCGGCTCCTCGAACTTGGTCAAGTAGCGACTGAACAGGGTCTCGTCCACTGTGACGGAGTTGGGGCCCTCCTCGTCGTTCCGTGTTTCAAGGCGACGTTCCAGCGTCGTCCGATCCGCCTTGAGATGGATCAGTTCCCAGCAGCCGCCGTGCTTCTCAATCAGCGCCTTGTAATCATCGCGGGCGGCACGACTCCAGAAGCTGTAGTCCACCACCACATCGCGCCCGGCCAGCATCAACTCGACCAGTTCCTGCCGCTGCTCGCGGCGGACCTCTTCCTTGAGCTGGTCGAACGCCTCCGCATCCAGCACCAGACCGGCGTCACGCCTTCCGAGTCGCTGCCAGACCACCTCGTCGATCGACAGGCGAACGTAACCGCGTCGCACCAGATCCATCGCGTAGGTGGTCTTGCCCGCTCCCGGAAGACCACACATCAGCACCACCGTGCTCAATCGCTGCGTCACCGAGACAGATTAATCCCGAGGACGCGCCGACTTCAGCGGCCAGCAGCGCGCCCGCTGAAGCCCAACCCGGCCAACCTATGTGGTCAGAGCACTAGCCGGTCTGCTGCGGCGCCACCTGAAGGCGATACGGTCCCGATGACGGATCCTGCCGCCCGGCCGAATCGCGGCGACCGCCGCCCGCCAGGATCACATCCTGGCCCACCTGCACGCCGCCGGCCTCGGGGCACTGGCGGACCTCGGCTTCCGCGGCCTGGCCAACGACGTACTCGACCCCGTGATCGTCACCGGCTTCCATGCCAGCCGCACCCACAAGCTCACCCCCGGCCAGAAGACCGCCAACCGAGTCCTCGCCGTCGGCCGCGCACCGGTCGAACACGGCTTCGCCCACCTCAAGAACTGGCGGATCCTCACCAAGCTCCGCACCGATCCCGCCCGCGCCACCCACCTCCTGCGCGCCCTGCTCGTCCTGACGAACCTCGAAGTCAACCGTTGACAAACGATCTACTCCGCGACAACCGCGCACGAGCAGCGTGAGCACCCCGAAAGCCAGTCACACCAGCCCGTTTACATTGCGACTTCAAGTTGGCGGAGGCTCAGTGATCACCTCGTGCCCGTCTTGGCTTGTGCGCCCACCAACCACCAGTAAAGCCCGTGGGGATGGGCGCCGCGCAAGAGGCCAGTGATCGTCACTGCGGGGGTTGAAAACACCCCCGTCAGGCTTCGGGCGGAGACGGCGCGGCATGGTCTCACCAGGGAATCGGCCCGTCCTCGGCCAGAAGGGCGCCCGTCGGGCCGTCCTCGCCCACAGTCGCCAGGTCAACCGCGACGGCCGCGCCCTCCTCCGCCGTGCGTATCCCGGTGTGGCGGTTGAGGTCGGTCGCGCAGTAGCCGGGACTCACCGCGTTGACCAGGATCCCTTCGGCGCGCAGTTCATTGGCGTAGAGCACGGTGATCGCGTTCAGCGCGCTCTTCGAGGTGCAGTAAGGGAGGAGGATCGAGGAGTAGGCGGACCACGGGCTGCCCGGGTCGGCCAGGTGGGTGAGGGAGCCGAGTTCGCTGGACATGTTGACGATGCGTGCGGCGGCGGAGCGGCGTAGCAGGGGGAGCATGGCGTGGGTCACCGCGATGACGCCGAACACGTTGGTCTCGTAGACCTGCCGGACGGTGGCGGCGGCGGTTTCACTCGGCTTTTGCGGTCCGGCGGCGATCGCGGCGTTGTTGACGAGGATGTCGAGGCGGCCGAACGTGGCGTCGATGTGCTGGGCGGCGGCCTGCACCGAGGTCTCGTCGGTGACGTCCAGCGGTACGAACCGTACGTCGGCGCCGTCGGCGCGAAGCTCCTCGGCCGCCGCCTCGCCACGCTCGGCGTTGCGGGCGCCGATCAGCACGGTGATGCCGAGGGCTGCGAGCCTGCGCGCCGTTTCCTTGCCGATGCCCTTGTTCGCGCCGGTGATCAGAGCAGTCTTCTGCGAAGTCGTCATGGCACCCAGCCTCCCCTCGCCCACGGGCGTCAGGGAAAGACCAGAAGCCTCTGGACCTATAGTCCACAGATATGAGTGAGCTAGAGGTGCGGGAGCTGAGGTACTTCATCGCGGTCGCCGAGGAACTGAACTTCAGCCGGGCCGCGCAACGCCTGGGGATGGCGCAGCCCCCGCTGTCGAAGGCGATCGCTCAGATGGAGTCCCGGCTCGGGGTACGTCTGCTGGAGCGCACCACCCGGCAGGTGAGGCTGACCAACGCCGGTCAGGTGCTGCTCGACCAGGCCCGGATCGCGGTCGACGCGGTGCACGCGGCGGCCCGGCGAGCACGCCGGGCCGGTCAGCCGACACCCCAGCTCGTCGTGGCGGTCAAACCGGGAGGCGATGCCGGGCTGCTGCGGGAGATCCTCGCCGCCTACCGGGGAACGGGTTCGCATCTGCCGCCGCCTGAAGTCGTCGTCGGCGGCAGCGGAGAGCCGATCGCCATGCTGCGGGACGGCCGTGCCGACGTAGCGCTGCTGCGCAGCCCGTTCGACGCTCAAGGGCTGGATTCCCAGACGCTCGTGGTCGAGCCGCGACTGGCCGTTCTCCCCGCCGCGCACCGCCTGGCCGGACGCCGGCGACTGCGGCTGACCGACCTCAAGGGCGAACCGATCCCACGCTGGAAAGGGGCCGCCCCCTCCACCACCGCCTACTACACAGGATGCGACGGAGCGGAAGCAGGCGATGGCCACACAGGCTTGGCGCCGGCCGACGCTCCTGAGGGGCCGCTCGTGGCCAGCGTCGAGCAACTCCTGGAGGTGGTCGCGCTGGGCCAGGCGGTGGCGTTCCTGTCACTCTCCACCACCGAGCGGCACCAGCGCCCGGACATCGCATACCGGCCGGTCACCGGCCTCAGCCCCAGCGCGGTCATGGTCGCCTGGCCGGAGACCTCGCGATCCGCAGCCGTCGCCGCCTTCGTCCAAGCCGCCCACGACGTCGCCGCCCACCACCCCGACCACATGACCGCACTGGCCTACTGACCGGGGGCACTCACCCCTCGCCATGACGATCACCGCAGGACCAATTTCAGACAACCACCAGCGCGAAGAAAGGCCAGCACCCCCTCACCCGTCACCGCCATGCGCATGCCGCCTCGTCCCCGCGCTCGACCGCTACGGCCGGTCCCTCAAGGACCTGGTCAACATGGTCGGCGAACTCCGCCGCCGCGAGATCGGCTTCTGCTCTCTGCACGAACGCCTGGACACCCCCCCGGCGGCCGTCTCGTCTTCCACGTCTTCGCCGCCCTCGCCGAGTTCATCCGCGAGCTCATCGTCTCCGGCACCCGCGAAGGCCTGGACGCCGCACGCGCCCGCGGCCGTGTCGGCGGCCGACCCACCGTCGCCACCCCCGAGATCATCCGCGCCCCTCAGGGTGCCGTTGACCTGCTCGACCACCCACCGATTCGGCTGCGGGACGAAGCCCTTGCCCTGGTCGGCCGGGTTGCGGCGGACAACCTCGACGGTGATGTCCAGCAGGGCACCGTGGATGATGACTTCGTCCTTGAAGCCCTGGTCCACCAGGGCCTTCTCCAGACGGTTCCCGCACCGTTCGGCCGCCAGGTCGAGCAGGGCGGTGCCGGCGGCGTTGTCATGGGCGGAGGCGGCCAGGACGACGACGCCGATGATCAGTCCCAGCACGTCGACGCCAGTCCCCGCTTGCGCCCCGGCGTCCTCTTGTTCGCATCCAGTCCCGTCGCGGTCTTCGGAACCCCGCAGCCGCACGCACGGACTGGGTGTCGGTGATCACGAAGGATGGGTCCTCCAATCGGCGGGCCTTCTCCCGCACCTGGCAGCGCAGGAGTTCCTGGATCCGCTGGTCAAGACCGTCCTGGCGCCAGAGCGTGAAGTAGTAGAACACCGCCGACCAGGCCGGCAGGTCATAGGGCAGGTAGCGCCGCTGACAGCCTGTCCGGTTCTGATAGAAGATCGCGTTCACGACCTCCCGCAGATCGCAGACGCCTGGGTCCCCGGTCGCCGAACGGCCTACCCGGTCCTGCTTCCAGGCCGTGATCACCAGCTCGATCAACGCCCGCTGCTCGTCCAAGAGGTCGCTCGGATACGGTCTTCGGTCCTTGCTCGCAGCCCTACATGCACATGACAAGCAGTCGGTTCGATGAGCCCCGCGATCCCCATGCGCTGCCTCACCCGGCCGCGGGCCGGCGGACTGGTCGTGCCGTGGGTCTCCCTGATCCACAGCGGGCACGCCGCATTCGGCAGCCTCGACGCCGACCGTGCCCGGTGCGCCTTCCTCCAGCGCCTGTGCCAGATCTGCTCTCAGCCCCTTGAAGAGCGGTTCTTCGTCATCGTCCGCCCTGCCGACCAGCAGCAGCGCTACTCCCCCGAACCCGCGCTCCACCCGGAGTGCCAGCCCTGTGCCACCGCCCACTGCCCGATACTCAAAGGCCGTGGGTTCGAACTTTCCGAAGGGGGCTCGACGACGAACCGACAGGTGGCGCAGCCCTAACCGTACTCCGCCAGGCCCGGGTTCGTCCGGGCCCGGCAAACCCACGGTACGGCCGCCGAGAACGCTGTATCGCCGCAGATCGATCACGACTCGATACCCTTGACCGCGAAACAGCTCAAGGCCCTGCTGTAACGCCCGCCACCGGCTGACTCTCACTTCCGCCGCCGCAGCAGCCTCTCCAGGTCCTCTGCCGCATCCGGCAGCCCGGCAGCCGCGGCCTTCTTGAGCCAGCTCTCGGCCTGAGCGAGGTCCCCGGTGTGCCATGAGCTGATCCCCAGCTCGTGCATGGTGGTGGGATCCCCGGATTCGGCGGCTCTGCGACGCCACATTCCTGCCTGTACGCGATTTCCGTCCCGCTCCAGCAACCGGCCCAGCTCCCTCATGGCGTCGGATCGCCCGGCGCCCGCCGCCTCCCGGTACCAGCGCACCGCGCCCGCGCTGTCGCCGAGCCGCTCCAGCCGCGTGGCCTCCCTGACCATCGCGGCCGGATCGGAGATGCCGGAGTGCGCCCGGTTCCTGGCCAGTGCGAGACGGCCGACCGTGTGGGTGTTGCGCAGTTCGGGGCGCGGATGCCCCTTGCTGGGCAGAACCCTGGCGAGGTGTTCGTGGATGGTCTGCAGGGTGAGGAGCTCCGCGGCGTCGGCAGTCCCGTGCCGCAGGAGATCGAGCAGTTCGCCGGTGTAGGCAGTGTGGCGCGCGCCAACAGGCGCACTCGAAGGGCGATTCGCCGGTGAGGACGCCAGAGTGCAGGTGCCGGCCACCTCCAGTTGGCCGGCCACCACCGAGGTGGTGGTCGCCATCGCGCCGATGGCCAGTCCGGAGAAGCAGCAGTCCAGAATGAGAACTCGGCTGTCCGCCCGGGCGTTCGCCAGCGTACGGCGCACCAGAGTGAACGGTATCCCCGTCCACATCACCAGATCCGGTTCGCTGGAGGTTCCGGGCAGGGACAGATACAGCTCGCCGTCCGGGCCGACGAGGCCGTGACCGGCGTAGTAGACGAGCAAGAGGTCCTCGGCCTCCTCGGCGGCGGCGACTAAGCGGGCTCCGATGGATGTCAAGTCGGCGAGGCTGGCGGTCGGCGCCGCCTCGCGCCTCCTTGTGCAGTGCTTGTCCGGGAGGGCTGTCCCCCACGGGCTGGTGAGCACCTCGGCCAGGTCGTCGATGTTGTGCGTCACGGCGGGCAGATCGGGCAGGCCGGTGTCGGTGAACGTGTCGAAGCCCAGCAGCACCGCCCGGGACCGCAGCGGGTCGGGCAGGCGCATTCATCGCTCCAGGACGCGTCGCAGCACGGCTTCCAGGTCCGCCTCCGGGACGTTGCGCAAGGAGATCTTGACGCTCTGCCCGTCGGGGCCGGTCACCTCGATGTCCGCCGACGGACGGCGATGCCTGATCCACACGGACAGCGAGGCCGCCAGTACGGTGCCGGCTCCCTGGGCGCCGAGGGCCACGATCACGACTTCGGAGATCCCGCCCATGCGGCCGGGGCGCGCCTCAGGTCGCTCGATGGCAGACCGACCGCGGAGCTCGTCCTCGCGCGACAGCCAGTCGGCCAGCGCGGTCAGCTCCGCCTGAGCCCTTTCGCCGGTCAGCCGGATGTACGCCTGCATCGTTCTCCCCGTTCAGGACACGGTCGTTCAGAGCCCAGGCCCACGCTGTGCTTCCAATATCGCCTTCATGTCGGTCACGGCGTTGGGCACCCCGGCGTCGACCGCCCGCCGGCACCACTGCTCCCCGGCGGCCACATCGCCCCGCATGACCAGGATGATCCCGAGCACTGCCATGCAGTTGCCGTTGCCGGCGGCGGATCCCCTGCGGAGCCACATCTCGGCATCTTCTTCCCGGCCGCGGTCCATCCTCAGGTGGGCCACCTTGTACATGCCGTATTCGTTCCCTGCCCGGGCGGCCTGCTCGTACCACCGGTCGGCTTCGGCCAAGTCGCCCTGCCGCTCCGAAAGCAACCCCGCACTGAACATGGCCAAGTCGTTTCCGGTGGCGGCGGCCTTCCCGTACCAGTGCAGCGCATCAGTGAGGGCGCCGCGCTTCTCGAGGAGATAGGCGAGCCGGAACATCGAACGGTCGACCCTGGCCTCGGCGGCCTCCCGGTACCACTGCTCCGCCTCGGTGAACTCTCCGCGTCCTTCGAGCAGGGAGCCCAGGAAGTCCATCGCCGGCGGCACTCCGGCCTCGGCCGCCAGCCGGAACCACTGCTCCGCCTCGCCCGCCCGCCGCTGCTCATCCAGCAGGACCGCCAGCATCAGCGTCGAGCGGAGATCCCCGGCCTCGGCTCCTCGCCGGTGCCATTCCTCGGCCTCGGCGGGCCGTCCCCGTTCCTCCATCCGCCGTCCGAGTTCGAGCATCGCGGGGGTGTGCCCGAAATCGGCGGCCACTCGATAGAACTCCTCGGCCTCGGCGGACTCGCCACGCTCCTCCACCAAGGACCCGAGCAGAGTCAGCAGTTCGGCCATGAGCGTGTACCCCTCCTTCTCGGGTACGTCGTCCGCTCTCGTCAGCATCGCGGCGGCCTCACGCAGCAGCCGCTCCGCCTCGGCCGAGTCGTCGCGCTGCACCGCGAGGCGCGCGAGATCCTTCATCGCCCAGCCCTGCGTCAGAACCTGACCCGTTCCAGTGCAGTCCACGGCTCTGCGCAGCCACTCCTGCGCTTCGTCCAGCCGGCCGCTCTGCTCCAGGAGGAGCCCAAAGCGCCGCATCGAGAAGGCGTCACCACGATCCGCCCCCTTGCGGTACCACTCGCACGCGCCCTCAAGGTCACCGCGCTCCTCGAGGACGTGCCCCACCGAACCGATCGCGTGCACGTTCCCCGCGTCGGCGGCCTGACGACTCCAGCGCTCGGCCTCGGCGGACTCCCCGCGCTCCTGCAGCATCCCTCCAAAGCGGAACATACCCTCGGCATGCCCGGCCTCGGCGGCCCGCCGATACCACCGCTCGGCTTCAGAGCGGTCCTCCCGCTGCTGGAGCAGCCACCCCAGCTGGATCATCGCGTCCGGGTCGCCGCCCTCGGCGGCTTCGCGGTACTGCTGTTCCGCCTGGTCTTCCATCCGTTCCCCGTTCGTTGCGAAGCCTCAAAGGCGGCCCTTGGCGAGATCGTGCAGCATGCTCTCCTTCACCGGGGCCATGCCAATGTGCTCGATCAGTCGCTTGGCGGTGCGCTTGTCCGTCGTCGCCAGCGTCCTCGCCATGTTGGCGAACGCCCCGTCTCGTTCGTGATCTGTCCTGATGGTCAGCGCGATGCGCTCGGCTTCACGGGCATTGACGGCGACCAACTGCTCGGCCAGTACGCGCACCGAGAAGTCCCTGCCGTTCTGTACGACGTGATCCTCGTAGGTGACGGAGTTCGCGATGCGTTCGGCCTCGGCGATGTCGCCCGGTCCGATGGCCACCTGAACGGCGAGGTCGGTCAGGGCGGCTGCCCTCTGCCGCGCGTTCGGGATGGCGCGGGCCATCCGTTCGGCCTGACGTATTTCTTCTCTGAGGCGGCGGCGTCCGGCCATGGCTTCCCCCTGAGGCCCAGGCGACTGCGGTGCTCTTGATGACAGCACGTCACGTGTACGGCCGCAAGGGTGGCGAAGGACCCCGACGGCTCTCGGCCACGAGCCCGCACAGGTCCCGGGGACCGGCGGGCTCGCAACATTCACAAGTTCAACTCATTTGCATTGCGGGAGACGGGCGCGGCCCGGGCGTTGGGGCTGCGGCCGGTGGCGTGAGCGGCCCCGGCCCTCACCCGTTCGGCGCCGTTCCGCGCGGCACACGAGCGGGTCCAGGTACGACGCCATCGGCGCGGGCCTTCGGCCGTGGGCCAGCGTTGCGGAGGTCGTATTCGACGAGACCGGCCTGGTCGACGGTCAGGCCGAACAGATCGCAGATTCGGCGGGGATCGCCTCCGGTGGCCTGGGCCTCGTGAAGGAGACGGTCCTGGCGGAGGCGGCGGGCGGGCATGCCGAGTACGTCGTTGATCCAGACGTGGCTGACGGGTTCCACCGCCACATGCCGTGGTCTGGGAGAGAAACAGGTGGGGGTTGGCGGTGCGGGGCCACCGGCTGTGGCGGTAGTCCAGGTAGGTCGCGAGTCGGTCGCGTACGGCGTCGGCGAGCAGGACCGTGTGGGTGGGCAGGAACAGCCTTCCGTCGCGCAGGTCCGTGGTCAGGACGGTGCGCAGTTCCCCGGAGATGAGCGCGTGAAAGATGACCAGCGCTGACAGGGCCGCCCTCGGAGCGCCTGGTCCTGGAGGACCTGGCGGAGGTCGGTGACCTGGATCGGCAGGGGGATGGTGGCGGTCGGCATGCCGCAGAAGATCCGGGAGAGCGCGCCCAGGCCGCCCCTGCTGGACGCGTTGCTGAGCGCGGCCGACGCCGCACAGAAGGAGGCGATCCTCGCAGCGGCCCGGTCCGCCGGCCTGCTGTGGCGCTGCCCGGCCTGCCAGTGGGGCAACCCGGCTGCGGCGAGCTGTTGCGAGGGGCCAAGGCCCTGCCGAACAGCCAGGCCTGTCATAGGAGTTGACTCAGGGCGCGAGCTCCGCGAGCCGTAGGCAGGAGCCGGCCTCAGCGGGGCGGGTGTCTCCACCCCGAAGGAAAAAAAGGGGGGATGACACTCGCCAAGGTCTAGGTAGTACGGAACTCGTTCGGGCGGGGACCGCCAGACCGTTCGTCGCATCGAGGAGTACTTCCATGAGCGGAGAGACCACCGCTGTCGTCCGCGGCCGCGTCTTGGGAACCGTGCAGCTGCGCCACACCGAACGCGGCACCCCCGCCGCCCGGTTCACCGTGGTGCAGGTCCCGCGCGAGTACGACCGCACCCGAGGACAGTGGCACGACGGCCAGCCGGTCCCGGTCATCTGCACCGTCACCGGGCCTCTCGCCCGGCACGTCGCCTAATGCCTCACCGACGCCGTCCACGTGATCGCCTCCGGGAACCTGGCACTGCGCGACAACATGATCTGCCTCGACGCGGCCCAGGGTCGGCGTAGACCTCGCCCACCACGTCGCCTACATCGACGACACCCTGCCCGCCGTCCTCGCCGGACGCGGCCCCGCCCCGGCAGCACGTGCGAGCGCCGCACCCGAGCCCGCGCATCGCGCCGGGCCGGGGCCGCGTCCGGCCGCAGCTTCCGCCGCCGCACCGGCCGCCGACTGGTGGCAGTCGCAGGCGCGCAGCTCCTGGGACGCCGTCACCGCGCCCAGCCGCACCGCCCGCTGACTGCGCCCCCGATGAGGCGGCGATGCCGCGGCATGAGGCCGCCGGCCATCGTGGCCGACGCCGCCTACGGCACCAACGCCCACCTGCGGGCCGCCCTGGCGAACCGCGGAATCGACTACATGCTGGCCGTCCGAGCGGACGTGACCGCCCACCCGTCCGACGCACAGCCCGGGGCCCCCGGACCGCAACGGGCCCACCGGCTGCCGGCCCCAGCCCCGCTACCGAGACCCGGCACCCTCGGTGGCGGCCCTGACCGCCGGCCGCGGACACGATGCATTCACCCCGGTGACCTGGCGGCAGGGCTCGCGAGGACAGTTACGTTCCCGCTTCGCCGCCGTACATGTCCGCCCGGCGGGCAAGGCCGCCGAGCGTCCGATCAAAACCGCCGCCTCGGCCGAGCAGGGCTGGTGGGACGGGGTGCTGCCCGATTGCTGGCTGCTGGTCGAATGGCCCGAAAAAGCCGACGCTCCCACCGATTACTGGCTGTCCAACCTACCGGCCGACATCCCCATCATCGACCTGGTGCGGCTGGCCAAGGTCCGCTGGCGCATCGAGCACGACTACCGCGAACTCAAACACAGCCTGGGCCTGGACCACTTCGAAGGCCGCTCCTGGCCCGGCTGGCACCACCACATCACCCTCGTGACCGCCGCACATGCCTTCCTCACCGAAGAACGCCTGGCCCCAAAAGCTCCCGGGCCAGCCTCACCTTCTACCAAGTCCTCGACGCCTTGCAGAACACCCTGAGGTGCTGGACCGGCATCCGCACCACTTGCCACCAGCCCCTGCCCAGCAGAACCCTCAAGACACCAAGATCGAGAAGGACCTAACGGAGTCCTACTCGGGGCTTTCGTTTGGACCACCGGACCGTTGGGATGGCACCGGCCCTGGTCCTGGCGGCGGCGAGGATCCTCCTGCCGCCCCGGCCAGGGCTGGTAGGCTCCCGCTGTCGATCATGAGCATGGTCATTCGGTGTATGGAGACGGAGTGGGGGCCCGTGCGAGCGATTCCGATGACTATGGCACTGGCGTGTCTACTGAGCGGGGCTGTGCTCACCGGCTGCGCGACCGGTGGCGGTGGTGCTACGAAGTCCGCGGCCGACTTGCTTGACGAGGCCAACGGCACAATGCGCGCCCTGCGTTCCGTGACCGTGGAGACAACCAACACAACGGCCCACGGCACGGTGACGACCCGACTCAGCACGGATCTTAAGAACCGGTGCAAGGCGAAGACCACCTGGGCCGAGAACGGCAGCCTCGAACAGATCCGGATCGGTGAGACAGACTACGTCCGTCCGGACGAGACATACCTCGAGAACTGGAGCGGCAGGAAGATCGACGGCCTCCGACGGAAGCAGTGGGTGAAGGAACCGTCCGACGAGGCACAGCCGGGCGACGGACTGGCGACGTGCACTTGGACCTTCGCCTCGTTCGGCAACGTGAAGAAGGGCGAGGCCACCCGCATCGGCGGCCGGGAGACGGTCGCCCTGCACGTTACTGACAAGGCCGACAAAGAAGGAAAGTACACCTTCTACGTGGCCACCGAGGGTAAGCCGTACCTGCTGAGGACCGTCTACAGAGGCGGCGGAAACGTCACCACCACGTCCTTCAGCGCGTTTGACGAGCCGTTCAATGTCCAGCCTCCCGCGTCGGCAGGAGTGCTGGACTCAGAAGGACGTTGAGGGCTAGGGCGTGTCTCTTTGATGGGCTGGTCAGCGGAGCATCTGCTCGACCGGTCGCTGTAGGCGTGCTCGCCGCGGTGCACCGCGCGGAGCCGGTGGAGGTCGACGCCATCCCAGCCGCGGTTGCTGGACTCGCGGACGGCGACGCTGGCGTCGCGGGCGGCCTGGAGCGAGCACAGGGCAGGTCGTGGTCGGCGAGATACTCGCGGACCTTGGCCTCCAGCAATGCCGGGTCGCTCGGCCGGTCGGCGGGGTAGTCGTGGTGCCAGTCGCAGTCGTCCAACGGACTGGCGAGGCGTCGGGGAACCACACGGCGCTGTACTGCTCGATCGCGTCACGCAGGCCGTTGGTGTGGGCGCCTTTCCACGGCACCCAGTCGGGCCGGTGCCGCAGCCCGAGTTGTGCGGTTGAAGACCGCGCGTGGAGTCGCGGTGATCGAACGTCTTGTGCTCGGCGAACCGGAGGATGGTGACGTCGAGTTCGCCTCGGTCCTGGTGGAGGGTGGCGAGCCGCAGGCCGGCGTACTCGTTGGCCCATTTGGGTGGGGCTGAAGTTGATCCGCAGCCGCAGCCGGCCATCGGGTATGGGGGTGGCGTAGTAAGTGTCGCCGACGACGGCACTGTCGGCGAAGGGCAACTCGAGTTCGGCGAAGAACTCGCGTGCGTGCAGGACCATATGTGTCTGTCCTGTCCGAGTCAGCGGCGCGGCCCGGCCAGGGCGGGCCGGCTGGTGGTGCTCCAGCGGGGCACGCTGACCGGGGGCCTTGCGGTCGGCCGGCGGGCAGCGGCCTCCCCCGCGATCCGGGGGACAGCGCCAGGAAGCTGCGTTTTCGCAGGTCAGCCCCCGTGGGCACCTGCCTCGAGCTGACGGCACGACGACATGACCGGTGGCAGGAGGGCCATCATCCGCGCTCTTGCCGCGCTGGCGCCACGTGTCCAGCGTGCCGCTGATGCGCGGCAGAGCGACTACACGCTGTCGTCCATCGCGCCCAAGGGCGGCGGCCGAGCGTTCTTGCAGGGGGCTTGATGGATCAGGGGTTGGCAGCCGTACTTGGGGGGTTCCGGTCCAGCTCCACACTCAGAGAGGATCCGCACCGCGCCCTGTCCCCACCGGCAGGAGCTGAAACGGTGGGTGCCAGGCTGACGGAGACCAGCCACCTGCTTGCCGTTGGTGCGCGGCTCTCTCCGCCCCGCCGACACGGAGCACAGGGGGCTCCCCTCGATTGACCGTGCGTGCCGCAACGCAGTTGCGACGGTTGTCGGCGTGACAGCCAACAGGAGCATCAGGGCAGGCGCAAGCGGGAGGGGAATGACAGTTTGGTGTCGCAAAATCCCAAGCGATCTTGCTTCGCCTTCTGAGTCGCCAGGCCACCTGACGAGCCTCGCACGTTACCTGACAGCCCATCAGAACGAACGTCACCTGGGCGGACGCCGGCAACGGCTACTTCACATCACCGTGAGACCAGGCACGTAGCTGGACCCACGGTGACCGCACCACAGTTCATCAGGGCCGGCAGGCGGGCCGGACGCTGAGCAGCTCGGTCCGCAGCACGGGCGTGCCGTCGACAGGCGCCGGGTCCTGCGTAGTTGGCTCGATACCGCCAGCAGCGATCTTGTCGAGCGTCTCCAGCCCGGCGGTACCGACCGTGCCGAACACCGTGTAGTTCGGTCGCAGCGCGGAGTCGCCGTAGACGACGAAGAACTGCGAACCGTTCGTGTTCGGCCCGGCGTTGGCCATCGCCAGCAAACCGCGCCCGTAAAGGCGACGGACGCCGGTCGGATCGGTCGGTGCCGGCGGCAGGTCCACCGGCAGCTCGTCCTTGTACTCGTACCCCGGCCCACCCTCGCCAGTGCTGGTCGGGTCGCCACACTGCAGGACCTTCAGCGTCGGATACGCCGTCAGCCGATGGCACACCGTGTGGTCGTAGAACCGGTGTCGCGCCAGGTGCACGAAGCTCTGGACCGTGCACGGTGCCTTCGCCCGGTCCAAACGCAGCGGGAGCGGGCCCTGGCTGGTCCGGACAGCCATATCGAGCGTGCCGTGACTGGGGGTGTGCCGCGGGTCGGGCGGCAGGGGAACCGGCCGCGCCGCCGGCTCGTCCGGGGTCTGGGTGTACTGGCAAGGACCGTGCGTGGTTCGCGGCGGGGCATCGGAAGCGGAGGCCGTGGTGCTGCCCCCGGACGCGACCAACGCTGCTGCCGCCAATGCGGTCATGAGAGCTCGGTTCATCCTGCACACCCTCCAAAGGATCGCCAGATTTCGGATCGGTCGCAGTCTAGAGCGCGGCCCGGCGGGCGAGGACCCGCCCGCAAGCCACATCCGCCTCCCAGCCTTCGGCCCCCGGCCGCAAGCCACTTCGTTCGGATGCGGCACAGCGTCGGCCGGCCGATCAGGGCGTCCACACTCCGTCGCCCCAGCAGCACCCCTGACCTGTCGCATCTCACCAAGGCATGCAGCCGGCGCATCGGCCCAGCATCGCCGGACCACGCGTCTTCAACAAGGCGATTACCCGCACCGCCCGGGCGCGCCTCCCACCGGCCCTCGCGCGGGGTGAGGGTAGCCACCGAGCCGGCCATGACGTCGACTCCGGCCAACCACCGTCGCGACCTGAGAGCATCGGACTCATAGGCAAGCACTCCCGACCCGGACCGCCGAACCAGCCGTCGGGCGCCGATACCCGCAGCGACGCCGGTGACCCGCTCGCCGCGTACGACGAGCGCCGCCGCCCGCCGCTGGACGTCCACCGCCGGCCGCACCCGCTCCAGGTCGGCCGAAGGCAACACACGCGCGGCTCGCGCCAATCGCGCGGCTGCCAAGGTGCTCGAGTCCGACCCCCTTGTGGGTCACGCGTCCGACCCCAGGACCGGGGAGCCGTCGGGGCCAGCAGCTTGCGAGGGTGCGGGACCATCCCCGTGGGTACGGAAAGCAGACCACGAGCTCCCGTCCACGACAGCTGGAACTTGGGACCATCCCGTGGTGGCGATATCAGAAGGCGCGCGCGATGACGCCTCTGGGGTGACGGGCGATGAACAAGGCCAGGGCGCGGCGAAAGTCGCCGGTCCTGAGCCGGAAGGTGTGGCCGGGGCCGGCTGGGAGAACGTCCCCGCGGTCGTGGTCGTGGTCGTGGCAGAGCTGGTTCACGAACACGGCGAACTCGTCGAGGCTCTTGTTGGTGGTCGTCGTGCCGAGCGCGAGCTGGGTGCCCTTGCGGGATCCGGGCGAAGAGGAAGTCGAGGCTGTCTGGCAGGAGTGCTTCCAGCGTGGTGACCGCATGGGCGACGGGTTCCCCGACGACCCAGGTCGCTGGGATGCCGGCGGTGTCGTCCTCTCCTCTGAAGGCCAGGCTGTGCACCCGCCAGCGGTAGGGGGTGCGTCTTCGTCCCGTTGGATGTGAAGGCATCCTCGCCGCATGTGCTTGACTACTGGCGGGAGGGGGTTATTCCGACTGTGCACTATTCCCTCCTCGCTTGCCTATGTTGGAGTTGGTGGACATGGTGTCCGCGCACTCCGTTTCCAGCACGTCGGCCCGCCGCTTCAGGTCTGCCGCGATGTCATCCCAGTCCGGTCCATGCAGCCAGAGGTTCTCGGCGGCTTCTCGTAGCAGAGCCGGCTCGTCCGGTCGCTGCAGGAGCACCAGTCGATAGGCCAGGTTGCGAACCCAGACCGGCAGCTGGCCGTCGACCACGTGCGGGCACAGCTCACGCAGCATGGCGAGGATTGAATCCGCGTCAGCGAAGGTCAGCTCTTCAACGAAGTAGTGTTCCTGGTGGTCGCCGTCGCACTTTGGCGTAGGACGGTACTCGTCTCCGTAGAGACACCGGGCGTGCTCCGTCAGGGTGCTGTGCATGTCCTGGAGCCTATGCCGCCTTGATCCGCTGGACAGAGCCTGCCCGCTCAGCCTCCCATCTGTGAGGATCGAACAGTGATGCGAACCGTTGAGATCACCGCCGAGCTGACAGTGCCTCTCCGAGGTGAGGTCTTCCACAACCTCCACTGGCAGAAGAAGCTGGACCTGAGTTTGGATTGCTTCACCTGTGCGCGCACCGGGCGCACTACACACTTCCGATATGGCGATGAATGCGCGGTTTGTTCAGGCAGTCAGAGAGCGGAGCACCCGGCTGCGGCCCGTGTCGCCGCCTTCGACGTCACTGACGGGCAGGAGAGGACAGTGCTCCGGGCTGTCGTGGACTATTGGTGGGCGCCGTTCCATGACATCAAGCGGGACCAGCCAGCGGCCGCGCTGACGCGCGCGCCATGGGTCCGGCTGTACCTGGGATACCGCTGCCCAGAATCGCAGCAGGCCGAAGCGTTCAGTATCCAGAGCAACATGGTTCGCCCCGTGAGCCAAGCCTGTACCGACTGTGCCCGCCCTCTCGCCAGCAGCGTGCAGTCCCCCAATATCCGCTTGCTGTCTTGATCCTCATCGCCATACATCCGCGGCCGATGCAAGGAGTCGTTCAACTGTGTGGGCAGGCACTCGCTCGCTTCTTGGTCTGTGCGCCCGTCGTCCCGGCCGACCGTGCCGGTCATCGTCTGTCCTCAACCGCGGCTCGGTGCAGCGGGTCATCGACGCGAAACCCGGCTCGGTACTCGTCGGCTTCGGCATCAAGCCGGCACTCGGGGACAACTGACCACTGAGACCGACCGGCAGGAACGGCTGACAGCCGCCGAGTGGACCGACCTTGCCCAGGGCCTCGCACCGGGTGCTCCCGCCGAGCGTGCTGTCGGCGGGAGCAGTGGTCAACCAGACTCTTACGCGCCCTGCTCGTGCTGACCAACGCCGAGGTCCAGCGCTGGTACTGGTCAGCGGGTGATCGCTAGCAGGGGATCGTTTGCCGTGCGGGTAGTTCGGCCGAATCCAGGCTCCAGGCCGCCGTAGCCTCGTACTCTCCCCGGGATGGTCGCACGGGAGGAGCCCGCAGGTGGTGGACGTGTTGACGTGGGTGATGCAGCGGCGGCAGGTCCAGATGTGGAACTTCCGCCCGATCAGCGTGCGCACCCGGGCGAAAGTCCACACCTGGTCGTCCGCCCATTCATGCGCGGCCGACCCCTCACGACGGTCCACCAGCCCCGCCAACCCGTCGGTTTCATAGCGGCGGCGGTAGTTGCCCACCGTGCTGACGCTGACCTTGTGTCCCGCCGCGGTCAGCTCAGCCACCTTCGCCCGGTCTCGCGCGGTCAGTGACCGCGCAGCGTTGTACTCCGGCTTCGGCTGTGAGTCCCGGGGGGGCCTCCGGTGCCAGCCGTGCAGCACCTCCAGGACGTGATCTTCCCACCACAGGGCCTTTTCCAGCGCCGGCTGCGGGAGCGTCTCCAGCAGCGACACCGCAGGCAGCGGCATCCGTCCGGAACTGTCCACGATCTCGAACGCGGACGGACCAGCGAGGCAGTGCACCATTTGTTCTCGGCCCTCGGCGGGCGGGACGCTCGCCACTTCGGCCGCCCGCGGGTGGATCACATCGTGTGGGCGCCCCGCTGCCGGCTGCATGACGGCATGCGAGCCGCGTCACCCTCCTTCACCGATGTCAGCGTTCAAAGCCAACCCGAACTCCCCTGTGGCACGATGCGCTGACCCGGTGTCGGGACGAGACGGCCGCCCGCACAGCATGTCAGCCTAGAGTTAAGGATCATGGAAGAGCCCGAGGAGAATCTGGCCCGCCTCGTATGGAGCCAGGCCGAGCAGCGCGCCGCGCAAGGTGACACCTCGTTCGTGCGCAGGCTGGGGTCAGAGCTGGCCGACCGGCACGCCGCCGCCCGCGAACAAGTGCGGGCCTACGAACGCCAACTCGCCCACGTCATACGTGTGCTCGCGCTCACGCCCGGCCACGACAGCCTGACGCAACTGCTGCGGCTCCTCGAGGACAAACCCCCCACAGGAACGCACCCCGACCTGCGGACTCCCTTCGTCGCCTCGCTCCTCGCAGAGCATCAGCGGGTCCCCGACCTGGTCGCCACCGTCTTCGACCGGCGTGAGTGGAAGAAGCTGGACGAACTGCGCGCCTGCCTCTACCACGAGCTGCTGCTCCGCGGCGCGGACACCGACACCCACGGGCCCCTGCGGGACTGGACTCTTGTACGACCCGGCTGGCACCCTCTGGCCTGGCTTCCGACACATCGCCGCGACTTCGAAGCCGGCGTGAAATTTCCCAGCCGTTCCTTGCGCGGCTCCGCCAGCGGAGTGTCGTCCCAGCTGCCCACCACGGGCCGGATGGATCCGCCCACACCACGCTCGTCCGAACCGTCCGCCCTCCGCAACGTCGCCACTGTCGACGTGTACGAGACGATCGTCGCTGCTCCGCAGGCAGGCGACTGGGGTGCCTGCGCAGCCTGGGTCTTCCTGCTGGACGAGGCCATCACGCCCGACCAGGTGCCCGCCCTGCTCCCGACGCTGCCCATGGCCTGCATGGACGGACTCGGCCCGACGGATCGTTTCGAGATCGCAGTCCGCCCGATGAAGGACGTCTGGCATCTGCTGTTCGAAACCGCCTCGATGGGAGGCATGTACAGCTCGGGCGTGCACGGTGCCTTCGGAAGGCTGTGGGCATGGCGCTCGATGGCGGCCCTCAGCGGCGCTCCGGCAGACGCGACCGCGCCGGAGGTGGAGCAGCACGTTCTGCAGAGTACGTGGTTCCACTTCGAAGCCGCCGCAGAGTGGTTCCACAACGACATCGGCTCCGACTACGGCATCGCCGCGCTCTCCCCTGACCGCCGCCGGATAGCCGTGCTGGCAGCGACGGACACCGACTAGTAGGCGAGGAATCGCTGCCGGCCGAGCAGCAGATCGAGTGGATGGAAGAGCTGGCGAAGGCCCGGGAAGCCGCACAGGTCAGCGTGACCACGCTCAGGCAGGTGGAGGCGCTGATCCTGCAGATCTGACCGGTGCACGGCCCCGGGGCCTCGTTCCGGACCGGGGCCATCTGCTCTCACATCCGACCCGCCGGCAGGACCGCCATGCCCCGCCCGCTGGGTGCCCGGCGTCTTCCCATGCACCTCCGCCCCACACGCCCAAGGCTTCCTCGTACGACGCCGAGCTTCACGCCCATCAGCCGCTCGGCGGTCCCGACCGCCCGGCCGTGCCAGCTGCCGAAACAGCACCTCGGCAGCCGAGCGCACCCGTTTCGCGCCGCCGCACCAGGGTGCCGGTACACACCAGGGCTGGCTGACACCGGGCCCATGTGCGCGCCAGCCGGGACGCGGCTGGCGGCGGAAGGCAGCCTCACCGGCTTGCCTCCGCGATGATCGAACGGTTCCTGGACGCCGGGCACCACGTGGACTGGGTGACCGGCGACGAGGTCCATGGCGGCAACCCGAAGCTGCGGGCGGCTCTGGAGGAACGCGGCCTGGGCTATGTGCTCGCGGTGGCTTGCTCGGCCGAAGTGGCCACTGACGCGGGGAAGTTCCGCGCCTACGCACTGGCTGCAAAGCTACCCAAGCGGGCCTGGCAGCAGCTGCCCGCCGGACGCGGAGCGAAGGGACAACGTCTCTACGACTGGGCCGTCATCGACCTCGCCGACCCGGGACCGGGCCACCGTGAACTGCTGATCCGCCGCAACCGTATCACCGGCGAACTCGCCTACTACCGCGGCCACGCAACCGTATCGGTCCCGCTGAGCACCCTGGTCAAGGCGGCGGGCTCCCGGTGGCGGGTGGAGGAGACTTTCCAGGCCGAGAAGGGCCTGGCCGGGCTCGATGAGCACCAGGTCCGCCGCTACCCTTCCCGGAGCCGCTGGGTCACCCTCTCCACGCTCGCCCACGCTTTCCTCGCCGTCGTCCGCGCCGACGAACACATCCACCGGACGGGTCCGGACGGCCTCATCCCACTGACCTGCAACGAGATCCAGCGCCTGTTCCTCACCGTCGCCGTCCGGCCCTTCCGCGGCCTTGCCCACCGGCTCGGCTGGTCCGACTGGCGACGCCGCCACCAGGCACGATCACAGATCAGCCATTACCGGCGACAAGCCGCCTCCCAGACAACTAGGTGTATTGACCACGAGTGTTGTTAACAGTGGGCGGCGGAGACGTGATCAAGGTTGGCGGCGCGTTATGGGCGAGGGGAAGCCAGCCGGAGCCGTGTGGTCGCCCACTGTCTCATCTCGTGGACGCCGCTTCATCGCACGATCTCTCCTCGGGAGGTTCAACCTGCACGAGGGCGCCTGACGCGCGATCAGGCATGCGGCGCGCCACCGTCCGCCGCCAGGCGCGTGAGCCACTCACGCAGCAGGCGCTGCTCGGCGTCGCTCAGGACATCGGCGTCGTCGGGGAGGGCGGCGCGCAGCGCGCGGGCCGCCGCGGCGGGACCGGACTCCGCGGCGGGGACCGCCGGCTCGGCGCGGGTGACGGCCGCGACCATGGACTCGCGCAGGACGGTCAACAGCGCCGGATTGCGGCGGTCCACGGGGGTGGAGTGCCAGGTGGTGACCGCGCCCTGGCCGGTTGCCTGGATGATCTGGGCGGCCAGCTCCTCGTCGACCCGCAGCCACCCCCCGGCCGCCAGCCGACGCACCCGCCCATGGAGGATCTCCAAGCCCGCGCGGTGTGCTGCGTCCGATCCTCGGCCGGTCGCCCGGTTCATCACCGCGAACAACTCGGGGCGGGAGACCCCGAACTCGACCACCATGTCCCAGCCACGGCGCAGCTCCTCCACCGGGTCCTGCGGGGCGGGTTCGAGCTGCGCGCGCTTTTTCTCCAGGAACTGCGCGTAGCCGTGCTCGGCGACGGCCTCAAGGAGCCCCTCCTTGTCGCCGAAGAGGCGGTAGATCGCTGGCGGCTGCATTCCGGCCGCGGCAGCGACCGCGCGGGTGCTCACCGCGTCAGGACCGCCGTTCTCCAGCAGCTCGACGGCTGCCTCGACGATACGGCGCCGAGGGCTGTCGGTTGAGTCGCGCGTAGCCATGAACCGATGGTACCGAGGATTTGATTCCATCGGAATTTCCAGTGTTACCGTTGAAGTGATTCCAGCGGAAACAGCGTCGGGAGAACCCAATGATCATCGTGACCGGAGCCACCGGAAAGCTTGGGCGCCGCACCGTCGAGCGCCTCCTGGAGCGCGTCCCCGCCGACCGCGTCGGCGTCAGCGTCCGCGACCCCCACAAGGCCCAGGACCTCGCCGGCCGCGGCGTCCGCGTCCGGCAGGGCAGCTTCGACGACCCCGCCTCGCTCGTGCACTCCTTCGAGGGCGCCGAGCAACTGCTCCTCGTCTCCCTCGACCGCACGGGCCAGGAGTGCGTCAGCGGCCACCGCGCCGCCATCGACGCCGCCATGCAGGCCGGCGTCGGCCGCATCCTCTACACCAGCCAGATGGGCGCCGCCCACGACGCCCGCTTCCAGGCATGCCGCGACCACGCCCAGACCGAGGATCTGCTGAGCGCCACCGGCCTGCCCTGGACCGCGCTGCGCAACGGCTTCTACGCCTCCAGCGCCCTGCAGTTCCTGGAGTCCACCCGCCACACCGGCGACATTGCCCTCCCCGCCGACGGCCCCGTCGCCTGGACCGGCCACGACGACCTCGCCGAGGCCACCGCGGTGATCCTCGCCGAGGAGGCCCGCTTCGAGGGGCCCACCCCGCCGCTCACCGGCCCGGCGGCGCTCGACTTCGACACCGTCGCCGAGATCGCGTCCCAGACCACCGGACGGCCCTTCACCCGCACCGTCGTCCCCGACGACGCCTTCCGCGAGCAGGTCCTGGCGCACGGCGCCCCGGCCCCGATCGCCGACCTGATGCTGAGCATCTTCGCCGCGGCGCGGAATGGCGAGTTCACCGCTGTCGACCCCACGCTAGCCGAGTTGATCGGGCGAGAGCCCGCCACCTTCCGCACCCAGCTGGAGCGTGCCTGGGCCGAATAGATCCAGTGGGGCGCGCAGACGGCCCCGGCCTGACTCACCACCCACAAAGGCTCGTCCTCTGTCGCCCGAGGCCGTCGATCACCAGATCGGCGGCCTCGGGCACAAACCCAGGCTCCGCATCAGATTCCGCACCATCCCAGAGGTTTCCCGTGCCCCACCCCCATGCCCGCATCGGCCTCGCCGCCGCGCTCTTCGACGAAGGCGAGGTTCGCCAACTGGACGGACATGCCCTCATCGGCCATTACCGCGACGGCCTCGAACCGTCTTTTGGGGGCACCAGCTTGCCCATCAGCTCCGCTGCCCGACGGTGGATGGCCAGTTCCGCCTCCAGTTCGGCGATCCGTCGGCGTGCAGCTACGAGTTCGGCCTGGTCCTCGCTCGTCGGTCCGGGCAGCCGTTCGATGTCGATGAGGTGCTGGCGGCGCCAGACGTAGAACGTCTGCTCGCTGATGCCAAATCGTGGGCGATCTGCCGGATCGGCCGGCCGGCTTCGACGAGATCGAGGACCATGCGCCGGAACTCGGCCGGATAACTGCGGGGCAGAGAAGCCACCTTGGGTGTCTGGAGCATCATCTGTCCAGCAAAGTGACTCCACCAGACCCGGAGCACATCAGGCTCGGCAGTGCCAGTCTTCAGGGCGGCGAGGTGATTGCGGACGACTTGGACGCTCCCGTGATAGCCGCATTCGCGGATCTCCTGGAAGAGCTGCGCGCCGCTGGCGGTCCTGGGCAGAGGAGAGCAGGACGTCGAGGTCGGTGTTCTTGGACCGGCGGACGGTTTTGCGGTCCAAGCCCAGGTGGCGGCCGATGGCGCTGATCGTCCAGCCTCGTTCCAGCATCCGGTGCACATCGGCATGGCGGTGGCGGGTGCGTTCCGCCATGGACGTGCGTGGCAGCTCCGCGAGCAGCAGCACCGGAGGTACGTCCGGCACCTCCACGGTCGGGAGCTGTTCGTCTTCCAGGCGTTTTCGCCGGCAGCCGCGGTGCTGGTGGCATGCCTTCTCGACCGCGGACGACAGATTTGGGAGCAGGTGCCAGCGGTCGGCAATCTCCATGGCGTGCGGGGCGGCTTCCTTGATCGCGCGGGTGTAGGCAGCGGCCCGGTCACGGCACACGATCTCGACACCGGGGTGGTCGGTGAGCCAGGCCGCGAGCGTCTCGGAGGACCGGTCGGGCAGCATGTCGACAGGACGGCCAGTCTCGATGTCGACCAGAGGGTTGCCGTATCGGCGACCTCTCCGGAAGGCTAGTCCAAGTAGCCTTCCCAGGACCGCGGCACTACGCCGGTCGCCGTGCACCGTCCAAGCCGCCGTCGTCATCGCCATCCGCGCCAGGGCCTCATCCCGGACCTCGTGGCCCTCACCCCGCAGCTCGGCCACCGCGGCGTCGATGTAGTGCGCAGTCCGAAGGACCACCGCGTTCAGTACCAAGCCGAGCGCGCCGAGCTGGTCCTCCATCCCGTCCCGGTACGCCTGGTGGATGGTGCCGCGCTTGCCGTGGCACACGTCCCGGGCGAGCTTGTGGCGCGACTCCTGGACGGTGAGCTGCCGGTTCATCTGCCAACGGTAGGTTTCGTCGACCGGGTCGACGACGCGGAGCAGGTGTTCGGTCTTGGCGATGCGCCCGTACTCGGCAAACGCCTGCCCCAGCGGGATGGGGCGGCTCTCGCGGCCGAACAAAGACATCCAATCCGACTGAGCGATCGGCACGCCCGATCACTCCGTAGAGAACGCCGCGCACAGCTGACCGACTGAGGGGTGGCGGCGAAGTCGCACACCGGAGCGTCAGCACAGCACCAGCTGCGGCCACGCCGGCGCCGCGCGCCGGACCTTGCCGCCGGGCCCGGGGCCGGGGCCGACGGGTCGGGCTTCTCCTTCAGGTGGAGTGTCCTGGCTCACCGACCGAAACGAGCACCCCCGGCCCTTCGTCTGGACGAAGAGACAGCCAACGAGATCCTCGACAAAGTAGCCGCGTACTACCGACGAATCTCCGACTCGGGACACTAGCTGCGGATCGTCTCGGCGGCGAAGGCGTCCAGCAGGGCGAAGGTGCGCTCCGGCTGTTCCAGATGGGGCAGGTGGCCGGCTTGCGGCACCGTCACATAGCGGGCGTTCTCGAATGCCGCGGCGTAGGCCGATCCGTAGGCGGGGGTGACGATGCGATCGGCCTCTCCCCACAACACGAGCGTCGGCACGGTGACATGTGCGAGACGCGCCCGCAGGGTGGGGTCCGCCATCGCAGGGCCGCCGGAGAAGAGACGCAGGGCCGCCATATTGGCCGCCATTGCCGCACGCCGCTCGGCCGGCAAAGCCTCCGGAGCGACGTAGAAGCGCTCCGAGTCGTAGTACGCGTATGTGGCGACACCCCGGGCGTCGAGTGCGAAGAAGTCGCGCACCGGTTCCTCCTCGACCTCGATGCCGACCGCGTTCACCAGGGCGAGCCCGCTCATCAGCCCCTCCGTGTCGGCGGCCGCCATCTCCGCACCGATCCATCCGCCGAGCGAGGACCCCACGACCAGCACGTCGGACAGACGCCGGTCGCGCAGGAGCCGGAGGTAGCCGGCGGCGAGGTCGGCTACGCGGGTGACGCCATCGGGGCGCGGAGTGCCGTTCCAGCCCGGATGGGTGGGGAGCAGGGCGAGAGCGGTCGCGGCGAAGTGTTCGGCGATGGGGGCGACGGTGGCGGGGCCGCCGCCACCGTGCAGAACGAGGACGGGGCGGCCGGCGGCAGGTCCGGATGCGGCGAGCGCGAGTTCAGGAGTCATGCCACGACTGTAACTAAGGATATTTAGCTAAACAAGCTTAGTCGCCGTGCTAGTCTGCTCGCATGGCCGCTGACCTGCAGACCCTCGGGAGGGCCGTGAAGGCCGCCCAGTATCGACAGCACCGCTCCCTCGACACGCACCTCGCGTCCGTCGGCAGCACACTGGCCCAGTGGGACGCCCTCCGCGCGATCGACAATGCGCCGGGGGCCAGCGCACGGGAACTGGCCGCGACGACGTTTCAGAGCGAGCAGGCGTTCGGTACGCTCGCGGGCCGGTTGGTGGCGCAGGGCCTGGTGGAGCGGCGCAAGGGTCACGGCCGGCGCATCGAGCACCACCTCACGACCGCGGGGAGACAAGTGCTGCGGGCGGGACACGAGGTGGCGGACTCTGCGCTCACGGAGTGCTTCCAAAGGCTGACAGCAGCAGACCGGGCGTCACTGCTGCGTCTGCTGCAGAAACTCGCGGGCGGGCCGGGCGGTGACAGCGTCACCTGACATGCGTGGGCACCCATCGTTCACAGCCAAACGCCACCCCGAAAGGCAGCAGGTTGCGGGCCTGCTGGGCCGCCCGTTCGGCGGTGCATTGCGGGTGCCGCCGCCGATGTGCACCCTCCGGGTGCCGTACTCGATGAAGAACAGGACGAACAGGCGCCGCAGGAAGACCGTGTCCACGTGGAGGATGTCGACGGCGAGGATCCCCTGGCCCTGGGCGGTGAGGAACTTCGCCCAGGAGCGGCTGGCCCGCTGGGATGCCGGAGCGGCCCCGGCCCGCTGCAAGATCTCCCAGACGGTCAAGGCGGCGACCTTCCAGCCCAGGTTGAGCAGTTCGCCGTGGATCCGGCGATACCCCCATCCGTCGTTCTCGCGGGCCAGGCACAGCACCAGGGCGCGCAGTGCCTCGAGCTTGGCCGGGCGGCCCGGGCCTCGGTGCGGACAGGTCCACTTCTTCGCGACCAGCCTCGCGTGCCAGCGCAGCACGGTACGTGGGGTGACCAGCAGCCTCAGCGCCGAACGGCGACGCTTACTCAGCAGCCGGAGCAAGGCTGCGAGCACCGCGCGGTCCGCGCCGCCGAAGGCGGGCTTGGGGCTGCTGCGCTGCAGGACAGCCAGCTGGTGCCGGAGCACCAGTATCTCGACTTCCTTGGCCGTAAAGGACCGCGCCAGCAGGCGCAGCCAGCCGAGCAGCAGGCAGCCGAATCGGCAGACCAGACGGAACGTCACGACTCCCAAACGTGCGCCGACGGGGCCACGAGTCCCTTCGACGTGATCACATCATGACCCCCAAATCGCAGCTCAGCGTAGGTGACAGGACTGTCGGCACCCACAGGCCTGGCCATCGCCGCTCTACACAAGACGATCACCTGCACCACACCAATCCTCCAGGGCCAGAAGCTGTGTCGAGTTCTTGCACGACAACTTGAGTGTTTGTCAGTGCAGGTCAGCGAGTCAGCGCACCTTCGGTGCGCGCCGGGGGCGTGGTAAAACCCGTGGCGCGCTGGAGGTGCTTCTGTCTGCCTTGACGGCCATCTGCACGGGTGCAGCCTGTCGTCACCGTTCCGTCACAAGTGGTCGCCGCACGGAACCCTGCCGCTCTCCCGCCCCGTCTGCACTCACGTACCACGACCACGCGTACCGCGGGGCAACAACCGACGACCGAAACCCGCGGACGAGACGACTCAGGGGGACGACACAGCATGCGTCACAGCAACGGCATTCGCAGGGCGGCTCTGGCGACGACGGCGGTCACGGCCGTCGCGGCGGCGGTGACCGGCATCCTGCCCGGCACCGCCATGGCGGCGAGCACCACCACCTCCACCCCGCCGCCCGCCTGCCCGGCCTCCGCCCTCCAGGTCAGCGCCTGGCAGGCCGTCCACCGGCCCGTCGGGACCGGGACCGGGGCGGCGGTCGTGCAGTTCACCAACGTCTCCCGGAAGACGTGCGTCCTGAAGGGCCATCCGACGGTCGCGGGCGCCGGCAACGGCTCCCCCGCCCACAACACCCCGCTCAAGGTCACCCCCACCGGCAGGGCGGCCACCGTGACGGTCCGGCCGCACGGCAAGGCGTGGGTGAAGCTGACCTTCGTGCAGGTCCAGGGGGAGGCCGACGGCTACTGCGTGTCGGGCAAGGACCCGGTGACGTATCCGACGATGGTCATCGGGCTGCCGCACTCCGGGAAGCACCAGGTCGCCCTGAACGACGGGGTGTGGGCCGAGTGCGACAACAAGGTGACCGTCACCCCGGTCTCGGCGGTCAAGCCTTCCTGACCCCACCGTCCCCACAAATCGAGCAGCCTGCACGACGACCGCAACGCTCTGACCTGCACGTTTACGAGGCACTGCACATAAGTGCAGGTCAGCGACTCAGCGCACCTTCGGTGCGCCCCCGGCGCGCACCGAAGGTGCGCGCCGGGGGCGTGGTAAAACCCGTGGCGCGCTGGGGGTGCTTCTGTCTGCCCTGACGGGGGCTGATTCCGTCCGGGACGCTGGAGGGGCTCGTTCCGGCCGAAACCGATGCTTCTGTGATGCCGGTGAGCTCGCAGGTCAGCGTGGTGCTGGGGGCCGACCACGGGAACCGTGGAGTGTTGCTGTGAGCATGTGCGTCAGAATTCCTAATTCACCCTGGCCCTCCCGGAACGGCATACGGGTCCGTCCGGCGAGAGAGGGAGCAAGACCGTGGACGTGCTGCACGAACGCTGTGCCGGCCTCGACATCAGCAAGAAGGACGCCAAGGCGTGCGTCCGCACCCCGAGTTCGAAGCGGTGGGGGTCCTTCACGACCGAGACCACGACGTGGGGATCGACGACGAACGCGGTCCTGGATCTGCGGGACCATCTGCTCGCCGCACGGGTGACGCTGGTGGTGATCGAGGCGACCTCGACTACTGGAAGCCGTTCTACTACGTGCTGGCCGAGGGCCTGAACGTGATCCTGGTCAACGCCCGGCAGGTCAAGAACCTGCCCGGCCGCAAGACGGACGTCTCGGACGCGGCCTGGCTGGCCCAGCTCGGCGCCCACGGCCTGGTGAGGCCCTCCTTCGTCCCGCCTCAGCCGGTGCGCGAGTTGCGGGACCTGACCCGCGCCCGGACCACCGCCACCCGTGAACGAAGCCGTGTGGTCCAGCGGCTGGAGAAACTGCTGGAGGACACCGGCATCAAACTGTCCGCGGTCGCCTCCGACATCATGGGCGTCTCCGGCCGGGCCATGCTCGAAGCCCTCATCCGCGGCGAAGGCGACCCCCAAACCCTCGCGGACCTGGCCAAACGCAGGCTCCGCAACAAGATCCCCGAACTTACCGAGGCCCTGACCGGACACTTCCGCGAACACCACGCGTTCCTGACCCGCCTCCACCTGGACCAGTACGACCAGCTCACCACGATGATCGACCAGCTCAGCGAACGCACCGAAGAGGCGATGGCCCCCTTTCGCGGCGCCCTCGACCTGCTCGACACCATCCCCGGCATCAACCAGGCCGTCGCCGAAGTGATCATCGCGGAGACCGGCGGCGACATGAGCCGGTTCGCCTCCGCCAAACACCTCGCCTCCTGGGCCGGGGTCTGCCCCGGCCACCACGAGTCGGCCGGCCGCACCAAGAACACGAAGGTCCGCCCCGGAAATCCGTATCTCAAAGGCGCCCTCGGCCTTGCAGCCTTCGGCGCGGTGAGAACAGGGAAACCTACCTCGCCGCCCGCTACAAACGGCTCACCGCCCGTCGTGGCCCACTGCGGGCTCTGGTCGCCGTCGAGCACTCGATCATCACCGCGATCTGGCACATGCTCACCGACCACGTCCCCTACCAGGAGCTCGGCGGCGCCTACTTCACCCAACGTGATCCCGAACGGGCCACCCGCCGGGCGATCACCGCACTCAACCAGCTCGGATACACCGTCACCCTCAACCCGATGGAGAGCGTGGCCTGACCGACCAGAACCAAAACACCCGCCATCAGCATGGCCACAGAGCGCCCACCCCTACCCAAAACCACCCTGACCTGCTGCTATTTACGCGTCAGAGGCTTGTTGTGTCAGCCGGATGCGCCCGACACAACAAGGTGGGCGTCGGCCGACGCGGTACCTACGGTGGCCATGGGCAAAGGCGGAGTGCCCCTGCGTCCGGCCGTGGCCGCGGACGACGATGCGGGGTCGCGGTTGTGCCGTGGAGGCGGGAGCCCGCTGATGCCGGCGGCGAAGGCGACGGCGGTGTGCTGTTCGACCGCGTGCCGCTCCCGGCAGTGGCACCGGATGCGGCGGGCACGGGCGAGGGCCGAGGCGGTGACGGCCGGTGTGAGAACTGACTGCCCGGAGTGCGGAACGTCGTGGACGGTCGGCGTCGACCGTCCAGCCTCGGCTGTGTACTGCTCTCCCGCTGCCGCGAACGGGTCTGGCACAGGCGGCACACGAAGCCGGACGGGGTGTGAGGCCGCGCGTCCTGCGGCGGCAGGGCCGCCGCACGCGCCAGGTCCGCACCTGTCCGACGGTCTGCGGCCGCCGGATGGTGCCAAGTAGCGAGTGGTCGAGATGAGTTGGCGGCACGCGAAGGTCCCCCGGTCTCAGCCACCTCGAACAATTTGCGGCAAACCCGCGCAGGTCAGAGCCTCATCTCAGGCTCAGCGGCTTGGGCGCCGGCGGACGACGAGGGCAGCGATGTCGTCGTCGAGCTCACCACCGCTGTAGGCGATCAGATCGCGGTGGAGATGGTCGAGGAGATGGTGGGGCGCCTCGCCGCTCCATGAACGGATGCGTTCGGCGAGGGGGTAGAAGGCGCCGGTGCGGTCGCGGGTCTCAGTCACCCCGTCGGTGTACAGCAGGAGCTGGTCTCCAGGGTGGAAGGGTGCGAGGTCGACGTGGTACCCGTCCCCCACCAGCATGCCCAGGTTGAGTGGCGGCGAGGGGGCAACGGGCTGCAGCTCCCGGACCTCGCCGCGGTGCAGCAGCAACGGGGGCGGGTGGCCGCAGGTGAGTGTCCGGACCACCGGTTCATCATCCGGGATCTCGGCGAGCAGAGCGGTGATGAAACGTTCAGCGATCTCCGAACCCGGGACCCCCGGGTACTGGGAAGCGTGGCGGCTCATGCTCGTCTCCAGGCCGCGCGCGAGGTGGGGCAGGTCGGGCGCGTCGTGGGCGGCCTCACGGAAGGCGCTGAGCAGCGTCGCTGCCGTCTGGATCGCGAGCAGGCCCTTGCCCCGTACATCGCCGATCAGCAGCCGTACGCCGTGCGGGGTGTGTATCGCCTCGTACAGGTCGCCGCCGATCCGGGCTTCCGCCGCGGCGGCCAGGTACAGGCTCTCGAGCGAGACGTGCCCGAGGTGCCGCGGTACCGGATGCAGCACCGCCAGCTGGGCGGTCTCGGCCACTGAGCGGACCTGAACCAGCTGATGGGCGCGTCGGCCAAGCAGGCGGTTGAAGGAGACGGCGAATGCCGCAATCGCCACGAGGCTGGCCAGCTCAGAGTAGGCGGTCGCATCCCGCAGTGCATCGAAGTCCACCATCAGGCCGACAAAGATGGCGCACGCGCCCACTCCGATGAGCACGGTCCCCCACAAGGGCAACAGCGCGGCGGCAGAAACCATGGCCGTGGCGAGGAAGGCATCCGGCCTGACATCGCGGGGTGTGAAGAGGCCGACGAACAGGCCGATGAACAGCAGCAGAGCAGGCACCACGGGCAGCAACCTGCCCCGCGCACCAGCGCTGTGCGTGACTCCGCGTTCGTCAGGAGACCTTGCCACCGTGCCGCTCCCCAAGGTTGCACAGGTCGAGCAGCAACCTAGGTCCGGAAGCCAGGCCGCCGATTTGAGTAATTTTATCGCCGTAACAACCCGGTGAGCGTTGGTGACGCGCAGGTGTCGCCATCACCGATCCTTCCATTACCGTTCGGGCACCCGCCCATCGCTGCCCAACCGAACGGCAAGCGGGATCACTACCGCGCGCCACGACCCCGTGGCCTGCGAAAATAGGATGCTGATGCCTTGCGCCGCCCGACCTGGACACAAGCCGAAGAGGGCAACCCGGCCTGGTCCTCGCCCGCCTCCGCGAAACGACGCAGCCCGGGGCACGGGGACGGTGCCGCGGGCTCAGGGCTGGATCACGATGCGGACCGGGTTGCCTTCCTTGCTCTCCAGTCGCCGGATGCTTCGGTGATCTCCACCAGCCGCAGTACGGCGCTGACGGAACGGGACACATCGAGACGCCTCAGGGACACCATGCGGACGGGTTCCTGAAGGTGGGCTCCGATATCAGGTGCCCCGCTGCGGTGTGCCGCGACACCGCATACGTCGCCTCTGGCCCCAGATCCACCGGGTCGGGCAAGACACCGACCAGCACGAGCCTGCTCCGGCGGCCCAGCGCGGCGTTGGCCTGCGTCATCGTGCTGCCGCGGGCCACGACATCGAAGGCCACGTCCAGCCCCCCCCTCCGTGAGCTCGGCGATCTATTTCAGTACCCCCTCGGCGGTCGAGTCCAGGGCATGGTCGGCGCCGGGTTCCAGGGCCCGCTCGCGGGCGGCGGGCAGCGGGTCGAGCGCGATGATCGGCGCGGCACCGACCAGCCGAGCGGCCTGCACCAGGCGTGTGCCCGCGCCTGCCAGCCCCCATACGCCGACCGACTCGGCGGACCGTACCCGGCCGGTATCCACGACCGCGGGGTACGGCGTGGAGACAGCACCGGCCAGCACGGTCGCCCGCTCCAGCGCCATGCCCCGTCCGGGACGCGGCACAGCGCGGCGACCGGCACCACCACGTACTCGGTCCAGGCCTCGTCGTAGTCGAAGGCCATCACGCGCTGTCCGGGTAGTTGTCCGGCCCGCCGTCGGCGACGCATGCCCGGCACTCGCCGCAGGCACTCGCGGTGGGCGGTGACGCAGGTCTCCACAGCCCGCCCGAGCCCTTGCCATGAGTGGAACCGGTCGGCGACCTGTACCCCGGTCCCGGCAAATGATCTCCACACCCGGATGGGAGGTCAGCCACGCGGCCAGTGGCCCCGCCTCACGCGTCGGGAGCACGTCGACCACACGATGGGTTTCCCCGCAGGTCAAGACGGTGGAGTAGCTCTGGCCTCGGCGGATCGCGAAGTCGTCCACGCCCAGTACGCGCGGCGCACTCGGTTCCGGGTCCGGCAGAGCCATGACCGTGCGCAGCAAGGTCATCCGGCCCGCGTGTAGGCCCAGTCGAGTGGCCAGCCGGGCGCCGGCCCGGCCGGCGAGTGCGAGACCGGAGCGCCCCAGGACGCGGTCGAGCCGCGTGGTGAAGCGCGCGTACGGGGAAGTCAGCTCAGGAGACGACTCTGCGAATGTGCGGCGCGGGCAATGGGCAGTGCCGCAGACGAAACGCCGGACCACCAGATGGATCACGACGCTCTGCCCACCGAGCGGCCGATCCTTCAGCCTGCGCTGGTGGGAGTCATGCACCTGGCCGGAGAAGCGGCCACAGTCCGGACACGCCGCACCAGCCGCCCGGCCTCTCGCCATAACGTCGACCGCGCCGAAGGCGGCGGTCACCGCCTCGACGTCCAAGTCATAGATCCCGGCAGACACGAGAGAATCCCAGAACGATGCCTCGGCTTGCATGACCAGAACTGTTACCGGCCACGACGCTCCATCGCGGGGTCAGAACCAGACCTGACGGAGCGCGTCATTCTCCCCTGCGCGGCAGTGAGCGTGCGCGGTCTCACGCGAGCCGAGTGCTCGCAATCGAACACTGGCCACTAAGTGAGCGTTTGGTTCTCGCTTGTCTGTTTTATTTGGCTTAGCTGTCGCGCCAGTTGGTGGTGGCTTCGTGGGTGAGGCGGCGGGTCATGAGGTTGATGGCGGCCAGTTGGATCATGGCGGTTGATCGGTGGGGGTGGGTTTCGTAGTCGCGGGCCAGGCGGCGGTGGTGCATGAGCCAGCCGAGGGTGCGTTCGATGACCCAGCGGCGGGGCTGGACGTGGAAGCCGCGGGTGGCGGGGTCGCGTTGGAGGATTTCGAGGTCGATGCCGAGGTGGGCGGCTGCTTCCACGGCTTTGGTCTTGTAGCCGTTGTCGGCCCAGGCTTTGGTGATGGTGGGGTGGCGCTCGCGGACTTGGGTCAGGAGTTGGGTGCCGGCGGCGGAGTCGTGGACGCTGGCGGCGGTGACGGCGACGGCCAGCAGGAGGCCGAGTGTGTCGGTGACGATGTGCCGCTTGCGTCCGATGATTTTCTTGGCCGGGTCGATGCCTTGGCTGGTCAGGTGGACGGTGGCGGAGGTTTTGATGCTCTGACTGTCGATCAGGCAGGCGCTGGGCTCGCTCGAGCGGCCTTCGGCCTGGCGGACTTTGCCGCGTAAGAGGCCGGTGAGCTGGTCGAAGATGCCGTCGGCTTCCCAGCGGGCGAAGTAGCCGTAGACGGTCTGGTGGGGCGGAAAGTCGTGGGGCAGGTAGCGCCAGGGGATCCCGGTGCGGTCGACGTAGAGGATGGCGTTCATCAGGGCGCGCAGGTCGTGGGTGGGCTTGCGGATGCCGTTGCGGGCCTGACGCCAGGCTTCGAGGGTGAACTATCCAATAAGCGAACCAAACGCTCACTAAAAATCGCTACGTGAAGTCGTCTGCGCAACGGCAGCTACCGACGGAGCCTCCGCCCTTCATTGATCATTTCGATCTGTTCGAGAATGGTCGCATTCAGTTGTGCCCGAGCGGCCCTGGCAAGCTCCAAGGCCTCCAAGGTCTCATCGCGTATGGAGGTCTCCTCACCCATGCAACGTCGCAGGACATCTTCACGGACGGCAACCGTCGCATCGCGTAAGCGGCCTAGAACTTGAGAGGCGGCAACGTCCGTTGATCCGTCAGTACCGACTGAAGTTGCGGCAAGCGAGGGGATGCCACGTGGTGGTGTACTGATCGATTCGAGCCAAATGTCGGCATGAGCTAGATCATGTCCAGCTTCGTAGGCTTCTCTGACCGCCTGGTTCATGATCTGATCGAATCGGTCAACGTCCAAAGGTCGGCGCGTCTGCAGATCTTGGATGACCCGTTCCAGCGCATCGATCCACACCCGCCCCATAGTTCTCATCTTAAGTAGCCGAGCGATCTCCTTCTCACGCTGACGAGCTTGTTCCTCAGCCGCCTTCAGCCCAGCTTGCTGCCTCTGTAAACGCAGCGGACCGTAGACAGCCGCGACGCCAGCAACGGCAGCACCTCCCAGGGCCCCTAACAGTCCATACAACGCACTGGTGTCCGCCATGCCTCTCCTCACCCCATCGCTGCAACACTGCCAGTAGCCATACCCGGTTACTCCACCTGCACGGGAGTTCTTCTCCGAACCAGTACAGGACTCCAAGGCTCAAGACGACGCCGACGGCTGGCTCCGCAGCCGATTCGCACTGATGTCGCTGCACTATCCGGTGTAGTTCGCCCATGACGGTGACGTCGCTGACGATCGGGATCCCGCACCTCAGGGAAGTGGCTACGGTCGGCGCCATGGAGGCAGGGGTGGCAGGAGTCGAACCTGCGGCATCCGGTTTTGGAGACCGGCGCTCTGGCCTCTGGGCTACGCCCCTTCGATGGGGGTCAGCTTGGCACGCCCGGCACTCGAGCTCCACGGGATTTCGACGGGGCAGTCTCGTGGTGCCGTGACTGCGGGAGGGGGCTTCGACCTCGCCGACCGCGGCATGAGTGCCAATGGGTCGGCGGTCTCGGGGAGCGGTGAGGTGTCGTCTCGACGCTCTGGTGGAGGTCGGGGATGCCGTCGGTCGTGGGGCTGCTGGAAAAGCGTGAGCTGACCGCTCGCCGTCGTGTGGACGCGCTGCGGGAGGAGGCGGACCGTATCCAGGCCGAGCTGGTCGTGGCCGAGCGAGAGTGGAACGAGTGGGTCATCGCCCGTTCACGCGTCGACGAGGTGCTGTCCCCGGGCGAAGGCGACGTCGCCGACCCGGACGCCGCCGAGGAGCCGTCGTATCGCGGTGAACTGCCGGTGCCGCCTGCATCTTCGGAGGCGGCGAAACCGAAATCGGTGGTGCCGATGTGGCGTGCGGCCTGGCCTGGTCGGTACTGTCGGCGGACTACCAGCGGATCGTGCAGGCTCTCGCGGACCGCGCCCGCCTCGGTCAAGGTCCGCTGACGTGCCAGGAGATGGCTGGCTGCTTCGGCCTGGACCCGGCGCCCGCGAAGATCGAGGCGTTGCGCTCGAAGGCGAAGCGGCTGGCAGCGCGCGGGTGGCTGGCTGAGTCGGCGCCGGGCCGGTTCACGCTCGCGAAGGCCGTGGCCGGGCCAGGCGGCGGGTCATGCAGGGGCATCGACCAGTACACCATCGCCTCCGCGCTGCCGGTGGATCGGTCGAAGTCGGGCACGAGGCGGCGGCTTCGCATCAGGTGGGCAAACAATCGCTCCACGATCCACTGCTTGGGCAGCACGACGAAGCCGCGCATCTCGTCACTGCGCCTGACGATCGCCAGGACCAGGGCGAGGGCGGCGAGGCTCGACGAGGCTGCCGCTGTAGCCGACGTCGGCCCAGACCAGGGCCAGCAGGTGGTGCGCGGCGGCGACCTGGGCGAACAGGACGTGGGCGGCGGCGCGGTCGCCGATGTCCGCCGAGGTAACCAGCACCGCCAGCAGCAGGCCGAGGGTGTCCACCACGACGTGCCGTTTCGGCCCGTTGATCAAGCCACTTACCCGTTGCCAGTGCCAGGGAGGCGTTTTCCGGCCCTTGGCGGTATCGCCCGCCGACCACAGGCTGCCCGAGGCATGTCGACCACACCCCGCTCCGTCGCGCATACGAGGCCGCCCGGGAAGTCTCAGGTCCCAGGCCGACCGGCCACCACGCTGCAGCGCCGACGGCTCTTCGTCCGCAGAGGCCGGGGCGGGCGGAATCGGCTGGTCGCGGGGAGTTCAGGCGTAGGCGTCCTCGATAACGACTCGTCGCACTGTGCGCAGCGACGCCCGGAGACTGTCCAGATCGGTCGAGCCGAGAGCGAGGCGGAGCGCCTGTGGTGTGTGCTTCGAGGTGGTGAAGGGCTCCGCGGTGCTTACCAAGATGTGCTGACGGGCAAGGGTGGCGGTCAGGCGATCGGCGCGTGCGTCGTCGGGCAGCCTCAGCCATGTGAAGTAGGACGAGGGGTGGCTGATGAGTGGTAGGCCTGCCAGTTCTTGTCTGGCGAGTGCTTGGCGGGCCTTGGCGTCGTCTCGTTTCTGCGCTTCCAAGTGCTCCACCGTGCCGTCCTCGAGCCAGCGGCAGGCGATCGCGGTGGTGAGGGCCGGGGTGTTCCAGGTGGTCGCCCGAATCGCGCGTTCGAGCGATGGCACCCTGGACGGCGGGGCGACGACGAAGCCGACCCGGAGGCCGGTGGCGATGCTCTTGGACAGTCCCGAGACGTAGACGGTGATGTCCGGTGCACTTGCGGCCAGAGGCGGTGGAGGGTCCTCGACCAGGTAGGCGTATGCGGCGTCTTCGATGATGAGCGGACCGTGCTGCCGAGCGATCTCGATCAGACGGCTACGGTCAGTTGCTGACATGACCCACCCCAGAGGGTTGTGCAACGTTGGCATGGTGTAGATCGCGCGCACAGGGCGGGTCGCGCACAGCTTCTCGAAGGCATCGAGATCCGGCCCGTCGGTGGTTGTGGGTATGGGCTCCAGGTCGAGATGAAAGGCATGCGCGAGCACCTTGAAACCCGGGTAGGTGAGTGCGTCGACCGCGACGACGTCGCCGGCGTTGAGCGCGGCCATGACGGTGATGGCCAGGCCGTGCTGCGCACCGCTGACGACGAGGATCTCATCCGCGTCCGGAGTGATTCCTCGACGCCGCAGGTGCCGTGCGATCGAGGCCCTGTCCTGGGAACGCCCTCGATGTGGTTGGTAGCGCAGCAGCGAGTCGAGTTCACCAGAGGTGGCCACCTCTCGCAGAGCCTGCCGCAGGAGATCGGCCTGGCCGGGCAGCGACGGATAGTTGAAGTTGAGGTCGACTGCATCCGCGGCGACGACTTGCTGATCGATGCCGTGACCGGCGGGAACCGCGATGTCACGCACGAACGTGCCGCGGCCCTGCTCCCGGCTTACCAAACCCATCGCTTCCAGCTCGGCGTACACCCGGGTCGCGGTCACCACGGCGATGCCCTCGCGGGCGGCGAGCCCACGGTGTGTCGGCAGCCGCACGCCTGCGGCGAGCCGGCCTGTCCGGATGTCGGATGCGAGCGCGTCGACCAGGATTTTGTACCGCGAGGCTGCCACGCACCGAATTGTATCCATGACAATTCTTTGACTGTCCTGTTCGCGTGTTCTTACCGTCAGGACCCCACTCATCCGGAAGGACAGCCGCCGTGCACATCGCCATCCTCACCTTCGAGGGCTACAACGAGCTCGACTCCCTGATCGCGCTCGGTGTGCTCAACCGCATCAAGACCGACAACTGGCGCGTCACCATCGCCACCCCCAGCCCCAAGGTGACGTCGATGAACGGGGTGGTCATCGACCAGATGTCGACCCTTGAGGAGGCGTGCGCCGCTGACGCCGTCATCGTCGGCAGTGGCATCGCCACGCGCGAGGTCGTCGAAGACCAGGCGATCATGAACACCCTGCGCGGCCTGGACCCCTCGCGCCAACTCATCGCCGCGCAGTGCTCCGGCGCTCTCGTGTTGGCCAAGCTCGGCTTGCTCGACGACATCCCCGCCTGCACCGACCTGACCACCAAGCCCTGGGTCATCGCCGCCGGCGTCGAAGTGCTCAACCAGCCCTTCTACGCCAAGGACAACATCGCCACCGCCGGCGGTTGCCTCGCCTCGCACT
This sequence comes from Streptomyces sp. NPDC002676, assembly GCF_053592455.1. Lineage (NCBI taxonomy): Bacteria > Bacillati > Actinomycetota > Actinomycetes > Kitasatosporales > Streptomycetaceae > Streptomyces > Streptomyces sp. NPDC002676. Next base: position 24,745 of record NZ_JBSFVT010000024.1, on the reverse strand, counting down.
ACCTCGCCGCCTGGATCATCGCTCGCCTCGAGGGCAACGACGCCGCCGAAAGCGCACTGCACTATGTCGCCCCGGTCGGCGAGAAGGAGGAATACATCGAGCGCGCGTGGCGCAACATCACCCCCTACCTGCCCGCTCCCACACCGACGCTCGTCTGAAACAACCAGTCGCAAGCAGTGAGACTGAGTTGCGGCGTGGGCGGGGCAGCTACCCGGCTCCCGGCCTTGCGGGTGGTGACCGGGGCACAGTCAGGACCACGGGTCGTCCCAGCGGCCTTCGGCGTCAGGTGAGTCGGGGTGCAGCATGGTGCACAGGAATACGAGGTGCCGGGCCTGATCCCGAGGTCTGGTCGTACTCCGAAGGCATGCCCGCCGACCTGCCCCGTCCGCAGCTATGCCTCCTTCACCGACTGGCTCCGGGCAGTCGCCGATGCAGAGATACCTGCCTGGAAACAGCATGTCGCAACGGTGCGCGAGGAAATCAACGCCGACGGCAGCATCACGCTGCACTGGTAGCCCATGCCCTGGTCAGCCGACCGTCGCTCCGACCCCGTCGGAGTTCCAGTCGCGAGTTTCGACAGCACCGGCCCATCCGTCTGGTCAGCCAAGGGCTTTGCGGTACTACCAGCTCGGTGCACTGCAGAGCTGCGATTCAACACGTGACAGGCGCAGGTTCTCACGCGGCCGGCTCCCGTCAGGGCAGACAGCAGCCGTACCACCCGCCACAGGGCGTGCGGCACCAGGTCCCTGCCCGAACCGATTCTGACCATGGCTGTGGACAGCCCCGCACTGCACGCCCGTGGGCAGCGGAGCCGAAAACGCATGGGCTCCCGGCGGGCCGAACTCGATCTGCCCGGCAGGCGCATTCTCCTCAGGACGTGATCGCCGAGCTCGCCATATGCTGCAGACCATCAGCGGACCGACGGAGGGATCGGACACGGTGAGCGAATCCTTCTTGCTCGTCTGCGACGACCCGCCGCACACGGTAGTCCTGACCGACTCCGGCCCCCGGGCCATCGAGATCGTGAAGCTACTCCACAGGCGAACTGGACGGAGTTTGTGGCACTGCAAGTCCCTCATCAACGAACTGCCCGCGACCATCCTCCAAAACGTACCGGAAGAAGTCGCCACCGCCATGGTGGCCGAACTCCACGAAGCCGGTGCCGACTCGCACACGGAGGTGAATCAGTAGGCCTTCGGCAGGGGGCAGCAGACGGGCCCGTCACAGGTCGACCGGGGCCGGGCCAGGCCAGCTCGAAACACCACCTGATCACCGACGGACACGGCACCCCACGGCGGTCCTGCTGACCTTCGGCAACCGCAACGACGTCACCCAGCTCATGCCCTTGCTCGATACGATCCCGCCGATTCCCGGTCGCGTGGGCCGTCCACGCCGCAAGCCCGACTCGCTGTTCGCCGAGCGGGGCTACGACCAACATCTACCGCGACCAGGTCCGCGACGCGGCATCGTGCCCGCGATTGCGCGCCGCGGCACACGACATGGCACCGGGCTGAGCACCTGGACATCACCGACACCCAGCTCACGCCGCCGACCCCGAGCTGTACCCGCGCGAGATCCGGGCCAACTGGCTGTGCTGCGAACACAAACCCAACCACCGGCGCCGCGTGCTGGGCGAGGGCGTCGACACCAAGAACTGCGACTCCGTCTACTTCACCGACGTACGCGGCTCCATGCCCGACCTCGTCCAAGCCGTCGGCCGCGCGCTGCGGATGCAGTCGGGTGAGGGCAAGTGGCCAGCCTGGTCGTGCCGGTCCTGCTCGGACCGGGCGAGACGGCGGACAACATGCCGACCTCGCGGGCGTTCGGCGGGCTGGCAAAGCTGCTGGAGGCGCTCAGGGCGCACGACGCCCGGGTGGTGGAGCAGCTCGCCGAGCAGCAGGCACCAAGCCGCGTCAGAGGCGTTCAAAGCCGCAGCAGGACGGAAGGCAAGGGAGGCGAGAGCGACCAAAGCGACCATCTTTCAGAGCCGGCCCGGGCACTGCTGAAGTTCAGCGCACCCCGCGACGCGGCATCGAAGCCGCCGTCATCTACCAGCGCATCCACGGCGACCTGAAGGTACCGTTCACCTACCGCGTCCCCGCCAAGGACGACCAAAAGGCGCAGGCCGAGGAGTGGCCGGCCACGCTCGCGCGGTTTCCGCTCGGCCAGTGGATCGCCGACGCCAGACGCTTCCACACCCGCGGCAACATGGATACCGAGCGCGTAGAACAGCTGGAAAAGCTCGGCATGGTCTGGTCGCACTACGACGTCACCTGGGAGGAAGGACTCGCCACCGCACGCGGGTGGGCCAAGGAGAACGGGCACCTGCTGGCGCCGCTGGACGTCACCCACCAGGGTTACCCGTTGGGCATCAGGCTGAAGAACCAGCGGGCCGCCGCGCGCAAGGCCGCCGAGTTCGAACAGCGGCGTGCCGAGGGCCTGCCGGTGGAGCCGGCAGCCGGGGCGCTGTCGGAAGGGCGGCGCGAGCAGCTGGAGGACATCGCCCGCTCCTGGTGCCCGGCCTGGCCGGCGGAGTGGCAGCGCGCCTTCCAGCTGGTCCGGCTCCGCCTGGAGGCTGGCGGCGAACTACCGCTGGAGCCGGGCGACGTCGTGCCCAGGGCGAGGACCTCAGACGGTGGGTGAGGTTGGCGCGGTTCGGCTGGGACAAGCTGACGACCGTGCAGCAGTGGCTGTGCGAGCAGGTCGTCGGGATCGAGCCTGCGGCCGAGGACGAGAAGCCGCCCGCGCGCCGTACGCAGGCCGACAAGTGGGCCATGAACTACAGCGCCGCCAAGCAATTCTACGAGCGCACGGGGCACCTCCAGGTGCCGAGGAAGCACGTCGAACGGATCGTCGGCGAGGGCCAGGAGGGGCAGGAGCTCAAGCTGGGTGCGTGGATCGGGAGCCAGCGGAGCAGGGGCGCGACGCTGGCGCCGGAGCGGGTGGAGCTGCTGTCCACGATCGGGATGCGCTGCGCGTAGCGGCGTACGGACGAACAGCGGGCCGGGTGATCCTCTCCGGCCCCGCTGTCATGGGTCAGGCGGTGGTGAACTCGTGGAGGTGGCGGCCGCGCCACTCCAGCCACTGCGGGTCGTCCAGGACGGTCTACCGGATGCGCGAGATGGAGGTGACGGTCAGTCGGTTTCCCGCGTATTGCCGGGGGCGAAGGGGCCCTCGTCGACGAAGCGCCGCAACCAGCGGGCGAAGGCGCGGGCATCCTCGCGAGGCCAGGAGCCGAGCGAGTCTTCGATGCGGGAGGCCAATCGTTGTCTGGTGGTGTGCACTGCATCGCGGCCCGCGTCGGTGAGAGCGAGCAGGGTCGCGCGGCCGTCTGCGGGGTCCGGTTCTCGCCGCAGTAGGGCGGCCTGCTCCAACCGGTCGGCCCGCCGGGTGACGGTGGTGCGGTCGAGTCCGATCTCGCGACCGAGGTCGGCGGCGCTACAGGGGCCGGTTCGAGCCAGGCCGCTGAGCACTGGGTAGGTGAAGTCGTCGACCGCCTCTCCCAGGCCCTCGGTCAGCTGTGCGTAGAGGTGCTCGCGGGTGCTCCGCCGTAGGAGCAATCCCAGCGCGTCGGCGATCTCATTCCCGGTCCCGTTCGTCATGCCTCCAGATTAGCGTGCGCGGAGCACGCTTCTTGCGCTACTGTGGATGCGTGCTTCAAGCACGCATTATTTGGTTCGGCGCACCACGTCGACAGTCACAGCAACAGAAGGAAGGCTCATGTTTCGCACCGACGTCAGCACGGCTCTCACCGATCTGCTCTTCACCCCGGGACTCGATCTGGATGTGGCCGCCAACCGCCACTTCGCCCCTGACTACCGTCAGCGCACCGACGGCCGGTGGGACAATCGGCAGGAGTTCCTGGCACACATCGCCCACCTGCGCCAAGTCGTAGCCGGCGGCTCGGTCCAGGTGCACGACGAGCTCGTGGACGGCGGCCGATACGCCGACCGGCACACGGTGAACGTCACCAAGAACGACGGAGCCACCGTTCGCATGGAGGTCTACCTCTTCGGGGAGTTTGCGCCCGACGGGCGCTTCCGCCGGATCGAGGAGACCACTCTCATGCTCGAAGGCGCCGGAGACGACCGCAATCTCGGCAGTGCTCGCTGAGCAGCCACCACCAAGCCGGTCAGAGCGGCCACGGTCCGCAGAGGCCACGCCTCGCGCGATCAACGTCTACGACAAGGCCCCTGCGAGATACCTCGGCGGTCCCCACCTCCGCGTCGCGCGAAGGTACGGATCAACTCATCGCTGCGGCCTTGCCGGGGCCCTCGGGAAGGGTGTGGCGGAGGCCATCCTGATCTTCACGGAGAAGCGTCCCTGGTCGACGCTTCCGACTGGTAGGTAGGCCCTCGGAGCACCCTCTCCGAGGGCCCCGTACAGTGGCGCGCATGCCGCCTAGACCGAGACCGAAGCTGATGCTGCAGTGGTTCACCATGCCTGTGCTTTGCACCATCACGCTCGTCGTCACTCACAAGCTGAGGACCGGCCACTGGTACGTCCCATACATACCTGTGGTTGCCCTGTTCTCGATCGCCACCTTCGGGTTCTGGTACAACAGCGACCCCGAGCGTGTCCTGCGTGCGAAGACGCGCAGGACAGAGCGCGAGGCTAAGCTCCGCAGGGAGATCGAGGAAGCCCGCAACCTGCCGAGCTGAATAGTCTTCAGCGCTGTGTGCACGACGCCGGCTCCGGCCACGGCATCGGCGCCGACCTCGCCATTGCGCGTCCCTGGTCGACGCTTCGAACGCGTTCTGGACCTGGGCCGTGACCGAGGTGCTGCGGCGGACCGGAGCCCGCATCGAGGAAGTCCTGGAACTCACCCATCTGAGCCTTCGGCCATACAAGGCACCCACCGGCGAGCTGGTCCCATTGCTGCAGATCAGCCCCTCCAAGACCGACCAGGAAAGAGTCATTCCGGCCGACCCGGACCTGGTCGCCGTCCTCGCCCGCATCATCCGCAGGATCAAGGATCCTGCCGGGAAGGTCCCGCCTGAGCCGCTACGACGGCTACGAACGCACCTTCGGTCCGCCACTGCCGCACCTATTCCAACGCGTCTCGCAGCACCGTCTGCAGGTGATGTCCCCGAACCGGGTGCGGGAGTTGCTCGCGGAGCTCGTGAAACGGGCGGACATCGTCGACGTCGACGGCACGCGGCTGCGATTTACCCCGCACGACTTCCGGAGGATCCTCTCCACTGAGACCCTCAACGGTGGACTGCCGATCCACATCGCCGCCAAGGTACTTGGCCATCTCGACCTGAACACCACTCAGGGATATGTCGCGGTCTATCCCGAGCAGGTCATCCGCCACTACCGACACTTCGTCGACCAGCGCCGAGCTTCACGTCCCAGCGAAATGTACCGGGAGCCGAGCGTCGCCGAGTGGGGCGACTTCCGCGACCATTTCAGCCTTCGCAAGGTCGCCCTGGGCACTTGCGACAGACCCTATGGCACCCCCCTGCCAGCACGAGCATGCCTGCATCCTCTGCCCGATGCTCCGCCTCAACCTGGCCCAGGTCCCCCGACTGCTGGAGATCGAAGCCAACACCCGCGAACGGCTCGAAGAGGCCCACCGGATGCAGTGGCTGGGCAAGGTCGCCGCCCTGAAGGAGAGGCGGCGGCACACCGCCCAGAAGCAGCAGGCCGACCGCCTCCGGAAGCAGGCCGAGCAAGGAGTCGGCGGGCCTGGCTCCCTCCGCTGACGAAGCCACCGAAAGTGATCATTTTGAAGTGCAGAGAAGATTGACCAAGTACATCCCATTGGGCCCAGCCGTCCCCAGCTCGGCGAAGACCAGCGAGCCGGTGCCTTGCAAGAGCCAGCGCACCGGCCACCGCCATCCTCAACCGTCTCCTTCACCACTGCGGAGTTCATCTCCATCAACGGCCCCAGCTACCGGCTCAAGAACCGCCTCGCCGCCATCGAACGGGACACCCAAGTGGCCTGACCAGCAACGACAGCGCAGGCCGTTACCGGATGACAGAAATCTCCCGAAGCGGCTGCTGCCAGTCACCCAGCTCCGCAGCGAGAACCCGGCGGGCCACCCGCCGGGCCCGACTCCACCCCTCATCGACGCACAACGCGTCCGTCGTCCACCAACCAGCGTGCTCAGCACCGCTCATCTCGCTGAGAACGGCGTCGATCTCCCGCAAGTCAGGCAGGACACCGCGATCGAGTTGCCCCTCCTCCACCAGGACTTCAGCCATGCCAAAAGCGTGATAGAAGTCCAGGGCGATCTCATCCGTCACCACGTCGTGCCTGGCCAGCCAGGCAACCTGGGTTTGGGCATCAGCTGCCAGCACTGTCAGCGACTCAATCAACAAGCGCCGACGGAACGAGGGATCAGGACTCTCCATAGCACGATCGTCGCACGAGTCCACCCACCCGAGCCCACAGACGAGCACCAGGCTGAGCACCTTCATCTGCACTTTCGCAAGTACGCCGACACGTGGTCCAGAATCAGGGCATGGATGTCCCCAAGCTGCTGGAAACCGCCTCCCTGCTGGTCCCCGAAGAGATCGCCACCGAGAACGACATCACGATCAACGACGTCTGGGACTACCTCATTCACGATGAGTGGGAGGTGGCCCTCGGCCTGCTCGAGGAACTCGGCGACGTCCACCCGCTTCCGCTCAGCTTCTGGGAAGCCCTTGCCACGGCCGCCGAGCAAATGCAGCTGAAGAACAGCGCGGCCTGGTGCCACTGGCGCTGCTACGAAACCCGCAACGGGATCATCCGAGCTGACCTCACCCTCCGACCGGCGAGCGAAAGCCGACGGCAGACCGCCTTCTCCGGAGCCGGTGTTCTCCGGCCGATGTGGAATATCGGAAACCGAACCCCGACCGGCGAACCGACCCTCAACATCGCGGGCCTCTGGGTCGAACTCACACCCTTCCTAGGGCCCGGTGAGCGATCCTCGGTGCGGCTCGCACCCCTCGACTCCACGCAGTGGCGGTGCCTTCAGCCCGGCCAAACGATCACCATGCACGAAGACCGAAGCGTCGCTGGAACTGCTGTCGTCCTGGAGATTCAGGGACCCGCGGCCACCCCCACCACATAGAACTGACTGCCCCACGCTCCATCTGATAGTGCAGAGAAACGTGTTCGCCTCCTGTGGCCAGGAAGCCTTCTTCGAAGGGCACGTTCACGCGCTGCGGACGCTGGGCGGTGTCCCCCGGGCCAAGATCCGTTACGACAACCTCAAGGCCGCCGTCGCCCGGGTGCTCGGCCTGAGCCGGGCGCGGGTGGAGAGCGACCGGTGGATCGCGTTCAAGTCGCACTACGGGATCGAGAGCTTCCACTGCCGGCCCGGCATCGAGGGCGCCCACGAGAAGGGCGGGGTCGAGGGCCAGATCGGGTACTTCCGGCGCAACCACTTCGCCCCGGTGCCGGAGGTCTCCTCGCTCGCGGAGCTGAACGAGATGGTCGAGCAGTGGGACCTGCACGACGGACGGCGTCGGATCGGGGCCAGGTCGCAGACCATCGACGAGTGCTTCGCACTTGACCAGCCGTTGCTGCTGCCTCTGCCCGAGGCGCCGTTCGAGACGGGCCGGGTGATCACGCCCCGCGTCGACCGCTACAGCCAGATCGCGGTCAGGACGAACCGCTACTCGGTTCCGGTCCGTCTGATCGGCAAGCGGATCCGTGTGGTTCTGTACGCCTCCCACCTGGTTGTCTATGACCAGAACGTGGAGAGCGGCTGATCACGAAGGGCCAGTGCCGGCTCGAACTGGACCACTACCTGGAGGCCCTGATCCGCAAGCCGGGAGCCTTTCCTGGCGCCACGGCTCTCGAACAGGCCCGCCTCGCAGGCAAGTTCACCCCGCTGCATGACGCCTGGTGGTCCCAGGCCACCGAAGTCCACGGCGAGCGTGACGGCACCCGGGCCCTGATCAAGGTCTTGCTGCTGGGCCGGCACATTCCCCACGAGCACCTGGTCGCCGGGCTTGCCACCTCCCTGCGGGCGGGAGCCCTGACCGCGGACGCAGTCGCCTTGGAGACCCGCAAGGCGGCCCAGAGCGAGGGCGAGGCGCCGCTGCCTCCTTGACGGCCGCACCCGCGGGGCCAGGGATCGGCGAGCGTGACGTTCCTGCACGAGTGGAGGCTTGCGCATCTGCCACCGGACACTCGGCCGTTGCCGTCGATGACGCCCTATGACCAATTGCTCCGACGCCGCCGTGACAGCGATGGTGACCAGCGAGAGGGAGAAACCCCGTGACCCGGCCCCGCCAGCGAGGCTTGACCGAGCAGGCCGCCGACGCCGCCATCGACACCGCCTGCCGCATCCTGAGGCTGCCCTCCATCCGCAAAGAGTTTTCCGAGACCGCCGACCGGGCGCTCAAGGAGCAGATGAGCTACCGCGGCTTCCTTGCCGAGCTGCTGATGGCCGAGTGCGACGACCAGGCCCGACGCCGCACGGAACGCCGGATCAAGGCCGCCAACCTCCCGCGGGAGAAGTCGCTGCGGAGCTTCGACTTCAGCGCGAACTCGAACATCGACGCCGCCACGGTCCACACCCTGGCCAGCTGCGAGTGGGTCGAGAAGGGACAGCCGCTCTGTCTGATCGGTGACTCGAGCACCGGCAAGTCCCACCAGACGATCGCCCGCTACGGCCGTGTCGATCTTTTGTGCATCGACGAGCTCGATTACATGGAACTCGACCGGCACGGGGCCGAGTTGCCGTTCCAGGTGCTGACCGAGTGCGAGGAGAAGAACAGCGTCGCGATCGCCTCGAACGAGTCGTTCGGCGGGTGTACGAAGACGTTCACGGATCCGCGGCTCTGCGCAGCCATCGTCGACCGGCTCACGTTCGACGGCACGATCATCGAGACTGGTACCGACTCCTACCGCCTCGCATCCACACGGGCGAAGGCAGGCGCACCCGCCAAGGCCGGCTGACATCCGCCGCCCTCACACGCGACGGCCCGCTGCCCGCGCGGGCGGCGGGCCGTCCCACAAGCGAAGCCATGATCCGCTGGGCCGCCATCGGCCTCACGACCCGGTGCCGCCCGGGGTGAGGATTTCCATGAGATGTCCGTCGGGGTCGTGGAAGTAGGTGCCCCTGCGGCCTATGGTGCGCTTGCTGTGATAGATCTGCCCAATTTCTTGGCATGCGGGATCGCCGTAGTGGGTGATTCCGCCGTGCTGGATGCGGGCGAGGGCGGCGTCGAACTCCTGCTCGCTGACCATGAATGCGTAGTGGTGTGGCTCAAAGTCGTCCAGCTGGTCGTAGTCCAGGCTGACCTGGTTGGCCAGCGTGACCGGCGTGAAGTGCGCCACCGGCGGATCGACACTCAGGCCGAGGATTTCGGCCAGGAACTGCGCCGAGGCTTGCGGGTCACGGGCGGGGACGATGGTGTGATGCAGTTCCACGGTCATAGTGACTTCTCTTCAGGGACGGGCTACGCGTGGTGGGGTGCTCGGCGGCCTTGGCGACCCGGCATGGTGCATGGATGCGTGACTGCCCGGGGAGGGCAGGGCTTCTCCGGCTCCCCTCCCCCGGCTGCAGCTGCCGTGTCATACGTCGATCTGCTCGAAGATGTGTGGGTACGACACGATGTCGTCGGGGAACTCGGCAGCCATGCGCTGGAACTCCGGACTGCCGAACGCCGTGGCGAGAGCCTCGGTCGACTCCCAGACCGCGACGTTCATCAGAAGTTGGCTGTCCGCCGTTCCCTTGTGCATCTGTAGGGAGACGAATCCCGGCTGAGCCTTCATGAACTCCGCCTGCCTCCGAAAGAGGGTCAGGAACGCTTCACTCCGCTCCTTTGGGACGAAGAAGGTGTTGGCCAGGACGATGGGCCCGGTCTTCTGCTTGAACTGCGCGAACATCGGCGTATTCGGGTCCAGGCTCTGCAGCTTGGCCATCTTCGGTACTTCCTCTCGCTATCGGTTGTCCCACGGCACCGAGGCCGGCCACCGCCGTACTGAATCCGGCGACGCTCACGACGCTCGCTTGTCCGTGCGAGTACCGCTTTCTGGGGACCGTTCCATCGTCCCGGCGTAAGCGGGCCATGAAGTCAGCCGCAGTTCCCATTCCGATGGACGACTTCGGTCGGACCGCGCGAAGCCGTGCCATACCTGGGGATGACACCGGACCCTGAGGGGGCGCGGGCTCGCGGCCGACACGGGCGGAGGTGAAATTCCGTCAATCCCACGCAGTGACGTCACTTCCCGTGAACATCTCCGCTGCCGCCGAGCGCCGAGCGACTCCCGAACTGGTGGAGGGACGCTGTCGTTTGAAGTGAACGAAGCCAACGGTCCGCCCAGGGAAGCGAACTGTCCGGGAGTCGATGCTGATCTGATCGAGGGTGAGGCCGCGGAGTTCGGTGGTGGTGGCGGCGTGGAGGAGCGCGGCCAGCCCGATGAACGCCTCATGCGGGAGGACAGCTGTGCTGGTACTCCAGCGGCGGTAGAGGGCACGCTGCTCATCGAGAGTGATCGTGGCCCCCTTGAAGCCGCGTTGCTGCGGGGCGTCCAAGGTAGCGGCGGGATTATGGAGGATCAGGCCGGTGTGGTGGGCGTGGGAGAAGAACTGCTGCAGTCCTGCGGGCTGGGACATCAGCGCGTCTGCGAAGGCGCGGACTGCGGGGCGCAGCGGCGCTGGGACGGCCTGGATGCGGCGTTCGCGGCGAGCGGTCGGCTGAGCCAGGGACTCGTCCGGGTCGGTGGTGTCGATGACGAGACGGGCGGTGTGGGTGAGGGCTTCCGCAGCGTAGAAGGAGTTGTGGCGGTGTGTCTTCAGGTGCTCGGTGAAAGCATCGCACCACGAGTGGATGTTGGGCATCCGGCGGGCTCAGCCGGCGGCGCGGGTTTCCACCGTGTGGGGCGGGTGCTCATAGCAGCGCTTGCGCATGGCCCGCGCCCACTGGACCAGGACACGGCACCCCGAGCAGGCTGCCAACGGCTCCGCCCTTTCCGGATCGCTGCACGGACGGCATCGCTGGGTCGCGGCGTCCAGGGACCGCCGGCGCCCGCAGCGCTGACACGGGCCGCGCCCGTGCCCGTCTGATGCACGACGTCGGCAGGCCGCGCACCGCTGATCCGACGAGCGCCTGCCGCCGCCACAACCCGGACGCCTGCGCAAGCACCAGGCACACAGGCCAGAGCCGGGGCGTAGCCAGCGCAGCTTCATTCAGGCAGGGCAACGGCCCTGGGTGGCGCCGGGAACTGACGCTGCCATACGACCTCAAATCCGCCACCGGTGTCCTGGCCGGTCCGAGACAGGTGTCCGCGCGTCCGCGTCGGTGCAGGTCATCGGCTCTGGCCCCGAGCGGAATCGGGAGCGCGCCTTGCGCCGCCTACCAAGCACCGACGCAGGTCACTGTCACACGAGCAGCGCCTCGAGCTCCGGAAGTCGGCCGAACAGGTCGGGGAGGCCGCGAACCCCGTTGCGCACGGACTCGTGCGACAGCGCGAGGTCAGGGCCGGTGCTCGCCTCGACACCGGCGAGGCACCGGAGGATGTTCCACCTCATGTGCCCCAGCCAGCCGCCGATCATGAATACAAACCAGCTTGGACCTGACGGCGGCAGCGCTCCGCCCCCCGCGACGTAGCCGTCGAGAACCGAGCGGAAGATGGCGGGCTTGATGTCGTCCAAGCCAGGTCCCTTCGCGAGGCTCAGCGCGGTCGAGCCGAGCTCACTGGACAGGTCGAGCATCCCCGAGAGCTCCCAGTCGAGCACCACCGGCCGGCCCTCTCGAGCGAGCAGGTTCCACGGTTGGATGTCCCTGTGGGTCAGCACGACGGGGCCTGGCCGTTCGCAGGTGTCGACGAAGTGGGCAATCGCGAGGAACGTCTCGACGTGAGAGGCGAGCTCGTCGGCCCACGGCTGACCGGTCGCCGCCGCCCGCGCGGCGAGCTCGGGCCAGTCCCGTGACGTCGGGTCCTCGATCGACACATGGGTCCACGCGACGTCGAGCGCGTGGATGCGCGCGAGGATCTCACCGATCTCAAACGCGTACGCCGCCGACACCGGCGCTTCGGGCACCTTCTCGCCCTCGACCCATCGGTGAACGAGCGTGTAGCGGCTGGCCGAGATCGGCTCTGGCATCGGAATGCCGGCAGCGAAGGCCGCCCGCTCAAACCTGAACACGTCCTCGACGCGATAGGCCCAGCGGCGGTCGACGAAGTTCAACTCCTTCACCGCGAACGACCCCTGGTCGGTGTCGAGCCGGTACATCCGGTTGGCGAACCCGCCGTGGACCCGGATCATCGGCCTGATCGGCGCGCCGAGATGCGAAAGGCTCACCCACGCATTCTAGGAGCTGGCAGTTCATCGATGCACCGACTTTCCCGCGATGCATGCTCACGATCACCGCCACGCCGACGAACGGCCACAGCCCGACCACTTACCAAACACGCCTTACGGACTCTTGCCGGGACCCTATGACAGGCCGCTGACACCATCGATACAGTCGGCGCTCCCCGCGGCACTGATCACAGTGTGCAGGCCTTGGATGCATGCGGAAGGAGAGCACGTTCCTCCGTACCTGCCTGGGCACAGTGAGGTGTACGCCGACAGCTCCCGGCCCCAGGAACCAAGGGAGGCGTTGAACAGTAGCCCTTGACAGACATCCCATGAGCTGGAGAGTCAAACGGCGAGTATGTGGGCCTGGTGGTCGGCGAGCGGGGGCGGGGCCGGTTGGAGAGCGGGCCGTACGGGCGGGCGGCCGGAGAAGCAGTCGTCCTGGATCCGGACGGTGTCGGCCGGGTTCCTCGTCGTCGTGGCGCCCGGCCGCCACACCGCTGGCGCTGATTGCCAGGGCCCACACGCCGACTGCCCGGCGCTCCTGACGTCGCAGCAGGCACCCGGCCGACCGGCTCGGCGCGGACCGGATCGGCTTCGGAACGACGGCTGTCGGACCCGCATGCGATCGTGTGCGGAGGGGCTGACGCCCGCGCTGGTGCGGAGAGGACGGAGAGGCACGATGACAGGCTGGGCCGGTGTGACCTGGGAAAGCTGGCGAGACCACGGCGACATCCGCGCGCGGCTCAACGCGGGCGCTGACCCGGATGCGTGGGGCGGGGGGCGCCCTCTGCACCGGGCGGCAGGGTTTGGCTCTCCCGAGGTGGTGGCCGAACTGGCAGGCCGTGTCTCGAACGTGGACGCGCTGGAGTACGGGACGACGGCGCTGTGGGAGGCCGTCATGGAGGACCAACCGGACAATGCCCGGGCCCTCGTGGCCGCTGGTGCCGATCCCTGGCGGCCCCAGCTTGGCGGCTGGTCGCCGGGCCGCCTCGCCCTGGCCGGGCCGGTCCCCGACCTGTTCCCTGTCCCCGACGAAGAACCCGGCCTGACGGCAGCCGAGCAGGCCACCGTCCAGCGCGGTCGGCAACTCGTCGAGGCTCTCGGCCGTTTCCATTACGAGGGCACCGGCCTTGCTTGCATCGCCGGCATCGACGCCGCCGAGGCGATCCGCCGCCTGGATGCAAGGCCGGTGGACGAGGAGTTCGTGGCGGACTTCCTCAACGACCCGTACGAGTACGACATGGACGAGAGCCTGCTCATCGCCGGCGTCACGACCGTGCCTGGCGGATGCATCGTCACCCAGCCCTGGGGTTACACCCCGTCCACCCCGGGTGCGATGACCCGCCTGACCACGGGTACGGTCGGCTACGGCCTCTACGCCAACCCCAAGAGCGGCAACCAGGGCAGCATCGTCCGCAACAGCACCGTAGAGGGATGGGACCTCCACCCCGGCGGCGGCCCTCTCCCTGACGACACCCCTGAGGAGGTCCTGGCCAGCTATCTCTACCGCCATCACGCCGTCGCCTACGCCTGCGCCTTCGCGGGTCTCCGACCCACCAGCGCCCGCGCCGTCACCGGCCCCGCCGACACCTGGGTCCGGCTGCCCGACCTCGACTACTGGGAGCACTGACCTACCCGCAGGCCCCGGATGGCAGCCACACGGCGGTGGCCCGCAGGATCGAGATGAAGCTCAGCACAATGAACTTGGCAGGGCGACAGCCTCCTACACTCCATGGCCGGGTGCCCGAGCTGTAGCCATGAGCGCGCGGCACCGTCAAGCGGCGAGTGCATGGGTTTGGTGGGACCAGGCTGTCGCCTCGTCGTATGGTGTGCCGGTTTTGAGGCAGCCGTGCAGGATCCCGATGACCCGGTTGGCGAGTTGGCGCAGGACGGCGTTGAATTCGATGCCGCGGGCTCGTTGCTGCTCGTAGTAGGCCCTGGCGCCGGGGAGATCCGCAGCGCGGAGAAGGCTTCACACCGTCTCGGCCGGCACCGTTGGGTCGTCGAGAGGACGGTGTCCTGGCTGGCGGGCTGCCGTCGGCTCCACCGCCGCTACGAGCGAAAGGCTGAGCGCTTCCTCGCCTTCGGCGGCATCGCGGCAGCCCTGATCTGCCACCGGCGTCTGATCAATGGAGCAGCGTCTCGTGCATGACGCGCCCACTAGGCCGGGGCTAGGCAGAGTGGAGAGGTGGTCGGGCAGGTCGAGGATGAGACCGGTCCGCAGGAAGGCGACCTGCGGACCGCGCAAACGGCGCAGTTCGTGGGCGGCATCGGCCGGCGATCACCCGTAGAGCAAGCGGGCTCCCGGGCTGTTGCCCTTGAAGCGCTGGCCCATGGCGATCTCATCGCAGACTCACCCGCGAATCCACCCCGAACTGGCGCGACACCTGAACCTCGAACCAAACAACCTCGCCGGGACAAAACACTCTTTAAGGGCTCAAACTCGGATACGCACGATAGCCGTGTATGAGACATGTCCAATCGGGACTTGTCTCGTCTTGCTCCGCCAGCGGTGCTGGTCAAGCGGCTCTTCACGGTCTCGTACAGCCTCAAGGGCATGTCAGAGGCGCTGCACCGGATGGGCTGGAGCGTACTCCCGGTGCGCCGCGCGGTGGAACGTGACGAGGCGGCGGTGGCCGCCTGGCGCAAGGCGGCCTCTCGGTTGCCTCGTTCGTGCGGTGCGCGAACGAGCCGCCTCTATAGTCGGGTCCATGGAAGGGATCAACGAAGACGGCGAGCCGCAGCTCGGGCGTGCGGCTCGCATCGCAGTGTCGGTGGCCTGCGGTCTATCCGTCGCCGGGCTGGTGGCGGGCATCACGTGGTGGGCGGACGGGTGGCACCACTTCTTCTTCGCCTGGGTTGCGGCGAAGCTGGGGGTCAAGGCGGCCGTCGGTGCGCCGGTGGCGTTCGCCGCCCTGGCGGCCTGGGTCAGGAAGCGCCGGTCGGCCTCAGCCGGTGAGGGTGGTTCGGAGGGCGCGTAGCGCGGCGTCGGGGGAGTCGGCCGCGGTTAAGGCGGCACCTGAATCACAGGGGCGCCACCGAAACCATCAACGTAACACCGGCACACACCACGGCGTCCCGGTGCTCACGTGCCGTGGGTGACCGGGAAGGCCGTGCGTCAAAACCGCCGGGGTATCAGCGCGGACAGCGCCGCGAACCAGACCCGGTCCGTGGGCTCGTAACGGACCGGGCCCTGCAATTGCCAGCGCAGCACCGCGTTCTCGTGCCGCAGCACGAGCAACTCGGCGTCCTTGGAGGTGTCGCACCCCAAGACCACTCGTTCCCACTGTCCTCACCCGCACCGCGAGGACGCCAGAAATCACCACAAGACTGACGCCATTACACGATCCAAGTCACACATCGAACCACGGCCGTGCCAGCACGTACGGCCACTGGCGCTGCCCTTCGCGGATGACACGGACTACCGGCAATCGTGGAGGCCATAGCCGAGAGATCGGGCGACCCATCTCCATCCACCAGTCTTCACAATCACTCACCGAGGCCCCTCGGAGACATCCATCGGTCCTCGCAGGGGCCAACTCCACATCCTCGCGGACTGCTGAACGCCGTAGGGCCACCTACCGATCGTCGTCACACACCCCGACACGCCAACGAGGCGTTCTCGGAACTCGACAACATTCTGGACCCGCTTGATCAACATCTGTTGCCCGAACTCGGAAGAGCTCTCAGCCCACGAAGCTTCACTCCAAGCAGCCCCGGCCAGCAGCACAGGCTCTTCATGACACCGGTGCCTGACGCACCCGCGCCAGCTCCGCGCACACACGGGCCAGTGACAACCGCTGCCCGACAGCGAGGTCAAATTACCGACGGTCAGCGGTGGATCCGTGGTGACCGGCACATCCGGGCGCGTGCCGCCGACGCCGGTCCGCAGGAAGGCGGCCTGCACACCGCGCCCACCGCGCGGTGCGCAGGCGGCATCGGCCGGCGATCACCCGTAGAGCGAGCGGGCTCCCGGGCTGTTGCCCTTGAAGCGCTGGCCCATGGCGATCTCATCGCCCACTACGGACCAGACGGTCTCGTCGTCCTGGAAGGGGCGCGGGTCGATGCTGCTCGTCTCCTCACGGACTCGATCGACCTCGCCGTCCAGGCGCTCGAAGTCGGCTTCCTCGTCGCCGTCGTCGCCGCTGAAGGTGAACTCCTCGAGCAGGCACTGGAACCGGAGGGTGACCTGGACGAGGGAGGAGACGTCCGTGTGAGTTCCTGCACGGTCTCCTCGTCGGCGTCGAAGGCGTACACCTTGCCGGAGGCGGGGTCGAAGGCGAGGTGGGCGTTGAGCAGCCAGCCGATGACGGGCCATTCACCCGCCTCCTCCGAGGCGCCCTCGAAGTCCTCGGCGTCGACGACGTCCTGGACAAGGGGCAGCCGGCCGGTGTCCTCGTCGGGCTCACGCAGCCAGAGCGTCCCGGTGGGGACGCCGACGGTCTGCAGCAGGCGGGCGCCCTCCGTGTCCGCGGTGGAGGGCGGGAAGGCGGTGGCGGGCAGGGTCGCGAGTCGGTCCTCGCCGAAGATGTCGGCGAGATCGCTGCGGGTGACGTCGAAAAGCACTGCCTGAACTCCGAACTCCGCGGCGGCACGGGCGCCGTAGGACTCTCAGTGAATGGAAGCGGTCACAATGACGGCGTTGCGGATCGAGGCGCTTCCGGCGACTGCTCCTCGACGACCTCCTGCAACACAGCGGAGCACACACCGCTGGCTGAACCGCACGCGACCTCGACACCGCCCTCTACCGGACGGGCAGACCCAACCACGCAGCAGGCCGCTGACCAGCACAAACCCGCACCAGCCCTTTAGACGCCGGACACCAACACCACACCGCCGTTATCACCCAACCCCGAACGACCCCAGGCCGGACACTCCGTCAAAACCTCGCAGTCCAGACCCACCACCAGCCACCACCCCCAACACTCCCCAACACAAACCGATCAGCCCACCCCCACCCCATCCACCACCCCGGACAACAACACGAGAACTCCCACGTGTCGCCACCGAACCCGACCGCACAAGGCCGTTCCCCGAGACCGTCGACCGCACGCTGACCGGCCTGAACCACCGCGTCGACCTTGTGCTCCTACTCGGTGACGCACTCCACGACGGTGTCCACCGGAGCGTCCTTCGCCACCGCTATCCACGGCTCGGACGACGCCTCATCCGTGTCGCACTCCAGCACCAGCCACCACGCAGGTTCAAACGCCGAAGCCCCGACGCCAGCACAATATTCGAGGCCATCAACCATCTGGACATCGACGACACCATCGGCCGCACCTGACCGGACACGATGACCAACCCCCACCCGCCCTCCGAGCTCCCGGCAGGTCCGGCCCATCGCCGGCGAAGGCATCAACCCCTTCATCGAACGTCTCGCCGCTGCCAACCACCCAAGAGTGTGTTCCACATGACCGTGATCTACGTGCGACGTTGCGGTTGTCCCGTCTCGCCGGGCGTTCTCCCTGGCACGCTTGATCTTGGTGGCTCGACTGCCCTGGCATTTCACTACCGGGGCCGGCCGCTTGTTATTCTTTCCGATCATGCGAGCCCTCTTCCCAGGATCCTTCGACCCGGTCACTCAGGGGCACCAGGACGTTCTCCGCCGCGCCGCCCTCCTGTTCGACGAGGTCGTCGTCTGCGTGATGTTCAATTCGAACAAGACCGGCCGCTTCCCCATCACCGAACGGCTGGACCGGCTCCGCGTGGCAGCAACTGACCTGAGCAACGTCACGGTCGACTCCCACACCGGCGGCCTGCTGGTCGACTACTGCCGCCGAGCCGGAATCGACGTCGTCATCCGCGGAGTCCGCAACGTTCACGACCTGGAGTACGAAATGCCGATGGCCCGCATGAACCACGAACTGGCCGGAGTCGAAACGTTCTTCATCGCTGCAGACCCCGCCCTGGCCCACGTCTCCTCCACCCTCGTCACCGCGATGAGTCAACACGAACGATGATTCGAGCAAGCTTCTTCCAGCAGGTGAGGGCCGCAGCAAGGGTGAGGAAGGCGGCGAATAGGTCGCCCCGGCGCTCAGGCGTTCGGAGGAGTCGATGCCGCGGCGGGCCCGAGGAGGTCGTGTCCTGATACGTCCCGCACGGGTGAACTGGGGCACCGCAACGCGCCATCGCGCACTCGCGGAAGCCCGCCTTCCAACTGGCGGAGTACGCCTGGGAGTGAGGGCCCAGGGCCGCCGCGCGGCCCGCAAGATGCGGCCTCAGCGGCTGGCCAGCCCGGTGACGAGCTGCTCGATCTGGGCGGCCTGCGCGTCACGCTCCGCCTTGAGCCTGGCGAACGCCTTCGGCTGCTGGGCGATCGCGGCCTTCTGGTAGTCGGCTTCGACGGCGAACCAGATCCCGACCAGGTTGGTGCGCGTCTTGCAGTCCACATCGGCCTGCGCCATGCGGATCTCGGCGGCGTCCGGCTTGGGCTCCTTCACGGACGGCAGATCCGCTCCGGCCTCCATCGGGTTCGGCGCGCTGAAACCGTCGCCGCGCATGCACTCCGACCAGCGCCCGAAAACCTTTTGCACACGCGGATCAGCCATCGAGTGAGCGAAACTCTCTCCCTTGGTCCGCGCGGCGAGTTGGGACGTGCCGCCGCTTGAGCCCGGCCCGCCCGTATGGAGCGAGCTGAGCTCGGTGTTGACCTTGCCCTGGCATCCTCCGGTCGGCACCGCCTGCCCGTTCGAGCTGGTCATCGGCTTGCCGGCGGCGTCCCGACCGAGCAGCACGGCGTTCTCCGCCGGGGAGAGCGTGGCTTGCGGGGCAGCAATGCCGCGTCTGGGCAGGTGGTATCCCCAGGTGCTGACGCTTGCCGGATCGGTCACGCCGTAGCGACGGAACATGACGGAGTCGGAGGGCGAGACGACCGGACTCGGCGCCACTGGCAGGTCGAAGCCGTACCGCTTCATGCACACAGCGACCTTCTCGGCGTTCACCCACTTCAGTTCAGCCGACTGCTGGGGTGTGAGCATGTAGTCCACGATCGGCAACCGGAGCGTGGCAACCTGCTTGGGACCGGGGGTGGGCGTCGGTACCGCAGCGGGTGGCAGCGCCGGGGCGGGCGGCGATGCCGCCTGCTCGGCGGAGCACCCACTTGCCGCCAGGGCGATCAGCGCCATCGCCAGGAGCCGCCGTCGGCGGACTCTCGCTGCGGCAGTCACGGTTCTTCTCCTCCGAGTTCGCGAGGCGGCCTGCCCGCCGGTGTCAGCCGACGGGCAGGCCTTGGGCATGCATGGGACGGGGACCGTCAGACGGTGGGGCAGTAGGAGCGCGAGGCATCGTCCATGGCGATCGACGCTTCGTTGTTCTTCAGCCACGAGTTGAGGTTGCCGCCCATGCTGGGGCTCAACCAGTTCTCGTCTCCCACGAAATTGGGGTAGACCCAAATGCCCACGTCGCAGGCGCTCGCGTTCTCGGCGGATGCGGCGTCGTTCCTCACGGGGTTACCGTCACTGAAGTTACCGGACAGCGTGGGAACGGCCTGGGCGCTGCTGGACCAGATGCCGCCACCATGGTTGGAGTTGTACCAGAGACAAAAGTAGGCCCCCGGGGCGGAGTTGGAGCAGGTGAACGTGTGCCAGCTGTCGATGTTGACGTAGCTGGCGTTGGCCTGCCCGGCCAGGCCGCCGAGCGCAAGCACGGCGGCCGCGCCGACCAAGGCGACGCGTGATCCTGTCTTCATCACGGACATTTCGAGTTCTCCTCCGTTGGGCAGGTCAGGTGGTGCGGCGTCCGGTTCCTGAGCGCGAAGGGGCAGGCGGAAGCGGCCCCCTCGGTGGGAACAGTAGATCTTGAATCGAACCGGTGTATGTACAGTTTCGGCCAATCCGGTGGCCGATCCGATGGTCAGCGCAGTCCCCGGCACCGAAGCACAATCGAGGATTAACCGGACGTCCGCCGATACCTGCCGAGTCGGTGATCTCCGTCGGCGGTAGCTACCGATCCCTGCGGCTCACAGGAAGACGCCGCGTGACTTGGCCAATGTGCCGGATGAGTCCGTAACCCTTGGAAGTCGTTGTCGTACCGATCAAGGAGCTTGTCGATCGAACGGGAGTCTCGTTCGGGTGATCGCGGTCGGTGCCGGACGTGGTTGAGGTCCCCGAACAGCCGTCTCGAGCACGCCGTCAAATCGCTTGGGTGCTCCCGGTACCCGACTACTCGGGCCGGTTCGTTGCCGTGGCGCTGGCACAGACGGGGTGGGTGCGGGCGGCATAGGAGCGAGCGGCCACGACGAGGCCGAGGCCCAGACCACCGAATGCCAGGCCACCGAACTCGACAAACCAGGTGATCCCCGAGCTGGTGGTGAACGGCGGGGACGGCTTGATCTCGGGCAGCACGCCGACGGCCATGAGCGGGGCCATGACGATGAGGACGGCTCCGTACATTGTCAGGGGGATGCCAGTCAGCCAGGCCGGGATCAGTGGCAGCAGGCGCGGGACCCGTCGTCCGGACAGGGCCAGCGTCCAGCGGGGGAACACCTGCCCCCACGCGTACAGCAGCCCCAGCAGCAGGAAGACCCCGACCATCGCGGCCAGCACAGTTACGTCGATCCCCAGCGAAGCGGCTGCCTTCGACGGCCCCGACGCGCCGACGCTGGTCGTTCTCTGCCAATCATCGGCCGAGACGCCGAGTGCGTCGCCGCCCAGCGTCCAGATGGTTTTAAGTCCTGCCCACGGCAGGAGTCCGCACATGAGCCGACGAGGAGCAGAAGCGCGGCGCCGACCGTGTTCAACAGCACCTGAGCCAACACGTGACTTCGAACGCCGCACCAGCAGAGCCGAGGCGACGGTCTACTGGTCGATGACCCTGCTCATGACCCGCCGCCTGGTCCGGCCACACCCTTCGCGAGCGTGAATCGACCCGGCGCGGGCTCGGCCAGCCAGCCACGGGCCACCAGGCGCTTCGCCTTCGAACGCAGCGCCTTCACCTTCGCCGGCACCACCTCCATACCGAAGGCACAGGCCAACTGCTGGCAGATCAGCGGAGGCACCGACCAGGCCAGCCCCTCACACCACACCAGCACCACCGATTTCGGCTTCGCCGCCTCCGGGGGCCCGGGCAGCACCGACTGCGTATCCGCCCCCGCAGAACCTAGACGGCCCGGGGACCCGCGGCGCTGTCGCCGCCAGGAGCGAGCACCCACTCCCCCATTCCCGCTCCGCCACGGCCAACTCGGCCTGGATGCGGTCGACCTCCTCCCACAGACCGTCCACACGATGACGGGCAACACGCTCATGATGTTCCAACAGTCCGACCGTCCTTCGGCCCCACCCGGTCCGCCGGCCGGACATCGATCAGCAAGCCAGCCCCGCCCTCCAGGCGCGCGAAGTAGTGGGGCGTGTGCGAGATCCGACGCGCGGCCCCGGCCACGACACCCGGAACTGCTGTAAGGCCAGTCCCACCACCCGCCGATCGTGATCGAGCAACATCGCCCGATCCCGCTCCAGCCAGGACTCGAACCCCGCCAATGACTCCGTCGTCGCAGCCCAGTACCAGCCCGTGAAGTGCCGCTGCCCGGGGGGCGACCCGAGCCGCTGCCCCGAGCACCGACTTCCGCAGCCCGCCACCGTCCCCGCCGGCCCACTCGACCTCGACCCGTTCCAGATCCAGGTCCATCGCCACCCCCGACAGTCACGTACATGCCGTGGTATATCCTCACGGTCCCGGCCGACCGGCCGGAGCCAGCGGGCTTCTGAACTGCGGTTTCTCTGTTCGATGCCGCCCCGTGGACAGAACACCTGGGCACCCGCCGGAGGTGAAGGAGATCCCCGAGGCATACCTCGAAATCCGCCTTCTCAGCCTGGTGGCTTGCCGACAACGATGTTCCGTCCCCCGTTCCACGGAACATCAGGGTTCCGGCCGCCGCCGACCCGTCAGAAGTACGAAGGGACGTAGTTGTAGCAGTAGTTGCGACCGCCGTAGTAGCTGTCCCCGTCGAGCAGCAGCCAGCCGCCGGTGCCCTTGCCCACGATGCCGTCCTGGCTCAGACCGTGACGCGAAACTCCCTGGTACCACTCGACCCACTTCTTCGTCTGGGGCCCCCAGAGGTGGTCCTCCGCCAATGGCCGGCCCTTGCCCTTCGACTGCGCCACGTCGTTGACCAGGTGCTGAACGCACCAGACCCCATGGATGTTGTTGGGGTAGCCGTCACCGATGTACGGGGCACTCGGCGAGGCCGAGGCCTGAGTGGCGAGCGCACCGGTCATGCCGGTGAGAAGCAATGCGGTACCTACGGCGGTCGCCGCCACCTTGCGGATACGTGTGCCGTTCATGATGCTGCCTCTGCTTTCTGTCGTTCGATGGTGTGCCCGGCCCGATCAGACTTGCGAAGTACCGTGTTGCTGTCCGGCCGATGGAGCCGACCCAAGCCATCGATGCTGTCGTGCGGATCGATCACCCATCACGCCGTCTAGCTCCCCCCGCCGGCGCCCGCTTGGCTCCAGCCACTGCCTGGGGCCGCTGCGGCCTATAGGCTTCTCAGGGACGGGCGTCCGATTTACGCCTTCTTTCTCCGGCCTCTGATGGTCGAGACTCGGCAAGCTCCGTACAACTCCATGGTCGGCAGTCCGCCCGGAGCGCTGCAAAGGATTCGGTCTTGCCCGAACAGTGCAGCTCCGACGCAGGCTGACGCCGGCTGACACAGGGGAGTTCGATGCTTTGCGTGCACTTCACGCTGGAGGACCTTCTGCAGGTCACCTTGGCGCCAGCTCCAGCACCGCTGATGGAACTAGTCCTCGCCACAGCCATGCTGCAACAGCAGGGCATCGACCCGGTCTTCTCCCGATGGCAGCAACGAACGCTCCGGACTTTCCCGCGCGCCGCACGCCCTCTTTTGGAACTCGTACCTCCGACGGGGAAAGGACCGCTGTTCCTTGATCCCCTCAGCCGGGGACTCGATGACGGGCTGGACCAGGTACGGTCGAGCCCCACCGCGTTCGTGCGCGCCGAACTGCAGCGTGCATGCGCCGCCGGTCGCCCGCGAACTCCGTGGAAAATCCACCTCGCCGAACAGGACCAAGCTGCCTGGCAGTTACTTGAAGGCGCGGTACGCGCCGGGTACAACGGTCTCCTGGCCCCCGCCTGGGACCGAATCACCTCCGGGTTCGACGCGGAGCAGGCATGGCGCACCCAGATTCTCGCCCGGCACGGGATCCGCGCGATGCTGGCCGGTCTGACCTCTGGGATCTGCTGGCGCGGAGCCGTCCTGGAGATCGACTCCCCCGAGAACCGTGAGATCCACCTGGCCGGGCGCGGCATCACCCTGCTGCCTTCGGCGTCCTGGGCCGGCCGGCCTCTGGTCGGCGACTACCCCCACCGTCCTGCGCTACTGGTCTACCGCGCGGTGACTGCGCTGACGCTGCTGGAGGAATCCACGACCAACGATCCGGTGGCTGCCCTCCTGGGGCGCACCCGGGCCGCCATCCTCGCCCTGCTCACCCGACAGCGGACCACCACCGAGGTGGCACGTGACCTCCGCATCAGCAAGTCCTCCGCCTCCGAGCACGCCAAGGCGCTTCGGCATGCGGGCTTGATTGTCAGCCAGCGCGAAGGCCAAGCCGTTTGGCACACCTGCACGCCACTTGGGCTGGTACTCATCAGCAGGAGCAACGCAGCCGAGACGGCCCCGTAGTCCCAGCTCAGACACCAGGGAGCAAGTAACCCGCCGGTAGCGGAGACGACCTGCCTGGAACTGCCTACGCACGCAGACGTACTGGTCTACTCAACCCCGGCTGATCTGTGGGCCAGCCAATGCGCTGCTCGATGAAGGTGCGGATGGTCCAGTCCGTCACGGCGCGGGCCGCTCCCAAGAAGATGCTGCGGCTTGCCCGCCGGGGCGGGCTCAGAACTCGTACCGTCAGGGTGGCCGCCAACCAGACTGTCTCGGTCAGGTCGTACGCCTCGAATATCTCCATGATCTCTCTGTCAGACTTCACCACAAGACCTCTTCGACCGGTTCGCCGACGCTTCGTAAACACCGACAAACCGGACGGAGAGGCCGCTTCAGATAAGGAAACGATCAGGAACACCGCAGGCCGGAGCGTACGGGCTGTGAAAGTCTGCGCTGCGTGGGCATAGCGAAAAGGGGCACGCGGACGATTGTTGTCGACGGCGAAAGTTACCGTTGGGTGGTCGCACCCAACGACGAGCCCGGTCTGGCCATCGTCGTCGTGCACGGGGAAGCAGACGGGCAGCGCATGGTGACGTGGCTCGAGCACGGAGTGGTGATCGCACCGGGATTGGTTGCGGCTGCCATTCGCCAGGCTTTGCTCCACTATGACTGGACACCTCGGCAGCCTGGCAAGCAGCTCACGTT
This sequence comes from Streptomyces sp. NPDC002676, assembly GCF_053592455.1. Lineage (NCBI taxonomy): Bacteria > Bacillati > Actinomycetota > Actinomycetes > Kitasatosporales > Streptomycetaceae > Streptomyces > Streptomyces sp. NPDC002676. The sequence goes on along the minus strand of NZ_JBSFVT010000024.1, from coordinate 169 downwards.
GCGATGCCAGGACTTGGATCCCGATGCGGCGAATCTCAGAGTAGTCGCCTGGCCATCCGGTTGAGCCCTGTCTCAGATGCCATCCGCTTTCCGAACGTGATCGTTTAGTTCGGGTGGGTGGGCATGAACTCCCTTTCGTGGCGGGAGAGATGGGCGTGGTTCGTCCGCT